>JARSSO010000063.1 GCA_029624765.1 Candidatus Contendibacter sp. | reverse complement strand
CAAGCCCTGGGCCGTTCCCGTGGCGGATTCAGTACGAAAATCCACTTCTTAGTCAGGTGATGCCGAACCCGCCCTGGCCCAGCTTTTCCCCGACCACGTAGCCCTTCAATTGGGTCCCGACCGGCAGCAGCGCTGCGGAACGCCCCTCCAGGCCGGCGCGGTAATGGCAAATCGGGCATACCCCGGCCACATCCCACTCGCGCGGGTGAAAACAGCCCGGACAGGTCACCTCGACCGGCTGGGCGCGGGTTTCTTCCGTGGACTCGGTCATCTGGCGCACCCCTCCTCAAGCTACGCTATCGCAAGCCTTGCAAAATCGCCCGGGTTTCCTCCGTCGCCATGCGTGGACCCAACCGGGTCACCAACTCAGCCGAGGCCGCCGCAGCTAGCGCCCCGGCGCGGCGATGGTCCCAGCCCCGGCCCCGGCCGTAAAGGAACGCCCCGGCGAACATGTCCCCCGCGCCGACCGTGTCCACTGCGTCCACCTTGACCGGATCGATGTCGATCAACGTCCGGCCATCCCAAACCAGCGCCCCCCTGGAACCCCGCGTGACCACGAACTCCCGGCTGACGGTCTTCAGGTAGGCGACCGTGCCGTTCAAATCCGCCGCGCCCGCCAT
This sequence comes from Candidatus Contendibacter sp., assembly GCA_029624765.1. Taxonomy (GTDB): domain Bacteria; phylum Pseudomonadota; class Gammaproteobacteria; order Competibacterales; family Competibacteraceae; genus Contendibacter. The sequence continues at coordinate 188,132 of JARSSO010000063.1, read as the reverse complement.
GTCCCTGGCCTCGTCCTCGTTGGCGAACAGCAGGTCCACGCCCGAACCGATCATCTCCAGCAATCCCGCCTTGAAATGCCGCACCATGTTGGGGTCGGACAAGGAGATGGCGGTCTTGACCCCGGACTCCTCGGCAATGCGCTTGGCCGTGATGCACGCCTGGCGAGCGGTGTCCGAGGTGACCAAATAGCCTTCCATGTAAAAGCAGGCCGAATTGCGCAGGGCCTCCTCGACCAGTTCCTTGGTGGACAAGTCGCCGCTGATCCCCAGGAAGGTACAGAGGGTGCGGTCGCTGTCCGGCGTGACCAGCACCACGCACCGGCCGGTATGGCCCGGCTCCCTCTCGGTATGGTGATTGGTGTCCACGCCGCCCTCGATCAGGTCCTTCATGTAGAAATGGCCGAGATCGTCCCCCGCCACCTTGCAGGAATAGAAACTGCTCCCGCCGAACTGGCGGACCGCGATCATCGAATTGGCCGCCGACCCGCCCGAAGCGCGCTGGTGAGGATGCGCGGCCAGATGCTCCATCATCCGCGACTGGCATTCCTCGTCCACCAGGGTCATCACGCCCTGCTCGATGCCCAGCGTCTCCAGGTCGGCCACTTCAACCTCGTACTCCATATCCACCAGCGCGTTGCCGATCCCGTACACGTCATATTTCGCCATCGTGCCCCCTTCTATCGAGCAATCAAGAAATTGTCTGAATCACGGATTGTCACCGATGACGCGGATAGCACGGATTTTTCCGTGGAATCCGGTAATCCGTTGAATCCGTGATTCAGACCGTATTAATCGGATTCGCCATTTTTTCCGCGTTGCCCGTGGACCGCCGCCGCGATTGCCGCGCGCAGTCGCTCCAGGTCGTTATCGCCATCGGTTTTCAGCGGATTTTCGTCGGCCCCTGGCGGTTCGTCGTACTGAAGTTGCCGCTCCAGCACCTCGACATCGGCTTCGGCGGCGTCGTCGCCGCGCGCCCGCCGGGCCGCGACCCGCGCCCGCAACGTAGCGGGATCGGCGACGCAATCCAGCAGAATGAACGGCGCGCCATGCCGGCCGGCCAGTTCGCGGAACGGTTGCCGATGGGCGCGTTTCATGAAGGTCGCGTCCACCAGCACCGGACAGCCGGCAGCAAGCAAACCCTCCGCCAGATCATGCAGGCGTTGATAGGTACGGGCGCTGGCTTGCGGCGTGTAAAGTCCCTCGCCCAGGGTGGAGCCGCTGTCGTCCAGCGGGCCGAGGCTAAACAATCGCTTGCGTTCCACGTCGGAGCGGATGCGAATGGCGCCCGGAAATCCTTCCAACAATTGCCCGGTTCGCCGCGATTTGCCGGAACCGGAAACGCCGTGCGTGATCAATAAAAACGGCGCCGGTGCCTGGGTCAACGCCAGCGCCAGCCGCAAATAATCGCGGCACAGCGCGCGAGCGGCGGTGCGGTCGGGTTCCGGGATACCGTTCTGACTGGCCTGGATAGCGTTGATCTTGGCGCGGACCATCGCCCGATAGACCTGGTAGTAGGACAGCAGCGCCATGCCGGCGAAGTCGCCGCTGTACTCCAGATAGGTATTGAGCAGCCGCTGGGCGAAACCGCCGACGCTACGGAAGCGCAGATCCATGGTAAGAAAAGCCAGGTCGTTGATCACGTCGATCCAGCGGAAATCGTCGTTGAACTCGATACAGTCGAAGACCACGATCCGCCCGGCGTCGGTCAGCACCATGTTGCCCAAATGCAAGTCGCCATGACACTCGCGAATCCAGCCGCCGGCCTTGCGTTCGGCCAGGCGCGGCCACAATCGCTCGGTGGCGGCCAGGGTCCAGCGCTCCACGGCGGCCAGAATCTCGCGGTCGGCCGGATCGGCCAGCAGCGGTCGAGTGCAGGTGAAATCGTCCAGCATCGGTTGGCGGACCCGTTCCGGGTTGCCGAACGGCGCGGCGGGATCGGCGGCGGGAATGGCGCGATGGAAGTCGGCCAACTGACGAGCCAGCGCGTCCAGATGGCCCGGTTGCAACCTTCCGGCGGCCAGCGCCCGATCCAGCAGCGCCTCCTGGGGGAAACGGCGCATCCGCACCGCGTATTCGATGGCCACGCCGCCGCCCAGGATCGGGTTGGCCGGCTCGCCGCCGATGGGCAGGCAGTCGAGATAGATTTCCGGAGCCAGCCGGCCATTTAGACGAACTTCTTCCTCGCAATAGTATTTCCGTTGCTCCAGGCTGGTAAAATCCAGAAATCCCAGATTCAGGGGCTTTTTGATCTTGTAGGCGTAGTCGCCGGCCAGCAACACATGGGAAATGTGGGTCTGTAGGTGCTCGACGGTCGCCACCGGGTGCGGATAGCGCTCCGGTTGTCGCAGCGCCGCGATCAGCGCGGCCTGAGCGTGGGGATGGTGGGCGGAAGGCACGCGGCCGGCTCCAGATGGGGAAGACAGGGCGGTAGGATAAGACAGAATCACGACGACGCGCCAAGCCGGCCGAGGAAAACGGCGGGTTGGGCAGGAACGGGCATGGCTAAGGTTCGATCATCTCGCGGTCCCAGAAAACGGTTGCCGTTGCTGCGGTCGCTGTTCTCGCTGCTGTTTTCGCTGCTGCTCGGCGGTGTGTTGCTGGGAGCGGCGGGTTTGGGTCTCTACATGTTGTACCTGGATGGGGTCATCCGCACCGAGTTCGACCGGAAACGCTGGGCCCTGCCCGCCAAGGTCTACGCCCGCCCGCTGGAACTGTTCGCCGGGATGCCACTGAGCGCCGACGCCTTCGCCCAGGAACTTAAGCTGTTGGGTTACCGCGACGTCAACTGCCCGGTGGAACCGGCCACGCCGCCCGAACCCGGCAAACGGACGATCAGGCGCAAGCCCAAGCTACCCACGCCGGAAGCCTGCGTTCCACCGCCCGGCGGCGGCAATTCGCCGGATAAGCCTGGCGGCTACGCCCGCCGGGGCGAGGTCTTCGAGGTCATGACCCGCGATTTTGCGTTCTGGGATGGCGCGGAACCGGCGCGCAAGGTCCGGTTGACGTTCGCCGGCAACATCCTGGTCGACGTGGTCGGCCTGGATGGCCAGGAAGCGCCCGGCTTGTTGCGGCTGGATCCCCCCGAGATCGCCGGCATTTATCCCTCCCATTACGAGGACCGTATCCTGCTCAACGGCAAGGAACTGCCACCGGCGCTGGTGGATACCCTGTTGGCGGTCGAGGACCGCTCGTATTTCGAGCACGCCGGCGTCAATCCCAAGAGCATCTTCCGCGCCCTGGTGGTCAACCTGCGCGCCGGGCGGACGGTCCAGGGCGGCAGCACGCTGACGCAACAGTTGGTGAAAAATCTGTTTCTAAGCAACGAGCGTTCGATCAAGCGCAAGGTCGCCGAAGCCCTGATGGCGATCCTGATCGACGCTCGCTACGGCAAGGACGAGATTCTGGAAGCCTATAGTAACGCCATCTATCTGGGGCAGGACGGCAGCCGGGCGATTCACGGCTTCGGACTGGCCAGCCAGTTCTTTTTCGGCAGGGCGCTGGAGGATCTGGATTTGCACCAGATCGCCCTGCTGGTGGGGATGGTCAAGGGTCCCTCCGCCTACGACCCGCGCAAGCATCCCGATGCGGCGAAAGAGCGGCGCGCCCTGGTGCTGGATGTCATGGTCGAGCAAAACCTGATCGGCGCCGAGGACGCCGCCATCGCCAAGGACATGCCCCTGGACGTGACGCCCAAGGCCGCCAGCGGCATCACCGCCTATCCGGCCTTCCTGGAGCTGGTGCAGCGTCAGTTGCGGCAATACTACAAACCGGAAGACCTGGTGTCGGAAGGACTGCGGGTGTTCACCACCCTCGATCCGCGAGTGCAGGCGGTCGCCGAGAACACCTTGGCGACCAGTCTGCCGACGTTGGAAAAGAGTCAGCCCAAGGCGCGGCCACTGCAGGGCGCGGCCGTGGTCGTCGATACCCAGAACGGCGAGGTTCTGGCGATGGTCGGCGACCGCGAGCCCAAGACGGTCGGTTTCAACCGGGCGCTCGACACCAAGCGCCTGGCTGGCTCCCTGATCAAGCCGGTGGTGTATCTGACCGCGCTGGAACAGCCGGATCGCTATACCCTGATGACTCCGATCAACGACAGTCCACTGGTCCATACCTCCGGTGGCAAGCGCTGGGCTCCGGCCAATTACGACAAACGGTACCATGGCCGGGTGACCCTGCGCGACGCCCTGGCTCGTTCCTACAACATTCCAGCGGTTCGGGTGGGCCTGGACGTGGACGTCATCAAGGTGGTCGAAATGCTCCAGCGTCTGGGCTTCGACCACCCGCTCAAACCCTATCCGGCGTTGTTGCTGGGCGCGCTGGATGCGTCGCCCTTCGAGATCGCCCAGGTGTACGCGACCATCGCCAGCGGTGGCTTCCGCATTCCCCTGCGCGCCATCCGCGAGGTCACCAACGCCAGCGGCCAGGCCTTGCAGCATTACGCCATGGACGTGGTCAAGGTGGTCGAACCAGGACCGGCCTATCTGATCACCCACGCCATGCAGCAGGTGATCAAGGCCGGCACCGCCAGCGCCATGAAGAGCAAGCTGTCGCCCGAATTGAACATTGCCGGCAAGACCGGAACCACCGACGATTATCGCGATAGCTGGTTCGCCGGCTTCAGTGGCGACCGGCTGACCGTGGTGTGGCTGGGCCGCGACGACAACAAGCCGACCGGACTGAGTGGCGCCAGCGGCGCGTTGCGCGTGTGGATGGACCTGATGGCGGGGTTGAAACTGGAGCCGCTGGATGCGCCGCCGCCGGCCGATGTCGAGGAGATTCGGGTGGAACCGCGCAGCGGCCTGCGGATCAGCGAGGGATGTCGGCGCGGCGAGCCGGTACCGTTTCTGGTCGGCTCCGAACCGCGCGGCTCCACCTCGTGCGCGCCGCCCGCCCCGCGCCGTCCCAAGCCCCGGTCGCCCGATGCCGACGATGCGGACGATACCGATGGAATGAGCGGTTTCTTTCGGCGCCTGATGGAATGAGCGGCTGTCCCGGAAATTTCACGCTGACCAATGGAAGATGGGCAAGGGCGCCTTTTCAACGAATTGACTTGCGCGAGGCTGTCCAAGAAATCTTTAAGGTGGTTAGCCGCCGTGTCGAGACGAATCGGCGGGGTGGGTGACCCCGAACGCTTTGCCGAGCGTTTCGTCTTCCTTTAAGGCGGCTAGCCGCCGTGTCGAGACGAATCGGCGGAATGGGGACAAGGGGGGCCGGCTCCGGTTCGGCATGGCGGCTTGACCGGGGAAAATGTAAAGTTCAACCGACGATCGATGGCATTGGGGTTTGAGACTGCCGCCCGGACAGCGCTGGACCCCATGGGGGAAGTGATGAAGATACAGTTCAAACCGATCAAACCGAGTATTGGCCTGGTGGCGCTGGCGCTGGCGCTGACGGCTTGCACGACGGCGCCTTATTCGCAGCAACCCGCCAACCGGACGCCGTCCGCCAAGGCGCCGGTGGTGGATCGCAGCGCGCGCCGTCCACCGGCCTATTCCACGCGGCGGCCCGCGCCCCCGGCGGATGTGGGGCAGTTACCCGAGGAAGATCCGCTCCTGCCGCGGGAATACGCCTCCGATCCCTATGGTGGGTCGGCGCAGTCTTATCCGGTGGAAGGGAGTGGCCGGCGACCGGCCTATCCACCGAGCGCGGCCGACGATTATCGGCAGCCGGCCTATCCATCGACCGCGAGTGGCGACTACCGGCAGCCGGCCTATCCGCCGGGCGCCGCCACGCCCTATTCGTCGTCGCCCCAACCCTATCCGGCCCCGGCGAACGAGTACGGTCGGCCGGGGCCGGCTTATCCGCCCGCGGACGAGCGGTACTCGACCCGGCCCGCGCCGGGCGCGTTGCCCGAGCCACAGCCGGTGGTGCCGCGGACGCCCGCCGCCGCGCCCGCGCCCAGCAAGCCGGCGGTTGCGTTGGCCCCGCTGCCGGCGGTCGCGCCGAAGCCCGAGCCGGAGCCCGAGCCGGAACCGATTCAGCCGCCTCCCCGCCCGTCCCCGCCACCCGCCGCGCCACCGGCTGAATTGCCGCCGGCGGAGATTACCCGCGAGGGCAACCAGGCGGTGGCTGCGCTGCTCGAAAGCGCCGACAAATACGTCAAGAGCAAGCAGTTGGACAAGGCCGGCGCCGCGTTGGAGCGGGCGCTGCGGATCGAGCCGCGCAACGCCGGCATCTGGCACGACCTGGCTCAGATCCGCCTGCATCAAGGGCAGTACCAGCAGGCCGAGTCGCTGGCCAGCAAGTCCAACAGCCTGGCTAGTGGCAACCGGGGCTTGCAGTCCCGCAACTGGAAGGTCATCGCGTCTGCCCGCAAGGCCGCCGGCAACGCCGCCGGCGCCGAGGAAGCCGAGGCTCGGGCCACGCAGTTCGGGCGCTGAAACGGTCGCGGTCACCGGACGTCGTCGTGGGCGTGGCCGAATTGCTGGGGCCGGGGGGCCCCTTGGCCCGGCACATCCCCGGCTTCGCCCCGCGCCTGCCGCAACAGCGGATGGCGGAAGCGGTCGATGCTATCCTGGAGGATGGCGGCTCGCTGATCGTCGAGGCCGGCACGGGCACCGGCAAGACCTTCGCCTATCTGACGCCGGTGCTGTTGTCCGGGACGCGGATCCTCATCTCCACCGGCACCCGCCATCTGCAGGATCAGCTTTATCACCAGGATCTGCCGGTGGTGCGCCGGGCATTGAAAAGCGCGGCCCGAGTGGCGCTGTTGAAGGGACGCGGCAATTATTTATGCCGGTATCGCTTGCAACTGGTCGAGCAAGAGGGACGGTTATCCTCGCGCGCGCAAGTCGTTGAGTTGCAGCGCATCCGCCGTTGGGCCAGTCGTACCCGGAGCGGCGACATCGCCGATATCGTCGACGTTCCGGAAACGTCGGCGCTCTGGCCGCGCGTCACCTCCACCGTGGATAACTGTCTGGGGCAGGATTGTCCCCAGTTGGAGGACTGCTTTTTCGCCAAGGCGCGGCTCGACGCGCTGGCGGCGGATGTGCTGGTGATCAACCATTATCTGTTTTGCGCCGATCTGGCGCTCCGGGAAACCGGGTTCGCCGAGTTGCTGCCGGGCGCGGAAGCGGTCATCTTCGACGAGGCGCACCAGTTGCCGGATATCGCCACGCACTTTTTCGGCCGTTCGCTGAGCGGTCGGCAATTGACCGAACTGGCGCGGGATACGGTGGTGGAACAGGCGCGGGACGCGGCGGATTTTCCCGAATTGCGAAACCGCGCCGAAGCGTTGGCGGCGGTCGAGCCGGTGCTGCGGGAGGCGTTGGGGACGACGGAACGCCGGGCGCCGTGGCGGGAGGTTGCCGACCAATCGGCGGTGCGGGAAGCTGTCAGCCAGTTGACCGAGGCCCTGAACCGGCTGGGGGAAGCCTTGAAGGAAGCGGCCCAGCGCGGCAAGGGGTTGGAGAGCTGTCGCCGCCGCGCCGAGGACTTGAGGCAACGCCTGGCGGCGGTGACCGGACCGGAACGCGATCCCGACATCGTGCGCTGGTTCGAAATCCGGGGACGCGGCTTCACCTTGAGCCTGACCCCGCTCGATATCGCTCCCGCGTTCCAAACCCGGATGGAGGGGGGGCCTGGCGCGTGGATTTTCACCTCGGCGACGTTGGCGGTGGGGGAAAGTTTCGAACACTTCGCGGCGCGGCTGGGGGCGCGGGATTACGCGGCGCTGCGCCTGGACAGCCCCTTCGATTTCGCCCGCAATGCGTTGCTTTATCACCCACCCGGCCTGCCGGAGCCGGTCTCGCCGTATTACACGGCGGCATTGCTGGAAGCCGTGTTGCCGGTATTGCGGGCCAGCCGGGGACGGGCGTTTCTGTTGTTTACCAGTCACCGCGCCCTGCGCGAGGCGGAAGAAGGGCTGACGGGGCGGCTCGATTATCCGTTGCTGGTGCAGGGCGCGGCGCCGAAGGCGGCGCTGTTGCGGGAGTTTCGCGCCCTGGGCAACGCGGTGTTGCTGGGAACCGCAAGTTTTTGGGAGGGGGTGGACGTGCGCGGCGAGGCGCTGTCGTGCGTGATCATCGACCGCCTGCCGTTTGCCTCGCCCGGCGATCCGGTGTTGCAGGCCAGGATCGAATCCCTGCGCCAGCATGGCGAGGATCCGTTTCGAAGCTATCAGTTGCCGCAGGCGGTGATCGCGCTCAAGCAGGGCGTGGGCCGGCTGATCCGGGATGTAAGCGACCGGGGGGTGCTGATGCTCTGCGACCCGCGCCTGCTGACCAAATCCTATGGGCGGGCGTTTCTGGACAGCCTGCCGCCAATGCCGCGCACGCGCCGGCTGGAGCGGGTGCGGGCGTTTTTCGTGGAACAATGATGTCCGATCCTGCTGTTGACCGGAGGAGATTTTCCATGTCCGATTCCCTTCGCCTCCACCGTTTTTCCGGCGCCGCGATCCATCCCTGGTTGCCGGAGCTGGCCCGGTTGCGCATCCAGGTGTTTCGGGAATTTCCCTATCTTTACGAAGGCAGCGCGGCCTACGAGGAAAAGTATCTGAAGACCTACGTGGACGCCCCCGACAGCGTGATGGTGGTGGTTTGTGACGGCGACCGAACGGTGGGGGCGTCGAGCGGTTTACCGCTGGAAGCCGAAACGCCGAACGTGATCGAGCCGTTTCTGGCACGCGGCTGCGACCCGTCGCGGATTTTCTATTACGGCGAGTCGGTCCTGCTGCCGGAATATCGGGGGAGGGGACTGGGAAAACGGTTTTTCGAGGAGCGCGAAGCGCACGTTCGTGAACTGGGCCATTTCGATGTCGCCTGCTTCTGCGCGGTGGAGCGTCCCGCCGACCATCCACGCCGGCCGGCGGGTTACGTGCCGCTGGATGCGCTCTGGAACCGGCAGGGGTTCGTCAAGCATCCAGAATTGCGCGCCACGTTCTCGTGGCGAGATTTGGACGAGGCTACGGAGTCGTTGAAACCGATGGTGTTTTGGTTGAAGACGCTGCGCTGACTTTTTCCCACTCCGATCCCTCTCCCGACGGCGGAGAGGGAAGGCTCAAGCCGCCGTCACCGACGGCAGCCCGGATAGCGCCATCGCCAGTTCGGCCTCGTCGTAATCCTGATCGGTCAGCTTGCCGGCGAGATAGTCCATGTAGGCCTGCATGTCAAAATGACCGTGGCCGCACAGATTGAACAGGATCGCCCGGCTGACGCCTTCCTCCTTGCAGCGCAGCGCCTCGTCGATGGCGCCCTTGACCGCGTGGTTGGCTTCCGGCGCCGGCAGGATGCCCTCGACGCGGGCGAACAGAACGCCAGCGTCAAAACAGGCGGTCTGGTGGTAGGCGCGGGCCTCGATCAGACCCAGTTCCTTGACGTGGCTGACCAGCGGCGCCATCCCGTGATAGCGCAGACCACCGGCATGGAAGCCGGGCGGGGTAAAGGTCGAGCCCAGGGTGTGCATCTTGGTCAGCGGGGTCAGGTGCGCGGTGTCGCCGAAGTCGTAGGCGTAGGGGCCGCGGGTCAGGCTGGGACAGGCCGCCGGTTCGATGGCGACGATCCGAACCTGGCGGCCGCCGCGCAACTGCGCGCCAAGAAACGGGAAGGCGATGCCGGCGAAATTGGAGCCCCCACCAGTGCAACCGACCACGACGTCAGGGTAGTCGTCGGCCATTTCCAACTGCTGTATCGCTTCCAGGCCCACCACGGTCTGGTGCAGCAGCACGTGATTGAGCACCGAACCCAGCGCGTACTTGGTGTCGTCGCGCTGGGCGGCGACCTCGACCGCCTCGGAAATGGCGATGCCGAGACTGCCCGGATGGTCGGGACGCTGGGCCAGAATCGCCCGTCCGGAGGCGGTTTCTTCAGAAGGCGACGCCACGCAACGCGCGCCGTAGGTTTCCATCAGCGCCCGACGGTAGGGCTTCTGGTTATACGACACTCGTACCATGAACACCTGCACGGCGATGCCGAATAGCGCGCCAGCGAAAGCCAGCGAGGAACCCCACTGACCGGCGCCGGTTTCGGTGGCGATGCGCTTGACCCCGGCCTCCTTGTTGTAGAACGCCTGGGCGACGGCGGTGTTGGGCTTGTGGCTGCCGGCCGGGCTGACACCTTCGTATTTGTAGTAAATCCGCGCCGGCGTGCCGAGCGCTTGTTCCAGTCGGCGGGCGCGATACAGCGGACTGGGCCGCCATTGCCGGTAGATCTCGCGCACCGGTTCGGGAATCTCGATTTCCCGTTCGGTGGACACTTCCTGTTGAATCAGCGTCATCGGGAACAATGGCGCCAGATCGTCCGGGCCGATTGGCTTGAGGGTTCCGGGGTGCAGCACCGGCGGCGGCGGCTTGGGCAGGTCGGCCACCAGGTTGTACCAGTATTTCGGCATCCGGGTTTCGTCGAGCAGATATTTGATGGTTTCGCTCATTTTCCTTGATCCAGAAAAAGCAAGGCCCGCCGGAGGATCAGCGGGCCGGGTGGGTTCGGCGCGGCGGCTGGGCGTCGCTGATTTTAACCCAGATTGACGCCGTAATCGCGGGCCACCGCCGCCAGCCCGCCAGCGTAGCCCTGACCGATGGCCTTGAACTTCCACTCGTCGTTGTGGCGATAAAGTTCGCCGAAGATCATCGCCGTCTCGGTCGAGGCATCCTCGGACAGGTCGTAGCGGGCGATTTCCTGCCCGCCATCGGCGTTGCAGGCGCGAATATAGGCGTTGCTGACCTGGCCGAAATTCTGCTTGCGCGCCTCGGCCTCGTGGATGGTGACCACGAACGTCACCTTGGCGGCGTTAGGCGGCATCGTCCCCAGTTCGATTTCGATGACTTCGTCGTCGCCCTCGCCCTGACCCGTGCGGTTGTCGCCCAAGTGCTGGACCGCGCCCGAAGGATCCTTCGGGTTGTTGTAGAAGATGAAATGCTGGTCGCTCAACACCTTGCCGTTGCCGTCCAGCACGAAAGCGGAGGCGTCCAGATCGAAGTCGGCGCCGTCGGTCTTGCGCAAATCCCAGCCCAGCCCAAACCGGACTTTCGTCAAACCGGGCGCCTGCTTGCTCAGGGAAACGTTACCGCCCTTTTGCAGGGAAATAGCCATCGCGGATACTCCTTCTCGTTAGCCGAGGATGAATAGGAAAGGGAATCGACGCATCAGCCGATGTTGATGCCGTATTGCCGGCACATGGCTGCCAGTCCGCCGGCATAGCCCTGGCCGACCGCGGTGAACTTCCACTCGCCGCCGTGCCGGTAAAGTTCGCCGAAGATCATCGCCGTTTCGGTCGAGGCGTCCTCGGCCAGGTCGTAGCGGGCGACCTCGGCGTTGGTTTCGGCGTTGACCAGCCGGATGTAGGCGTTGCCGACCTGGCCGAAGTTCTGCCGGCGGGCGTCGGCTTCATGGATGGTCGCGGTAAAGGCGATTTTCTGCACATCGGCCGGAACGCGCGGCAGGTCCACCATGATCGCCTCGTCGTCACCCTCGCCCTCGCCGGTGCGGTTGTCGCCGGTGTGCTGCACCGAGCCGCAGGTGGATTTCAACTGGTTGTAGAAAATGAAATCGGCGTCGGAACGCACCTTGCCGCTGGCATTGAGCAGGAACGCCGAGGCGTCCAGATCGAAATCGGCGCCGTCGGTGGATCGGGCGTCCCAACCCAGCCCGACCAGCACTTTCTTAAGATCTGGCGCTTCCTTGCCCAGCGACAGCCGTTCGCCTTTGTTGAGGGAAATTGCCATGGGTTTGTTCTCCCTGGGTTTGAATGGTTAAGGGTAAAACGGGCGGGCCGGCTGGGGGAACCGGACCTATCGGCCCGCCATACGACTTAGCGAAGTCGGAGACACGCGACGATCATTCCGATTTCTTCGGTTGGGCCGCGCCTTCTTCCCCGGCTTCTTCCTTCTCGGGCAGCAGTAGCGAGGCGATTACGCCCACCGCCAGAGTGCCGAGGATAATCATCAGGCTGAGATTGGCGGAAATTTCCCAGCCGGGCCAGTGGAACAGGTGGTTGGACGCTTGCAACGCCAATTTGAAGGCGATGAAGAACAGCAGCGCCGCCACCGCCTTGTCCAGATGGATCAGATATTTCTGCGCCGCCGCCAGCACGAAATACAGCGAACGCAGGCCGAGGATGGCGAAGATCACCGCCGAGTAGACCAGCAGCGGTTCGCGGGTGACGGCGATCACCGCCGGCACCGAGTCGAAGGCGAAGATGATGTCGGACACCTCGATGCAGACCAGACAGAGCAGCATCGGCGTGGCGTACACCGTGGCCTCGCGCGCCACCGTGAGGCTGGAATCCTGTTCGACCACAGTCTTGACGTGGCCGTGACTGACCACGAAATGATGACCGTGCAGGCGGGGAAAGATCGGCACCAGTTTCTGGGTCAGCCGCACCGACCAGTGATCGGAGTAGTCCTCGATGTCCTTGTCCTCGCCGATGCCGCTCAGCATTTTCCAGCCGGTCCAGGCCACGATGGCGGCGAACACGAACTCGATCCAGGTGCTCAGCCCGAACAGCGTGGTGCCGAAAGCGATGAACAGCATCCGAAAAACCACCGCGCCCAGGATGCCGAAGTACAACACCCGGTGCTGGAGGGCGCCCTTGATGCCAAACGAGGCGAAGATGGCGACGAACACCATCAGGTTGTCCACCGACAGCGATTTTTCCAGGATGTAGCCGGCGAGGAACAGATCGGCGAATTCGTCGCCGTGATGCACCTTGAGGTAGAAGAAGAACGCGATGGCCAGGAAAATCCAGAACAGCGACCACGCGAGGGCGTTGGGGATGCTGATGTCCTCGCTGTCCTTGTGCATCCGCAGATCCAGCCACACCGAGAAGATGACCACCACCACGAAGATGGCGACGGTCTCCAGCGGAAAACCGAAGTGATGTTCCATGTCGGCGCGCGCCGCTCAGACCAGATCGAAGTCTTTGGGATTCAAACCCAGCTCAGCGCAGATCTTGCGCGCCACCGCTTTTTCATTATCGTCGAAATTGCCGTCGGCGGCCCCGACGGCGCAACAGACTCGCACCATCAACCGCGCCTCGGCCTCCTTTTCCTTAACCTTGGCGACCGCCTGCAGGGCGCTGGCCTGACCGATCTGATGGTCAAATTCGAACTGCTTGGCGTATTTGTCGAAGATGGCGATGATCTCGTCGGTGCCGAAGACGGACAGCACTTCGGAATTGCGCAGGAAGCCCATCATCTTCTGCTTTTCCTCGGGCCGGACCACACCGTCGGCGTGGGCGACCAGCGCGCAGCCGGCCACCACCGCTTCCAGGAAGCTTTTGTTCTTGAGCTTGGTGACCTCGGTTTTCAGGCTGGCGGAGACTTCGCTGTAACGCTGTTTCAACCATTCGAGAGCCATGCGGATATTCCTCGGGTTTGATGAAAGGGCGGAAAAATTAGGCTATTTCCAGCAAAGACCTTACCGACATCTCGTTCCCACGCTCCAGCGTGGGAACGCCGTTCGGGCCACTCCAGCGGCCCATAACGCCCGCGGCATCGAGACGGTTGGGGCTCCCACGCTGGAGCGTGGGAGCCAGGCCAGGTAATTTCATTGCTGGAAATCGCCTTAGTCCTTGGACCCGGCGACCCAGCGCAGGCCAAAATGATAGGCCTCATCCAGATAGCGGTGATCCTGGAAATATTCGACCAGTTTTGTGACCTTGATATTGCCACCCTGGTTCTCCAGCATCGCCAGGGCGCACATCCGCTGATCGTTGCGATGGCTGTCGAGGCGAATTTCCAGGGTCGGCTGGTCGGGCGTCTGGATCGTGACCACCGCATCGGTTTCCGACCAGTTGGGGGCGCCTTCGTAGATCAGGGCGAAAGCCACGATGCGATCCAGTTCGTCCCAGTGGCGGCCGTTGATGCGCAGGAACTCGCCGGCGGCGCTGGCTCCGGAACGGTCGTCGCCCATGAGCTGGATGTACGGGGGTTGTTGCAGGCTGCCAAAGCTGTTGCCCAGGGCCTGCACCGCCCCCGCCCGACCGTCGCGCAGCTTGAACAGACAACCCAAATCGAGATCCACCTTGCGGCTGGTCAGCCGGCCAAAAAAGCCCTTGCCGCCGCCGCCCTGATTCCAGTTGAGATTGACCACGATTTCACCGAAGCCCTGGCTTTTCTTTTCCAGCGAGATGCTGCTGCCTTTCTTCTCCAGGGTGATCTTCTCCAGCCGGATCGGCTTGGCCGGGGCGGCGGGCGGCGGCGCGGGCGCGGGTTGAGCCGTGGTCGGCGCGGGCGGTGGCGGCTCGGCCGCGTCGGGATCGTCGGCCACGTCCACGCCGTACTGCCGGGCCAGCGGCGCCAATCCGCCGACGAAGCCCTGGCCGACGGCGCGGAACTTCCATTCGGCGTTGCGCCGGTAGAGTTCGCCGACGATCAGCGCGGTTTCGGCCATCATCCTGGTGTTCAGCGGGAAAGCGGCCAGCGCCGCCTGGTTGCCGGCGTCGCGGATTTCGGCCCGGACCTGGTTCAACTGGCCGAAGGATTGACCGCGCCGCTGCCCCTGATCGATGGTCAGGGCGATGACCACCCGCTCGGTGGCCGCCGGCAACGCGGCGAAATTGACCGTGAAGGCGCGACCGTCGTCGGCGCGCTGAATGCCGCCGCCGGTCAGCGCCGGCTGGTTGTAGAAAATAAAGTCGCCGTCGTCGCGCACCTTGCCTTGGCCAGTCAGGGCGAAGGCGCTGGAATCGATCGCCAGCGCCGTGGTCGCCGGTTCCCAGGTGAGGGTGATTTCAACGGCGGCCGGCGCCGGCTGGCGCTGGGTGAGCGAGATGTTCTGGCCAGGTTGCAGGTCCATGACGCCTCCTTCGGCGGGTTTACAGATGGGGCCGGATCGTCGGCAGCAGGTCGTGGAAGGTGCGGCCGCTGGCGTGTTCACCGAGCGCGTGCATCTTCCACTCGCCGTTGTGGCGGTACAGTTTGGTCATGATCAGGCCGGTGTGGGCGCCGCCTTCCAGCGACAGATCGAAACGGGCGATTTCGCCGCCGTCGGCGCCGTCCACGATCCGGCAAAAGGCGCTGGGAACTCCGGCGAAACCCTCGCCGCTGAAACTGTTGACGGTGAAGATCAGGGTTTGGACCGTGGCGGGCACCCGGTTCAGTTCGATGGCGATGCGCTCGTTTTCCGCGCCGGCCTCGCCGCCGCCGGCGCGGTCGTCGCCGCTGTGGCGAATGGAGCCGCAGCGGCTTTCCAGTTGTCGAAACCAGACCGTATCCACCAGATTGCCGCCGGCGTCGAACAACAGGCAGGAGGCATCGAGGTCCACGGCTTCCTGGCGGACGCCGCCGCCGAAACCCAGGAAGCCGCGGGATTGGACCTGCTTCATGCCCCAGCCCAGCCCCATGACGACCCGGTTCAGACGACGTCCCGCTTCCTTTTCCAGGCTGATGCGCTGTCCCTTTTGCAGATTGATGGCCATGCGGATTTCCTCGGTTGCTAGGATAGAATTCGGGATGGAAGCGTCATTGGATAGTGTAGATGCTGGCGGTGACGAAACACTGGCTCGGGGCCGCGCGGTCGGGTGTCGATCGCCGGCGGCTGCAATTTACATTAAATGACGACGGACATGGAAAATTCAAGAGCACCCGTCGGTTGAAGCGGAGGCGGTCATGCGCGAGCGGGCATTGTGGTTGACGATTCTTCTGACTGGCGCCGTTTGGGCGGCTGCTCCGCCAACCGGGCCAAATGCCAAGAAACCGGCCGATTCGGGGGTCAAGAAGTGGCAGGACGAAACCGGCGCGTGGCATTACGGCGACGTTCGGGCGGCCTCGCCCAGCGCCGCCGTCGACAGCGCCGCCGAGGCCTACCGGCGCGGCGATTACGCCAAGGCGTTTCAGGAGTACATGGAATGGGCCAAGAAGGGCGATCCCCGCGCCCAAACCATGGTCGGACAAATGTATCTGCGCGGTCAGGGCGTGGGACAAAATTCGCGCAGCGCCGCCGAGTGGCTGCGCAAGGCGGCCGTGCAAGGCAATACCGACGCCCAGCTCCAGCTTGCGGTGTTGTTCGCCACCGACCCCAGCGTTGCTCCCAGCGAAAAGGAAGCGATGTTCTGGTTGCGCCGGGCGGCGGAATGGGGCAATGCCGAGGCAATGTATATTCTGGCTGGCAGGTACGCGACTGGGCAGGGGGTGAGCCGGGATGATCCGGAGGCCGCCAACGGCTACCGGCGGGCGGCGGAAAAGGGCCATGCCGCCGCGCAGTTCGAGCTGGGAAATTTTTACGCCAGCGGACGCGGAGTATCGCGCAACGACAAGGAAGCCGTGCAATGGTACCAGCGGGCGGCGGAACAGGGCCATGCCGGCGCCCAGTTCAACCTCGGCGCGATGTACGCCGCCGGCCGCGGCGTGACCGCCGCCAGCGATCGGGACGCGGTGCTTTGGTATCGGAAGGCGGCGGAGCAGGGTCATGTCGAGGCCCAGTACAATCTGGCCGTGCGGTTGCTGGCCGGCCGGGGCATGCCGGCCAACGCCGAGGAGGCGGCGCGCTGGTTCCGCAAGGCCGCCGACCGGGGGCTGGCGCTGGCGCAAGTGAATCTGGGACGGCTGTACGCCGAGGGCCGGGGCGTCCCCCGCGACGACGGGGAGGCGGTGAAATGGTATCGGTTGGCCGCCGAGCAAGGCGAAGCCTTGGCGCAATATTCCCTGGGGCGGATGCTGACGGATGGACGCGGCGCGGCGCGCAACGAGCTGGAAGCCTTGCAATGGCTGCGGCGCGCGGCCGATCAGAACCTGCCGATAGCGCAACTGGACCTGGCCAACGGCTATTTGAACGGCCGTGGAGTGGTGCTCGACGAAGCCAAGGGAATGCAGTTGTTGGGGTTGGCGGCGGCGGGTGGCCACCCCGAGGCGCAGTTCTTGTTGGCGGAACGGGTGTTGGTGGGCCTCGGGACGCCGCGCAACGACCAGGCTGGGCTGGACTGGTTGCGCAAGGCGGCGGAACAGGGTCACGTCGAGGCGTGTTACCGGTTGGCCGGGTTGTACGCCAGCGGCGAGATCGCGCCGCGCGACGACGGCCTGGCGGCGGAGTGGTATCGTAAGGCGGCGGAGCAGGGCCATGTTATCAGTCAGTTTCGCTTGGCGGCCCTCTATGCCGAGGGGATCGGCGTGACCCGGGACGACCGCCAGGCGCTGCGATGGTTTCGCGAGGCGGCTCAACGGGGCGATGCCGTGGCCGGATTCAACTTGGGGGTGCTGTACGCCTCCGGTCGGGGGGCGCCGCGCGACGAGACGCAAACCGCGGTCTGGTATCGCAAGGCGGCCGAGCAAAATCTGCCGCTGGCCCAGTTGAATCTCGGACTGATGTACGCGGACGGGCGGGGCGGATTGCCGCGCGATCCGGCGCAGGCCGTCGCCTGGTACCGCAAGGCAGCCGAGCAGAATCTGCCGCTGGCCCAGTTGATGTTGGCGCTCAGCTACGCCAGTGGGCGCGGTGTGCCTCGCGATGATCTCCAAGCACTGCGTTGGTTCGAGCAGGCCGCCGACAACGGTTTGGCGCTGGCCCAGTATGGACTGGGAATGCTGCACGGCGCCGGTCGGGGGGTGGTGCGGGATTTGATCAAGGCGCATCAGTGGTTGAGCCTGGCCGTGTCCGGCGGCTACGTGGGCGCGGCCCAGCCGCTGGATGCCATCGCCAGACAGATGAGCGAGGTCGATCTGGCTCGCGCCCGGCAACTGGCCCGTGAGTGGCAGGCGAGCCATTCTAGCGCGTCGAAGCCTAACTGAAAGGGGTGCGGTGGGCGTGCGTGGGGCGGCGCGCTGGAGCCAATGTCATCCTGCGCGTCTTGCGGTGACGAACGCTCTCGGCTTGTTGGCGGCCTTGTTGGTTCTTAACTCGGCGCTGACCTTTCAAAACCGTTGGCCGACGGTGGGGGTGCGCTGGGTTCCGGAACTGTCCGTCGATCTGGCGGCGTTGCTGCTAGGCCTGGTCGTGGCCACGGCTTGGCGCGGTCCGCTGGGGCGCGGGTGGCGCAACGCGGTTCTGGCGGGATTCGCCGTCCTGACGCTGGGACGGTATCTGGACGTCACCGCGCCGGCCTTGATGGGGCGCTCCATCCATTTGTACTGGGACAGCCGGCATATCCCGGCGGTGGCGGCCTTGTTGCTGGATCGGGTGGCCGGCTGGCGCGTGGCGCTGGGCGGCATGGCGCTGCTGGCGCTGCTGGCCGCGCTGTTCGTCGTCCTGCGCTGGGCGGTCGATGCCGTCGTGACCGCGCTGGCTCGCCCTCCCGCCCGGCGCGCGTTGGGCGTTCTGGCCCTGACGCTGCTGGCGCTGTACGGCGCCGGTCGCCTGAGTCCGCGCCTGTCGACCGATACCCCGTTCGCGTTGCCGGTGACCGCCATGCTGGCCGAGCAGGTGGAGATGGTGCTGGCCGCGACGGTGTTCCGGGATCGAAGATGGATCGCCGCGCAACCGCCGCTGCCCGCTTCGAACCTGGGCCGACTGGGGCGGGGCGATGTATTCGTGATTTTTTTCGAGTCGCAAGGCGCGCTGGTGTTCGACGATCCCCGCTTCGCCGCCCCGCTCGCCGGCGATTTCGCCGCTTTGGAACGGTCGCTGACCGATGCCGGCTGGCGGATGGCTTCGGCGCGGGTCGAGTCCAGCACGTTCGGCGGGTTGTCCTGGCTGGCGCATTCCAGCCTGCTGTCCGGACTGCGCATCGCCGATCAGGGAGATTATTACGACCTGCTGGCTTCCGACCGCCCTACCCTGGTCAGCCGGTTCGCCGCCGCTGGCTATCGTTGCGTGGCGCTGATGCCGGGACTGCGGCACGCGTGGCCGGAAGGACGGTTCTACGGCTTCGACCAAATTCTGAACGCCGAGCGGCTGGAGTATCGTGGCCCCGCTTACGGCGGCTGGGTCATTCCCGACCAATACAGCCTGTACCGGTTGGATCGCACCGAAGCGCGGCCGGCTGGCCGGCCGCCGCTGTTCGTGTTTTTTCCCACCATCAACAGCCATGCGCCGTTCGCGCCGGTCCCGCCCTACGTGTCGGACTGGAGCCGGTTCGATACCCTGCTCGCCGCGCCCGCCGCGACGGGCGAAGTGGGGCTGAACGAGCGGTTGGACGGCGCGGCGCTCGCCGGTGCCTATGTCGAGAGCGTCCGTTACAACCTGGCGGTGCTGGGCGGTTATCTGCGCCAGCTTGCGCCGACGAACGCGCTGTTCGTGGTGCTGGGCGATCACCAGCCGCCGGCCATCGTCGGCGGACGCGACATTTCCTGGCAGGTGCCAGTTCATGTGTTCTCGCGCGACCCGGCGTTGATCGGCGCGTTTCAGACGGCGGGTTTTCAGGCCGGCATGACGCCGGGGCCAGCGGCGCTGGGCGGCGTCGGCGATCTGGGATTGTTGCTGTTGCGGGTGCTGAACGATCCGCCGTCGGCATCCGTCACCTCGCCGGAGGCGCGTGACGGGCCAGCCAGACCGTATCCGCCGTGAAGGATAGCGTCAGCAACGCCAGCGCGCCGGCTGCCAGCAGCGTGCTCCACGGCGGCGCCAGCGGCGGGATCAGGCACAGCGCCAGCACGGTGGTTTGAATCACGCACACAGCTTGGCGGCGCCAGCGCAGCGGCAACGGCTGGCGCAACCAGGGCAGGAGATAGCCCAGCGCGACAAAGCCATAGCGCAGCGCGCCCGACAGCAACACCCAGCCGCCGGCCTTGTCGGCCTGATGGACCAGCGCCGCCAGGGTCAGGATGAAGAAGGCGTCCACTTCCATGTCGAACCGTGCGCCGAACGGGCTTTGCCAGCCGCCGCGTCGCGCCAGCCAGCCGTCCACGCCGTCGAGGATCAGGGCTACTCCCGCCAGCGCGGCCAGGGTCCAGGCCAGCCCCGGCGGCGGTTCCGGCCGACCGATCAGGCCGGCGGCCAGGGCGGCGATGCCGGCCCGCAGCAGGGTGACGCCGTTGGCTGGGCCAAACCGTTGCAGCGGCCGATGCTGGGGCAGGAACGGCAGCAGGGCCAGCAGCAGACCAGCGAAGACGGCGAGGGATTGGAGGACGTAGCCGGAGGACAACTGGAAGGTTTGGGCCAGGACCAGCGCCAGCCCCGTCACCAGCGGCAGCACGGCGGCAACGTGGAAGAGGGCGCTGAAGACGAGCGGTCGAAGCGGGGACGCGGTTAAGGGATTCATCGACATCGGTGAATGGACCAGCGATTGATCGGGGTGAGTGATGACCAGTGAACTGATATCGGCGCACGCCTTCTGGCTGGCGGCGCCGGGTCGGGGTGAAATTCGGGCGGAACGCCTGGAACCGCCGGGCGCGGCCGAGGCGCGGGTGCGGACGCTGTATTCCGGCATCAGTCGCGGCACCGAGAGCCTGGTGTTTCGCGGCGAAGTGCCGCCCAGCCAATATCGAACCATGCGCGCGCCGTTTCAACAGGGCGAGTTTCCGGCCCCGGTCAAGTATGGCTATTGCAGCGTCGGCGTGGTCGAAACCGGTCCCACCGCGTTACGCGGACTGACCGTGTTCTGTCTGTATCCGCATCAGGACCGCTACGTGGTTCCGGTAGCGGCGCTGACTCCGATTCCGCTGACGGTTCCTGCCAGTCGGGCGGTGCTGGCGGCCAATCTGGAAACCGCGCTCAATGTGCTATGGGATGCGACGCCCCGGTTGGGCGACCGGATCACGGTGATCGGCGCGGGCGTGGTCGGTTGCCTGATCGCCCGGCTGGCGGGGCGCTTGCCGGGCTGCGCGGTGCAACTGGTGGACGTGGACCCGCGCCGGGAAGCCATCGCCCACCACCTGGGCGTCCGCTTCGCCTTGCCGGAACAGGCGGAGGGGGAGCAGGATCGGGTGATTCACGCCAGCGGTTCGCCCGCCGGTCTGACGACGGCGCTGGGTCTGGCCGGGTTCGAGGCGACGGTGGTGGAAGCCAGTTGGTTCGGTGCGCGGCCGGTCAGTTTGCCGCTGGGCGAGGCGTTTCACAGCCAGCGGCTGACAATCCAAAGTTCCCAGGTTGGCCACGTCGCCACCGCGCAGCGCGGGCGCTGGGATCATCGGCGGCGCATGGCCACGGTGATGGCATTGCTGGACGATCCCGCGCTGGACGCATTGATCACCGGCGAAAGCCCATTCGCCGACCTGCCGCGCGTCCTGGCCGAATTGAGCGCGAATCCGAACGGGGCGCTGTGTCACCGGATCGTCTATCCCGGCGCGGGCGAATGGGAAGGCGCCGGGGGAACACGTTGAGTGGGGATACGAAAATCGGTCAGGGTTGACCGCGCTGGCTTTGAGAAGCTGTCGAAAAGCTCGACATCAGATTCTTTACCGTTGAGTTGATGTAGATACATCATTCCTCAAGCGGATCGGGGTCCACGCCCAAAGGCCGGGAGTTCGGCATCATTCACCGGCAATGATGCTATCACCCGCGCGTGACTGACGCTCGGCGGCGTTTTCATCCCGCCTCTGGCAAGACTGGCCACCGCCATAGGGATCGCCGAATCGCCAGGATGTGTGCCCTTGTGGCAGGAGCGCCAATCGGCCAGCGCCTGCCGGATGGCGGTTTCGGTCACACGGCAATCTGTTCCCCGATCCACTGGCACAGACCCTGAGTTCCTCCAAGCGGCAGCGCCGCGATCCTGCCGTGTTCAATCAGCGGATAGGGTTGGTCAGTCCGGCACACCACCGCGCCACGGGAGAGGGCCGCTGGACCATAAACTTCTTCGAATACGTGAAACCCCTTGAGATGCCGTCGTTCGATGGCGGCGGCCACCTTGCATTCCACCGCCAGGAAGCGCTGGGGACCGATCTCAATCAGCAGATCCAGTTCCTCGCCCTGGGTGGTCCGCCAGAACCAGAGCGGCGGCCGCCTTCCGGCATTCAGGAAATACCGCCACGCCTCAGCAATCACCAGATTTTCCCACAGGGCGCCCCAGGCGGCGTTTTGGATCACTGCCGCCCAGTTCGTAAAACCGAGCAGATAGATCAGCAATCCCGAATCGGCAAAATACAATTTGGGCGTCTTGATCAGGCGCTTGCTGGGACTGCGGTGATAGGGCTCCAGAAGGATCACCAGCCGGCTCGCTTGCAGAATGGATAGCCAGCTTTTGGCGGTATTGGGGGCGATACCCACATCGCGCGCCAGTTCCGCCAGCGACAGCAGTTGGCCCACCCGCAGCGCCGCCGCGCGCAGGAATCGGTCGAAATCACGCAGGCTGCCGACCTTCAAACTGTTCCTGACATCGCGCTCCAGATAGGTGGCGACATAGGAACCCAGCCACAAATTATGATCCAGATCGGGACGTTGCCACAGCTCGGGAAAGCCGCCGCGCCAGCAAAACCCGTCCGTCTCCTGGAGGGTCGCGGTGGGAAACACCTCCGCCAGCGACAGCATCGGCAAGGAGAGCACGGCGCAGCGACCAGCCAGTGATTCCGAGACGCCTTGCATCAGAGAAAAATCCTGGGAGCCGGTCAGGATGAAGCGTCCGGGCCGCCGGTCGCGATCAATGGCGATTTTCAGATGGCGCGGCAGTTCCGGCACGTACTGTACTTCATCCACGATCAGCGGTTCGCGCCGGTCAGCCAAAAAGCCGGACGGGTCCAGCCGGGCGGTTTCCGCATCGCGCGGAATATCGAGCGTGACGTAATCGGCTTGGGGGAATAAATGGCGAACCAGCGAGGTTTTCCCGGCCTGCCGGGCGCCGCTCAGCATCAGAACCGGGAACTGGGCAAAGGCCTGCTTGACTATTTCGGAAATTTTTCTTTGTATCCACATTGCTGATAATCTGCAATAGGAATGCAAAATAGTCAAATCCTCGTTGACCTGCGGCAGAGGGATAGGGACAACAGCAACGGCTCGCTACTCACGTAGCGGCCGAACCTTCCAAATCGCCGGCTTGCCGGGCTACGGCATCTCTCCTCAATTTCTCCTCCTCACTCATCATCCTGGGCATTTCAGGATGACCCGCCAGTCTGACCCTGATTGTGTAATATTTTACGACATTTTTTGCTTTTCTTGTTCCCTGAACCAGCTTAGTTTTTCCATTTTAGTTACATTTATGATACTTATTGACACATGAAGTGGGGTAAAGTAACATTAAAAAAACAGTTCGGGTGATCGGCAAGGGCAACAAGGAGCGGCTGGTGCCGCTACCGGCGGCGTTCAGCCAGATATTCGGGTTCTGGCTGAAGGATCGGCCTAAAGGGGAGGCGGTGTTCGCCAAGGCGGACGGTAAGCCGATCTCTCCACAAGCAGCACGGGCCTACCTGCGGGGGATGTTGCAAAAAGCGGGCATCGAGAAGAAAATTAGCCCGCATAAGTTACGGCACACCTACGCGACGAATCTCCTGAACGCCGGGGCGGAACTGGTGGACATCAAGGCCCTGCTCGGCCACGAGTCCATCGCCACGACGCAGATCTACACCAACGTCGGGCAGGAGCGGATGGAGAAGGTGGTAGCGAGGTTGTGAAGTCGGTTGTAACTAAAAATCGAGATTTATCTTAAGAGGAAATTAACATGCCTGAGGTTGACGGTTGGAAAGAGATGAAGAATGGCCGTGGTCGCGCCGAGATAAAGGCACATCTTTATCCAAGCGGTCAATTAGTAGCACAAACTCACGCTCACTGTACTCATTTAACTCTTGGGTTATTTTCAAAGGGATATGTAATAGGTAAAGATTCCAATGGATATGTCTTTTTTATAACCAGGGAGTTTAATATACCAACTGCTCGCTCAACAGCAGATATAAGCGGCTCTTCAGATGTGCATGGTAACGAAACATTCAGTTTTAAACCTGAATTATGCAATTATGTAACGGCTCTTGATGTATACGTCTTTGATCGAGAAGATCCTAGTGGCCTGGATCACGTTATCAAAAATACTATAGATGCTGTAAATAGGTTAGAGGGAGTTTATAATCAAATCCCAGCACCGGTGCGGGATATGGTAATTCATAGTCTAGGTATTTAATATCGAAAGTTAAAAACTCAAATATCAAGGAACCATTCTGACCTAATCTCAGAATGGTTCTGTGATTTCTAATAATTACTCTACACTAACTTACGATTTTATTAGGTACTCAATACTACAAAAACCGCCGCAACTGCGTCGGAATCCTTTCCACCTCCCGCTCTTCCCACGGCCCCAGCGTCACCGCCGCCTCGCCCGCTGGTCTATAGGAACCCCCTCAACTCCCCCGGAATCGGCTCCTCCGGCGGCTCGTTCCCCACCTCGAAGAACACCGCCCGTTCCCCCGGCCGGAGCCAGAACTGTACGAACACTTCGCCCTTCGCGGCTACCAAATCCAGCCACGGCCCCAGTTCCTGCGCGCGGGCGTAGCGCAGCGTCATCGTCTGGCCAGAGTAAATCACCGGCTGATAGCGGTCGATGTTCGCCACCGGCTCAATCCTGGCGGTCTGAATCTCCCCGTTCAGGTAATGCACTCGGCGCTGGTCGATCTTCCGGATGTTGAGCATGTCCAGCCACAGATGGGACCAGTAGCCGCCCACCACGCACCAGAAGTACAAGGGATTGAGGAACCAGAGCGGAGAGACCACGACCGCCAGCCCGGCCAGGCCGACGAGGGAATGAGTAATCGTGCGATGACCGAACCGGCGTTCCAGCGGCACCGAGACCCAGAAGAACAGCCGCCCGATCCAGTCCGGCCGGTAGCCGAACAGGGTTGCCCCGCCCAAGTACAGAACCGACGCGAAAACGACATGAGTACCGAGGGTCATGGGGAATCACCCGAACAGGTCGGCGTGGGTCCCGGCACGAACAAAGATGATCAACTCACTGATGGATGCAGCGGCCACCCGGTAAATCAGCAGGAAATCCCCGCCGATGTGACATTCCCGGCAGCCCTGCCAGTCGCCTTGCAAGGGATGATCGAGCCACTCTGGGCCAAGCGGGGCATCGTTGGCGATCAGCAGCAGCATGACTTCCTTCAACCGTCCCAGATCGTACCGACCGGACCGGCTTAACCGCCCCCAATCCTTGAGAAATGCCTTGGCATAATCCGCCCGCCGGGGCGGTGTGGCCCGTTTAGTGCTGGTGGGTTTCTTGGTCGAGGGCATCGAGCAGCGCCTCGGCGCTGGTAAAGCGCGCATTGCAGGTGCGGATGATCGCCTCGGCCTCCGCCAACGCGGCCCGCGTTTCCGCGTTGGGCGCTTTCAGCGCAAACGGCAAGCCTTGCTCCGCCACCACCCGCGTCAGAAACACCCGCACCGCGTCGGACAGGGACAACCCCATCGCCGCCAGCGTGTCGGACGCCTGGGCCTTCAGCGTTTCGTCCACCCGAATATGGAGCATCGTGGTCGTCGCCATGTTTCCGCCTCCGAATCTCTCAAATGAGATTATTTGTATCTCAATCCTGGCGGGAGGGCAACCGGCCAGGTCAATTCGCCCGCCCCGCGCCCCGGAACAGGAACACCCGCAAGGCGATGACGATGGCGGCGACCATCCCGGCGAACACATAGAGACTGTCTAAAAACTAAATCGTTGATTAATATGAATATGGATATGGCTTCCAGTCGTTTTTTGGCCGATCCAGTCGGCCGAAGGCTGAGCCCATGGAAAATTTTTCAGAAAAATCTAATGAGGAGTTTTTCGACAGTCTCTAAGGGGAACCTTGAAATTCAGGCGCAGCCGGAACCGTGCTACACTGATTCAGTGAACTCGTGTGGAGACCAATATGGCTAATCTCACGATCAGCGTTAGCGACGAAGTACTCAAGCGGGCGCGTATTCGCGCATTGAAAGAGAACCGCTCGGTTAACGCGATGCTGGGTCAGTATTTGGAAGAGTATGCACAAATGGATGAAGTCCAGCGTCACCGACAGCGGGCGCTGCAAATCGTGCTGACGCCGGCCGCTCAGTGTCGCTGCGGGCGGAACGGGAAGACCTGGAGTCGGGACGAGTTGCATGAGCGATAAGGTCCTTTTTCTCGATACCAACGTTTTGGTCTATCTCTTCGATGATCGTTGAGACGGCATTGACGGAAAAAGCGGATTTGCTGGCGACGGAGGATCTTCAGGACGGCTGGAAGATCGGTTCAATGCGTGTCTGGAATCCCTTTCGTGCGTTGGGTTGACGCAGGTAGATCACTTCTCAAACGCTTCCGGGTCCACGCCCAACTGTCGCAACCGTTCCGTCAGTTGCATGATGTGCCGCTCAGCGGCCTCGGCGCGTTGCCGTTCGGCCTCGGCGCGTTGCCGTTCAGCTTTAGCGCGCTGCGCCTGTTCGACAAACGTCTCGAACCGTTGCCCGTCCGGGTGGTGGAGCGCCAGGTCGGTTCCCTCCAGGCCGAACCGAATCCCCAGCAACGGACTGACCCACCCCTCCATCGGGTCAATCGGCTCCAGCCGACCGTCCCGGCGCAGCCAGCCCTTGAGCGTTCCCCGGTCGGGATCGTATTCGTAGTACTCCTCCACCCCGTAGCGGTCGTAAAAGCCCAGCTTTTTGCGCATCTCCGCCGGGGTGTTGCCCGGTGAGAGCACCTCGAACGTCACCTGCGGCGCAATGTGGTTCTCTTCATGTTGGATGTAGGAGCCCCGATGGCCCGGCGGACGACCGAACACCACCATGGCGTCCGGCGCGGCGCGAATGTGGGGTTTACCCTCGACTGGATACCACAGCAGATCGCCGGCGACGAATACATCGGGGCGGTCGGCGAACAGCATCGCCAGGCCCCCCTGAATCATCACGATGCAATCAAATTGCCGGGTGTTGTCCGCCATGGGTTTACCATCGCTCTCCGGGTACACCATCGACTGGCGGGACAAGGGGGGAGGGCCGCGCCGGGAATCCGTCACTGGCGCGATTGAGGGCATTGCCGTCATGTCAGCCTCCTTCGATCAGTGCTTCAGGCTGTGGACCAAGCTCGTTCACCAGCGATCATGCTATCACATACGCAGAAATCGGTTACCTGTGCAGGGTCAAGCGTCATCCGCCTCGTTCAGCAACGTCCGCATCACCCCCACCACCCTCGCCGTCGTGGCATCCGCCGGTATTTCCCGCCCGACCATGTAGCTCATCAGCAGCGGGTCTTGCAGCTCCAGCAGATCCGCGAACGCCTGTTGTTCCTCGGCTGGCGCGGTCGGGTAATGCCGCTCCAGATAAGCCAGCGTCAGCAAATCCAGTTCCTTCATGCCACGCCGGCAGCGCCAGCGCAATTTACCGATTTGTTCATCCACGATCCGCGTCTCCTACAAACAAAACCCCTCGCCCGCGAGCGGGAGAGGGGCTGGGGGTGAGGGAGCAGGTAACGACTTACCGCCGTTCCACCATCATCTTCTTGATTTCCGCGATGGCCTTCGCGGGATTCAGGCTCTTCGGGCAGGTCTTGGTGCAGTTCATGATGGTGTGGCAGCGATACAGCCGGAACGGGTCTTCCAGATTGTCCAGCCGCTCGCCGGTGAACTCGTCGCGGCTGTCCACGATCCAGCGATAGGCTTGCAGCAGGATCGATGGACCCAGGTAGCGTTCGCCGTTCCACCAGTAGCTCGGGCAACTGGTGGAGCAGCAGGCGCACAGGATGCACTCGTACAGCCCGTCCAGCTTGGCGCGGTCTTCCTCGGATTGCAGCCGCTCCCGCTCCGGCGGCGGCGTGATCGTTTGCAGCCACGGTTTGATCGAGGTGTACTGGGCGTAAAAATGGGTCAGGTCCGGCACCAGATCCTTGACCACCGACATGTGCGGCAGCGGGTAGATCTTGACCTCGCCCTTGATGTCGCCGATGGCGTAGGTACAGGCCAGGGTATTGATCCCGTCGATGTTCATCGCGCAGGAACCACACACCCCCTCGCGGCAGGAGCGGCGGAAGGTCAGGGTCGGATCGACCTCGTTCTTGATCTTGAGCAGGGCGTCCAGCACCATCGGGCCGCAGGTGGCCAGATCGACCTCGTAGGTGTCCATGCGCGGGTTTTCGCCGCTGTCCGGGTCCCAGCGGTAAATCTGGAAGCGCTTGACGTTCTTGGCGCCCGCCCCGGCATAGTAGGTCTTGCCCTTGCCGATGACGGAATTGGCCGGAAGTTTGAATTGAGCCATGGCAGCGTCCCCTTAGTACGTGCGCTTCTTGGGCGGAATGTACTCCACCTCGTTGGTCAGGGTATAGGTGTGAACCGGACGGTAGTCGATGGTGACCTCGCCCTTGGGACTCAGCCACGCCAGCGTGTGTTTCATCCAGTGGTCGTCGTCGCGGTCCGGGTAGTCCTCGCGGGCGTGGGCGCCGCGGCTCTCGGGCCGGTTGATCGCCGACTTGATCGACACCATCGCGCAGCCCAACAGGTTGTCCAGTTCCAGCGTCTCGACCAGATCGGAATTCCACACCATGCCCCGGTCGCTGACCCCGACATGCTCGAAACCGGCATAGACTTCCTCCAGCAGCTTGATGCCCTCGGCCATCGAATCGCCGGTGCGGAACACCGCCGCGTGGTTCTGCATGGTCCGTTGCATCCGCATCCGCAAACTGGCGGTGGGGTTCTCGCCCTTGGCATTACGCAATCCGTCGAAGCGAGCGACGATCTGGTCCACCGAGGCTTGCGGCAGCGCGCCGTGCGGGCTGTTGGGCTGGATCAACTCGGCGCAACGGATGGCGGCGGCGCGGCCGAACACCACGATGTCGAGCAGCGAGTTGGAGCCCAGGCGGTTGGCGCCGTGCACCGATACGCAGGCCGCTTCGCCGATGGCCATCAGGCCGGGAATCACGGTATCGGGATTGCCGTCCTTGAGGATCACCACCTCGCCGCGATAATTGGTCGGGATGCCGCCCATGTTGTAATGCACGGTCGGCAACACCGGCGCCGGTTCCTTGGTCACGTCCACGCCGGCGAAGATGCGGGCGGTCTCGGCGATGCCGGGCAATCGCTTGTTGATGACGTCGGCGCCCAGGTGTTCCAGGTGCAGATGGATATGGTCCTTGTGCTCGCCGACGCCGCGCCCTTCGCGGATTTCGATGGTCATGGAGCGGCTGACCACGTCGCGGGACGCGAGGTCCTTGGCGTTGGGCGCGTAGCGCTCCATGAAGCGCTCGCCATTGGAGTTGGTCAGATAACCGCCCTCGCCGCGACAGCCCTCGGTCATCAGACAGCCGGAGCCGTAGATGCCGGTCGGGTGGAACTGAGTGAACTCCATATCCTGCAACGGCAGGCCGGCGCGCAGCACCATGCCGTTGCCGTCGCCGGTGCAGGTGTGGGCGGAGGTGGCCGAGAAATAGGCGCGGCCGTAGCCGCCGGTCGCCAGCACGGTCTGGTGAGCGCGGAACACATGCAGCGTGCCGTCGGCCAGATCCCAGGCCACCACGCCGCGACAGGCGCCGGCGTCGTCCATGATCAGATCCAGCGCGAAGTATTCGATGAAAAACTCGGCGTCGTGCTTGAGCGCCTGCTGATACAGCGTGTGCAGGATGGCGTGGCCGGTGCGGTCGGCGGCGGCGCAGGTGCGCTGGGCGATGCCCTCGCCGTAGTTGGTGGTCATGCCGCCGAACGGCCGCTGATAAATCTTGCCTTCCCCGGTGCGCGAGAAGGGGACGCCGTAATGTTCCAGTTCGATGACCGCCGGGACGGCCTCGCGGCACATGTATTCGATGGCGTCCTGGTCCCCCAGCCAGTCGGAACCTTTGACGGTGTCGTACATGTGCCATTGCCACATGTCCTGACCCATGTTGGCGAGCGCCGCCGACATGCCGCCCTGGGCCGCCACGGTATGGCTGCGGGTTGGAAACACTTTGGTCAGGCAGGCCGTCTTCAGCCCTTTCTGGGCCATGCCAAAGGTGGCGCGCAAGCCCGCGCCGCCGGCGCCGACCACGACCACATCGTAATTGTGATGAATCAGTTTGTATGCGTTGGACATGAAACCTCAGCCTCCGGTGATGGGCGTCAGGCGGCTAGCGCGATCTTGAGCACGGCGACGATGGAAATGGCGCCCAGCAGGAACAGGACGAATTGGGTGATCAGCATCAGGGTGTGCATGAGCCATTCCGGCCGGACGTAATCCTCGTAGATGACTTGCATGCCCAGCTTGGCGTGATAGAGCATCACGCACAGCAGCATCACCATCAAACCGGCGTTGAACGGCTTGCTCAGCCAGTACTGCAAGGTATCGTAATCGGCGCGGGAATAGCACAGCATCGAATAGGCGAACCACAGCACCAGCGGCACCAGGGCGACGGAGGTGACGCGTTGCATCCACCAATGATGCGTGCCGTCTTTGGCGGTGCCCAGGCCGCGAACGTGGGCGAGCGGGGTGCGAATACTCATGACGTCTCTCCTCAGGGCGCGGCGATCAGCCAGCACAGAAAGGTCAGGATGATGGAGGACCACACCACCCACCAGCCGGATTTGGTGGCATCCTTCATCTCGAAGCCGCGACCGGCGTCCCAGAACAGGTGGC
The DNA here is from genome assembly GCA_029624765.1 of Candidatus Contendibacter sp. Lineage (GTDB taxonomy): Bacteria > Pseudomonadota > Gammaproteobacteria > Competibacterales > Competibacteraceae > Contendibacter. Next base: position 157,866 of record JARSSO010000063.1, on the reverse strand, counting down.
GGATGCCGTTGGCCAGATGGTAAAACAGCGCCCAGGTCCACAGGAACATGAACAATTGTCCCAGCATCGAGCCTAATATCTTCTGGGCGTGTTCGTAAGCCTCGGGGCCTTGGGCGGCGGCCGCCAGCCAGTACACCAGCAGCAGAGTACCCACCACCAGGCCGGCGCCGGTGGCGCGGTGGGTGATGGACAGAATCGAAGTCATTTGGGGTTTGTAGTAGGGGCCGATCATGAACGGCGACAAGGGCCGTTGTTTGGCTGACATATGTTTCTCCTCGTTATGCGGTGGCAATGGAAGACGGGGCGTGATTGGTGCGATGCAATAATAACCGAAAGCCGGTTGGATTTCCGGATCAACGACGGGGAATGGAGGACGGGAACCGCGTTTGGCGTTCCTCGGCGCGACGAACCGGCGAAGCGGAACGGCCCGCTAAAAATCGATGCAGCGGCCGGCTTTTTCCCAGTCGCCGTAGCGGGTCGGCTCCGGACCCTTGGGGCCACCGTATTCCTTGGGTCGTTCGGAGGGTGTGGCGGCTGGGGGCGGGTCGGGGGTTACGGCCGGCGGGGTGGAGGGCGGCGTTGGCTGGTGATTTTCGCTCATGCAACTCACCTTAGTATTCTTAGGGTTCATGGGTGGCGGCGGCGGGTCGTCCCGGTCCCATCCGCCGACGAGACCACCGGGCTCCGGACATCGCGCCCTTGCGGCGCGAAGCGTATTCCGGCCATATTTTGCAGGGTTTATTATGCCGGTCGCCGCCCGCGAACGCAACGAAGCGGCGGTCGGACCAAACGGCTGGTCGGGCATCGAAAATATCGAGCATCGAAGAAGATGAACGTGGCGTGGAACGATTTTCTCACCCGATTCGGCGCTTGCCTGGAAGGCGGCCGGGTCGCGCATTTCGGCCGGCCGGACGTCGAACGGTGGGCGGCGTTGCGGGGCGACATTTGCAGCGATCTGTCGTGCCGGGGCCTGATCGGCGCGCAAGGCCCGGACGCCGATTCCTTCCTGCAAGGGCAGTTGACCTGCGATGTCCGGGAGGTTACCCCGAATCGCAGCCGGATCGGCGCGTATTGCACGCCCAAGGGCCGGGCGCTGGCCTGCCCGCGGCTGTTCCGGCGCGAGGAGGTTCTATATCTGGCGCTGCCGCGCGCCCTGGTGGAACCGACGCTGACCCGGTTGCGCCGGTATGTGTTGCGCGCGAAGGCCCGGCTGGAGGACGCCAGCGACGATTGGACACGAATCGGTGTCGCCGGGCCGAACGCCGCCCTCTTGCTGACGCAGCAACTCGGCGTGGTTCCCCAGGTGGCCAACTCGGTGGTGCGCGCACCGGCCGATTCGCGGGACATCACTGTGATCCGCCTGCCCGGCTCGACGCCGCGGTTCGAATTGCACGGCCCGTTGGCGGCGATGCAGGCCCTTTGGACCCGGATCGACGCCGATGTCACTTTCACCGGTCCCGAGCCGTGGCGCTTGCTGGACATCCTGGCGGGGACGCCGGCCGTCTATCCCGAAACCGTGGAAGCGTTCGTGCCGCAGATGCTCAACCTGCAACTGCTGGACGGAATCGGCTTTCAGAAGGGTTGCTACACCGGGCAGGAGATCGTGGCGCGCACGCATTATCTGGGCAAGCTGAAGCGGCGAATGGTTCTGGCGCGGGTGGACAGCCCGACGCCGCCCCATCCCGGCGATCCGCTGTTTTCGCCGCAAACCGACGCCAGCCAGAGCGCCGGGCAACTGGCCGACGCCTGCCCTCATCCCGACGGCGGGTACGCCGTGCTGGCCGTGGCGTTGATCGAATGCGCTGAACGGGGAACGCTGTGCCTGAATGATATCGGAGGTCCGGCGCTGCGGCTGGAGCCGCTGCCGTATGGCTTCGATCCCGCCGGTTAGTCGTCGACGGGTATTCACCCACTCAATTTTTTAGATAAGAGCTCGCAGCGTGGATGACGATCTCATTACCCAGCTTCAGGCCGAGAACGCCCGATTGCGCGCCGATAATCAACGGCTCGAAGCCCTCTTAAGGCAAAAAACCGGCGGTGATGAAATCACTTCCCGAAAATCCGCCACCCAGCAGCGTGTTGATCTGCGTATCGTGCTGGACGAGGCCGCCGATTTTATCAGCGTGGCGGACCTCGATGGGCGCGTGAGTTACCTCAACCGCGCCGGACGGCGGTTGGTGGGCATTGACGAGACGGCGGACATCGGTCAATTCCGGATCACTGACATGCATCCGCCCTGGGCGAGCGACTTGATTTCCAACGAGGCCATCCCCGCCACGTTGCGGGATGGCGTCTGGCGCGGTGAGACAGCTCTGGTGACCCGTGAGGGACGGGAAATTCCGATTTCCCAGATTGTGCTGGTCCACAGGGCACGGCACGGCGCGATCAAGTTTCTGTTCACCGTCGCCCGTGACATCACCGAGCAAAAGAGGGCGCAAGAGGAACTGGCCTGGGAAGCGCGCGTCAACGCCGCCCTGGCCGAGATTTCCCGCTCGCTGCTTGCGCGGACGTCGGTCGACGACATGGCCTACCTGGTCCTGGAACACGCCAAAAGTCTTACGGGCAGTGCATACGGCTTCGTCGGCCACATCGACCCCGCGACGGGTTATCTGGTGACGTCCACGCTCAGCCGGGACATTTGGGATGCCTGCCAGGTCCAGGGTAAAACGGTCGTCTTCAATAAATTCGCTGGATTGTGGGGTTGGGTGCTGGATCACCACCAATCGCTGTTGACCAACGCGCCCGCCGCCGATCCGCGCTCGTCCGGCACGCCGCCCGGCCATATCCCGATCCAGCGTTTCGTCGGCGCCCCGGCCCTGGCCGAGGGAACCCTGATGGGACAGGTCGCCGTGGCCAACGCGGACCGCGACTACACGGAGCAGGATTTGACGTTGATCGAGCGCCTGGCCGGTCTCTACGCCATCGCCGTTCAGCGCTGGCGCATGGAAAAATCGTTGTGGGAGAGCGAGGAGCGATTCGCCGCCTTCATGGATCATCTGCCCGCCGCGGCGTTCATCAAGGATGACCAGTCCCGGCTCGTGTACGTCAACAAATACCTTGAAGACCATTTCAATGCCAGGGATTGGCTTGACAGGAACCCGGCGGAAGTGTTCCCAGCGGAGCTTGACCACGCATTGCGCGCCAACGATCAGAAAGCGCTGAAAGGGATGTCGGAATTCGAGGAAGCGGTGGCCAGAGCCGACGGCGAAATAAGGCGCTTTCGGACCATCAAATTTCCCATGCGAACGAGTGCGGCCTCATCCCTGATCGGCGGGGTCGCCATCGACATTACCGATCAGCACCAGGCGCGGGATGCCTTGCAACAAAGCGAGATCAAGTACCGCCGCCTGTACGAAACCATCCGGGACGCCTTCGTCAGCGTCGACATGGCCGGCCATATCGAAGAATGCAACGTGGCCTATCAAACGATGCTCGGCTATTCGGAGGACGAGCTTTCTCGCTTGACCTACCAGGACCTGACTCCCGAAAAATGGCACGCTTTCGAGGCGGAGATCATCGAGCGGCAAGTCCTGCCCAGAGGCTACTCCGACATCTACCAGAAGGAATATCGCCGCAAGGACGGCGCCGTTTTTCCCATCGAGCTGAGAACCGTGTTGATCCGGGATTCGGCGGGTCAACCCACCGGCATGTGGGCCATCATCCGCGACATCACCGAACGCAAGCGAGCGGAGGAAGCGTTGCGGGCGAGCGAGGCACAATTCCGCCATCTGATCGAGGCGTCGCCGGTGGCGATGGGTGTTTCCGACGCGCGGGGCAACATCGAATATCTCAACGCCCGGTTCATCAAGCAGTTCGGCTATCGGCGCGAGGACATTCCCAGTATCGATGAGTGGTTCTTGCGCGCCTATCCCGATCCGACCTACCGGCGAGGCATACTGGAACGCTGGACCGCCGGAATGGAGGACGCCAGGCGGAACGGAACCGACATCGCGCTGACCGATGTCGAGGTGGTCTGCCGCGATGGTTCGTTGCGCGTGGTGGAAGTGATCGGCTCCATCATCTGGGCCAAAATCCTGGCGATCTTCAACGACATCACCGATCGCAAACGGATCGAATCGGCGTTGCGCGACAGCAGGGATCTGATAAGCGTGGCGCTCAAGGCCGCCAAGGCTGGGGCCTGGCAATGGGATCTGCGCACCCAGGAAATCGTCTGGTCGGACGAGAACTATCTGCTGCTCGGCCTGGAATCTCAAGACGTGCAGCCCAGCTACGCCCTGTGGCAGCGTTACGTTCATCCCGACGATCGCGCGCGGATCGACGCGCAAGTGAAACAATCGTTGCGGGATAGGCGGGATTTGAATATCGAATACCGTATCGTAATTTCGACCGGAATCCGCTGGATCAACAGCATTGGCATGTTTCGGTTGGACGAACACGGCGAGCCGATTGGATTGCATGGTATCCAGATCGACATCACCGACCGCAAGCAAGCCGAGAGCGCGCTGCGCGAGAGCGAAGAGCGTTTCGCCACCTTCATGGATAACCTACCCGCCGTCACTTTCATCAAGGATCATGATTCCCGCACCCTGTTCGTCAATCGTTATTTTCATCAACTCTTCGGCGAGGGCTGGCTGAATAAAACCGCGTCCGAGATATTCCCAGTCGAAGTAGCGACGGTGATGATCGCCGACGACCGCCGGGCTTTGGCCGAGGGATTCCAGCGGCGAGAAGAATCGGTGCCACTGGCCAGCGGCGAAACGCGCATCTTCGAAACGACCAAATTCCCACTGCATCGGACTGGAAAGCCGACCTTGCTGGGCGGATTCGCTGTCGACATCACCGACCGCAAACAGGCCGAGGCGGAACTGCGCCGCTACCGGGAAAACCTGGAGGAGATGGTCAATGAACGCACCAACGAGTTGGCCCTGACCAATCAGCAATTGCGGCTTGAAATCGACGAGCGCCAGCGGGTGGAAGACGCCCTGCGGGATAGCGAGAACCGCCTGCATCTGGCGCTGGAAGTGGCCAATGCCGGAGCGTGGGAATGGAACGTCAAAACCAACGCCATCACCTGGTCGCCCGAGATGTTCCAGTTATTCGGATTGCAACCCACCGATCGGGAGTCGATTTTCGAAGATTGGGTGAAACGGCTGTACCCCGATGACCGGGAGCGTGTGTTGGCGTCGATACAGGAAGATTTAGCCCGGAAGCACGGTCTGGCCGCCCAGAAGGAATATCGGATCGCCAGACCGAATGGCGAGATCCGCTGGATCAGCGATACCGCCAGAATCTTCTACGACAGCGCCGGGCAGCCGGAGCGGATGGTCGGCATCAATATCGACATCACCCAGCGCAAGCAAGCCGAAGAGGAGCTGAAAGAGAGTGAGGCCCGCCTACACCTGGCCTTGCGAGCCGCCAACGCGGGGGTTTGGGAATGGGATTTACAAAATGATCGGAATGTAGCTTCCAAGAAAATTTTGGAAATATTTGGGAGAGGTTTGGAGTTTTTACCCTTTTCGCTGGAGAAGCTGTTGCAATCCATCCATCCAGAGGATCGCGTCTGGGCGCAATCCAAGGCATGGGAAAGCGTGGAATTCGGTAAGGATTTAAATCTTGAATTTCGTATCATCCGTGCGGATGGCGAGATTCGGTGGGTTCATGATATCGGAACCCTCATTTATGACGCAGCGGGCCGGCCGCTGCGGATGATCGGCACCATGACCGATATCACCGAACACAAGCAGGCCGAGATCGAACTGAGTAATTATCGCGACCATCTGGAAAGGCTGGTCGGTGAGCGCACCGCCGCCCTGGAGGCAACCAACGCGCAACTGCAACAGGAAATCGCCGAGCGCCGACGCGCGGAACAGGCGCTCCAACTGACTCAGTTCGTGGTCGATCAATCCGCCGAGGAGATCTATTTCGTAAGATCCGACGGCCATTTCGATTATGTCAACGAAGCGGCCTGCCGATCTCTTGGTTATTCGCGCGACGAGTTGCTCGGTTTGAGTGTGCCGGATATTTCCCCTGCGTATCCAGCCCAAAAATGGCCGGCAACCTGGCGGGTTCTGAAGGAAGCCGGCCATACGACTTTCGAGACTCTGCACAAAAGGAAAAATGGCGAGCTGTGCCCGGTGGAAATTACCGCCAATTACTTGCGCTTCGGCGACACGGAATACAATTGCGCGTTCGTTCGCGACATCCGCGAACGCAGGGCGGCCGAGGAAAAAATCAAGGCTTCCCTGCAGGAAAAGGAAGTTTTGCTCAAGGAGATCCATCACCGGGTCAAGAACAATCTGCAAATCATCACCAGTTTGCTCGATTTACAGGCCGACGTGATCGGGAACCAGACCACCCGCGAAAAATTCCGCGAAAGCCGCGATCGGGTGCGCTCGATGGCCCTGATTCACGAACGCCTGTATCGCGCCGTGGATTTGGCGAGCATCGATCTGGCCGAGTACGTGGAAACCCTGGCCAACTTCCTGTTTGCCTCCTACGCCAGCGCGAACCGCGCCATCGCCTTGCAAAGCGATATCGAGCCGCTGTCGATCAGCGTCGAGCACGCCGTTCCCTGCGGGTTGATCATCAACGAACTGATCACCAACGCGCTCAAGTACGCGTTTCCCCAAGGCGGGGCCGGAATCATCGGCATCCAGTTGAAGATGCTGGGGGAGGGTCGCGTCATGCTCCGGATTTGGGATAATGGGGTGGGATTGCCCACCGCCATCGATCTTCGCCAAACGGAGACGCTGGGCCTGACCATCGTCGCCACCCTGGCCAGGCAACTGCGGGGCGATCTCAGCGTGCAACGCGGCGGGGGGACCGAATTCACCATTACTTTCGTTGCCTCGTCGGCAAAGACGGCGCAATCCATTGCAAAGAGAGAATGACATGGCGAAAGCGAACGTCATGGTTGTCGAGGACGAGGGGCTGATCGCCCTGTCGATTCAGCGCACGTTGCGCAACCTCGGATACGCGGTGCCCGCGGTGGTCGCTTCCGGCGAGGAAGCCGTGCGCCAGGCGCTGGCGCTCCGGCCCGATCTGGTGCTGATGGACATCATGCTGGAGGGCGACATGGATGGGATTACCGCCGCCACCCAGATTCAGGCGTCCCTCGATGTGCCCGTTGTCTATCTGACCGCCTACTCGGACGATCACACCCTGGCGCGCGCCAAGGTGAGCGGTCCCTTCGCGTACCTGGTCAAGCCGTTTGAAGAGGCGAACTTGCGCGCCACCCTCGAAATGGCGCTGTATCGCCACGGGATGGAACGCAGGCTGAAGGAAAGCGAACACTGGCTGGCGACCACCCTGAACAGTATCGGGGACGCGGTGATCGCCACCGACGCCCAGGGCGTCGTTACCTTCCTGAATCCGCAAGCGGAACGCCTGACCGGCTGGTCCCGTCAGGAGGCCGCCGGTAAACCCGTCGCGGACGTGTTCCGGATCATGGACGAAGCCATGCGAACGCCGCCCGCCAATCCCCTCGACCGCGCGCTTGAGACTGGAGCGGTGACGGATTTGGTGAACCCAACGCTGCTGGTCACCAGGAATGGCGAGGAACGCCCCATCGACGACAGCGCCGCCCCCATCCGCGACGAACAGGGCAACAAGATGGGAGGGGTGCTGGTGTTCCGCGATGTGACCGAGCGGCGACGGATCGAGGAGGAACTACGCCACTACCGCGATTATCTGGAGGATCTGGTCGAACAGCGCACGTGGGATCTGCAACAAGCCAAGGCGGTCGCCGAAGCCGCCAGTCAAGCCAAATCGGAGTTTCTGGCCACCATGAGCCATGAAATTCGCACCCCTTTGAACGGTGTGCTGGGCATGGTGGAGCTGCTTCTGGGCACCCCCCTCAACCATGAGCAACGACGCTACGCCAGTATCCTGGCGCAATCCGGCCGGACGTTGCTCGGCTTGATCGACGAAATTCTGGATTTCTCCAAGATCGAGGCGGGCAAACTGGATCTGCGGCCCGTGGATTTCGATTTGCGCGAAATGCTGGAGGAAACGGCGGCGTTGTTCGACGAACGAGCGCGCGCCAAGGGCTTGCGACTGCGGATGGAATTGGCGCCGGATTTTCCCGCCCGCGTGCGCGGCGACCCGATCCGGCTCCGCCAGGTCGTGGTGAATCTGTTGGGAAACGCCATCAAATTCACCGACGCGGGCGAGGTGGCGATCCATCTGCGGGCGCTGGAGCGCGACGCCGCCACCCTGATCGCCCGCATCGACGTCACGGACACCGGCATCGGGATCGCCCCGAAAGCACAGGCCCGGATTTTCCAGTCCTTCGTGCAAGCCGACGGCTCGGCCACGCGGCGCCATGGCGGCGTGGGGCTGGGCCTGGCCATCTCGCGCCGGCTGGTGCGCCTGATGGGCGGCGACATCAACGTTGAGAGCGTTTCCAAACGGGGTTCCCGGTTCTGGTTCACCGTCCGCCTGGCGACCGTCGGCGCCAACGAGCAGGTCGCGCCCTTGCCGTCCCCCGCGTCGCGCGCCGACGCGCCACCGACTTTCGGAGCCAAGGTGCTGGTGGTGGAAGATAACGCGGTCAATCAGGCGGTGGCTATCGCCATGCTGGAGCTGCTGGGTTGCCAGTTCACCGCGGTCGAAGATGGTCAGAAGGCACTGGCGGCCCTGGACCGGCAACGTTTCGATCTGGTGCTGATGGACTGCTACATGCCGATCATGGACGGCTTCGAAACCACCGCCGAATTGCGGCGGCGGGAAGCGCCGGGCCAGCGCCGAACCCCGGTCGTCGCCCTGACCGCCAACGTCGACAAGGGGTTTCGCGAGCGTTGCGTCGCCGCCGGCATGGACGATTATCTGAGCAAGCCGTTCAGCCGGGAACAATTGGCCGAGACGCTCGCGCGCTGGCTCGGCCCCGTCGGCAAGACTGGCGGTTAGGGTTGCCGTGGGAGCGGGTTTGTCGGCGATTCAGTCTTCCGCCGTCCAGCCACCCATCTCCTTCCAGCGGTTGACGATCTGACAGAACAGTTCCGCCGTGCGCTCGGCGTCGTAAATCGCCGAATGCGCCTCACTCTCGTTCCACGGGATGCCCGCCGCCCGGAGCGTCCGCCCCAGCACCGTTTGGCCGAACGCCAGGCCGGCCAGGGAAACCGTATCGAAGTTGCTGAACGGATGGAAGGGATTGCGCTTGATCCTGGCGCGGGCGGCCGCCGCGTTCAGAAACGCCAGGTCGAAAAATGCGTTGTGGCCCACCAGAATGGCGCGGGTGCAACCGGTTTCGCGCACTTCCCGGCGCACCTCCCGAAAGATGGCCTCCAGCGCTTCCCGTTCCGGCACGGCGAAGCGGAACGGATGATCGGGATCGATGCCGTTCACCGCCATCGAAGCAGGGTCCAACCGCGCGCCGGGGAAGGGTTGAACGTGGTAGGCCAGCGTCCCGGCGGGGCGCAGATAGCCCTGCCAATCCATGCGCACGATGACGGCGGCGATTTCCAGCAGGGCATCGGTCTGGGCGTTGAGGCCGCCGGTTTCGACGTCCACGATGACCGGCAGGAATCCTCGGAAGCGGCGGGCGATGAGGGTATTGGGGGCGGGTTCGTTCATCCATGCAGCATACCGAATCGCCCGCTGGAACGCACCCGTGCCGCCGACTGCTCAACCCGGCGTGTTGCGCTCCACCCACCGCGTCCCGGCGGCGGCGTCCTCACGCTTCCAGAACGGCGCCTTCGCCTTCAATTCCTCCATGATGAACCGGCAAGCCGCGAACGCCGCCGCTCGATGCGCCGACCACGCGGCCACCAGCACGATGGGATCGCTGGGCCGCAACGCGCCGACCCGGTGGATGACCAGGGCATCCAGCAACGACCATTCCTGGATTGCGGTTTCGACGATCCGTCGCAGATGCCGCTCGGTCATGCCGGGATAGTGTTCCAGCGTCATCCCGCGCACCGGCTCGCCGTCGTTGAAGTCGCGCATGGTGCCGACGAAGATCGCCGTCGCGCCGTAGCGGCCCCGCAATGCGTCCTGGCTGGCCTGATGGCGTTCCAGTTCCGCCAGCGGCTCGAAAGGCGCGTCCCGCAATTCGATGTTCATCCGCTACCCCCCGGTCACCGGCGGGAAAAACGCCACCTCGTCGCCGTCGCGCACGAGTTGCCCGGGGCTGGCGTATTCCATATTCACCGCCGCCAGCGTGTTCGGCGGCAACGGCGTTTCCGGCCATAGCGCCGTCCAAACCGCCGCGACGGTCATTCCCTCGGTGGCGGCGAGCCGATCCTCGGCGCGGCCCAGCCGGTCGCGCAGACTGGCGAAATATTTCACTTGAATGCTCATGGGCTTGCCTCGTTGCCGGTGGATCGGGTGACTTTATCAGAGAGTTGGACTGGGCGGCATTCCGGGGGCTCCGCCGATCCATACGGCAACCGCACTTGCACCTGACAACCGCCACCGGGACCCACTCCGATCACCGCTTCCCCGCCCAACTCCCGCGCCCGCTGCTTGATGAGGGCCAGGCCGCGACCGCCCTGGACGGCATCGGGATCGAACCCCCGCCCGTTGTCCTCGATCACGATCCACGCGCAACCGGCTTCCGGATCGAAGCGGGTCGTCACCACGATCTCGGTGGCGGCGCCATGTCGCATCGCGTTGGCGATGGCCTCCAGCATTAAATGCTGGATGCTGCGGACGCCGGTCGGCGTGAGCTCCTCGAACGGCGGCAGCGGTTGCGCCCGCCAAATCAGGTTCACACCGGCCGCTTTCAGGCGATCCCGCAACCGGTAGCGCAGATTGCCCAGCACGGTGTCGATATCCCCGCCGTAGTCCTGAAGCGAGTCGACCGCGAGCTTCAATTCCTCAAGGGCTTCGCTGAGGTATTCGACCGCGACCGAGTGGGACGAGGCGTCGTCGCGGCGCAGCACCCCGAGCGCGCCGCTTAGCCGGCTTCCCAACCCATCGTGCATGTCGCGCATCAGACGTTGGCGCTCCGCCAGCACGGCGGCCTGCTGCAAGGCTTCCCTGGTTCGCTCGAAGGAGGCGGCAAGTTGCCGCTCCCGTTCCGCCACTCGTTCGGCGAGGGTTTGATTCAAAGCGCGCAATTCGCGGGCGGCGCGCGTGTAGCGGTCCGCGATGATAAAGCCCATCGTCAAGCAGAACAGAACCGACATGTACCGGACCCACGAGGTTTCGCCAAAAGCATCCGGCGTGAACCAGACGTAAACCCAATCCCGGATGCCGACCAGCACGGAGACCGTGAGGGAAAAGGCCAGCAGCGTCTGATCGAGCCCGCGGCCGAGCCAGGCGGAACGGATCGCGACGCCCGCGCAAAGCGTGGCCAGACCGATCATGAGTCCCAGCCAAGTCGTCCAGAGCAGGACGTAACCCCGTGCGAACCCGATCACGCTGGTTGCCGCCGCGCCGAGAAGATACGCCCGCCAGGCCAGCCGGAACCAGCCGCGCTCCACGCCCAGCACCAGCATGGTCAGCCGGGCGGTGAAGCCGACGTAGAGCGCGTAGGCGAAAGCGACCGCCGCGCCCCAGGCGGGCCAACCGAGCGGTGGTTCTTCGATCAATACATCGCCGACGCGAAAAGCCCAGACCAGTTCGGCGATGCCGAACACCCAGTACAAGACAACCTGCTGCCGCGACCAGAGCAACAGGGAGAACACCCCCAGCGCCACGCTGATGCTCACCACGACCAGCGACCCCAGGATACGCCACTGGTAGACCGCGTTGAATTCCCGTTGCAAGTCGCTTTCGACGCCGAAGTCAATCATCGACAAGCCACCGCGGCGCAAGAACTGGGCCTGAATCGTGATTTCCAGGCGGTCGTCGCCCCGCAACAGCGCCTGTGGAATGGTCACCAGACGGGGGGCCTTGGCGAGATCCAGGCGCGGGCTTTGGGAATCGAGAGGCGCGCTGACGAGGACGCCGTTGATTCGAACCTCGAATTGATTGCCGACCTTGGCCAAATAGATCGCTCGCGGTCCATCGGGCGCGTTGTCGAGCAGATCGAGTCGGATCTCGAAGCGGGCCTGTCCATCCCGTCGGCCGGAGAAATCGTCCCAGCGGTAGGGCAACCGGACCTTTCTCGGATTGGACGGCGCCTCGCCATCGATGGTGACGGTCGCCAGGGCTTCGCGGATTGTCACGCCCGAATCCGGGATTCCGACGCTGGCGGCGGACGGCGCGGCGAGACCGACCAGAACGAGCGCGATCCGAATCAGGAGGAGCATGGCGTCATCGATCCAGCAGCCCCCGCAGCAGCCCCATCCTGGAAGCCTCGAACACCGCTTCCGAGCGGGAATGGACGCCGAGCTTGCCATACAGGTGCTTGATATGGGTTTGGATCGTGTGGACACTCACCGATAACAGGCTGGCAACCTCGGAGTAGGTGTAGCCGCGCGAGATCAGGACGAGAATTTCGGTTTCCCGTTCCGTCAAAGCGGGCTTTTCAACCTCGGGGACTGGCCCGCCGGAAACTTCGGCCATCGCCGGGTCGGCGGTCGGCGGACTCTTGCGCAGCCGTTGCAGGATTCGACGCGCGATGATCGGGCTCATCGGCGAACCACCTGAACGAACCTGGCGAATCGAGTCTTCAAGCGCCACTCCTGGCGTGTCCTTGAGCAGATAACCGCTGGCGCCGGCTTCGATGCTGGCGAGGACCAGCGCCTCGTCGCCAAACATGGAAAATACCATCGTTTCGCAGGCCGGGTGCTTTCTGGAAGCCAGGCCAATCACATCGAGGCCGGAGCCATCCGGCAATCCCAGATCGACCAGAAGGACATCGGGGCTGTATCTCGCCAACGCCCTGGTGGCTTCGGCAACCGAAGCCGCGTGGAATAGGACCTTCATGTCGGCACTGGATCGAACGGCGGCGATCATGCGCGACAGGGTTTCGGCTTGATCCTCGACCAAACCCACTCGAATGATTTGATCGACGGTAATCGTCATCATGGTTGCTCCAGTTGAAATCGCGCAATCTCTCGGCTCCCTCCGCGGCGAGCAATCGAAAACCGCTCGCCGAGCCGGCGCCGATCAACCGCGATCAGAATAAAGCCCCGATATTCAGCGAGACATACCGCGAAACGACGGTATTTTTACCAGCGAACCGACTGCGATAGCCGAGATTGGCATAGAAAGGTATCTTGGCTGTTTTATCCTGATACCGGCGTAGGGTCGAATAGCCGAAAGTCACGGCCACCCGTTGGTTTTCGCTCTCGGATTCCTGTTCCAGGGATGAATAGACCAAACCAGGATCGCCATCGATATCATCCTGAAACTTCCGAGCGAAGCTGTATCTCAGGGAAGCCGACCATTCTAGCGTGAATTGGTAGAGACCTATCAAATCCAACCCGAAAACGTCTCCAAGGTTTCGATCAACTTCCTCGATATCTCGGGTGATCGGCTGATCGACCGATTGGGGTACGCGCAAGGTTTGGCGGTCCGGCAATTGTAAATCATAGCGGGTGGTAAAATTCAGTTGCAAGTTTTCAGTCACTCCATAATCCGCATGAAAACGAAACAAAATATCGGTCTGTCCGTCCCCAAAATCCAACGCCGCAAGATTATCGATATCCTTCACCTTGCCGGTGGGAAATCTCAGCCCGGAAGCCAACGCCAACCGCCACGGTTTCTGATCGTAAAATTGGTATTTGGCGTAAAGCTCGACATCGCCAATCCCGTTGTCGGAAAAGGTTTCGAAACGTTCATACCCATAACCAGGAATATCGGCAACCCCATCTCGATTGACATCCAGTCCCTTGCCCAGGAGATTTTGGATATCTTCATCGCTCAAACGTATCCCGCCGGCGGCGATTGGGGTCAGGGGGCTGCGAAAAGGGTCCGATGGCGTTCCGAACAGCGGATTTTTTCCGACATTGGCTTGGGAGGCATCCAGGCTGGCTCGAATTTCATTTTTTACATAGCCATAGGGTATCTTGACAACCAGCGTCGATTTTTCGGTCAACCCATAAGCCAGATTGAATTCCGACAAACGGGAAGTCAGTCTGGATTCCACCACCGATTGCCCAAGCGTGGCGTTACCGCCGACCAGGAGATTCAATCCAGACAGCGCGGGAAACACCCGACTGTTCAGCTCCGTATTGAAGTCCGCCGCAAGAGCTTCTGAGTCTCCTTCTGCCCCATAGCGATTTTCGATCGGGAAATACTGGTAAAACGTGGCGTCGAATAGGGAAACCCCTTGGGGCAAGACTCGCGCCGAAGTATCTTCCGCTTGGGCGTTCATTATCAAAAGAGACTGGGCAAGAACTATTCCGATGATATTGGTTGCTCTTGGCATGGTGGTCAGTCCATCATTCAGTGATACTGGGCAAGATAATGCAATATTTCGACCACCTCGCGTCATGCAATAAATTTAGCGCATAAAACCGAGCATTATGATCATAGAATCGATTCTTCAAATACCCCGCATCCCATATTTTCGGGATTTCGCCTGGCCCGTTTACTTGGATAAGCTAGGACATAGTGGCGTCATGGGGGCATCGGAGCGACCTTTCTCCAGGAATTCAATCTTCATGATCGCGTGTTTCAATTTGAAACGAGCGTGTTTCAAATTGAAACACGCCATGAGAACTGCTTGAAAAATGGGTTATTTGAGGAGAAGGAAATGAGTGATGAAAAAATAAGAAAAAATGGCGCGCAGCATAGCGTTCGATCCGTAATCATGGATATCTGCGCGCGCCACCAGGCGGCGAAAATTCTCGGTATCGGCGATGGCGTTCAGTCCATCTGCCTTGATCTGTACAAGGCTGGCCACTATGTAACCGTCCTCGATTCTGATCGATCTCCCTTGGCCAACCCAACCGCATCGATACCGGTGGATGAATTGCCGCTGCCATTGACAAACCATGGCTTGGGAAGGATCATCACGGATAGTTTTAACATGGCGCTGATTCTCCAATCCAACAACCCCTGTTACAATTTATCGATGCTGATTGAACTTGTCTTTCCAAAAATTCAGGTTGGCGGTGTGATCGCGCTATCGATTCCTTACCATGGTTATTTAAAATGCTTGTCAGTATTGGCCAGGAATTGGTGGAGCCGCTTCTTTTCGCTAGGATATGGTGATTATCCTTTTCAATATTGGTCCAGAGAGCAATTGACCACTTTCCTGGAACAGAGTGGCTTCATAATTACTGAGTGTGTTGGTGTTCGAGGCGCCTCATCAAAGTGGCAAAATCTGATTATCGTCGCAAGAAAGTCCTGAACGATCTTAACGATTGCTTGATTCGTCTTCAATTCGGCATTATATGCTCAGCGCCGAAAAATTCACTTAATCCTTTTGAAGGAGACCCCTGATGAAAATCGCCTTTACATCCTGTTTCGACGCCTACGAGGATCCAAAGCAAATCGTTTGGGATCGAGTGCGTGCCCAAGCGCCAGAAGTTCTTCTTCTGCTTGGCGATACGATCTACATGGACTATTTCCCACGCTTGGGACGCCCAAGGAAATTGAGCAACCAGGAATTTGCGAACGAAATGTACAACCGCTACAAGGCGCAATGGGGCGTCGAATCCTTCCGCAAGCTGATCGCATCGGTAAAACGGGTTGGCCTCACTTGGGATGATCACGACTTTGCCTGGAACGGCTCCTGTGGCGCTGGAACCAATCGCAAGCAATCCGTCCCTCAAGAAAAACGCCGGATCTCGAAAAATCTTTTTCTCCAGTTCAAGGGCTGGGCGCAACAAAAAAACATCACACCGGAGTATCCGAACCAGCCATCCCTCGATCATCTTCTGACTGGCGATGACACCGGGATTCAGGACAGTTTCGATTACGGTCCCGTTCGAATCATCATGCTTGATGGGCGAACCTATCGAGAAGACCCCACCGATGAAAAGGATGATGGTCAAATGCCCGTCCGCTCCCTCCTTGGGAAGACCCAGAGAACCTGGTTGGAAAACCAGGTAAAGGCCAGCAATGGCCTCAAGCTGCTCTGCTCCGGCAGCACCCTGACCCGCAGTGGAGAGAGCTGGGATCATTACATGGATTACCAGTGGCTGATGGACAAAGGATTCAAAAAAACCATCGTGTTGAGCGGCGACATCCACAAAAACGCCACTCAATTGCATGGTGGGTATCTTTTTGAAATCACCTCATCCGGCGCCGCGCTCCCCAGGATTGGCGGGGGAAGCGGCAACTTCGGAATTTTGGAAACGGAGGGCGGCCCGGTAAAAATCACGCTCTACGAAGAGGATGGTCTGGATAAGACAAAGACGCTGCCCCTCTGATTCGTTCCAGGACCAAGCTGGGGGACTTGCAAAAATTGGGTATAGCCGACCATTCGCCTTCCTCTCTCGCCGCCGGGCGAGGAAGGTTCGTCACTTGACCCGCGCCAGACTCAAAGCCAGCGCTCCGCTCCCCAACAGCGCCATCATCGCGTACTCGAAACCGTGCGCGCCGATCTCGCTCCCTTTCAGAAACACGTCGCGGATCACCACCAGGTAATACCGCAGGGGGTCCAGCCAGGTTAGCCACTGCACGCCCTCGGGCATGTTGTGAATGGGGAACGCGAAGCCCGACAACACCACCATCGGCATGATGACGAAGAAGGCCAGCAGCATCGCCTGTTGCTGGGTTTCGGCATAGCTGGAGATCAGCAGCCCGATCCCCAGCGAACTCATCAGGAACAGCATGCTGCCCGCCAGGAGGCCGACGATGTTGCCTCGAAACGGCACATCGAACCAGGCGACCGCGATCAGGCTGATCAACGCCACGTCGAACAGGCCGACGGCGGCCACGGTCACCATCTTGCCGATCAGAAATTCCAACCGGGCGACCGGCGTCACCAACAGGCGTTCCAGGGTGCCAAGCTCTCGCTCGCGTACCACGGTCATCGCGGTCAGAATCACGGTGGTGATCAGCACGATGGTGGCGATGATGCCGGGCACGAAATAGGGCCGGTCGTCCAGATTCTCGTTGAACCAGGCCCGTTCCTCGATTTGCACCGGCGGCTCGATGTCGGCGCGCAAGCGTGCGCTCCGTTGCAGCGTCTGACTCAACTGGCCGGTGATCATCTGCGCGCTGTTGGAATCCGAGCCGTCGGAGACGATTTGCGCCACGGGTTGCCGGTCGAAATCGGGGGCGAATCGCAGGATAGCGCGGATTTCGCCGCGATCCATTGCCGCCGTCGCCACGCCGACAGCGGGGTAGTAGCGCAGGGTAAACCGGCCGGTCGCCGCCACCGCCGCCAACAGTTCGCGGGTCGCCGCCGTTCGCGCCTGATCCACCACCGCGATTTCGGCGTGACGGACATCGAAGCTGGCTGCGTAACCGAACACCATCAATTGGAACAGCGGCGGCACCAGCATGAAAAATCGCATCCGGGGATCGCGCAGGAGTTGCAAGAACTCCTTGCCCAACAAAGCCCGTAACCGGATCAAGCTGGTGATCACTGGATTCACGGCAATAATCCCAGCTTCCGCGACCGAACCAGCGTCACCCGCAGCAGCACCAGCAGGATCACCAGCAGCGCGGCTGCCTGCGTCCACAGCAGCAGCGGCACCATCCCTTTGAGGAAGAGGGTGCGAGACAAGGCGACGTAATAGCGGGCCGGCACCGCCAGGGTGAGGTATTGCAACACGGTCGGCATGTTCTCGATGGCGAAGATGAAGCCGGATAACAGGAACGCCGGCAAAAAAGTGCTCACCAGGGATATCTGGCTGGCGAGCAACTGATTCCCCGCGTTGATCGAAATCAGCGCCCCTTGCAGCATCACCACCAGCAGGAACAGCGCCGACAGCAGCAGCAGGACCGCCAGCGAACCGCGCAGCGGCATCTCGAACACGAAGACCGCCACCGCCACCGCCACCGCCAGATCGAGCAGGCCGATGAGCAGGTAGGGCAGCAGTTTGCCGAGCAGAAATTCGCGGCGGGTCAGCGGCGTGGTGCGCAACATCACCAGATTGCCCTGCTCCATCTCCTTGGCGATGGTCAGCGAGGTCATCAACGCCCCGATCACGGCCATTACCATGGCGATGACGCCGGGAATGATCGCCAGCCGGCTCTCCTTGGTTTCGTTGAACCAGGTGCGATCCTCGACGCGGATCGGCGGCTGGCCGCCCCGGCTCAGAAGATAGTCGTTTACCAGCACCAGCGCGTAGTTGCGCAACAAACGGGCGGTGTTGGCATCCACGCCGTCCAGCAATAACTGAATCCGCGCTTCGCCCCGTTCCAGTTGCCGGGCGTAGTCGGGGGGAAAGATCACCGCCGCCCAGACCCGGCCTTTTTGCAAGGCGGTGGCGGCCTCGCGGCGGTCGTTGGAGCGCAGGACAACGCTGAAGGCCCGACTGGCGGCGAAGTGGGCGGCCAGTTCCTCGGTGACGGCGTCGCGGGATTCCTGAACGAGGGCGATGGGGGCGTGTTGCAGGTCCAGACGAATGGCATAGCCGAACAGAAACAGCAACATGCTGGGCATGATCAGGATCAGCGCCAGACTGCGCGGATCGCGCAGGAGATGCCACCATTCCTTGCGCGCCATCGCCCGGACATGCTGGAAGTTCATGCTTCGTTCTCTTCCAACACCGCCACGAACACGTCTTCCAGTTCCGGCGCGGCGGGATGCAAGGCGCTGACAGTCAGGCCGCCTTCCGCCGCGACCCCGTGGATTTTCTCCATCATCGCGCCCGCCGCTATCCCGGCGCGCAGGCGAATCCGCAGTTGTCCGGCATGGGGAATGATCTCGCGCACCTCTGGCCAGTCTTGCGCCAACTGCTCGAACCGGACGGCATCGGGACTGACCAGCTCCAGAATCGGTGTCGGCAGCGGCCGGCGCAACAACACGTCAGGCGTGCCTTCGGTGACGATGCGACCGGCTTGCATCAGCGCCAGCCGGTCGCAGAACAGCGCCTCGTCCATGTAATGCGTGGTGACCAGGATGCCGATGCCACCGTCGGCCAGTTCGTAGATCAGTTCCCAGAATCGCTGGCGGGCCATCGGGTCCACGCCCGAGGTTGGCTCGTCCAAAAATAGCGCGCGCGGTTCGTGCAGCAGCGCGGCGGCCAGCGCCAGGCGCCGCTGATAACCGAGCGGCAACGCTCTGGCCATGACGTCCTTGCGGTTGGTCAGCTCCAGATGCGCCAGCGCCCATGTCAGCCGTTCCCGCTGGCGCGCGCCGGTCAGCCCGTACAGCCCCGCTTGCAGCTTGAGATTTTCGGACACGGTTAGATCGCCATACAGCGAGAACCGCTGGGCGACGTAGCCGATCTGACCACGCGCGCGGCGCGCGTGCCGCGCCATATCCACGTCCGCGACCCGAATCCGACCGGCGGTCGGCGGCAACATGCCGCACAGCATTCGAATCGCGGTGGTCTTGCCGGCGCCGTTCGCGCCCAGCAACCCGAACACCTCGCCGGGTTCCACCGTGACGCGAAGGTGGTCCACGGCGACGAAATCGCCGAAGTGGCGGGTCAGATCTTCGGCGAGGATGATCGGGGTGGCGGCCGCGTCCGGTTGTGGCGGATTCATGCGGCGGTGTTTATGAGGCTTGTGGCGCCTCCGGCCATCCCTGAAACGGCCGTTGAGAGAGGCGGCCGGTTTTCAGCCACCGCCACCCACCTCTCGCAGCCCCCGCACCTCCGCCTCGGTCAAGCCAATCCTCTCCGCCAGCAACCGATCATCGGCGATCACGTCCAGCAAGCTCCGGGCAATGCGGAAGCGTTCCTGCCGCTGGCCTTCCTGGCGGCCTTCCTGACGGCCTTCCTGACGGCCTTCCTGACGGCCTTCCTGACGGCCTTCCTGGCGGCCTTCCTGGCGGCCTTCCTCCAAACCTTCGGCGAACACTTCCTGATAAAAACGGGTCTGTTTCAATTCCACATTGAAGATGTCCAGCATTTTGCGAATCTCCTCCCGCGACAGGCGCGGCAATTTGTACACCAGCAAGGTTTCCACCCAATCCACCAGCGCTACGCCGGTTAGACCTCCGTCCACTGGTGATTCTTCCGCCAACAACGCCTTGGCTTCAGCCACCACCATCGTCGGCGGGACCAGAATCAAGCCCAATAGCCGTAAACCCCGGCTTGGTGTCGGTTCCTGAAGCGCCTCCTCCAAATAGATCCGCTTGACCCAGGGATGGGCCAGTAGCATCTCGTAGGCGGGTTCCACCGCTCCCTCGGTCGCCCGGCTTGGGAACACCGTCACCGCCCGCCACGCCCGGCGCGGGGGACGCCGATACAGATACAGGAACATCTCGGAGAACCAGCGCGCATGAAAATCGGGATCGTGCTGAAACTGCGCCTCGACGAACACCAGCGGCCAGTCCGGCTGGTCATCCGGCGGCGCCAGCACCCCATCCAGCCGGAACCCGGTTTGCTTGATCTCCTCGGCGCGCAGCGTGTAGCCGGTGACCGTCGGCTCCAACCCCGCCAGTTCCAGGACCAGTTCCGGCCATTCCTGAAACAGCCGGTAAAACAGGCTATCCGTTTTCATCGACGTATTCCGCCATCGCCAATTCCCGCAGCGCCGCATCCTGCAAGGTGGGTCGCAAGGATTGCGTCTCCAGTTCGGGGTCGAGCACACGCAATTGAGCTTGAAATTCGGCCAGCGAGTCGCCCGCGTCAAGCCAGACTCGCAATTGCCGCCCGACCGGGAATGCCAGCCTGACCATCGGCCACGCCAGTAAGGCTGCGCGTCGCCGCCGCGCCGTCGGCCCGGACACGCCGACCAGCGTCGCGTCGCCGCCCGTCGTCAATTCCAGGGGCGTCCCCTGCCGATCCAGCCGGCCGGCGTGCAGCAAACCCACCCGGTCACAACGCTCCGCTTCGTCCATGTTCGCGGTGGCGTACAAGATCGCCACACCCTCGGCCCGTACCCCGTTCAGCAGTCGCCAGAACGCTCGCCGCGACACCGGGTCCACGCCGGTGGTCGGTTCATCCAGAAACATGGCCCGTGGTTGGCTGATCAGGGCGCAGGCCAGCGCCAGCTTCTGCATCATCCCGCCGGACAGGTTGTTGGCGCGACGCGCCTCGAATCCCGCCAAGCCGGTCCGTTGCAGCAGCTCGGCGATGCGTTCGCGCGCCACCGCTCGGGGCAATCCGTGCAGATCGGCGAAGAAATCAAGGTTTTCCCGCACCGACAAATCGGGATACAACCCGAAACCTTGCGGCATGTACGCGATCTCGTCGCGCAAGGCCGGATCGGCGGCATCCCGCCCCAACACGCGGATTCGCCCATCCCGGGGCGACAACTGCCCGACCGCCAGTTGCAACAAGGTAGTCTTGCCCGCGCCGTCCGCGCCCACGACTCCATATATCTGTCCCGGCGCGACGCGCAGCGTTACGCCGCCCAACACCGGGCGCTCGCCATAGGCAAAGCGCAGGTCGGCGATTTCCATGGCCGCTTCAATCATGGCGGGGCGGCCTTGAACGCGACGTCGGCCGGTTGGCCCAATTTCAGTACGCCGCCAGGGTTATCCACCTCGACCTTGGCCCGATAGACCAGATCCACCCGCAGCGCGCGCGTTTCCACCGTTTTCGGGGTAAATTCGGCCTCGGGGGAAATGAACGCAAGCCGACCAGGCAACACCTTGCCAGGCAGGCTGTCGACCCGGACTTCCGCCGACTGTCCTAGCCGTACCCGGGACAAATCGGTTTCGTTCAGATAAACGCGCACCCAGGGCCGACCCAGTTCGGCGATGCGCAACACCGGTTTGCCCACGCTCACCACCTCCCCCACCTCGGCCAGCCGCACCGTCACCACACCCGCGACCGGACCGCGCGCCTCGGCGTAATCCAGTTGCCGCTGGGCGGTTTCGACCGCGGCTTGCCGGGCGCGGAGCGTGGCGGCGGCCTGGTCGATGTCTTCCCGGCGAGGCCCTTCCCGCAATAGCGCCAGATTTTGTCGAGCCTGCGCCACCCCCGCCAAGGCGACGTTCTGATGTTGCTGCGCTTGGTCGAGCTGGTCCTGGGGCGCGAGCTTTTTGGAAACCAGGTCGGCAATCCGCTTGAATTCGACGAGGGCGTAATCGAGATCGGCTTGCGCCTTGGCCAGTTGCGCCTCCGCCACCCGCAATTCCTGGGCGCGAGTTCCGGCCCGCAACGCCGCCAGGGCTGCTTGCGCCGCTTCCATCTGGGCGGTGGCGGCGCGCAGCCCGAGTTCGTAATCGGCGGCATCCAGCGTGGCGACCGGTTGCCCGGCTTGAACGGCATCGCCTTCGTCCACCAGCAGCTTGGCGATGCGTCCGCCGACCTGGAAGGCCAGTTCCACCTCGCGCGCCTCCACCGTGCCGGACAGCTCGATGCGTCCGGGGTCGCCGGCGCTCTGCCAGGGCCAGCGGAACGCGGTCAACAACGGCAACAGGGACAAGGTCAGCAGCCAGACGAATGCGCGTTTCACGGGGATTCCCCGGTTGGGAAAGGGAGCGATGAGCGGCTCAGCCCTGACGCACCCGCCAGACCGGCCGCTGTTCCAGGTCGATCAAACCGTTTTGCAGCAGCCAGGCCCTGGCGTCCTCGGCGTCCTGGTCGAACCAGGCGCGGGCCGAGCCGAGGCGGAAAGTATAACCCCACGCATCCATGTCGGCGCACATCCGTGCCCGCCCGACGCCCGGCAGTTCGTCCGCCAGCAGGATTTGCAGGTAGCAGACGCCGTTCTCCTCGATCACCTCACCGCCGGCGTCGGTATGCAGGGAGGCGCGGCGGTCGGCGTCCATGCAGATATAGTGACAGGCTTCGTGCAGGGCGGAATGCACCGGCGTGTCGTCGCGCGCGAACAACCGCGCGCCGATCAGCCCCGCCTCGCTCTCGCCCCAATAGCTGCCAGGAATTTCGCTTTCCGGTGGCGCCCGCTCGACGGTCATGCCGTAGCGCGCCAGCAGCAGCGCCAACGGCTCAAAGCCCAACTCGGCGCAGGTCAATACCCTGGCGTTCGTCACCCTGTTCATTCGCAGGATCCAGATTGAAAATTGAAATTCTAATAACAAAATAGAATGAACGTCCGAGATGCAAATGCGGTATTTTATAAGCGGACTGATCGTCATTGCGTGACCGTTGCTCCTTTAGGACACACCATTTTCCACACCGCAACCGTCGTTCGAGGAACGCCATCCCATGAGCCGCACCTATCTGTTCACCTCCGAATCCGTCTCCGAAGGGCATCCGGATAAGATCGCCGATCAGATTTCCGATGCCGTGCTGGACGCCATCCTCGCCGAGGATCCCAAGGCTCGCGTGGCCTGCGAAACCCTGATCAAGACCGGCGTGGTCGTTCTGGCCGGGGAGATCACCACGGCGGCGTGGGTGGATTTCGATCAGATCGTGCGCGACACCGTGGTCGGCATCGGCTACGACAATTCCCATGTCGGCTTCGATGGCGCCACCTGCGCGGTGTTGTCCTGCATCGGCAAGCAGTCGCCCAACATCGCCCAGGGCGTGAACCGCGACAAGCCGGAAGAGCAGGGGGCTGGCGACCAGGGGCTGATGTTCGGTTACGCCTGCAACGAAACCGACGTGCTGATGCCCGCGCCCATCACCTACGCCCATCGACTGGTGCAACGGCAGGCGGAGATGCGCAAGAGCGGCGTGCTGCCCTGGCTGCGGCCCGACGCCAAGAGCCAGATCACGTTTCGCTACCAGGGCAACAAGGCGGTGGGCGTCGAGGCGGTGGTGCTGTCCACCCAGCACGACCCGGACATCGGCTACAAGCTGCTGTGCGAGGCGGTGATGGAAAACATTATCCTGCCGGTGCTGCCGGCGGAATGGCTGGACAAGCATACCCAGTATCACATCAACCCAACCGGCAGTTTCGTCATCGGCGGGCCGGTCGGCGACTGCGGTTTGACCGGGCGCAAGATCATCGTCGATAGCTACGGTGGCTCCGCGCATCACGGCGGGGGGGCTTTCTCCGGCAAGGATCCGTCCAAGGTGGACCGTTCCGCCGCTTACGCCGGCCGTTACGTGGCCAAGAACATCGTGGCCGCCGGCCTGGCGGAACGTTGCGAAATTCAGGTGTCTTATGCGATTGGCGTGGCCGAGCCGACCTCGATCAGCGTCAACACCTTCGGCACCGGCAAGGTGGACGAGGACCGGCTGGTCGACATCATTCGCGGCCACTTCGACCTGCGGCCCTACGGTCTGGTCAAGATGTTGAACCTGATCCGGCCGATCTATCGCAAGACCGCCGCCTACGGCCATTTTGGGCGCGAGGAGCCGGAGTTCACCTGGGAGTACACCGACAAGGCCGACGCGCTGCGGGACGCGGCGGGGTTGTAAAGCACTTCTCAATTTTCGCCCCCATGCCGAGGGGCGCTGCAACGGTTTCCACCGTCAGGCTCGGCATGGCGTGGCTTTCCCAAGCCAACGGCGCCCGTTCAACCGTAGATGGAGTACGTATGAACGCCGTCGTGCGCGAAATCCCTTTTACCGATTACCACGTTGCCGATCTTTCGCTGGCCGATTGGGGCCGCAAGGAAATCGCCATCGCCGAAACCGAGATGCCGGGCCTGATGGCGATCCGGGCCGAATACCAGGATCGGCAACCGCTCAAGGGCGCCCGCATCGCCGGGTCGCTGCACATGACCATCCAGACCGCCGTGCTGATCGAAACGCTGGCGGCGCTGGGCGCCGACATCCGCTGGGCGTCCTGCAACATCTTCTCGACCCAGGATCACGCCGCCGCCGCCATCGCCGCGGACGGCATTCCAGTGTTTGCCTACAAGGGCGAGTCGCTGGAGGAATACTGGGACTTTACCCACCGCATCCTGCAATGGCGCGACGGCGGCACGCCCAACATGATCCTGGACGACGGCGGCGATGCGACCCTGCTGGTCACGCTGGGGACGCGGGCGGAGCGGGATCGCGCGCTGATCGCCACTCCGACCTGCGAGGAAGAACAAGTGCTGTTCGCCGCCATCCGCCAGCGCCTGGACCGCGATCCCACGTTCTATTCCCGGATTCAGGCCAACATCAAGGGCGTGACCGAGGAGACGACGACGGGCGTTCATCGGCTGTACACCATGGAAAAGGAAGGCCGGCTGCCGTTCCCGGCCATCAACGTCAACGATTCGGTCACCAAGTCCAAGTTCGACAACCTCTACGGCTGCCGCGAGTCGCTGGTGGATGGCATCAAACGCGGCACCGACGTGATGATCGCCGGCAAGATCGCGGTGGTGCTGGGCTACGGCGACGTGGGCAAGGGTTGCGCGCAGTCGCTCAAAGGTCTGGGCGCGACGGTGTGGATCACCGAAATCGATCCGATCTGCGCCTTGCAGGCGGCGATGGAGGGTTATCGGGTGGTCACAATGGACGACGCGGCGGACCAGGGCGACATCTTCGTTACCGCCACCGGTAACATCGGCGTCATCACCCACGACCACATGGCGCGGATGAAGAATCAGGCCATCGTCTGCAACATCGGCCATTTCGATTCCGAAATCGCGGTCGCCAGCCTGAAGCAGTATCGCTGGGAAAACATCAAGCCGCAGGTGGATCACATCATCTTCCCCGACGGCAAGCGCATCATCCTGCTGGCCGAGGGGCGGTTGGTGAATCTGGGCTGCGCCACCGGCCACCCCAGCTTCGTGATGTCCAACTCCTTCACCAATCAGGTGTTGGCGCAGATCGAACTGTTCACCCGTGGCGCGCAATACGAAAACAAGGTCTACGTGCTGCCCAAGCAGCTCGACGAGAAGGTCGCCCGGCTGCATCTCGACCGCATCGGCGTCAAGCTGACCCTGTTGACGCCGGAACAGGCGGCTTATATCGGCGTTGCGGTGGATGGGCCGTATAAGGCGGAGAATTATCGGTATTAAGATGCGTTTAGGGGCGGTACAATTCCCGAATTGCCCTTCCAAGCATCTCAGCCATGGCAAATGCAGATTTGTTGATTGGACTCGTAAAGGCCGGGGTTTCAGGTGATGCCGCATTATTTCGGCGCCACGCTGAAGCCCTGGTTGCCGATGAACGCGCCAAAAAACATCATGTTTTAGCTGATCGCCTAGTTTCTATTCTTCAAAATGCCCCCACCAACCTGTCTCAAGCGCGCCGGACTCTTGGTGAAAATGGGGCACATTCTTTTGTTTTAGAACAAACTCCTGAGCGCCCGTTGGATATGCTGGTACTCACTCCAGAAACGGGATCTCTTTGTCGCGAACTGATTACGGAACAGCATCGCAGTGATCTCTTAAAAACCTATGGCCTGTCGCCGCGTCATAAACTCCTGGTTGCCGGCCCTCCCGGTAATGGTAAAACAACGCTTGCTGAAGCCATCGCTTACGAACTGGCTGTCCCGTTGCTCGTGGTTCGCTACGAAAGCCTTATCGGTAGCTTCCTGGGAGAAACGGGAAGTCGGTTGCAAAAAGTATTCGACTATGCCCGAACACAGCGTTGTGTTTTATTTTTTGACGAGTTTGAGATTCTCGGAAAGGAACGGGGAGATAATCGGGAGACCGGCGAAATCAAGCGAGTCGTTGGTACACTGCTTACGCAAATTGATCGCCTGCCCGACTACGTAGTCACTATCGCCGCCAGCAACCACCCGGAATTGCTAGATAGAGCAGCATGGCGTCGCTTCCAATTACGGATAATCCTCCCAGCGCCAACCCGGAACCAGATCGCCAAGTTCGTTGAATCCTTTGCTGAACGACGCCGTTTCCAATTCAACCTGGCGTCTGGGACTATTGCTGAAAAGCTTTTGGGACATAGTTTTGCCGAGGTCGAAGAATTTTGTGTAGATGTTTTTCGACAAGCCATTCTGGCAGGAAAAACCGATCATCCACGCGAACTGACTCAACTCAAACTCAGGCAGTGGCAAAATCGGGCTACGGTGAAGACCAACTCCGAAGTGAATGAATAAAGCAAATAGGAGAGTAGTACATGGCGTCGGAACAGCCGCTGTTAATTTTCCCATCTTTTCAACGCGCCAAGCGCGATCCAGGAACCGCCAGAGGAACACTACCACATGCGCCGGATAGATCGCAGCAAATAAAACGCCTTGGTCCCCAATTCAAGCGCCTGCAACAAGCTTTTGAGGCCGAACGGTTAGCGCTTCAAACAGATTCCCAAGGTCTTTTTCCTGAGTTCGTTCTGGTTATCGAAACCCGTGGGCGCATTGAAGATTTTTACCGTGCAGCTCAAGCTATTGGCATAGGCTGGCTTGGTGAAATTGACCTTGATGATTTAGAGCCAGACGA
This sequence comes from Candidatus Contendibacter sp., assembly GCA_029624765.1. GTDB lineage: Bacteria > Pseudomonadota > Gammaproteobacteria > Competibacterales > Competibacteraceae > Contendibacter. The sequence goes on along the minus strand of JARSSO010000063.1, from coordinate 130,799 downwards.
TGATTTTTATTATCTGGACAAAAACGGACAGCGTAATGATAAACGCTTGGATGGGCGGCTTTATCTGGGAATGACCGGTCAACGTGCATTAGAGGAACTTCTAAAACTCTGGGAGCGTTTCAAGAAGGAACAACCTCTTGGTCAGGGGAATGCCAAATGGCGAGATATTTTCAACCATGCTAAAGAAATCCGCCGCTGGAACGCCAAAGATCGGTTGCTTGACTCTGGTATCCTGGACGATTGGGCGCAGAGTATTAAAGACGATCCGAATGCTCCTGTCGCTTTCCGTGCAGAACTTTGTTATCCCGAAAAATCGGATGACTCCAGTCGCCAAGCCTATCAACAAGACGAAGAACACACTGTCCGCCAAGCGATTATTGCCGCTGGCGGAGAAATTTTGGCGAATATACGGATAGATGAAATTCATTTTCATGCTTTGAAAGGCCGAATCCCCGTATCTATAGCACATTCCGCATTCCTAGTACTGGAATCGGAAGATGAAACTGGCCTAGCTACCTTATTTCGTAATAACGCCATCAGAACCTTTCTGCCGATAGCTCAAGGCGTCGTGACTTTACCTGGAGATAGCAAGCCCTACGAGTTTTCCAGGCCTCCACCAAGCGACATTCCACCGGTTGTAGCCCTCCTTGACGGCTACCCCTTGACTGAACACGATGCTTTGAATGGCAGGATCATCCTCCACGATCCCGACAACTTATTGCCCAAGTATCTACCGCAGGAAATGCGTCATGGTACTGCCATGGCTTCGCTGATTTTACATGGTGAACAGGATGCTGACGAGCCGCCACTAAGCCGGAGAATATTCTGCCGACCAATTCTTGAACCCGATTTAGCAAACCGTTATTGGCACGGGAATGCTGCAGAGCGAGAACATATTCCAGATGGTGTCTTCGCTGAAGATCGAATACACCGAGCCATCGTTGAAATGTTTGAAGGAACCGAACCAAATGCTCCCAACATCCATATCGTCAATCTTTCTATCGGAGAACAACCTTTTTGCTGGGCAATGAGTGCTTGGGCACGACTGATCGACTGGTTAGCGTGGAAATATAAACTGCTCTTTTGTGTCAGTGCTGGGAATCAGGCAAGCAATATAAACTTAGACATTGATGAATCATCATTTCCCACCGAATCAGACGAAGAAATAATTCAAACCTTGCTCTGCCACCACCAAAACACCTTGCCTGCCCGACGATTATTGAGTCCGGGCGAAGCTATGAATGTCCTTACGGTAGGCGCTCAACATATAGATTATTCGACCATTTCTCACCAGTATAAACGCTTTGATTTACTACCATCCAACAAATTTGCCAGCCCAATCAGTCGGCTAGGTCCGGGTTTCCGACAAGCAATCAAACCAGAAATCCTGCTACCCGGTGGAAGGCAACTCTATCGCTACTGCCTTACCTCGAATGGATCTTATTCCATCGATAAATCTGGAATTCCTCCAGGACAAAAGACTGCTGCACCAGATAATAGGGGAACAGGAGCAACGGATCGTTATATTTGGACCCGTGGTACCAGCAATGCCACTGCACTAGCAACTCGCGCCGCCGCTAAGCTTTACGAAATTTTGGAAGAACTGCAAAGCTTACCCGGTGGTGATTGCATTAATCGAGATACCACTACTCCATTATTAAAAGCATTACTTATTCATAGCGCTACTTGGCCAGATGAAGCCATAGACATACTGAAAACAGTCGTTCCAAAAGGCAAAAAACAAAAACGAGGAATGGCCCGGTTTCTTGGCTATGGTATTGCCGACCTAGCACGAGTAGAAGCCTGCGCCGCCCAGCGTGCTACGGTATTAGGAGCCGGGTTATTGCAGCAGGATGAAGCTCATGAATATGAATTTCCACTTCCCGTTGAATTAAGCAATACCACGGAATGGCGCCGGCTGATTATCACGCTGGCTTGGCTCACTCCAGTCAATCCCGCCCATCGAGTGTATCGCAAAGCCAAATTGAGCTTTCAGCCACCCAAAAACCTCTTGGCAGTCGATAGACAACACGCTGACTGGCAACAAACTCAAAAGGGCACGGTTCAGCACGAAGTACTGGAAGGGAAAAAAGCCTGCGTTTTCCAAGACGGTGACAGCCTGCGAATAAAAATCGCCGCGCAAGGCGACACCGGCCAAAAATTTGATGAAGCAATCCCTTATGGTCTTGCTGTTACCTTGGAAGCTACAGAGCAAAGTGGAATCCCGATTTACGAACGCGTTCGGGAAAAATTAGCCGTCCGAATTGTCGCTTCGGCCTAACCATATATCTGTTCCCTGATGGTTACCCAGATTCCGCACAAGACCGTCGAAGAGCCAAAATCTCAATCCAGAATAGCCTGAACCTTCTGCAAGTAGTAACCGGCGACAGGCTTAGCCAGTTTGCTTTCGCGCATGGCTAAATTCCATCTCGCAATACAGTTAATGATCGCGCTGGAATCATTTGATGCTTCGACTCGCCGCCTGATATCCGCGCCTAGCAAACCTAAATATTCATCTATCGTGTCCAGAATGATTTTTTTGACCAGCGCGATGTCCTCGGGTGGGTACTCCGTTCGCCTTGGCCTTGGTATAGATGGGGAGGGTGATGCAGATTCAGCCACGACGGGAGTGGGCGCTTTCGAAGCTTGGACGGCCTGCGCATTGCGTGGCGCGATAAAGCCGCCGTCGAGCAGCAACTTCAACAACGGTTGGATTTCCTTGCCAACACCCGCTGCCACCGACAGATCGGCCTCCGTTTTCTGGGCATCAACCAGGATCAGAACCCTGCGCCCCTTTGCGGATAGACCGTATACACGACCTTCAATCTCTTTCCGACCCTTGTCGGTTTTTGCATAAATGGGTTGGAGCATTTTGCATCTAAGGCGTTTAATAAAACTTCATACTACATTGAGCGGATTACATCCACATGACACCTTAATGACTCAACAAAGTCAGGCGATCTACATATTGCCATCTTATAGAAAATACCGGATATTCAAGCTGGTGAATATTTCAATCGTAATGAGGGCGCCATGGGTTTGATTTATGCTGATCTTGAATTATTCAACAGCGATGATCTTGCGCTGCAACGGCGGGGCTATCTGCAATCCGATCAGGTTCGACATATTCCGATCAAAGCCTTGGTCGATAGCGGTGCTTACATGCTGGCGATCAACGAAGATATCGCTATCCAGTTAGGTTTGCCCAAACTGGACGAACAATTGGCGGAAATGGCTGATGGCAGACGGATCAAACTGGACATTGTAGGCCCCGTGGATGTCCGTTTCGCCAACCGCGCCACGACGGTGCGGGCGATGGTATTGCCTGGCGACACCGAACCCCTGCTGGGGGTCATTCCTCTGGAAGATATGGATGTGGTCATCAATCCTCGTCAACAGACCTTGGTCGTCAATCCACAGACGCCCTACATTCCCAAGAAACCCCTCAAATAATGCCACAGTCAAACTGGCCTCAAATCTTCAGTTGCGAATTCTTCCCGCCCAACACCGACGAAGGGATGCGCAAGCTATTCACTGCCCGCGAGGAGTTGATGCGGATGCGGCCGGCGTTCTTCTCGGTCACCTACGGCGCGGGAGGCTCCACCCGGGAACGCACCTTCCAGGCGATCCAGGCGATTCAGGCGCACAGCGGCGTGGACGCCGCCCCACATCTGACTTGCGTGGCTTCCACCCGCGCGGGAATTCGGGAAATTCTGGACCACTATCGCGCCCAGGGCATCCGTCGCCTCGTCGCCCTGCGCGGCGATTTGCCATCCGGGATGCGGGAATTCGGCGAGTTCCGCTACGCCAACGATCTGGTGGCGTTCATCCGCGCCGAGACTGGCGATCACTTTCACATCGAAGTGGCCGCCTATCCCGAATTTCATCCACAGGCCCCGAACACCGAGCGCGATTTGCTCAACTTCAAGCGCAAGGTCGAAGCCGGCGCCAATGGAGCCATCACCCAGTACTTCTACAACCCGGATTCCTACTTTCGCTTCGTGGACGACTGCGAGAAGCTGGGGCTGGATTTGCCCATCGTGCCCGGCATCATGCCGATCACCAATTTCACTCAACTCGCGCGGTTCTCGGACAACTGCGGGGCGGAAATCCCGCGCTGGATTCGCAAACGGCTGGAAAGCTTTGGCGACGACCGCGACGCGATCCGCGCCTATGGGGTGGAGGTGGTTGCCGACCTGTGCCGACGCTTGCTGACGGGCGGTGCGCCGGGCCTGCACTTCTATACCATGAATCAGGCTGGCCCGACGCTGGCGATCTGCGAACGGTTAGGATTGACCATCAACGCCTAGACCTTGCCTCCGCCGCAACGAAAACGCCCTTCCCCCGGACGGGGGAAGGGCGTCTTGGCGAGGATTCGCGTTAGCGGCGGTATTTTATTGCTGCGCGGCCACCAGCGCCTTGGCGTCCGGCCCATACGGCAGCACGTAGTCATACGCCGCCAGCACCAGATTGTCGGTGGCGCGAATCAGACGGGCGGTCACATACACCGATTGCCGCGCGACCGCGTAAGTGCCCGTGATCACCGCCGCCGCGTTGTGCGAATGGCTGATCTCTCGAACCGAACGCGACAACATCAATTCTCCTGTCCCCTCGGCGACGAAGATGTTGCTGCGCATCTTGATCTCGATCACCGTGAAGCCCTGTTGGGTGAATCGGGAACCCACCTGGTCGCCGATGACGCGACCCAGCGCGGACGAGGTTTCGAGATTGTTGATGTCGACGAAGGTGGTGGCCAGCAGCGGCTCGCGCCGCTCCTTCAGCCAGGGCGCCCGCGCCAGCAGAGCGTCGGCGGCGGCGTGGCTGGCATCGACCAGGTTGGTGTCGCGAATGACCGGCCGGGTTGAGGCGGCGGCATCGTCATTTCCCCAGGAGGCGCACCCCAGAATGCCCAAGCTGGATGCGACCAACAATGCAACAGCCCCGCGTAAGCCCATTACATTCCAATTCATGGCTTTAATCACCTCTGATTCGGTTTCCGTCAAAACCCGTCATGGACACTGGGTGCCTGAAACGCATCCAACCACTTCCATCATGCGGGTGGTGACCGGGGCCGGTCCCTTGGCGATATATTGATCCACGTTGTTGTCGCTGACGTAGTAGATATCCCGCAAGCGGGATACATAGCGATCCCCGTTCATCACCGAGGTCGTCACGATGATTTCGCTGTTTGGAGTATCGGTCACGAAGCCACTCGCCACGTCCAGGGCAACCGCCCCCAGCATGGTCGCCGCCACGGCCGAGTGGCTGTCCGCCACGTCGCGGATCACCAGCACGGTGCCTGTCAACGCCGTGAATAGACCTGGCGTCGGCCGGATGAACCCACGATCCTTATGGGTCACCACTTGGATGTCGTAACTGACCGGCAAGCCGGCGGACGGGTTCTCGCTCATGACAAACCCCTGCTCCAGCAGATGCGTGATCAGCAGGTTGTGGAAAGCCATGCCGAATTGGCTGTTGTAGCGCGGTTGTTGAACGTTCAAGGCGACTGGACGGCCCTGCGGTTCGCCGGAACCGATCAGGTGATCGTGCAGTCGTTTCGCCACGTCGGCGGCGAGGACATCCCAATGGTGGGCGGCCTGCATCTTTTTCTGGAAATTTACGGGATAGGTGGTCGCAACGGGCACTTGGGACATACACGCCCCCAGCCCAAGGCAGAGTATTGCAAGAGGGGCATACGAGATCTTCATGGGTTCTCCCTCGGTTTTTGTGTCCGATTATCAGCGGTACCCCGCAAAGTTTAGCCGGTTATACCACCGGTGCCACCCCTTGACAACCAAGTTTCCACCAACCCGCCAACGAAGTTTCGGGCGGCTTTTTCGAGCGCGCCGATTACGAGCGGAAACAATGTGTTGATTTTATGTTTCAACACATTATGTTGTGGTCATTTTTCTTATATCTACATCATATGGAATTTTCGTCTGGAATTTTTCTTTCGATATCCTAAAATCCGCTGGCCTGAAGCAAAGCCACCGCCAGCCTCCGGGAGACCGGCTTATGAAAACCGCGCATCTGCAACCGGTCGACCGTTCGACCGCCGCCGCCGACGTTCCCCTGCAGCCCGCCTCCTGGGATATCTGGGACAAGAAATATCGGCTGAAGGCCAAGGACGGACGAGCGATCGACGAGACCATCGACGGTACCCACCAGCGCGTGGCCAGGGCGTTGGCGGACGTGGAAACGACCCCGGAACTGCGCGAACTTTGGTACGAGCGATTCCTGTGGGCTTTGCGTCACGGCGCCATCCCGGCGGGGCGGATCATTTCCAACGCGGGCGCCTGGGAGCACAAGCCGGCCACTTCCACCATCAACTGCACGGTGTCCGGCACGATTCTGGATTCCATGGACGACATCCTGCGCAAGGTGCACGAGGCGGGACTGACGCTGAAAGCGGGCTGTGTTTCCCCGAACACAACGGTGGTTACCGAATGCGGTTTAGTGACCGCCGAGCAAGCCGTGCGTGAACGCCACCAGCAGATGCTTTGCTATGACGTGGAAAACCGCTGTTTCGAGATGCGTCCTGTCGAACGTCACCTGACCACGCGCGTTCCCCAAAGTGAAAATATTGAATTGATCTCGCGGGGCGTGCGGTTGCAAACCTCTATCAAGCATCCCGTTCTGGTCTACCGGCACGGCGACTTGCTCTACATGCGCGCTGACGAGGTCAAGGCTGGCGATGCTCTGGTGCATTACACGTTTCCCTGGCAAGCGCAAACCACCCGTTGGCTGGAGGCTTGGTTTGCTGGTGCTCATCTCGGCGATGGTAGTGCTTATGAAAAACGATTCGCCTATCAACCCAGCCGTCGCCACTGGGCGCAACAAGCCCAGGCCATGGGACGTCGCTGCATTTTCAAAATTCGGGCGGCTGAACGGGAGGTTGTCGAACGCTACGCTGAATTCTTCCAGGGTTTTTGCAATAGCAGGGCAAAAGTCGTAATGACCGCGACGCCTAACGGCACGCCCGTTTGGGATTACACTGTCGCCAGCTTCCAGGCCAGTCGGGCAACCGCCCTGATTGACGGGCAAGTTGGGAAGAAAACCGCTACCCTGCGGGTACCGCGTTGGATCGCCAGCGCGCCCGATCAATATTTTCTGCCATTTCTGGCCGGACTGATCGATACCGATGGAACGGTTAACAAGGAGAGAGGGAGCGTCACCATCAGCAGCGCCAACGCTGAATTTATCGGTGAATTAAGGCGCTTGTTGAGTCTATTCGGTATTAATGCAGGTATTTCTCGGCATCAGCCAAGAACTCATCACTACAATGGCCACGCCGTGCATGATCACGGTCATAGCAGTCTTAAAATCTCTGATTCAGATTTTCTCAAGGCAGTTACCGACTATATGGCAGATGCTGGTAAGCGCCGGCGTATCGTCGAATACGCAAGTACTGCTGGCCAGTACGATAGCTATGTAATGCCCTTTCCCCTTCGTGAAGCCTTGAAACAGCAATGTAATAAAGTCAGTTACTTGGAACGCCAAACCCTGGGTTTTTATCATGGTTATCACTGCCGGGAAGTGGTAAGCCGGGTCTGGCTGGATCGTTGGCAGGATCGTTTCCCTCATTTGGAACCGCTGATCGCTTTCGCCCGAATTTTGCGCCCACTGGAAGCCGTGAATCGCGGTCTGGACCTCGGTGAGGTTTTTTACGATTTTACGGTTGAAAAGCACCATAACTATGTCGCGGGTAATGGTGGCCTGATGGTAATTCACAACTGCGGAATCGGCTATGAATTTTCCACGCTGCGTCCACGCGGCGCCTACGTCTCCGGGGCTGGCGCCTACACCTCCGGCCCGCTGTCGTTCATGGACATTTACGACAAGATGTGTTTCACCGTGTCGTCGGCGGGCGGGCGGCGCGGGGCGCAGATGGGCGCCTTCGACATCGGCCACCCGGACGTTCTGGAGTTCATCCGCGCCAAACGCGAGGCGGGTCGTCTTCGGCAGTTCAACCTGTCCCTGCTGATCACCCGCGAGTTCATGGAAGCGGTCAAGCACGACGCCGACTGGCGGCTGGCCTTCCCGCTGCTGGCCAAGGAGGCCGAGCAGGACCAGGTCGATCTCAACGATCCCAACCGGATTCTCTGGCGCGAATGGCCGACCCAGCAGGGCTTGATCGTCAACGACAGCGGCCAGGTCGCCTGCAAGATTTACCGGAAAATTCGCGCCCGGCGGTTATGGGATTTGATCATGGCCTCGACCTACGATTACGCCGAACCAGGGTTCATTATCATTGACGAGGCCAATGATATGAATAATAACTGGTTTTGTGAAAATATCCGTGCCAGCAACCCATGCGGAGAGCAACTTCTCCCTCCCTACGGTAGTTGTTTGCTCGGTTCGGTCAATCTAACGCCATTTGTCCAAAACCCCTTCACCGAGCGGGCCAGGTTCGATTGGGATACCTACCGCGAGGTGGTCGCCATCTTTACCCGGATGCTCGACAACGTGGTCGAAATCAACGGCCTGCCGCTGGAACGGCAACGCCGGGAAATCCTCGACAAGCGCCGTCACGGCATGGGTTATCTGGGGCTTGGTTCCACTTTAACTTTGTTGGGCATGAAGTACGGTTCGCCCGAGTCGCTGGCCTTCACCGAGGAGGTGACGCGGGAGATGGCGCTGACCGGTTGGCGCGTGGCGCTGGAACTGGCGCGGGAAAAAGGCCCGGCGCCGGTCCTCGAACAGGAGTGGACCATCACCGCCGAGATGCTGCGCAAGCGCCCGGAAATGGCCCGGGACGGCGTCCAGGAAGGCGACAGGATCAAAGGCAGGGTGCTGCACGCTCGCTACAGCCGTTACATGCGGCGAATCGCTGAAATCGACCCACAACTGGTCGAGGATCTGACCCGGGTCGGCGCCCGCTTCACCCACCACACTTCCATCGCGCCCACGGGCACCATCGCGCTGTCGCTGGCCAACAACGCCAGCAACGGCATCGAACCCAGTTTCGCCCATCACTACTTCCGTAACATTATCCGGCCTGGCAAGAAATCCAAGGAAAAAGTGGATGTGTTTTCCTTTGAGCTTTTGGCCTACCGGCACCTGGTCAATCCCCGGGCCATGCCCGACGCCGAGACCGCCGAGGAGCGGTTGCCGGACTACTTCATCACCGCCGACGAGGTGACGCCGCGCCAGCATGTGGACATCCAGGCCGCTGCCCAGAAGTGGATCGATTCGAGCATTTCCAAGACGGCCAATGTCCCCACCGATTTTCCTTACGAGGCTTTCAAGGAGATTTACCTTTACGCCTACGAGCAGGGACTCAAGGGTTGCACCACCTTCCGTTTCAACCCCGAGGCGTTCCAGGGCGTTTTGGTGAAGGAGCAGGATTTGGCCAATACCCGTTATCGGTTCGTGCTGGAGGATGGTTCGGAAATCGAGGTCAGGGGCAACGAGGAGATCGAGTACGACGGCGAGGTTCACACGGCGGCGAACCTGTTTGATGCGATCAAGGAGGGGTATTACGGGAAATTCTAGGGCTTCAAAAATGCACGGGGACCGAGTTGGCACTCCGTCCCCCTGCGTGCGGGGCAAATCCAGCAACTAAGGTATCATCCTTTTGCATTGTTTCTGTTCGATTTTCGTGTTGAGTTCCGACCTTCGGCCAGGTGCCGCAACCCGCGCCACGCCGCCTTTTCCAGCTCCACCAGCAGCAGCACCGCCAACCCGGCCAGGATCACGATGCCCCAGTCCGCGACGCCGATCGGCTCGGTGCCCATCAGGCGCTGCAAGGGCGGGAAGTAGGTGAACGCCAGTTGCAACAGCAGCATCAGGACGATGCTGACCAGCACCGGGCGACTGCCCAGCAGTCCGGCGCGCGACAGCACCGAACCGTGGATGTAGCGGCTGTTGAACAGATAGAAAATCTCGCTCACCACCAGCGCGTTCACCGCCAGGGTACGGGCTTCCTCGTGAGGGCGACCTTGCGCGGCTTCCCACAGGAACAGCCCCAGCGGCGCGACGACCAGCAGCATTGACACCGCGCTGATTCGCCACAGCATGATGCCTGACAGCAGCGGTTCGCCGGGATCACGCGGCGGTCGTTGCATCACGTTGGCCTCGGCCGGTTCGAACGCCAGCGCCAGCGCCAGGGTGACCGCCGTCACCATGTTGACCCACAGGATTTGCACCGGCGTGATCGGCAGCGTCACTCCCAATAAAATGGCGGCCACGATCACCAGCGCCTGGGCGCCGTTGGTCGGCAAGATGAACAAGAGCGCCTTGCGCAGGTTGTCGTAGACGGTGCGGCCTTCCTCCACCGCGTGCGCGATGGAGGCGAAATTGTCGTCGGCGAGCACCATGGCGGCGGCTTCCTTGGCGGCTTCGGTCCCGTTCATGCCCATCGCCACGCCGATATCGGCACGCTTGAGAGCGGGGGCATCGTTGACCCCGTCGCCGGTCATCGCCACCACCTGATGGTTGGCCTGCAAGGCCGCGACCAGCCGCAGCTTGTGTTCGGGGCTGGCGCGGGCGTAGACATCGATGTCCACGACCACCGCCCGCAGCGACGCGTCGTCCAGCGCCTCCAGTTCCGGTCCGGTCAGCGCCCGTCGCCCATCGCCGATGCCGATCTGGGCAGCGATGGCCCGCGCCGTTACGCCATGGTCGCCGGTGATCATCTTGACCCGGATGCCGGCCTGCTGGGTTTGCCGCACCGCCCGGATGGCTTCCTCGCGCGGCGGATCGCTGATGCCCAGCAATCCCAGCAGGATCAGTCCTTCCTCGACCTCCTCAAAGGTCAGTTCGCCGCGGGTCTCGGCGCTGGGGCGGAACGCGACCGCCAGTACCCGCTGGCCCAGGGTCGCCAGTTCCTCAATCCGGTTCCGCCAATGGTCCGGACGCAGGGGTTGCGGCCCGGCGTCACCCAACTCGCGCGCGCACATCGCCAGCACCCGTTCCGGCGCGCCCTTGACGTAAACGAATCCGTGGCCGTGATGGTCGTGATGCAGGGTAGCCATGAACCGGTGCTCGGATTCGAAGGGGATGCTGTCCACGCGGTGAAAGCGTTCCCGTTCGACGCTTGGATCGAGGCCGGCCTTGTGAGCCAGGGTCAGCAGCGCGCCCTCGGTGGGGTCGCCTTCCATCCGCCATGCGCCGTCCTGTTCGCGCAGTACCGCTTCGTTGCATAGATGCGCGGCGCGGGCGACAGCCTGCAAGTCTGGCGCGGCGTCGGGCAGAATCGAGACGCCGTCCAGGCTGAACCCGCCGGTTGGAGCATAGCCGACACCGCTGACCGCGAAGGTTCGGTCGGCGGTCACGACCCGCTGCACGGTCATTTCGTTGCGGGTCAGGGTACCGGTCTTGTCGGAGCAGATCACGGTGACCGCCCCCAGGGTTTCCACCGCCGGCAGGCGGCGGACGATGGCGTTGCGCCCGGCCATGCGTTGGACGCCGATGGCCAGAATGATGGTCATGATCGCCGGCAGCCCTTCGGGGATCGCCGCCACCGCCAGTGCCACCGCCGCCATGAACATGGCGTCCTCGGGCAGGCTGCGCCAGAACACCCCGGCGGCGAAGGTCGCGCCAGCCGCCAGCACGATGGCGGCGCTCAACCAGCGGCCGAACTGGACCATCTGTCGCAACAGGGGAGTGGCGATTTCCTCGACCTGTTCCAGCAGGGCGCTGATCCGGCCGATCTCGGTCCGCTCGCCGGTCGCGACCACGACGCCGGTGGCTTGGCCGTGGCTGACCAGCGTGCCGGAATAGGCCATGTTGGAACGGTCGCCGATGACCGCTTCGGCGGACAAGGACATTACCGTTTTTTCGACCGCTTCCGCCTCGCCGGTCAGCACCGCTTCCTGAATCCGCAGATTCTTGACCTCGATCAGCCGCAGGTCGGCGGGCACCTTGTCGCCGGATTGCAGCAACACCCAATCGCCCGGTACCAGCGTCTCGGCGGCGATCTCCCGGCGTTGTTCGTCGCGCAGCGTCAAGGCATGTAACGACAGCATCTTGCGGATTGCCGCCAGGGCCGATTCCGCCTTGCCTTCCTGGACGAACCCAACGATGGCGTTGATGATCGTCACCCCCAGAATGACCCCGGTGTCGACGGCGTGACCCAGGGCGGCGGTGATGGCGGCCGAGGCCAGCAGCACGTAGATCAGCATGTTGTGAAACTGAAGCAGAAAGCGGATCACCGGCCCGCGCTGCTTGGGAGGACGCAGTCGGTTGGGACCGTGAATCGCCAGCCGCCGGGTGGCTTCGGCCTCGCTCAGGCCGCCCGGCGCGGTGTTCAATTCCCGCAAGACCTGCTCGGTGGTCAGGGTATGCCACGCGGGGGATGAAGGAGAGGAGGGCGGTTTCATGGTCGTGTCCGTTGTCGCGGCAAGCGATTGACCATCACCCGCGCGCAAAGCCCATTTCAAAAACTTGTTTTATGCATGGACTCTTGCGGGATGGGGGTGGTTCCGGGAGGCTTACTGATGAAGAGACCGCGCGGGCTGGCGAATCGTGCCCATACGGTCAGCGCGTCCACCACGCTACGAGGGGTTCGAATCAGAGCAAACGCCGGACGGGGAATTTGGAGCCGGGAGTGGCTTTCTCGACGATCAGGACCGCCTCGTGCAGCGTCCGGTCCGCCTTGGTGGGACCTTCGTATTCGCACAGGGCCACATACGCCAGGTTGATGACTTGAGTGAGTATGGCTGTTGGAATGGGGATGGCGATCGCGTGCCGCTGACTCAACCGGGCGCGGATGACGTTCAGGACCGGCTCCGGTTGCCGCAACTGCTTCAGATGATCGAGCATGTAGCGGCGGACGCCGGCGCCCTCGTCGTGGGGCAGGCGGTCGATCAGAGCGTCCACCAGCAGGAAGCAGATGTGAATGGCGTCGTCGTGACCTTCTTCGACCCCGCTGGAATGAGCGGTTTGGCCTTGCGCCCTGGAAATCGGGTCGGGCAACTTATTGAGGGCGCGAATCAGGTTTTGCAATACCTTGGTGCGCGGCGCCGTCAAACCGGCGCTTTCGTAAAGTTCGTTGACGAAGCGCACCAGGGCAAAGACGGGATCGCCGGCGTACTTCAGCTCCCACAACCGCAGGGCGTACCCCAGCGGCTCGCCGTTGAGGAAGGGCGTCAACCCTTGCTCGATGGCCATTTTCTTCTGCTCGAATTCCATGCTTGCTTCCAATGGATGGTCGTGCATTCGATTTGGGAACGACCGTTTCGGTTCACTCGCGCGGCCGCCGATGAGCCGCCGAAATCCTACCGATGCAGGCTGTCCGGGTTGAAGGTCTGCATATGCTGAAATTCGGGATAGCCGATTTCCGCGTGCTCGGTAAAGTCCAGTCCTCGCTGTTCGTGCAGGGTGGTGGAGCGGATGCCGATGGTGCGGGCGATCAGCAGGTAAGTGAGCCAGGCGGCGCCCAATCCCCAGACGAAAGCGGCGAGGATGCCGACGGCCTGCACGACAATCCGGTTTGGGTTGAACAAGTCGCCGTTGTAGAACAGGCCAGCGGCCAGGGTGCCCCAGACCCCGCAGAAAGCGTGGACGGAAACCGCGTCCACGACGTCGTCCCAGCGCATTTTGGCCAGCAGCGCCGGTCCGCTGGTGGCGATGACGCCGGCGACGAGGCCAGTGAGAATGGCATAGCCGGGTTCCATCGTGGCGCAGCCGGCGGTGACCGCCACCAGCCCGCCGATGCTGGCGTTCACGGTGGCGGTCAGCAGCACGCGCTGGCCCAGGGCGGCGCTGAACAAGGCCGCCCCCACCGCGCCCGCGCAGGCGCCGAGGTGCGTGTTCACCAGGATTTTGCCGATGTCTCCGTCGGCGGTCAGCGTGGAACCGCCATTGAAACCGAACCAGCTAAACCAGAGGATGAAGCCACCCAACGCCACCAGACTCAGATTGTGGCCGGGCATGGGCCGGGGTTCACCTCGTGGTCCGAATCGACCCAGACGCGGCCCCAGCACGATGATGCCGGCCAGCGCGCACCAGCCGCCGATGGAATGGACCACGGTGGAGCCGGCGAAATCGATGAAGCCCAGCGCCTTGAGCCAGCCGTCGCCGCCGCCATGACTACCCCAGGCCCAACTGCCGAAGACGGGGTAAATCAGCCCGGAAATCACGCAGGCGCCGATCAGATAGGCGCGGAAATGAATGCGCTCGGCCATGGCACCGGAAGCGATGGTAGTCGAGGTCGCGGCGAACATCATCTGGAAGAACAGGAAGGTCCAGTCCCAGGGAGTGGCGCTGTTCGGGGCGAAATAGCTGGCGCCAAACCAGCCGGTGGCGTTATGGCCGAACATCAGCCCAAATCCGACCAGCCAGAAGATGAGGCCGCCGACGCAGGCGTCCAGGTAGTTTTTCATGAGCACGTTGACGGCGTTCTTGCTGCGCGCCATGCCGCTTTCCAGCAAGGCGAAGCCTGCCTGCATGAAAAACACCAGCGCGGCGCTGACCGCCACCCAGACGGTATCGGCGGCGGTGTGCGACGGATCGTCGGCGGCCAGCGCGATGGGGCTGATCAGCGCCAATGCAACGACGGGCGGCAATCGCCAACGGTGGAAGGGCCGTGACGCCATGACTCGATCTCCTCGATAAACGGTGGTTTGAACGAGCTGGATTCAGCAAAATTCAAGCCAGGGTGTTTAGGAGAAGTCCGGGCGGGTCCAGGCATGGGCTGATGCGGCGCAACATGGACTGCCGCATGTGCTTTGTCAGAGGATTGTTTCAGGTGACGAGCGCCATAAGAGTGCGAGAAAGACGCTGTTGCGTCATCTTGGGGCGGGACGCCGCCTTTGGCGCTGGAAAAAACCGAGGCCCCATGGTGGTTCGCCATGGGACCTCGTTCAAGCGAGTCGACGGTGGGTACTTACTTTTTCAGGGCCATGATGCTCTGATTCAGGGCCTCGACGCGCTTGGCCAATTCCTGAATGTCTTCCTGGGTCGGCACGCCCAGCCGGCCCAGCACCTGGGCCACCCGCTCCTGGAACAGTTCTTCCAGCCGGTCGAACTGCTCATTGGCCTTGCCGCGAAATTCGACGACCTTGCCCCTGGCTTCCTCAAAACGGGCTTCGGCCGTGGCCTTGGCGCGCTTCTCGACGGCCTCGCCTTCCTTGATCAGGGACTGGAACAGCTTTTCGCTTTCTTCCTGGGTCTTGGCGAAGGCGCCCAGCCCGGCCAGCCAGATGCGATTGGCCGATTCGCGGATGTTGGTGGCCATGGGGGCTTCGATGATGCTCTTCAACGCAACGTTTGCCATGATGACTCTCCTCGACTCAAGGTATTGATCAAAATGCCGGTTTTCAGCGTACCCGGCGGGGTTTCAACCTGTGTTGAGGCGTACTGTAGCAATGGAAATTAGAGTGAACACACTACCCGGCTCCCCTGTCCGGTGCGGGAGGACGGTCGGAAACGAGGGTGGAGAGGCTCAATCCGCAAGCCGCCAATTCAAGGTTTCCCCGGCCCGCAGCGGGATCAGTTCGTCCTCGCCGAACGGGAGGGATTCGGGAACCGAGGTGGGTTGGCGGGTGAGGGTGACCGTTCCTGGATTGCGCGGCAGGCCGTGGAAATCCGCGCCGTGGAAGCTGGCGAAAGCTTCCAGCCGGTCCAACGCCCCGGCGGCGTCGAACGCCTCGGCGTACAGCTCCAGCGCCGCGTGGGCGGTGTAGCAGCCGGCGCAGCCACAAGCCGTTTCCTTGTCCCGGCGCGGGTGCGGGGCGCTGTCGGTGCCGAGAAAGAATTTGGGATTGCCGCTGGTGGCCGCTTGGATCAACGCCTGACGATGGCGTTCGCGCTTGAGGATCGGCAGGCAGTAGTGGTGCGGGCGAAGGCCGCTCTGGAAAAGGGCGTTGCGATTGTAGAGCAGGTGATGGGCGGTGATCGTCGCCGCCACCGTAACCGGCGCTTCCCGGACGTAATCCGCCGCGTCCTCGGTGGTGATGTGCTCCAGCACGATCTTCAACTCGGGAAAGTCCCAGACCAGTGGCGTGAGCACCTGGTCGATGAAAACCGCCTCGCGGTCGAAGACATCGACCGCCGGATCGGTGACTTCACCGTGAATCGACAGGGGCAGCCCCCGCGCCTGCATCGCCTCCAGCACCGGATAGATTTCATCGATGGCGGTCACGCCGGAATCGGAATGGGTCGTTGCGCCGGCGGGGTACAGCTTGCAGGCGGCGACGTGGCCGGATTCGCTGGCGCGGGCGATTTCGTCCGGCGTGGTGTTGTTGGTCAGGTACAGCGTCATCAACGGCTGGAATGCCACCCCTTCCGGCACGGCGACCAGAATACGCTCCCGATAGGCCAGCGCCTGCGCGGTGGTGGTCACCGGCGGCCGCAAATTCGGCATGATGATGGCGCGGGCGAACTGGCGGGCGCTGTGCGGCACGACCGCGCGCATCGCCGCGCCGTCGCGCAGGTGCAAATGCCAGTCGTCCGGGCGGGTGAGTGTCAGGGTGTCCATGGGAAGGTCCAGTGTGGCGTGGCGGTGGGTTAGCGATGGATTATAAACCTCCAGGATGGTGCGTACTTCAGGGGACTGGCAAAGACTCGCGGGCGCGGATGGACACGGCGCTCAAGAAGTGGATCGCGCGGGATTCGGCGTAGCTGCTGCCTCTTGGCGCCGTGGGGAGTTGGCGCCTTGGCTGGATCAGGTAGTAATGTGGAGTGCGGTGGCGGCGCGGTTCTGGTTGACCGAGCCAAGCGATGGTGACGCTAAGGACGGGTGGGGAGAGTAGCGGGGGTGGTTTTGGGAGTAAGTGAAGATATTTGGTATATAAAGGTAAAAAATGTGATTGATTGTTGAGTATATTACTTACTTTACTTATAGGGTTTTTTGTGTTATCAGAAGCTGTCAATGTGTAAAGCCAAACTTACCGCAAGGTAGGGGCGGAAAGTTACGGATCCTGAGGGATCCCAGGACAGCCGGACTGCCGACAACGATCTTCGTGAAGGTCGCGAGAGGTAGTGCGGCTTTTTTGTTGTGCGTCAGACAGCAGGAGAGTTCCGATGGATATCAAGACCTTCTTGAACTTGAGCGTGATGCTGGCCCTCGGGGTTGGTCTTTGGCTGATTCCAGCCCCCCCCAGTTTTGCAACGTTCCCAGGGGCGAATGGCAAGATCGCTTTCACCTGTGATCTCAACGGAAACTTTGAAATCTGCGTGATGAACCCCGATGGTTCAGCCAAGACCAACCTTACGAATGACCCGGGCTATGATTCTAGCCCCGTTTGGTCACCCGATGGCGCCAAGATCGCATTCACGAGCAACCGTAGTGGCAATTTCGACATCTACATGATGAATGCCGATGGCACAGGCCTGATCAATCTAACCAGTGGCAGCTCTGCCGACGAAAGTTATCCCGCGTGGTCACCCGATGGCGCCAAGATCGTATTCAGCCGTAAACTCGGTAATCCTGGCGCTAACCTCTGGGTCATGGACGCCGACGGGAATAATCAGTGCAAGCTAACACCCAGTAATACCACACATTTTCCTTCCGCTTTACAACCCGACTGGTCACCCGATGGTAGCAAGATAGCGTTCGTTCAATCGCTGGGCAATACCCACACGGAAATCTACCGGGTGAATCCCAACTGCTCTGAGCCACCCCAACAAATAACTCAAATAACCAACAATGGGATGAATTCCATGTCGCCGTCCTGGTCGCCCGACGGCACCAAAATCGTTTTTGAGAGGGGCCCGGCGGGAAGTTCCAATGTCTGGGTGATGAACCCCGACGATCCTACAAGCCAGGCCAACCTTACCAACAACAACCCAGGCTCAATTAACATAAGCCCCCGCTGGTCGCCCGACGGTACCCGAATCGTGTTTGACAGTTGGATGGGGGGGAGGTACCAAATCTACGTGATGAAGGGGGAAAGCGCGGGTCCGACTAATATTCCGATCAATATCTCCACCAGCTCGAATAATGATTACTATCCCGACTGGCAGCCACTGCCAGTCGACAGTGATGGTGACGGTATTTTGGATAGTGAAGATAACTGCCGCACTGATTTCAACCCGGACCAGGCTGATTTCGACTCTGATGGTACGGGCGATGTGTGCGACAACGATGATGACAATGACAACGTCCTGGATACGAGCGACAACTGTCCATTGGTCTCCAACTCGGATCAGACGGATTCCGATCTTGATCTCGTTGGCGATGCCTGCGACGCCGATGATGATAACGATGGGGTTACGGATACCGCCGACAACTGCCCCTTTAGCTGGAATCCAGACCAAATCGATACTGACCACGATGGCCTTGGCGATGTTTGCGACAATGACCCCGATGGAGATGGAATCGTCACTGGCGACAACTGTCCGCTAGTATCGAATCCTGAGCAAACCAACTCCGATGGAGACAGCGAGGGCGATGCCTGCGACGCCGACGATGACAACGACGGGGTTCTGGATACCGCTGACAATTGCCCCTTGATTGCTAATTCCGACCAAGCCGATCTGGATGGCGATGGGATCGGAGATGTTTGCGACAGCGATGGGGATGGCGACGACGTGCCAAACAACATGGATAATTGTCCATTGGTTGCTAACCCCAGCCAGGATGACGCGGATGCGGACGGTCAGGGCGATGCTTGCGATACCGACGATGACAGCGACGGGGTTTCGGATGGCGATGATAATTGCCCCTTGATTGCTAATCCCAACCAAGCCGATCTGGATGGCGACGGCATTGGTGACGCTTGCGACGGTGACCCCGATGGAGATGGAATCGTCACTGGCGACAACTGCCCGCTGGTAGCGAATCCTAGCCAAGAGGACTTTGATGGGGACGGTCAGGGCGATGCTTGCGATGCGGACATCGATGGTGACGGCGTGTCGAACGCGGACGATATCTGCGGATTTACACCGGCGGGTGTGGTGGTCGATCCAACCACGGGTTGCTCCATCGCGCAGTTCTGCCCGTGCGAAGGTCCACGCGGCACGACGATGTCCTGGAAAAACCATGGCCAGTACGTGTCCTGCGTAGCCAAGACGGCCGGGAATTTTGTGTTGCAAGGATTGATCACAGCCACGGCAAAAGACGCCATTGTATCGGCGGCGGCTAACTCTAGCTGCGGTAGAAAGTAGAGGTAGTGACTACTCGCGGGGCCAAAACCTGGCTCCGCGAATCCCCTTGGCGCGCTGTGGGACAAGCGGAGGTGGTCAAACAAAAGATATTGATTCATGCCTTATTGTTATCTTAATAGTACAGTCTGTAAAGCCAAACTTACCGCAAGGTAAGGGCAGAAAGTCGCGGATCCTGAGTGGATTCGTTCCAGGAAAGCCGGACTGCCGAGGGCGATCTTCGTATAGGTCGCGGGAGGTGGCGCGGCTTTTTTCTTGGTTACCTCGCTGAGGGTTGCCTTGGCCGTTAAGTACTTTGCGAGCCATCAGCACTGCTAGCGGCCAAGGCGATACTTGCATGTTTTTAATCAGAATTATTTCGTATGCATTGATTGAGGCTTAAGGAGTGACCCATGAAACTCATAAGCAACTTATTCCTTTCGTTAACCATCGCCTTGTTGGTTGCCATGGGTACTGCGCCTGTTCAAGCGAGTGGCAGTAGTGGACGCGATGAAGCCGCCTCGGTCGGGCGCGGCGATAACTTGCCGGACCCCTTGACCACCAGGCAACTTGAACTCAAAAAACGGGCGCTGGAGGCGAAGCTCAACGGCAAAGCCTATGGCAAGACACATGAAGTGGCTCGCGGCCAATACGTCGAGCTTGCCCGCGAAGGCGAAGGCGCGGTCTGGACCGTGCTTGGTGAGTTTGCTGATCTTGCCCACAATAACTTGCCAGCACCGAATCGCGCTGTTGACAACACCACGATTTGGGTCCCGGATTTCAGCCGTGCCTACTATATGAACGTGCTGTTCAATGATGCGCCCGGCGCGAACTCGATGCGCAACTACTACATTGAGCAGTCCTCCAATCGCTATGCCGTCCACGGTGATGTGACCGACTGGGTGATGGTCCCGGGCGATGCCGTCGACTACGACGACAATCCAGGTTCCAAGGTGTGGAACTTCCTCCAGGACTCGGTGAACGGCTGGTACAACGCACAGATCGCGGCGGGCAAGACCCCTGCCGAGATTAACGCATACCTAAGCCAGTTCGACGTGTGGGACCGTTACGATTACGACGGCGACGGGGATTTCAACGAGCCGGATGGTTACATCGATACGTTCCAGTCGGTGCACGCTGGCTTGGGCGAGGAAGAGGGCGGCGCCCCGACGACGATCTGGAGCCACAGTTGGTACGCCCACTACGAGTTGCAGGGAGTTGCCGGGCCGACCTTCAACAAGCTCGGCGGTATCCAGATCGGCGGTAGTGACTACTGGGTCGGCAAATACACCATCCAGCCTGAGGACAGCGGCGTTGGCGTGTTGGCACACGAGTTCGGCCACGACCTGGGCCTGCCCGACCTGTACGACTACTACAGCGAGAACGGGACTGGGTTCTGGACCCTGATGTCGTCCGGTTCCTGGATCGACGAGGGGAAGGACACCATTGGGAACAAGCCCAGTCACATGGGCGCCTGGGAAAAATTTCAGCTCGGCTGGTTGAACTACGAGGTCGCCCGCGCGGGCGTGAAGTCCGAGCACAAGCTTGGCCCAATGGAGTTCAATACCAAGCAAGCCCAGGGCCTGTTCGTGATCCTGCCGCAGAAGTCCATCATAGCGCACATCGCTAATCCGTATGCCGGGAGCTACTTCTACTTCAGCGGCTCCGCGAACAACTTGCGCAACCAGATGACCAAGGCGTTCACTCTCGGCGCAGGCGCGGCGTTGGCTGCTAAGGTCAACTACGGTATTGAGATGGGCTATGACTATGCAAACGTGATTATCTCGACAGATGGCGGCGCCACGTGGCAGACGGTGCCCACGAACCTGTCGAATTCAAGCGTGGAGCCGAACGGTATCGAAGGGTTCTCTGGCGGCTGGGTAGACCTCAGCGTCGATCTCTCGGCGTATACCGGCAACGTGCTGCTAGGTTTCCGCTATTCGAGCGATGGTGGCGTCAATTATGACGGGTTCATGGTTGATGATATCCAGATCAGCGGTTTTCCGCTCGATGGCGCCGAGACCAACGCCGGTTGGACATTCACTGGGTTCCGGGTTACGACCGGTACTGAGGAGAAGCTTTACAGCCAATACTATGTGGCCGAGTTCCGCACCTACAAAGGCTACGACCAAGGCCTCAAGGTTGGACCCTACTACTTCGGCTACCCCGCCATGAAGCCCAACTATGTGGACCATTTTGCCTATCAGGATGGCCTCCTGATCAACTACTGGGATACCTCGCAAGCGAACAACAACACGTGGTTGCATCCCGGCAGGGGTCTGCTGCTACCGATTGATGCCCATTACGCCACCTTATATCGCGTTGACGGCGTTCGCTGGCGCAACCGCATCCAGACCTACGATAGCACGTTCACGCTGGCGCCTACGGACGGCATTCCCAATATTCACCATGCGGATGTGCTGTCGCCCGTACCCAGTTTGCCGGCTGTCAAGATGTTTGACGACCGCACTCTGCACTACGATCCCACCAATCCGCTGGGCAGTGTGATACACCCGAACACCGGCACGCAGATCCGCATCCAGAGCATCAGTGCGCAGGACAGCTTCATGCAGGTCGAGGTGCGCCCGGCGAAATAGGGGTGGGACTATGCTCGCCATGATGCAGGCGAATGTTTGACGAACGCCTGCATCCGGGTGAGTCATTCCCGATCTTGCAGGTCATAACGCGGACTGAAGAGACCTTCCAAGGTAGGCCGGGTTTGGGAGGACCGAACTACCGAGGGAGGTTTCTTTATGCTGCGCGACAGGATAACGGGGCTCCAAGGGTGGTGTACGCCGCCGCGCCTTGACGCATGGAGGTAAAACCTTAAGCTAGCGGCTTGCGGCGGCTCGGGCCGGTGGATGGTCCGGGCCGTTCTTGTTGCTCAAACAACGGTGTTCGTGGGGAGTGTTATGTCCGACGTGAAAAAAGTCGTGCTGGCCTATTCGGGTGGCCTGGATACCTCGGTAATCCTGAAGTGGCTGCAGGACGTGTATCGGTGCGAGGTGGTGACCTTCACCGCCGATCTGGGCCAGGGCGAGGAACTGGAGCCGGCGCGCGCCAAGGCGCTCAAGCTGGGGATCAAGCCGGAAAACATCTTCATCGACGATTTGCGCGAGGAGTTCGTGCGCGATTTCGTGTTCCCCATGTTCCGGGCCAACGCCATCTACGAGGGCGAATATCTCCTTGGCACCTCCATCGCCCGGCCGTTGATCGCCAAGCGCCAGATCGAAATCGCGGTGGCGACCGGGGCCGACGCCGTTTCGCACGGCGCCACCGGCAAGGGCAACGACCAGGTCCGGTTCGAACTGGGCGCTTACGCGCTGAAGCCGGATATCAAGATCATCGCGCCGTGGCGGGAGTGGGATTTGCTCTCGCGCGAGAAGCTGCTGATCTACGCCGAGCAGCACGGCATCCCGGTCGAGATGAAGCGCGGGACCAAATCGCCGTACTCGATGGACGCCAATTTGCTGCACATTTCCTACGAAGGCGGGGTGCTCGAAGACCCGTGGAGCGAACCCGAGGAAGAGATGTGGCGCTGGTCGGTATCCCCGGAAAAAGCGCCCGATCAGCCGCGCTATGTGGAACTCGTCTATCGTCAGGGCGATATCGTCGCCATCGATGGCGAGACGCTCAATCCCGCCGCCGTGCTGACCCAACTGAATCGACTGGGCGGCGAACACGGCATCGGTCGGCTGGACCTGGTGGAAAACCGCTACGTCGGCATGAAATCGCGCGGCTGCTACGAGACCCCCGGCGGCACCATCATGCTCAAGGCGCACCGGGCGATGGAGTCGTTGACCCTGGATCGGGAGGTGGCGCATCTCAAGGACGATCTGATGCCGCGCTACGCCAGCCTGGTTTACAACGGTTACTGGTGGAGTCCCGAGCGAAAGATGCTGCAAACCCTGATCGACGCCTCGCAGGCGCCGGTGAATGGCGTGGTGCGGGTGAAGCTGTACAAGGGCAACGTGATCGTCGCGGGACGCAAGTCGGATGACAGCCTGTTCGACATGAACATCGCCACCTTCGAGGACGATGCCGGCGCCTACAATCAAAAAGACGCCGAAGGTTTCATCAAGCTCAACGCCTTGCGGATGCGCATCGCGGCGTTGAAGGGACGGCGGTAACTTGCCGGCAAGCCGGCGCGTTCTCCCAGTCGCGCCGGTTTCGTTGCCGACCGCGATTCATTCGGCACCGGTCGCCACGGGCCGGGCCGGGTCGCGGATCCACTCGCTCCAGGAACCGGCGTACAGCCGCGAACCGCGCAAGCCGACGGCTTCCATCGCCAGCAGGTTGTGGCAGGCGGTGACGCCGGAACCGCAACTGTGCGCCACCGTGGTCGGCGGCCGTTCGCCCAGCGCCGCCGCGAACCGCGCCCGCAGTTCGGCGCGGGGTAGAAAATGACCGTCGACGGTTAAATGACCCTCGGTCGGCAGATTGACCGCGCCTGGAATGTGGCCGGCAACCGGATCGATGGGCTCCATCTCGCCCCGAAAGCGCGCCGCCGCCCGCGCGTCCAGCACCACATGCTCCGGGGGCAGCGCCTGAACCCGCGCCGTGGTCAGCCAAAGCCGGTCGTCCGGTCGGCCGTTGAAGACCGTCGTCCGCACGGTCGGCGGTTCAGCGGTCAACGGCAATCCCGCCCGCCGCCAGGCGGTAAAACCACCGTCCAGCACCGCCACCGCCCCATGCCCCAGCCAGCGCAGCAACCACCACAGCCGCGCCGCCGCCAGCATCCCGCCCATGTCGTCGTAGGCCACGACTTGGGTTTCGGGACCGATGCCCCATGCACCCAGTTTCTGAGCCAGCAATCCTGGATTGGGCAGCGGATGGCGGCCCGTGGCCGGTGTGACTGGGCTGGACAAATCCTCGTCAAGATGCGCGTAGCGGGCGTCGGGAATATGGCTTTCCTGGTAAGCGCGGCGGCCCGCTTCGGTATCCATCAGGCTGAAGCGGCAGTCCATGATCACCCATTGGGGATCGTCGAGGTGGGCGCGCAGGGTGGCGACATCGATCAAGGTATCGTAATTCATGATTTTTCAGATATGAGGGAGGGATCAGGGCGCTGGAGTTAGCCATTCCAGCCGGGTTTGGCCTCGCTCGCCAACGCGCAACCAGCGCAGCAGTTCGGGCAACAGACGGCCCAGCGTTTCGTCCAGCTTCCACGGGGGATTGATGAGGATCATGCCGCACCCATGGAGGCCCGGCGGACCGTCGTAAGGATACAGCCCCAGTTCCGCGCACAGCAGCGCCGGAATCTCCATCGCTTGCAAAGTTCGCTGCCAGCGCAGGCTGGGCGCGCGGTCGAGAATGGGGTACCAGACCGCGATGATCCCCGTGGCCCAGCGACGGTGAATTACCTGAACGGCTGCAAGGAGCCGGTCGAACTCATCCTTCAACTCGTAGGCCGGGTCCATCAGAACCAGGCCGCGCCGTTCCAGGGGCGGCAGCAACGCCTTGAGCGCGGCGTAACCGTCGGCGTGGTGAACCAGGACTTGACGGTCACCGGCGAATTCGGCTTTCAGCGCGGCGTGCTCGGCTGGATGAAGCTCGGTCAGGATCAACCGGTCGCGGGGGCGCAGCAGCGCGCGGGCAATGCGTGGCGAGCCGGGGTAATGGCGCAAACGATCATCCGGGTTCGACGCCCGAACCTGCGCCACGTAATCGGCCAGTTCCGGACTCAGTTCCGTTCGATGCCACAGCCGGTCGATACCACCGACGAATTCGCGATTCTTCCGCGCTGGCGGGGAATCCAGGTCGTAGCGGCCCGCGCCGGCGTGGGTGTCGAGCACGCAAAACGGATTGTCCTTGCGGCGCAGGGCGCGGATGAGCTGGACCAGCAGGACATGCTTGAAGACGTCGGCGCAGTTGCCGGCGTGGAAGGCGTGGCGGTAGCTCAGCATGGCGCTCGCTCAAATATTTTCATTCAAGTCCAATGATCCATTGCTTCCCGCCGGTGTGATAGAGTGATTCTCTCATCAATCGACCCTGCCCCGGCAAGGCCGTGACCGATGGAGGCACCCATGACCGCACCCGCGCTGGCGACTTCCCCGCCCCAATCCGGAGCCCTTGCCACTTCCCCCCCGGATGTGATCTATCCAGACAGCGACGGCAAACCCATGGCCGACAACACCCGGCAATTCGACTACATCGTCATGATTCAGGGGGGGCTGGCCGCGTTGTTCGTCGACCGGCCCGATGTATTCGTCGCTGGCGATCTGCTTTGGTACCCGGTCGAGGGCGACAACCGAACCCGCGCCGCCCCGGACGCCATGGTCGTGTTTGGCCGACCGCCGGGTTATCGCGGGTCCTACATTCAGCATCGGGAAGACCATATCGCCCCGCAAGTGGCGTTCGAGGTGCTCTCGTCCAGCAACAGCCGGGCGGAGATGCGTCGCAAGCTGGAGTTTTACGACCGATACGGTGTGGAAGAGTACTACGAATACGATCCGGATCGGGGAACGCTCAAGGGCTGGCTCCGCCGCAACGGGCGGCTGGAACCCATCGCCCGGATGGAAGGCTGGGTCAGTCCGTTGCTGGGCATTCGGTTCAGCCTGGAAGGAATCGACCTGGTGTTGTATCGGCCGGACGGGCGGCGTTTCGAGACCTTCGTCGAGCTTGATCAGCGGGCGCAACGCTCCAAGGCGGAGGGTTTGCAGGAAGGTCTACAACAGGGCTTGCGGGAAGGTCTACAACAGGGCTTGCGGGAAGGTCTACAACAGGGCTTGCAGGAAGGTCTACAACAGGGCTTGCAGCAGGCCTTGGATCGCCTGATCGCGTCGGGAATGACGCAGGATCAGGCGAGGCGTCTGCTGGGTTTGGCTTAACCCGGGGGGTCAATGCAGCCGACCCCTCGGCGGGTCAGTCGGCATACTGGCGAAGGCGCACCGGGCGGCGCCGCGCGCCCCAGGCGCCCGGCTGGGTTTCGAACACGCCGGCGCAGGGCGTTCCACAGGACTTGCAGCGCCCGTCGGCGGTCAGGTTCCACTCGCCAAGCGTGTACCAGTCGCGGCCGATCAACTTCCGCCCGCACTGGTGGCAATAGGTGCTGCCGCCTTTCTCGTCGTTGACGTTGCCGGTGTAGGCGTAATGAATGCCGTTCTTCAACGCGATCCGTCGCGCCCGACTCAGGGTCGAGGGCGGAGTGGGGGAGTGGTTCAGCATCTTCCAGTCCGGATGGAAGGCGGTGAAGTGAATCGGCACGTCCGGTCCCAGGTTTTCCATCACCCACTGGGTCAATGCCTCCAGTTCGGCGTCGGAATCGTTCTCGCCGGGAATCAGCAGGGTGGTGATTTCGAACCAAACGTTGGTCTCGCGCTTGAGATATACCAGGGTATCGAGCACCGGTTGCAGGTGACCGCCGCAAATCTTCCAGTAGAACTCCTCGGTGAACGCCTTGAGGTCCACGTTGGCGGCGTCCATGTATTTATAGAATTCCCGGCGCGGCTCGTCGCACATGTAGCCGGCGGTGACCGCCACCGACTTGATCCCATAGTCCCGGCAGGCGATGGCGACATCCATGGCGTACTCCATGAAGATCACCGGGTCATTATAGGTGTAGGCCATGCTGCGACAGCCCAGTTCGTGGGCCACCCGCGCCAGCTTGTCCGGCGAGGCGGCGTCGGCCAGGGTGTCCATCTCGCGGGATTTGCTCATGTCCCAGTTCTGGCAGAACTTGCAGGCCAGATTGCAACCGGCGGTGCCGAACGACAGCACCGAGGTGCCGGGCAGGAAATGATTGAGAGGTTTCTTTTCGATCGGATCGATGCAGAAGCCGCTGGACCGGCCGTAGCTGGTCAGCACGATCTTGCCGCCGTGACAGCCGCGCACGAAGCACAGACCCTGCTGACCCTCGTGCAGCTTGCAAAAACGCGGGCAGACATCGCACTGGACCCGGCCATCGTCGAGGACGCGCCAGTAGCGGGTAGGGAAAAACTCGGTGGTTTTATTCATATGGCCTCCTGGATAAAGGCTCTCTTCGTTGTTCAGCCAGCGGAAATGCGGGCTGCCGTAAGGTTTAGACCACAATTCGAGCTTCGCCAAACGAATTTAGGCCCTATACTCCAACTGATCGGTATTGGCAAACTTATCGGGAGGGCGTCGTTATGCAAACCGTGCGCACACCCGCCGTGGCGGGATTGTTCTATCCGGCCGATGCCACGGAGCTGCACGCTCAGGTGCGGCACTTTCTAAGTCAAGTCGAACCTTCGGCCGAACCACCACCAAAAGCGATCATCGCCCCTCACGCGGGCTATATCTACTCCGGCCCCGTCGCCGCCTCGGCCTATGCCCGGCTGCGGGCGGTTCGCGAGGTCGTCACCCGGATCGTCTTGCTGGGGCCCAGCCATCGGGTCGGATTCCGGGGCCTCGCGGTCAGCGGAATGAAGGCGTTCGCCACTCCGTTCGGCCAGATTCCGGTGGATCAGGATGCGGTCGAGCAGATTCGGGGCCTGCCGGAAGTGGGTTTTCTGGAGCAGGCCCACGCCCAGGAGCACAGCCTGGAGGTGCATCTGCCCTTCCTGCAAGAGGTGCTGGGCGAGTTCAAACTGGTTCCACTGGTGGTCGGCGACGCCCGGCCGGCGGAAGTCGGGGCGGTGCTGGAGGCGCTGTGGGGCGGCCCGGAAACCCTGATCGTCATCAGTTCCGATCTCAGCCACTACCAGGACTACCAGACCGCCCGCAACCTGGACAGCGCCACCTCCCGGGCCATCGAAGCGTTGCGCTACGAGGACATCGGCTACGACCAGGCCTGCGGGCGCAATCCGGTCAACGGCCTGTTGTGGGTGGCGCGGCGCAAGGGCCTGCGCGGCGAGACCATCGACTTGCGCAATT
The DNA here is from genome assembly GCA_029624765.1 of Candidatus Contendibacter sp. Lineage (GTDB taxonomy): Bacteria > Pseudomonadota > Gammaproteobacteria > Competibacterales > Competibacteraceae > Contendibacter. The sequence continues at coordinate 102,935 of JARSSO010000063.1, read as the reverse complement.
CCGGCGATACCGCCGGCTCGCGCGATCAGGTGGTGGGGTACGGCGCGTATGTGTTCCACTGACCGGGGTCGAAGCCTTCATGTCCACCGATAACACGCTGTCGGCGGCGGATCGGACCACGCTGTTGGAGGTGGCGCGCGCCTCGATCCAGCACGGCCTCCGGCGCGGGCGGGCGCTGACGGTGAATCCGGCCGACTATCCGGAAACCCTGCGGCCGTTGCGGGCCACCTTCGTGACTTTGGAAATCGGCGGTCAGTTACGCGGCTGCATCGGCGCGCTGACCGCCTATCTGCCGCTGGTTCAGGACGTGGCCACTCACGCGCACGCGGCGGCCTTCAAGGATCCCCGCTTTCCCGAACTGCGGCCGGACGAGTTTCCTAAGCTGGAGGTTTTCATCTCGGTGCTGTCGCCGCCGGAGCCGATGCGCTTCGATTCCGAGGAAGACCTGCTGGCGCAAATGCGGCCGGAAGTGGATGGACTGATCCTCCAGTTCCGCCAGCACCGGGCCACGTTTCTGCCGGCGGTGTGGGAAAACCTGCCCGACCCCCACGTCTTTCTGGCGCAGCTCAAGCACAAGGCCGGACTGCCGCTCGATTTCTGGTCGCCGGAGCTGCGGGTGGAACGTTACACGACCGAGTATTTCGGCGGCGACGCAGGGTGATGGAACGGCTCGACCCGTTGTACGCCCCGCTGAACGGCTTCAACCTGATCGAAGCCAGCGCCGGGACCGGCAAGACCTACGCCCTGACCGCGCTGTATCTGCGCCTGGTAATGGAGGCGGCGATTCCGGTCAACCGGATTCTGGTCGTCACCTACACCAACGCCGCCACCAAGGAACTGAGCGACCGCATCCGCGAGCGGCTGGGGCAAATCCGGCGGGCGTTCCAGCGCGGCCGGGCCGAGGAGGACGACGAGTTCAGCGTCCGGATGCTGGATGCCCTGCCCGACCGCGAGCTGGCCATTCGCCGGCTGAACAACGCGGCGCGCGGCTTCGACGAGGCCGCCATTTTCACCATTCACGGTTTTTGCCAGCGGGCGCTGGATGACAGCGCCTTTGAAAGCGGGGCGCCGTTCGAGACCGAGTTGCTGGCCGACACCGGCGATCTGCTGCGGGAAATCGTCGAGGACTTCTGGCGGCGGGAGTTTTATCCAGCCGCGCCGATGGTGGTGCAATACTTTCTGGATAAAAAATACAGTCCGGCGAAGTTGCTTGCCGCCATCAGCCCGTATCTGGGCAAACCCTATCTCCAGGTGGTCACGCCGGAAGGAAATGCCGACGGGGCGGCGCTGGAACAGGCTTTTGTCACCGCCTGGCGCCGCGCGCGGCAACTTTGGCTGGAGGACCGAGCCGGGATCGAGAATTTATTGCTGAACAACAAGGCGCTCAACGGCAACGTCTATCGCAAGGATTCCATCCCCCGCTGGCTGGACGCCATGGACCGCTATCTGACCGCCGAAATCCCTACCCTCGAACTGTTCGAACAGTTCGAAAAGTTCACCTCTTCCAAGCTGCGAAAATCACTCAAAAACAATCAGCCCGCCCCCGGCCATGCTTTCTTCGACGCTTGCGAGACGTTGAAAACCGCCTGTGAAACCCTGGCCGACTACTGTCGGCATCGGATTCCGGTGAAGCTGCTGGCATACTGCAACACCGAACTGGCGTCGCGCAAGCGCCGGCAACAGCTTCAATCCTACGATGACCTGCTGCTCAACCTGCGCGAGGCCCTGACCGATCCCCGGCGGGGCGCGGCCCTGGTCGCTAGTCTGCGCCGTCGTTACGCCGCCGCGCTGATCGACGAATTCCAGGACACCGATCCGGTGCAGTACGACATTTTTCGCCGCCTCTACGCCGACGCGAGTCAACCGGTGTTTCTGGTCGGCGATCCCAAGCAGGCGATCTACAGCTTTCGCGGGGCGGACGTCTTCGCGTACCTGGCCGCCCGCCAGGACGCCACCCGCGGCTATACCCTCGATGTGAACTGGCGTTCCGACCCGCGCCTGCTGACGGCGTTGAACGCGGTGTTCGGCCCGGCCCGAAAACAGCCCTTTCTGTTCGACGCCATCGGTTTCCAGCCGGCGGTTCCGGCGGAAAAGAAACCCCACGAGCCGCTGTGGATTCAGGGCCGGAACGAACCGCCGCTGCAACTGTGGTGGCTGGAGCCGGACGGCGATCAACCGCTGGCCAAGGGCGTCGCCAGCGAACGGGCGGCCCGGGCGACCGCCGCCGAAATCGCCCGTCTGCTCAATCTGGGCGCACGCGGCCAGGCGGGCATCGGCGACCGGCCGCTGGCCGGCGGCGATATCGCCGTACTGGTGCGCGCGCATCGGCAGGGCCGCATGATCCGCGACCAATTGCTGCGCCTGCGCGTGCCCTGCGTGCAGCAGGTGGACGACAGCGTGTTTGCCTCCGCCGAGGCGGGTCAACTGGAGGGGTTGCTGGCGGCGGTGCTGGAGCCGGGTGACGAAGGGCGGGTCCGCGCGGCCCTGGCCGACGACTGGTTCGGATTGAGCGGCGAGGCGCTGTACCGGTTGCGCGATGATGAACAGGCCTGGGCGCGGTGGTTGGAAACCTTTCAGGGTTACCGGCAGCAGTGGCGGGACGACGGCTTCATCCACTTTTTCCGCGCCTGGTTGAATGAACAGGCGGTGGCGTCCCGGTTGTTGGCGTTCCAGGACGGCGAACGGCGCTTGACCAATTTGTTGCACCTGGCCGAACTGCTGCATGTGGCTGGCCGCGGTCATCCCGGCATGACCGGCCTGCTCAAGTGGCTGGGTGATCGCCGCCGCGCGCCGGCCAACCGGGACGAGGAGCAGCAATTGCGGCTGGAAAGCGACGAGAATCTGGTGCGGATCGTCACGGTTCACAAGAGCAAGGGGCTGGAATATCCGGTGGTGTTCTGCCCGTTTCCATGGGATGGCAAGCTGCGCGCCGAGAAGAATGATCTGCTGCTGTACCACGATCCCGCGAATCCGGCCCGCGCCGTGCTCGCCGTCGGCGCGGCCGAGGACGATCCGGCCCGGCAACTCGCGCGCCGCGAGGAAATGGCCGAGAATCTGCGGCTGTTCTACGTGGCCCTGACCCGTGCCAAGCAGCGCTGCTATCTGATTTGGGGCAAATATCAGGTGCGTGGCAAGGCGGATGAAAGCGGAACCGCGCCGCCCGTTTGGCTGCTGCATCGGCCGCCGGTGATCGGACCGTCCCAGGATGCGTTGGTGGTCACCCAGGAACGGTTCAGGACCTTGGAACCGGCGGTGCTGCGGGCCGAACTGCAAGCCGCGTTCGCGGCGGTGAACCAGACCGTCGCGATCACGTCCCTGCCGCGCGAGTCGGGCCAGATTTACCAACCGCCCGCCGTGGCGGAGCCCGAATTGCGGGCCCGCGCGTTCGCGGGACCCGTACCGGAATCCTGGCGGATGGGCAGTTTCACCGCCCTGACCGCCGGCCACGCGGTCGAGACCCCCGATTACGACATGACCGTCGTCGTTCCCGCCGCCGAAACCGAATCGGTCGTGGAGACCGTCCGCGATGTGTTCGCCTTTCCGCGCGGCGCGAGGGCGGGAACCTGCCTGCACGCTCTGTTCGAGCGGCTGGATTTCACCCAACGGGATCGGGCGCGATTGGAAACCCTGGTCGGCCGGACCTTGACCGGGCACGGCCTGGACGCGGAAGCGTGGACGCCGACGGTGGCGGACTGGGTGGAACGGGTGCTGGCGACGCCGCTGAACGAGAACGGTTTGACCTTGGCGACGGTCGCGCCGGAGCGGCGGCTCGATGAATTGGAATTCACCTATCCAGTGCGGACGTTGCGCGCCGAAGCGTTGCGGCGGGTGCTGGAGCGGCATGGCTATGCCGCCGGCCCGTTCCGGGAACGGATCGAGAATCTGGAATTCAGCCCGCTGCGCGGTTACATGAAGGGTTTCATCGACCTGGTGTTCGAGGCGGATGGGCGGTTCTATCTGGTGGATTACAAGTCCAACTGGCTGGGCGCGGGGCCAGCGGCCTATCGCCGTCCCTGCCTGGACGAGGCGATGGCCCGCGAATCCTACCTGTTGCAATATCTGATCTACACCGTGGCGCTGCACCGTTATCTGCGGCTGCGCGTGCCGGATTACGACTACCAGCGCCACTTCGGCGGCGTGTTCTATTTGTTTCTGCGTGGCATGGACCCGACGCGGGGGGCGGGCTGCGGCGTGTTCCACGACCGACCCACGCCAATGCTGGTGGCGGCATTGGACGAACTGATGGCGACTGGCGTCGCGGTATGAACGATCCTCTGTCGATTTTGTACGAACGCGGTTCGCTGACCGATCTGGACCTGCATTTCGCCCGGTTCATGAGCCGGTTGGCCGGCGCAAGCTCCCCTCTCCAGCCGGGAGAGGGGTTGGGGGTGAGGGTAGCCTTGGAACTGGCGGCGGCCCTGGCCAGCCACGCCACCGGCCAGGGCGACATCTGCGTCAACCTGCGGCAATGGGCGCGGCGCTGGACCGTGATGGCGGGGGAAGCGCCCTTCGCGCCCCCGCCAGTCGGCGAGTGGCTGGGAATCCTGCGCGCCAGCCTGGTGGTCGGGCGACCGGGCGCGCGGCAGCCCCTGATTCTGGACCGACGCGGTCGGTTGTACCTGTACCGCTACTGGGAGTACGAACGCCGGTTGGCGGACGATCTGTTGCGGCGGGCCGGGGAAGTCGCGACGACCGTGGACGCAGCACGGCTGCGAGCCGATCTCGACCGGCTGTTTCCCCGCCATCCGCAACTGACCGGACCGGACTGGCAGAAAGTGGCGGCGGCGGTGGCGGTGCTGAAGCGGATTTGCATCATTTCCGGCGGACCGGGCACCGGCAAGACCAGCACCGTCCTGAAAATTCTGGCGCTGCTGACCGGCCAGACCGAGCGGCCGTTGCGCATCGCGCTGGCGGCGCCCACCGGCAAGGCGGCGGCGCGTTTGCAGGAAGCGATCCGCGCGGCCAAGCCCGCGCTGGGACTGGAGCCGGAACGGTTGGCGCAAATTCCCGAGGAAGCGTCCACCCTGCATCGCCTGCTCGGCGCCCGACCCGACTCGGTGTATTTCCGCCACGACCGCGACCATCCGTTGGCGGTGGACGTGCTGGTGGTGGACGAAGTGTCCATGGTGGGATTGGCGCTGATGGCCAAGACCGTCGATGCGTTGCCGCCCGCCGCCCGGCTGATCCTGTTGGGCGACAAGGATCAACTGGCCTCGGTGGAGGCGGGGGCGGTGCTGGGAGACCTTTGTTTCGGCGGCGGCCGGTTTTCGCCGGAGTTTCGGGCGCGGCTGGCGGCGCTGACCGGCGAAGCGTTGCCGCGTGGCCGGATCACGCCGCCGCCGCTGGCCGACGCCATCGTGCTGTTGCGGCACAGCTACCGCTTCAGCGCGGCCAGCGGCATCGGCGCGCTGGCCCGGGCGGTGAACGGCGGCAAGGGTGGGGCGGCGGTGACGTTGTTGACCGGTTCGCCCCACGAGGATCTCGCCTGGCGGACCCTGGCCGATCCCGCCGAGTTGCCGGATCAGTTGGCGGAACCGATTGGAGCAGGTTTCGCGCCCTATCTGCGGGCGGCGCGGGAGGGAGCGGAGCCAGCGACCGTGTTCGAACACTTCAACCGATTCCGGGTATTGAGCGCCCTCCGCAACGGACCATTCGGGGTGGAAGCGTTGAATGGACTGTGCGAGGCGGCGCTGCGCGACCGAGGTTTGATTCAGTCGCGTCGGGACTGGTATCCGGGCCGCCCGGTGATGATCGTTCGCAACGACTACAATCTGCGGCTGTTCAACGGCGACATCGGCATTACCCTGCCGGACCCGGACGATCCGGAACGGATGCGGGTGTTTTTCCTGGGCAGTGACGGCGCGTTGCGCGGTTTCGCCCCGGCGCGTCTGCCGGAGCACGAGACCGTCTACGCGATGACGGTGCATAAGAGCCAGGGATCGGAGTTTGACCAAATCGTGATGGTGACCCCGAACGCGCCGTCACCGGTGTTGAGCCGCGAACTGGTGTACACAGCGTTGACTCGCGCCAGGCAACGGGCGGCGTTTCACGGGTTGCCGGAGGTGCTCGCCGGCGCGGTCGAACGGCGGCTTCGGCGGTCATCGGGTCTGCGCGACCGGCTGTGGGTGGAGCCGAGGATTGGAATCGGTTGATGGAAGGTTGCGGGCGAACCAGGCTTGGATCGGCGGCGAGGTTATCGGGCGGGGGAACCGAGCCGGATGGACCTGACCTCGAAATATTCGCTCATGCACTGGTTTTTGAAGTTTTCGGGGTCGGTTTCAAGATAGGCGGTGAACAGGGTCAGCGGCGGCCTTGAGATACCGCCGACGACGATCTCCGTCTCTCCCCGGTTCTTGGCGGCTCGGATCGCGTCAAACCGGTCACGCAGCTCCCGGGCGTAGCGGGAGCTTCGGTAGGTGTCCTTGTAAGCCTCGAAAATGTTGGGTGATCCCAGCAGGCTGATCGCGAGCAATACGATGGCCGGCTGAATGAGGCGACGGTCGTCGAGGGGGATTGTTCGGCCCACCGTGAAATGCGCCAGGATGATGAAGGAGGGATACCAGCCAAGCAGAAAGAGCAACCAAACCACGCTTTCCGCTCGGTCCGGCAAGGGGTACCGGTTGATCAGGAAACCGATCCCATTGAGTACGAAGATCATGAATATCCATAGAACTGGAAAGAGCAGAAACGAACGGTTGAAGCTTCCATCGGAGTAGAGCCAGGTTTTGGCGGCGGGAAATGTGATGACCAGAACGATGAGCGCCGATGCCCACAATCCCAGGTTGGAAAGCCAGTACAGCATGCGCAGCGCGACCCAGGGTGGATAAAGGAGCAAGGCTACCCCAGGCGTCAGCCGTAGTTGCGTGACCTGGTCGAGTGTGGAATAGCGCTGGTAATTGCCTGGCGCCAGCACGCTGACGAGCGCGGCTCCGATGGCGATCAGCAACAGTCCCGCCCAGAAGGCGCGGGAATCCCGCCGTGTCAGCAGCGCATGGATGGTGCCGCAGAAGAGAATCGCGCCCGTCAATAAGAGGGATATTTCGTTCGCGCCGATGATGGCGATCACAAGCAGGCTGGAAAGGAAAAAAATCACTGTTTGCGTATTGTTGCCGATCGCGGTGGTTTCACGCCAGATCAGCAGCCCCAGAAGGAAAATCAGGAGAGTATTCGGTATCTGATAAGTAAAGCTGCCGCCGGGCCAGTAGAAGGTTTGGGCAATGTTCGGGGTGCCGGAAATAAATAATACGGTGCATGTTCCTCCGATAAGCAGAATAAAAAATGCCGAGAGGTGGCCTTGAGCGATTTTTGCGGCCAGAAAGCAAAATCCCAACCAGGTCGATATCAGAAGAACGATGGGTGGAAAATAATAGATTTTAAAGATATCCCCCGACAGCGTAAACAGGGTATAAGCGAAGTTCAGGGTGTATCGGCCCGACCAGTTTTTATACCAGAATTCTTGGGTTCCGATGAACCCGAATTGCCTGGTCTTGACGGCGTAGCAAAAATCGTCGGCGGAAGGGTAGTCGAAAAACGACAATGCGACGAAAAGGGCGATGATCGCGGTCACTATGAAAGCTAATATGCCAATTGGTGTCTTTTTCAAGAAAATCTGCTTGGAATGATTCATCCGCATTGGTTTTCCGACCTTTTGGAACTACTCTCGTGGGATGGGTCTCGGTTTTTCAGAGCTGGCCGGCGTTTCAAAATGAAACGTACGGCGACAAACTTGTTTCAAAATTTCACGCCGAATTGGGTTGCTTCCTTTCATCATGCCTTTGGCTGGTTTTATTATTCCATATAAATCGTTGATTAAATTGCATATTATCGTAAAGGCCCCTGATCGCGCGGAAGCTCGGTTTTCCAAGAAATTTGGTCTGTTATTTGCATAAAATATGTTATTTATATTGAGTTATGTTAGCTTATGTTGATGGGCCGCCTCAACTTGGCCCGTTCCAAAAACGCCATAACCAGGAGGAGGGGAAATCAATGCTTGCGCGTAATTTGAGTTTTGCTTTTATCCTGTCGGTGGTTGCCACGACTGGCGTTACCGCCGCCGAACCCATCCGCGACTATATTAGCATGGCGGGCGCCACCACGATTTATCCGTTCGCGACAGCGGTGGGCGAGCGATTTAGCCAAGCCACCAAACTAAAACCTCCACAAATTCAAGCCATCGGTTCGGCGGCCGGTTTCAAATTGTTTTGTGCGGGGACCGGCGTCGGAACAGTGGATATCGCCGTCGCGGTAAGGCCCATGAAGCCGGAGGAAAGGGAAGTGTGCGAGCAAAACGGCGTCAAGGATATCGTCGAAATTCAGTTTGGTTTAGTAGCCACCGTCATCGCGCAATCGAACGCGGGAGCGAAATTCGCCAACTTGACTCGCAAGGAGTTGTTTCTGGCGATGGCCAAGGAGGTTCCCGACCCAAAGGATGGTGCCAAGATAGTACCCAATCCTTACAAAACCTGGAGTGATATTAATCCCACCTTGCCCAATACCAAGATTGTAATGTGGATACCCGCCGAGATGCATGGTATTCACGATATCGTGCTGAAGCAAATCATGCTGGCCGGTTGCAAGCAGGTCGACACAATGCAAATCCTGATGGCGGACAATCCCAAGGCGCTCGAGGCGGCTTGCCAACGCCCCCGCGAGGATGGCGCTTATGTGGAGTTCAAGGAATTTGGCGCGGCCGTCAAGGAGGTGCAAGCGAACCCCGCCACTCTGGGCGTCATGTCCCAAACCCACTTCAAGCCGGGTTCCGGCTTGTCCGCCATTCCTCTCGACAGCTATGAACCGTCGACCCTGAGCATCTCCCATGGCGTGTATCCCGTCGTGGAGCCGTTATTGCTTTATGTCAAGAAAGCCAATCTAGGTGTCGTCGCGGGCCTTAAGGAGTATCTGACCGAGTTTACGTCCGAGGAGGCCATCGGCACGAACCGGGGCTATCTGGGTTCGATGGGCGTGGTGACGTTGCCGCTGAACGGTCGCAACGAAGCCCGGGCCCGCGTTACGGGGCTGACGGCGAAGTGATTCCGCCTCTTGCCCGATCAACCGCCGATCCCTGGACCAGCAGCGTGCCCGCGCGGCCGGGCACGGTCCCGTGCTTGACCTCATGCCGTGGCAAGGCGTCCAGCATCATTTCATTGGCCAGCGTCCGCAGGGCGCCGAGGCGATAGCCCTGGCCGCGCCAGCCGGTGAGCAATCGGTCGAACACGGGCAGGAATTTCATGCCTTCCAACTCGGCGTGCAGGGTGAACACATGGCCGGTAACCGGCATCGTTGCCGTCATCGCCAGCAGGCGAGCGGCGACGTTGTCCGGCGTGATGCCGTCCAGGCCGATCAACTCATCCAGGGTTGGCAGCGTGGTCGGAAACTGCGGGCAGCGGATCGTCTCGCCGTCCACCACCGGCAGAAAAGGATGGGTTCCGCGCGAATCGGAGCAATAGGCAAAGCCCAGTTCCGCAGTGAGCCGCAGCGCGTGGCTGTTCATCTGCCAGCCGGCCGCGCCATGCACGGTCGCCGCCGCGCCGAAAATCTCGGCGTAATGTTCCACCGCCTTTCTCATCTCGCGGACGGTCCATTCGCGGTTGGCCCCAGCGACATGATCCTGCCAATACACATGATCCCAGCAATGGATACCGGTCTCAAAGCCGGCGGCGTGGACGTGTCGCATCGCATCGCCCGCGCGCCGGCCGATGTCCGGTCCGGGTAGCAGGGTTCCGTAAAGCAACGTCTTGAGCCCGTAGTGTTCGATGACCGAGGTGCGTTTGACCTTGCCGAGAAAGCCGCGCCGGAACACTCGCCGGATGGCCCAACCGGTGTGGTCGGGACCGAGGCTGAACAGGAAGGTTGCGTCCGTGCGGTGGCGCTGGAACAGCTCCACCAGTCGCGGCACGCCCTCCAGCGTTCCACGCAGGGTGTCGACATCAACTTTCAGAACGAACGGAGGCGCGACCATCCGGCTCAGTCGACCAGCGTGCCGGCGTCAGCGACATGGGCGCGATAGGCCTCGAAGATTCGCCGCAAGGCATCGTCCATCGTCACCTTCGGCTCCCAGTCAAGATCGGCGCAAGTGTTTTCGATCTTCGGCACCCGCTGTTGCACGTCCTGATAGCCCTGGCCGTAGTAGTCCGCCGAGGTGGTTTCGACCAGTCGAACCTTGGCCGCGTTGTCCCGGTATTCCGGATATTCCGCCGCCAGTTCCAACATCCGGGTCGCCAGTTCGCGCACCGACAGGTTGTTGCGTGGATTGCCGATGTTGTAAATCTGGCCGCTGGTCACGCCGCGTTCGTTGGCGATGATCTTGAGCAGCGCATCGATGCCGTCGTCGATATAGGTGAACGACCGCCGCTGGGCGCCGCCGTCCACCAGTTTGATCGATTCGCCGCGCGCGATTTGGCCCAGAAACTGGGTGATGACCCGGGAACTGCCTTCCTTCGGCGTGTTGATCGAATCGAGGCCGGCGCCGATCCAGTTGAACGGCCGGAACAGGGTGAAATCCAGTCCCTGTTCCATCCCATAGGCCCAGATCACCCGGTCCATCATCTGCTTGGCGCAGGCGTAGATCCAACGCGGCTTGTTGATCGGGCCGTAGATCAGCGGCGATTTTGCGGGGTCGAACTCCGGGTCGGCGCACATGCCGTAGACCTCGGAGGTTGAGGGAAACACCAATCGCTTCCGGTACTTCACGCAGGATCGCACGATGGGCAGGTTGGCCTCGAAGTCAAGTTCGAACACCCGCAGCGGTTCGCGGACATAGGTGGCGGGCGTGGCGATGGCGACCAGCGGCAGCGCCACGTCGCATTTCTTCACGTGGTATTCGATCCATTCCCGGTTGATGGTGATGTCGCCCTCGAAAAAGTGAAAGCGCGAATGGCCGATCAGGTCACGGACGCGGTCGTCCTGCATGTCCATGCCGTGAATTTCCCAGTCGGTGTCGGCCAGGATGCGTTGGGACAGATGGTGGCCGATGAAGCCGTTGACGCCGAGGATGAGGATTCTTTTCATTAGGGGAAGGATTCCAAGGGTCTGAAAGCAGCAAGCGAAGGCGGGGTGGAATTGGAATTGGAATGAGCGAAGCCCCGATTTTCAGAAGCTGTATAGGAACCCCTCGCCCGCAAGCGGGAGAGGGGCAGGGGTGAGGGTTGTTTGTTCAACCGGTTAGCTCGCCAGAGGCTGTAAAAAAACGCCTCTCAGGCGCCCAGACGCCACGGCCCGGGACCAAGTCGCGTCGCCAGTTGCGCCGAATCGACGATTTCGCCGCCGAGCTCCAGCGTGAGAACTTGCAACGCGCCACCGCCGGCGCACCGGGCGATCAATCGGCCGTCGGTTTCCGCAAGGAAGGGATCGGGGATCCGGATCGCGTTGGCTGCGATGACCCGCGTTCGCAGGATCCGCGCCGGCTCGCCGGCTACCGTGGTGAACGCGCCCGGATAGGGCGGGGCCACCGCCCGCACCAGGTTATGAACGCCCATCGCCGATCCGGTCCAGTCAATGCGCCCGTCCTCGGGCTTGCGGCTGGAGAAATAACTGCCCTGGCGCAGATTCTGCGCGATGCGCGGCGCGGTCCCGGCGATCAGGGCCGGCAAGGCCCGGTACAGCGTCAGTTCGGCGGCGACGGTCACCTTGTCGAGCACGTCCCGCGCGGTGTCGTCGAGCAGGATCGGCACGGCGGTCTGATCGACGATATCGCCGGCATCCGGTTTCGCCACCATGTAGTGCAGCGTGGCGCCGGTTTCGGTCTCGCCGTGGATGATGGCCCAGTTGATCGGAACCCGGCCGCGATATTTCGGCAGCAGCGACCCGTGCATGTTCAAGGCGCCGCGCGGGGCGATCGCCAGCAGTTCCGGCATCAACATGCGCCGATAGTAGAACGAGAACAGAAAATCGGGAGCCATGTCGCGAAGTCGTTGCAACTCCGTCGGGGCGTTCGGATTTTCTGGGGCGATCGTCGGAATGCCATGATCGGCGGCGGTGGCGGCGACGCTGTCGAACCAGATCCGCTCGCGGGGATCGTCGGTGTGCGTCACGACCAGCGCCACCTCGACGCCATGGGCCAGCAAGACCTTGAGGCAACGCACCCCGACATTGTGATAGGCGAACACGACGGCGCGGGTCATGGATCAGTCTCCTTGGGCGCGCTGTTCCAAAATCGCCTGGATGGTGAAACGTGGGCGCTCGCGCACTTGTTGGTAGATGCGCCCGACGTACTCGCCCAGCAGGCCGATACCGAACAGCAGGATGCCCATCAGCAGGAAGTTGATGCCGAACAGGGTGAACAGCCCCTCCGCTTCCGGACCCACGACCAGCCGGCGAATCGCCAGGTACGCCACGAACGCCGCCGAGGCCAGCGACAGGGCGATTCCGACCAGCGAGAACATCTGCAAGGGCGCCAGCGAGAAGCCGGTCACCAAATCAAAGTTTAGCCGGATCAGCTTGTAGAGAGGATATTTGGATTCGCCAGCGGTGCGTTCGGCGTGGGCAACGGTGACTTCGGTGGGGTTGGCGGCGAAGGTATAGGCCAACGCCGGGATATAGGTGCTCACCTCGCGCGTCGCCACGATCGCCTTGACGATGGATCGGCTGTAGGCGCGCAACATACAGCCCTGATCGGTCATCCTGATGTGGGTGATCCTCTCCCGTAGCCGATTCATCAGCCGGGAAGCGACATGCCGCCACCAGTGGTCCTCGCGGGTTTTTCGGATGCTGCCCACATAGTCATGGCCCTGGTCCATCGCCGCCAGCAGCTTGCCGATTTCCTCCGGTGGATTCTGCAAGTCAGCGTCCAGCGTGACGATCCGCTCGCCCCGGCAGTATTCGAAGCCGGCCATGATTGCCAGGTGCTGGCCGTGGTTGGCGTTGAACAGGATGACCCGCGTCACGTCGGGCCGGGCCAGGAACTGGTCTTTTAGCAGCGCCGCCGAGCGGTCGCGGCTGCCGTCGTTGACGAACAGCACTTCGTAGGCCACGTTCAGGGCGTCCAGTGCCGGATAGAGCCGCGCGAACAGCGCCGGCAGCGTCTCTTGTTCGTTGTAGACGGGAATGATGACCGAGAGCTGGGGACCGTTCATCGCAACACCTCGCTGACCGCCGCGCACACCCGTTCCACGTCGGCGCGGGTCATGGCTGGAAACAGCGGCAGCGTCACCGTTTCGCGGGCGATCCGTTCGGTGTTTGGCAATTCGCCCTCATGGTGACCATGGCGGCGGAACAGCGTGGTGAGATGCGCCGCTTCGTAGGAGATGCCCGTGCCGATGCCGCGCGCTTCCAAGGCGGCGCGAAATTGCTGGCGATTGATCGCCATCCGCTCCAGCGGCAGCAGCGGCGCGAATAGATTCCAACTGTGGCCGATCTCATCGCCCGGATAACCCGGATGCGGCAGCAGGCAGGGCGGCTCGGCGGGAAACAGTCGAAAGTAGTCCGCCACAAGCTCACGGCGGCGGGCGTTGAATTCCTCCAGCCGCGCCAGTTGCCCGAGACCGATCCGGGCGTTGACGTCGGGCAGGTTGAACTTGCCGCCGGGGAAAGCCACGTCGCGCGTGCCGTCAGGCAGGCGGGTGATGCCGTGAAAGCGCAGCGTCTCGACCTCGCGCGCTTCCGCTTCGTCGTTCAGGACCAGCGCCCCGCCCTCGATGGAGGTCATGTTCTTGTTGGGATGGAAACTGAACACGGTCAAGTCACCGAAGCCGCCGATGCGCCGTCCGCGCCAACTGGAGCCGATGGCCAGCGCCGCGTCCTCGATGACCCGTAACCCGTGCCGCTTGGCAATCGCGTACAGCCGTTCCATATCCACGGGCAATCCCGCGAAATGGGTCGGCATGATGGCCTTCGTCCGTGGGGTGATGGCTCGTTTCACCGCGTCGAAATCGAGGTTGCGGCTGACCAGATCCACATCCACGAAGATCGGCGTCGCTCCCACCTTGGCGATCATGTTCGGCGCGGCGAAAAAGGTTTGCGACGGCGTGATCACTTCATCGCCGGGACCGATGCCGCATAGTTGCAGGGCGACTTCCAGCGCGGCGGTGGCCGAATTCAACGTCCGCACTGGCCGGCCATCGAGGTAAGCGGACAGCGCCGCTTCGAATTTTTTGACCTGCGGTCCGGTGGTGATCCAGCCGGAACGCAGCACCTCCGCCACGCCGTTGATCGTCTCTTCATCCAGCGTTGGGCGGGCGAAGGGCAGATAGGGAAGAGATGGCATTACGAATCTCTCAGGAGGATCGGGCGAGCAGATAAACGCCGATGATGATAAACCCGATGCCGAGCCAGCGCCCACCGCTCAGCATCTCGTCGAACAGATACCACGCGGCGAGCGCGTTGACGACATAGCCGATGGACAGCATCGGGTAGGCGATGCTGACCGGGACGCGGGAGAGCGCCAGAATCCACACCAGCACACTGACGCCGTAGCAGGCGAAGCCACCGAGAAAATGCGGGTTGGTGACGACCGTCCAGGTCAGCGGCAGTGCGTTGGCGGCGGTGGGAGTAATGACACCGAGCGTATTCGTCCCGGCCTTGAGCAGCAGTTGCGCGGCGGCGTTGAGCAACACGCCGGTCAGAATCAGGGCGAAGCTGGCGGCGGTCATCGGCGGGTGGATTCCTTCATGCGGAACGCCGTTCCTTCAGCGCATCGCGCAATCGTTCCAGCACCATCTCCGGCTCGATGACCTTCAGGCACACGTTGTCGGTGCAGGGGGTCTTGCGATGGTTGGCCGCGCTGACACAGGGCGAACAGGCGAGGCCCGCGTAAATCGGAGTGCTGTTGCCGAGAGAACCGTAGAGACGGGGCGTTTCCGGACCGAAGATGACGAAGGTGCGAAGATTCGTGACCGCCGAAAAGTGGCCTGGGCCCGAGTCGTTGGTCAGCATAATTTCGGCCATCGAATACAACGCGGGCAATTCCTCAAGCTGCTGGCGGCCAGCGAAATTGAGGCAGCGCTCGTGCCCGGCCCGCTGTTTCAGCATCTCCGCTTCCGCGCGCTCCGCTGGAGCCCCGGTGATCAGAACCAGTAAATCTTCGTGTTCGGCCAGCAATCCACGCATGACCGTCACGAAATAGTCGGGCATCCAGCGGCGCTGCGGCAGCAGGTCGCTGGCGTTGGGATTGATCAATGCCAGCCGGTGACGCCGCTCGTCGTAAGAAGGATATTCATGGCGAATGCGTTCGCGCATCGCGGCAATGGTATCTTCGCTGATTTCGGCGCGAGCCAACCTGATTTCACTGTCGTCGATCAGAGTCTTGGAAAACGGTAGTTCCTTCTGCTCCGCCAGCGCGGCATTGACCAGCGCGATAAAATTTCTGGCAATGTGCAAATGGGGATTGTAGGCCACTCGATGAGTCAACAGATCGCCACGATACAACCCCTCGTTGTAAAAGGCATGGAACCCAATCCGCTTCACGGCGCCGGATAAGCCCGTCAGCAAGGCACTGTAGCGCGAGAACAGCTCCAGGTCGATAACGGTGTCGATCCCGCGCTGGCGGGCCCAGACGAGAAAGCGCAGGCTATCGACGGCGAGGTTTAAAAATCCATCCGCGCGGATGGTGAAAACGTGAGTTTCCGGTATCGTATTCAACAAACGCAGGCTGGCCGCGTTGGATTTGAAGATGAGAAAATACAGTTCGATATTGTTTGCTTGCCGCAATTTTCTCATGGCGGGATCGGCCAGGATGGCGCTCCCCATTTCGGACAGTTCGATGAATAATACCTTGCGAAGAGGTTGAAAGGATCGTCTGATGAATAGATCGACCAGGCGAATCAGCAAGGTCGCCAGAAAGCACAAAGGGATTCCCGCGAGATAGTCCACTCTCCGCATGGTGTCGATTTTCATGATGGATGTCCACGACCACCGAGATAGATGATAAAACCGGGTAAACTCACGATAATTTGCATCAGTCCATAAAGAATGGACATGGCCAGGATGGTCGCCTTATCAGCGCCGATCAGGGAAAACAAGGCCACCAGCGTACCCTCGCGTATACCCCAGCCCGCCAGGGAAACGGGGATAAGTGTCAGAAGGATTGCCAGCGGTACAATGATGAAATAGGCCGCCAGATCGTAGCGCAAGCCCAGGGCCCAGCCGATTGCGAAAACGCTCAGCATGGCCAATGCGGGGATCAGCAGTGACGATCCGGTCAACGGGATGCGGTTGTGCAGAAAAGCCTGATGCAGCCTTTCCGATATTGCTCTTACGATTCTCAAGCGGGGATGGGTGTCAAGCCATGGCAGATGCTTCAAAGAAGAAACGATGACAAAGCCGGCCAGACTGCCCACCGCGAGCAGCAAGGTCAGGTGGTAAATTGGACTTGGCAGCAGGTCGGGGTCGAACGCATGCGCCGCGAGATTCAGCCATATCAGGGCGGCAAGGCCAGTCATTCGATCCAGCAGGATGCCATACAGGGCATCCCGTTTGCGAAACCCCTGACTGGCCACGTCAAGCACCTTGAGCGCATCGCCGCCAATACTGGTTGGCAACCCTTGATTGAAGAATGATGCCTTGAAATAGCTGCGCCAGTAAAATGAAAGAGATTGACCAAAATTCAGGTTGTGCATGATCAGTTGCCAGCGATAGGCTGACAGACTGGTGCTGCCGAATTGCAGGAGCAATGCAACAAACAACAGCTCCAATCTGGCTTGGCTTAGAGTTTTCCATACCCGATCGATATCGATGGAACGCAGGATGATGGCAAAAATCGAGGTGGTCACCACGATTCGAAACAGCAGTTTGACCGAACTTCTAGAAATGATGGATTTTATTCTGTGACTGAAGGCTTGCATAAAGTTTTGGTAAGGATTAATCACTTGATATGGTCGATGGCGTCTTTTTTTCGGACTGCTGATTTCGATAGCCTTTCACCAGGAGATAATAATAAACACCTGCGGGCTTGCCGTTTTTCCAAAGCATGATTTCTTTTATATCTCCTGCTTGCCGCACATGTGAAAGAACATCGTCGCTGGTCAAATTAGCAATACTCCGGCTAACCAGCAACATAGTTTTATTACTCTGTTCTTCAATGGGAAACCAATACTCGTACATCAGGCTTTTCCCACCGAACAGATGCCAACTGGAGGTTTGGAACGCGGGTTCGTGGCTAATTTTTTCATTCAGGGCCTCAACGGCTTTGGTGCGATAGAATGCAAGCCCACTGGCGATTCTATTTCTGTCCATGCCAACCACCCATATTTTATCACCAGTTTCGTGTTCGGTTTCTTTCACTAATGCTTCGATTTCACGTCCGAAACCTTGCCACCCCAGGAGGTACAAATTTTTTGGATAAGGAACACCAGGAAATCCTAGAGTTAGATAATGCAAGGCGGCGCCATAGCAGATCAGGCAGATCAAGATCGTTGCTGGCCATGCGCGCCGGCTCCATTCAATCAGTTTGCTAATGCCAGCTTGTGAATCACGATTTACAATAGATGCGATGTAGGGGACGATACCCAGCCAGCAGGGAGCCGTCCAGTGAAATTTGGTTTCCCTGAATAAACTCAGCGTCAGAAAAATGGCGACTGGAAGCAATGTGAGGGTCAAGAGCAGAAAATAGCCGCGATTCATGGTATTAGGAATCGCGTCCTCGGATGCGGCATCGTTCCACGAAATGACGGCCTTTTTATGCAGAATAACGGCGACTACTGAAAGAAATCCTGTCGGTGTGATGATCAGGATTATGCTGGCGATGAACAAAGGCAAGGAAAATTCGAATTGTTCGGCCATCCTGTCGCGGCCTTGATAAAGGAACGAAGCCCACTCATGCCCAACGTTCCAGACGATGACCGGTGAAAACAGGATGATGGCGATGAGAATGGCAAGATAAGGCTCCAGTCGGAATATCCATTTCCTGGCATGGCGATCAGCAAGAATAAATAACAACGCGGCGAGACCCAGCAGGACGATGGTGTATTTCGAGAGCATTCCCAATCCAATGGAGATTCCGATTCCTACCCAAGCCGCGCGCTGTTCATGAATCAGTGCCCGATAAAAATAATAAAGCGCCGCCGCCCAGCAGGCGATCAAGGGGGCATCGGGGGTCATGACCCACCCGACGGCGAAGTAAACCGGCAACGTTGCGATCAGCAGAACAGTCTGGCTGACGTTGAATTGGCCGTGAATCTCGCGGGTCAGCCTGAAGGAAAAATAGGCCGTGATTGACCAGCATGAGAAGGCGCCGAACCGAACGGCGAACTCGTTGTCTCCCATCAGGTTGGTGAAGAGCCCGATGATCCAGGCCACCATCGGTGGATGATCCAGATACCCAATGTCCAGGTGTTTGGCATAGTTCCAATAATAGGCTTCTTCGTAAAATAATTCCGGTGGTCCTAAATAAAAAAAGCGTAAAAGAACTGAGTAGATTATCAAGATAATGGTAAGGTGATAATGATTTGACTTGGATTCGGGTGGATTAAATTCCAGCGAGAAAATAAAATGGATACTGCCGAGATAGCTGCCTATGGAAGAGATGATGGCACAGAAAATCATGGCTGCTTCGAGTGAAAAACTTCCCGATTCCTTTAAGGACGCCAGTATTCCTCCACGTAGAAACAGTATCAATGGGATTGTGATGATGAAATTTACCAATCGCTTTATGACGGGTTGGTTTTTATTTTTGAACGACCAGATGGAATTCAGCAAATAGCCGGTTCCAGATGCCACCAGAAAGCTGATGATGTGGCAGGAGCTTAACGAAAAACCTTGGTGGTAACAAAGGTTCAGTATTGCCAGATCGATGGCGAGCGTTAGCAGGCCGACAAGAGTACAGTGGAACTTGCTTGGTGGTGGGTTTGCATAATTTGTCGGCCCCGCCACGCTCCTAAGCACGCTCATCGACCAGCCCAAGAAATTTTATTTGGCTACTGTATTTGGTTACTTGATGAGATCGTAACCGAAGGTGAACATGAGACCTGCTCCACCGAGCAGGTTCATCTGCACATTAAAATCCCCGAATTTATAACCCAGCCCAGGTACGATACCCGGCGCCACGCCATTGTCGTTGAATGGAATTTTGTCCTCGTAGGGTTCCTTGTAGCCGAGCAGAATGCCGCCGGTCAGCTTGAAATACAGGTTCTTGAAATACTCGTTGTCGCTGATGAAATCCAGCGACCAGGATTTCCCGAAGTAGTAGTACTGGCATTTCTGGTCGAAGCTGTTGTTGAAGTAGGACGCTCCCACCAGCCACCGCGAGGGGGACTGCCACTCCACGCCGACCAGCCAAGAATAATCGGCGTGCTCGGGACTGGAATTGAAATGGATGGCGTCGGGAGCCGCCTGCACCATGAGGATATCGCCTTCCTCGAAGATACCAGCTTGAGCGTTGTTTGCCGCCAGTAAAGTCAAGATGACGAACCGAGGTAACTCACGAAGTTTTGCGTAGCGGAATGGCATTGGAGGCCTGAGGTTGGAACCATGGTTGAAACGGGCGGGCCGCGCGGCGAGCCGATGATGACGGTGAGCGTGGCGGAGACTTGGCGATTATGCGGGATTGGAAGCACCTTGACCACGCTCTTAACGGGGGGCGTAGCGAGTCATTTCCAGGTAGCCCTGTCCGCCGACCGTCTGGTCGCCGGCCCGTCCGCTCACCGCGACCGCGCCCTCCCAGTAGCGTACCGTCAGCCGCATCTCCTGATCGGCCACTTTCGGCGTGACGGTCAAATCCAGCTTCTCGGCGGACAAGCGCAATCGCCAGCCGGCGGGGTAGCGGTCGCCAGTATGAGGGCTGGTCCACTCGCCAAGCGGTTGCAACTCCACCTCGTTCCAGCGCAACAACCGTGTCTGGCCGCCGGGTCCGACCAGCGTTCCCTTGCTGAACGGGTCCGTGCCGCCATCCCGGCGGCGCAACCGGTAGAACATCATCTCCCGTCCGTCGTCCAGTTGCAGGGCGAACCAGTCCCAGCCGCTCTGGTCCGGTCCCAGCGCGCTGGTGCTCCATTCCCGGTCCAGCCAGCTTGCGCCGCTGACCGTGAAGCTGCGTCCGGCGATGCCGATCGTGCCCCGGGTCGGCAGGCGGGTATGGGAATAGTAATAGGAAGCGTTGCCGGGTTCGGCGCTTTTCTGGCTCAGGCCCCCGTCTCCCTGCAACACGACCGGCTTGCCGGCGTCCAACCTCAGGTCGACGGCGATGTCGTTTTCCCGGGCACGGAGGCGCAGCGGAAAAAAGTCGGGTTCCGCGCCGGTTAGCGCCCAGTCCTCCAGCCAGACGCGAAACGGTGTCGCTTGCGCGCCCGCCAGGCCCAGCGCGCCCCGGCTGAAGCGTTCGAAACCGTGGTGACGGTTGCCCGCGACATCGGTCAGCGCGAAATGACCCATGTAAACCTGGTTCGCGCGCCAGGGCGAATCCGCTGACGGGGCGGCCGGCGACAGCGCGATGCGAAAAATCGTCAATTGGTAGCCGAACCATCGGCCCGTGGCGTCGGTCAGGTTGCCGGTGACGTACCACCATTCGTTGCGAAATTCCGGATGTGGTCCGTGATCGGCGGGAAAATCGAAGAGCCGGGGGGCGTAGGCGCGTTGATAGCCGGTGTCATTGTCTCCGCCCAGGGCCGAGCCGACGGCGACATCGTTGGATGGCTGAGGTGAAGGTTGTAGCAGAGGGTAAGCCGCCAGGCCGATGAGCAACGCCGCCAGCAGCCCTCCGCTCCACCCCGCGAGACGTCGGTTCATCATTCCATCCGCAGTGCGTCGGCGGGCCGGGCGCGGGCCATGCGCCAGATGGGGTACAGCCCGGCCAGCAGGGCGGCAATCACCGCCAGCGCCAGCGTTTCCAGCAACAGCAACGGGTCCACCTGGAACGGTAAAGTCCAGCCGAACGCCCGTCGATTGATCACGAAGATCAGCATCGCCGCCAGCAGCACGCCGGTTGGCAGGGCCAGCAAACCGGCGGCGGCGCCCATGAATCCGGTTTGCCACGACACCAGTCCGCCGAGTTCGCCCGCCGTCATGCCGGTGGCGCGCAGCACCGCGAACTCCCGCGCCCGTTCCAGTTGCAGGGCCAGCAGGGCGCTCAACACGCCGCCCGCCGCTACCAGAATCGCCAGCAGCCGCAGCACGTTGGTGATCGTGAAGGTCCGGTCGAAAACCTCCAGGGTACGGACCTGGAGGTCACGGTTGGAACGGATCAGCAACGGCTGGATCGGTCCCAACCGGTCCTGTAACCGCTCGCGCAGGGTCGCCGGATTCTCGCCGGGCGCGACGAACGCCGCCATCGAGCCGACCGTCGGTTCCCGCCAATAGCGCTCGTAGCCGGAGCGGTGCAGCAAAATCCGGCCGTGTTCCGAGCCGTAATCGAGGAAAACCCCGACCACGGCGAAGCGCCGCGTTCCCTGGTCGGTCGGCAAGCCCAGCCCGTCGCCGATGCGCAATCCGCGCCGGTAGGCCAGTGGTTCCGAAACCAGGATCGCCGCGCCGGTCTGAAACGCGCGCCAGGCGGTCGCGGGGTCGCCGTCGATCAGGTGGTAGCCGGTCTGGGACGCGGGCGCGAGGTCCACCGCCATGATCTGGATGGGATGGCCGTCGAGATCCACTGTAAGTCGCCGATAGGTGGAAACCGCCGCCACGCCGGGCGTGCCGCGCAGGGCCGCCAGCGTCGCCGGGCGCACGGGTTCCGAATTCCCGCCGTCCTCGATGGCGGGCGGGGCGAGGTACAGATCGGCGTTCAGAAGATCGTTGATCCAGATCGCCACCCCACCCCGGAAACTGTCCACCATCACCCCGACGCCGACTGTGGTGGCGAACGCCACCATCAGCGCCGCGACCGCAATGCCGGTACGGCTGAGATGGCGGGCGACATCGCGGTTGGCCATTCGCGCCAGCAGGCCCATCTGGGCGGCCAGTGGCTGGTTCAACCGCGCCAGACCGACCACGGCGGGCGGCGTCAGCAGCGCGCAGCCGAGAATCAGCAGGAACAGGCCGATGAAGCCGGGAACCAGGGCGCGGGAGAATGCCAGAATGAGCCCACCGACGCCCGACAGCGCCAATCCGGCCAGAACCAGACGAGGCAGGGCGGATCGCCAACGGGATTCCAGATGGGCGCGGCTCAATGCCAGGCCAGGGGGAACATTGGCGGCTTCGCGCGCGGGCAGCCAGGCCGCCGCCAGGGTCGCCAGCAGGCCCAGCGCCGCGCCCTTGGCCAGCGACCAGGGATCGATGAAAAACTCGCGGACGCTGAGGACATAGTACAGATCGTTGATGGTCCGGGTGACCAGATGCACCAGTCCGGAGCCGAGCCACAGCCCCAAAAGTCCGCCGAGCAGGGTTCCCGCCAGCCCGAGCAGCAGGGCTTCGCCCAGGATGCCAAGGAACAGTTCCCGGCGACTGACGCCCAGCGCCCGCAACATGCCCAGCAGGGCGCGGCGTTGCACCACCGAAAAGCTGATGGCGTTGTAGATCAGGAACATGCCCACCACCAGCGCCAGCAGGCTCATGGCGGTCAAATTCAGCGAAAAGGCGGCGCTGAGGTCCGCCGTGGCCTGGTTGCGTTGCGCCGGACGTTCCAGCCGCAGGTCAGGTGACAGGTCAGCGCGCAATTCGGCGGCCTGTCGTTCGCCGACGGCGCCCTCCGGCAGGATCAGATCGACGTGGCTGAGCCGGCCCGGCTGGTTCAGCAGGATTTGCGCGGTGGCGATGTCGGTGATGATCAGGCCGTCCAGTTCCGGCCCGTGCAGCGTGCCGACGCGGCGCAAGGTGAAATGCCGCTCGCCGCGCCGCAGCGTGACTTGCTCGCCCAGCGCCGCGGGCAGGAGGGCGGCGTCCGGTTTCAGCAACAGCGCGCGCAGATCGAAGGCGTCGCCGGTGACATCGGCGGCGAGGTCGCGAAGGGGCGCCTCGGCAAAGGGATCGACGCCGAGGATTTGCAGCAGTTGGCCGGGCCGGTCGGCGCGCGGCAGGTATCCGGTCACGACCGGGGCCGCCTGGCGGATGCCCCGTTCCAGCCGCAACTGGACATACACGGCTTCGGGCACGCCTTGCGAACCGCCGACCAGACGATGGGTGGCGTGACCGGTCAGGCGGTTCATGGCCAGATCGAAACCGCGCCGGGCGCTGGCGTTGGCCAGATCGACCGCCAGCACCACCGCCACGCCCAGCGCGATGCCGAGAATCGCCAGGCCCAGTTGCCAGGGATGGCGCAGTGGATGGCGCAGCAGCGCCCGCCAGAGCAGTGGCGTCACCGGGCCTGTTCCCGGATTTGCCCGGCGTCCAGCATCAGAATCCGGTCCGCGCGGGCGGCGACCGTTGGGCTGTGGGTCACCACGACCATGGTGGTTTGCGCCTGGCGATGCAGGGTCAGCAACAGTTCCAGGATGCGTTCGCCGGTCGCCGCGTCAAGGTTGCCGGTCGGCTCGTCGGCCAGCAATACCCAGGGGTTGTGGACCAGTGACCGGGTCAGCGCCAGTCGCTGCTGTTCACCGCCGGACAGTCGTTCCGGGAAGCTGTTGCGGCGGTCACCCAGCCCGACGTGATCGAGCAACTCCAGCGCCCGGTCGCGCTGGTCCGGGGTAGCCAGGCCGTTCAGTTCCAGCGGCAGCAACAGATTTTCCGCAACGGTCAGGGTTGGGATCAGGTTGAAGAACTGGAACACGAAACCGATGTGGCGGCGGCGGAACCGGGTGCGCTCGAGCTCGGGCAGGGCCGTCAACGACCGGTCGCCGATGCGAATCTGACCGGCGTCCGGCAGATCGATGCCGCCCAGCAGGTTGAGCAGGGTGGACTTGCCGGAACCGGACTGGCCCAGCAGGGCGACGAATTCGCCGGAGTCGATGTCCAGGTTCAGGTCGGCGAAGACGGTTCGCTGACGGTCGCCCTCGGTGTAGTGCTTGCGCAGGTTGCGGATCGCGATGAAGGAGGACGCCGCCATCAGGACCGCCACGCGCCGGCCAGCGCCGCCGGTGGATCGGCCAGCGACTGAAACCGCGCCAGTCGGATCGCGTTGCGCTGGCGATGGCCCAGCAGCGGCATCGGCCCGCGCGCCAGGATTTCCAGCATGGCCCGTTCGCTCAACAGAACCTCGGTGGCGGGTTGCATCGCGCGTTCCCCGGCTGCCTCGTACACATGGGCCGGGCAGTCGTCGAGTTCCAGCACGTCGCCGGGGCTGAAATCCCAGCCATTTTCCGCGAACGCCGCTGCGATCAGCCGCGCGCAGACCAGGGCCGGATTGCCCCAGAGGTAGGCGCCGGGGTCGCGGCCGCCCGGCATTTCCTCGAAGGCAAACGCTTCGACCGGCTCGGTTTTTTGACCATAAGGCAGGCGCAGCAGGACACGCGGCAGAACCAGACCGAGCCAGGGCGCGATCTCGCACCGGCGCAGTGCCAGCCAGCGCTGTTCGGTTTCGGTGGGCAACGGCGGCCAGCGCGCGGGATCGGCCAGCGCCGCCATCGAATCGCAGCCCAGCGGTTCCGGGTTGGCCGCCGCCAGGAACGGACCGCCGGCCTGGCTGGCCAGCGAACCCAGGGCCGCCAGCAACGCGATGTCCTCGGGCGCGGCGCCAAAGGCGTAGTCGCCGACCAGCAGCGTCCAGGGTTCGCCGTCGGGCATTCGCACCCCATGCTCGATCAGCAGGCTATGCAGGCCGGTCGCTTGCGGCTTGCCGCTGGCCGCGCGCAGGTCGAGGAACAATTCCTGCCGGGTCACGTCGAGCAGGAAGACGCGCGCCGCGTCGTCGTCGAGGTTGGCGACCAGGCCATGGACCCCGCGCCATGTCGCTTCCAGCGCCTGAAAGGCCGGGTGATGCAGGATGGCCCGCATCTGGTCACCGATCGCGGTGTCCATGGCCGCCACCCAGGCGGATTGGCGCGGATCGGTCCGCACGATATGCGGTTCCACCAGGGTCCGCAGCCAGTTTTGAATGACATTGGTCCCCGCCTCGACGGGCCGGGCAGTGGGGGAGGCGGCCGGCGCGCGACCCAGTAGCCGTTCGAGCAGAGCCGCGTCGCCTTCCGCTGGCGTGGGCGGTTCGGAATGGACCGGTTCCGGCGCGGCCAGAGGGGCCAATTCGGCCGCCGCTTGGGTAAAATGAGCCGGATCGAGCAGGCGCGCGCGCGCATGGCGCAGGGCCTGGAACGGTTCCAACCGCCGGTAGAGCGCGTCGGGATGAAAATCGTCGAGCTGGGCGAAGCGGACCGTGAAGTCCGCGCCGGCCGCCAACGGCAGCCGCAGCGTGGGTTCCAGCCGGGCCATGACCGCGTTGAAACGGTCCGCGTCCACCGCCAGCGGAGATCGACTGGCAAGGTCCGGCGCGGCGGCGGACGGTTCGCGCTGACCGCGCCCGCTGAAGTCGGCCATGATCAGGATGCGCGGCGGCGCGGCGGGGTTCCGGCGGGTGGGACGCGGGGCGGACTGGGGCAGGTTCAACTCAAATTCCATTCGACCGGGCATGGCGTGGGGTCTCCGGGAGAGCGGGCGGTCCTGAAAGTTTAGTGCGAACCGGGCGGGGTGGGGAGGAAGGATGGCCGGTTTTTCGCATGGGGTTACGCTACACTGAATCCGATGGCAGCGGGCATGGAGAAACGAGGACATGGCCACCGTTACGCAAAAACATCGAATGATCTCGGTCAACACGCCCTTGGGCGAGGACGTGCTGGTCTTCGGCCGAATGACGGTCACCGAGCAACTGGGCCGGCTGTTCGAGTGCGATGTCGAACTGTTCAGTGAAAAAACCGACATCCAGATCACCGACGTGTTGGGCAAGAACATGACGATTCGCCTGGAGATGCCCAACAAGCGCGGCACCCGCTACTTCAACGGGTTCGTCACGCGGTTTGGCTATCTGGGCACTCGCGGCCTGCGTTACGGCGCCTACCGGGCCACCCTGAGTCCCTGGTTGTGGTTTCTGACCCGCACCTCCGATTGCCGAATCTTCCAGAAAAAGAAGGTTCCCGACATCATCAAGGAGATTTTTCGAGAGCAGGGTTTCACCGACTTCAAGGATTCCCTCGGCGGCAGTTATCGGGAATGGGAATACTGCGTGCAATACCGGGAAACGGACTTCAACTTTATCAGCCGGCTGATGGAACAGGAGGGGATGTATTACTACTGCACCCATGAGAACGGGAAGCATATCGTGGTGCTGGCCGATGGCTACGGCTCGCACGGCAAGTTTCCCCAATACGAACAGCTCCCGTATTTTCCACCGGACGTCCACGACCATCGCGAGCGCGATCATCTGTCGGAATGGGTTTCGTTCAAACAAGTCCAGCCCGGGGCCTACGCCTTGAACGATTTCGATTTCAAAAGCCCGCGCAAGAATCTGCGCGCGGTGTTGAATCAGCCCAAGAGTCATGCCCTGGCCGATTTCGAGATGTACGATTATCCGGGCGATTACGTCGAACCGGGCGATGGCAACAATTACTCCAAGATTCGGTTGCAGGAACTGCTGACCCAGCACGAGATCGCCCAGGGGCGGGGCAATGCCGCCGGGTTGGCGGTGGGTTATCTGTTCAGCCTGACCCAGTGCCCGCGCGAAGAGCAGAATCGGGAGTATCTGATCGTGTCGGCGACCCATCGACTGGAGTCGGACGAATACGAGTCCTTTTCCGGCGGAGCGATTTCCGGCAAGCCGTATCTGGGCGAGATCGTCGCCGTCGAGGCCAAACAACCCTACCGGGCGCCGCGCGTCACGCCCAAGCCGGTGGTCCAGGGACCGCAGACCGCCATCGTGGTCGGTCCCAAGGGCGAGGAGATTTACACCGATCAATACGGCCGGGTGAAATGCCAGTTTCACTGGGATCGCCATGGCAACGCCGATCAGGACAGCTCCTGCTGGATTCGGGTGGCCCAGAATTGGGCGGGCAAGAAGTGGGGTTCCTTTAATTTGCCGCGCATCGGCCAGGAGGTGATCGTCGATTTCCTGGAGGGCGACCCCGATCAGCCGATCATCACCGGCCGATTCTACAATGGTGCCAATATGCCGCCCTATGGGTTGCCGGACAAGAAGATGGTGTCCACCCTGAAAAGCCTGTCCACTCCAGGCGGCGGCGGTTTCAACGAAATCCGCCTCGACGACACCAAGGATAAGGAACAGATTTTCATTCATGGCCAATACAATCAGGATGTCCGCATCGAAAACGATTCGTTGGAATGGATTGGCAACGATCGTCATCTCATCGTCGAGAATAATCAATTCGAACAGGTCAATGGCGACAAGCACCTGACCGTCAAGGGCAGCCAGAAGGAAAAGGTCGGGGGCGACAAGCATCAGCAAGTGAAGGGCGATCATAACCAGAAGGTCAGCGGCGCCCTGTCGATTAACGTGACTCAGGATATTCAGGAAAAAGCCGGGCAAAAATACGCGCTGCAAGCGGGCCAGGAAATTCACCTCAAGGCTGGCATGAAGGTGGTGATCGAGGCCGGGACCCAATTGACCATCAAGGTGGGAGGTAACTTTGTAACGATTGATCAGTCCGGAGTCACCATTCAGGGTACGATGGTCAAGATCAACAGCGGTGGCGCGGCGGGGTCGGGTTCCGGTTGTTCGCCCGCCACGCCCGCCGACCCGACGGCGCCCAAGGAAGCGGCGACCGACCAGGCCGGCGAGGTGACCGATGCCCAAACGACGTCAATCCAGGAAAAGAGCAAGTCGCTGGATTCGGTCAACGTGAGCGCCTTGCAAGCGCCGCAGGCGCGGGCGCTGGCCAGCGCCGCTCAAAGCGGGACGCCGTTTTGCGAAATCTGCGCGGCGGCGGCCGGTGGAGCCTGAACCATGGCGACCAAAATCTCACCACAAGCCATTGCCCAGCAGTTGTTCGCCATTCCCGAGACGACGGTGTATGCCATTCTCGATGGCGCCTCGGTGCCCCGTTTGCCCCAGACTTTGGAGCAGATGGAGGTTGAATCGGAATGCCTGTTTCGCGGCGAACTGGACCCGGAACTGGCGCTGGTCGCGCCGTATCTGGCGGTTGTGCAGCCTGGTCATTCGTTCACCGATTGGCTGCTTCAGGAAGGCTGGGGCCAGCATTGGGGGGTTTTCGCCATCAGCAAGGCCAATTTTCGAGAGTTGCGAATGCACCTGCGCACCTTTCTCAAGGTGTACGGGCCGGACCTGACCCCGCTCTATTTCCGCTATTACGATCCTCGGGTGTTACGAGTTTATTTGCCGACCTGTAATGAGCTGGAATTGCAAACGGTCTTTGGACCGGTGTTGCGCTATATCGTCGAGGACGAGAATCCCGTGGCCTTGCTGAAATTCTGGCGTGAAGACGACGAGTGTCGGAAAGAACGGGTGGTGCTGACCCCACCGCTTCCGGTTCGAGATATTGAGTAGAGGAGGTTGACATGTCGGGTAGACCCGCCGCGCGCATCACCGATCCTGTGGTTCATCCCCTGCCGCCGGTGCTGACGGGCGGCCCCGGCAGTCTGGATGTCAAGATCGGCTTCCTTTCCGCCTGGCGAGGTATTCTGGCTGCCGCCGCGCCCGCGTTGCAAGCGGCCAAGCAAACGTCCGACGCGGCGATCAAGACGGCGGAAGCGGCGACCCTCGCGGCGGCGGGCACACCTGGCGCGCCAGCGGCCAAGGCGGCCGAGGAAACCGCGAAAGCCACGGCGGCGTCGACCATGGGCAGCATGATCACCAGCGCGGCGGCGGGCGCGGATATTCACATGTGCACCACACCGCTGCCGATTCCGCCGCATGGCCCCGGCGTGGTCATCGACGGCAGCAAGACGGTTTTCATCAATAACCTGCCCGCCTGTCGCATGGGCGACACGATCCTGGAAGCGGTGGGGCCACCCAACAAGATCGCGAAGGGCGAGATGACGGTGTTGATTGGCGGCTGAGGTTGGCGGACGATGGAGCGAGGTGAGCCATGTTAGTGATGCGCGACGCCCAGATGACGACTTTCGAGCAGGCGGCCGTCCACAATTTCGAGAACCGGTTGCTTGAACACCTGAAAGAATTTTTTCCCAGGCACTGCGAAATTCTGGGAGAGGAGCAGGTACGCAAGGTGATTCGCTTGGGGATCGAGCGGGCGGAACAGTACGAATTGGTGTCCGAACGCGATCTGCATCTCTACGTGGGCCTGATGTTCATGCTGGGCAGTTATTTCGATCAAGACCCGCAATTGCCTTGGGCGGCCAGGATTCTCAAGGACGAGAATATCGTCGATCCCAGCGATCGCGCCGACCGGTTGCATGACCGGGCGATGGCTTTTCTCAATGAAGCGGCGGGCCAGGAAAGTCAGTACGAGGAGCGCGCCCTGCGCAAGTTTTGCGAACTGCCGACCAGCGCCCTGTCACGGACGGGTGAGGATAAGGAACTGAGTTTTGGAGATTACATGCTAAAGCTGCTCTATGCCTTGTTTCCCGAAAAATATCAAGCCGTGGGTGATCCCGCCATTCGGCAACTGGTTCGGCAGGGCTATCAATCCGCCAGGAGCTATGGGCTTACCGATGAGAAGGGCAGCGCCATTTATATCAGTTTGATGTTCGTGTTGGGCGGCGGTTTTGATAGCGATCCGCAGTATCCGTGGGCGGAAGCGGTCTTGAAGGATGCGGAATCGGTCGATTCCGAAAAAAAGTGGGAATTGCTTTACAAGAGTGCCTTGGTACGTTTAGGCCAGTGGTTGGCGTGATTGAGGGAGAGCGACGATGCCAAAAACTCCAACTCGCGAACAAAGGGACAAGCAACAAAAAGCTGCCGGAAAGAAGCCTCTTGGTCCAGCTAAAGGAGTTAAACAAAGTTGCCCGGTCCCTGCAATTAAAAAAAAGCTGGAAAAAGAACGTGAGCGGCTTAAGCTTCCCAAGGCGGGTTCGCACGATGATGTATCAACCGTTGCCATACTGAAAATTAATGGAAAGGAATATCAAGGCGTCAACTCAAAAAATCAAAACCCGAAGACGAAAATAACCTTGGTTAGAGTCAATGCGCAAACCAAGACTCACGCCGAAGCCGAGGCGGTTCAAAAGGCGAT
Source organism: Candidatus Contendibacter sp. (assembly GCA_029624765.1). Taxonomy (GTDB): domain Bacteria; phylum Pseudomonadota; class Gammaproteobacteria; order Competibacterales; family Competibacteraceae; genus Contendibacter. The sequence continues at coordinate 73,047 of JARSSO010000063.1, read as the reverse complement.
CAATGATGGGGCGGCGGGCACGGCGGAAGAAGCTGAACTACACGTTGATCGCGATCCGTGCCGGGCATGTGGTCCTGCTGGAGGGCTGCGATCTCTTGCGAGAAATTTAGGGGTAAAGCGTCTTGTGGTTCACTCGCCGAGTGGAACTCAAACCTTCGAACCAACTACTTGAGGATTTATTATGAAAGTAAAGAAAATTTTTGAAGAGGAATGGGTTGGCGCTCAGCTTGAAACTATCGAACATAAATGTACCAATTTGGATCAAGCTTATGCTGTGCTGGATCGTCTTGATGGGAAGAAAAGGACTTCGGTCGAGTTTTGGGTCAGTGATGATGCAATTTTAACCGTGGGTGGGGATGGTGAGAAATTCGTGGTGTTTGCTGCCTTTCAGGTTGATCAAGAGCTTCATACGCTGATAGACCCTGATAAATCTGACGCTGACTATGAGGATGTGGTTACTGGTGGACAACTGGGGAGTTATCCATCCAATCAGTGCGTCGATAAGGACATGGCAAAAAAAGCCGTCTCTTATTTTTGTGAGCATGGAAAAGTTTCAACCGATTTGACTTGGACCCAAGAATAGTCCGAACAATCAGACCACCACCTCCCCGCAAGCCGGATGACTGAGAAACCCGGTTGGGCTGGCGGTCAGCCCATAGGCGCCGGACTGGAACACCACGATCAGATCGCCGACCCCGGCTCTCGCCAGTTCCATCCGCTCGGCCAGGATGTCCAGCGGCGTGCACAGCGGCCCGACCACCGTGACCACTTCCCGCTCGGTTCCCACCACCCGGTTGCCCACCACGACCGGGTAGTTCTTGCGAATCACTTGGCCAAAATTGCCGGACGCCGCCAGGTGATGATGCAGGCCACCGTTGGCGATCAGAAACGTGTGACCGCGCGAGACCTTGCGATCCACCACTTCGGCGACGTAAATCCCGGCCTCGCCGACCAGATACCGCCCCAGTTCCAGCACCACCCGCGCTTCCGGCAACCGTTCCTTCACCCTTGGCAACCAGCGTTCCAGATTGGCGGCGATGGGTGGCAAGTCCAGTGGCGCGTCGCCGGGGAAGTAGGGGATGCCGAAACCACCGCCGATGTTGAGTAGTCGAACCGGCCCCGGCGCGTCCGCCGCCAGCCGCAGCGCCAGTTCGAAGGCGCGGTCGTGGGCCTCGACGATGGCCGCCGCGCGCAGGTTCTGCGAGCCGGAAAAAATGTGGAGGCCCTGGAAGTCCAGTTCCAGTTCGCCGATCCGCCGCAACAGCGTCGGCGTTTGTTCGGCGTCCACGCCGAACGGTTTGGGACCGCCGCCCATCTTCATCCCGGACGCCTTAAGTTCAAAATCCGGGTTGACCCGCACCGCGACTCGCGGTTTTCGTCCCTGCTCCCGCCCCAGCCGGGCCGCTATTTCCAGTTCCCCGGTCGACTCCAGATTGATCGTGATGCCGGCGGCGATGGCGGCGGCCAGTTCCGGCGGTCGTTTGCCCGGCCCGGCGAAACTGATCCTGGCCGGGTCCATGCCGGTATCCAGCGCCACCTTCAACTCGCCGAGCGAGGCGACATCCAGTCCGTCCATCAAATCGGCCATGTGCTGGACCACGGCCGGCATCGGATTGGCCTTGATCGCGTAATGCAGTTCGATCGCCGCCGGCAAGGCGCCCCGCAGCAGCATCGCCCGTTGGTCCAGCAACCGACGGTCGTAGGCGTAAAACGGGGTCCGCCCGACCCGCGCCGCCAGTTGGGTCAGCGGCATCCCGCCGATCCACAGGCAGTCGTCCACCACTGGGAACGGACTCATCGGCCAATGGGTGGGTCGAACGGCGGTCATGGCGGCGATTCCGGGAACAACGCGCGCAACTCCTCGACCAGCGCCTTGCGGTCGATCTTGCCATTGGGGTTGCGCGGCAGGTCACTGGCGCGGGCGATGATGCGCAGCGGGACCATGAAATTGGGTAGATGCTGTTTGCAATGGGCAATCAGCGTGCTTTCGCTGAACGTCTCTCGCAACGGCTTGATCACCGCGACGATGGCCTGGCCCAGGGCTGGATGGGAAATCCCCAGTGCGGCTGCTTCGGCAACCTGGCTACTGCTGTACAGCACCTCCTCGACTTCGGTGGGGCTGACCCGGTAACCGGAGGTCTTGATCATGTCGTCCTTGCGGCCGATAAAATAGAGAAAGCCTTCTTCGTCCATCCGCGCCGTGTCCCCGGACCATACCGCCAGTTCCGGCAGCGGCAGGCCGGGATTTTGGCCAGGCGCGGGCCGGAAGCGTTCGGTGGTCTTGACCGGATCATTCCAGTAGCCGAGCGCCACCAGCGAGCCGCGATGCACCAGTTCGCCCGGCTCGCCGGGCGCGCAGGGCGTGCCGTCCTCGCGCACGACGAGAATTTCGGCGTTCGGGATGGCCTTGCCGATGGAATCCGGCCGGCGGTCGATTTCCTCGGGCGGCAAATAGGTGGAGCGAAAGGCCTCGGTCAATCCGTACATCAAATACAGCGTGGTATTGGGCAGGGCGCGACGCAGGGCCGCCAAGGTGGCGCGCGGCATGGCTCCGCCCGAGTTGGTGAGGTAACGCAGACTGGCCGCCGCCGCCGCCGGCCATTCCAGCGCCGCCAGTTGCACCCACATCGGCGGCACCGCCGCCAGTCCGGTGATGCGTTCGCGGGCAACGGTGTTGATGACGTCGCGCGGCAACAGATAATCCATCAACACCGCCCGCGCGCCGGCGATGAAGGCGGTGGTGAGCTGACTCAGGCCGTAGTCGAAGCTGAACGGCAACACCGCCAGAATCCGGTCGTCGGGCTGATTGCCAAGGTATTCGGCGACGCTATGGGCGCCGGCCAGCAGGTTGCGGTGCGACAGCACCACGCCCTTGGGTTTGCCGGTGCTGCCCGAGGTGTAGAGAATGGCGGCCATGTCCGCGTCGATAATCCGGGCGGGCTCTGGGCCCTGGGCCGTGTCCAGCAAGGCCGACCAGCCGCGAACTTGCCAATGCCTCGAACGCTGCAGGGCAGGACCAGCAGCGTCGACTACTATTAGGGTATGCAGATCGGAACAAACGGCCAATGCCGGTTCCAGTAGGGTCGCCCGATCGCGGGCCGTGACCAGAATCCGCACATTGCAGTCGCGCAGGATGTAAGCGACTTGTTCGGGTTTCAATAGGGGATTGATCGGGACGAACACGCCACCAGCCAGAGCGGCGCCAAACAGAGCCGCCACGGTTTCCGGCCGTTTGGGCAGGTAGACGGCGACCCGGTCAGCCCGATTCAAACCCAGCGCCCGCAGCCCGCGCCCCACCGCTTGGATTTGACTGGCCAGGGCGGCGTAGTCCCAATGGGAGTGGCGATGCGTGATGGCGGTCGCGTCGGGACGACGACCCGCCTGTTCGAGAATCAGTTCGTGCAGCAGTCTGGCCATTTGGAGCTTGGATGTGGCGGTGGGGATGGGTGACCGTGGGAGAAGACCTTCATTTAATGATAATCACTTCCACAATGAAGGGCACGAGCGCGGCGCCCTGACGGGGTGGGGATTTTCGACGCGGAGGGAAATTGCATGGAACAAGACGAGTATGCGCCATTGCTGGCGCTGTACGTCACCAGCGGTTGCCATCTGTGCGAGCGGGCCGCCGACCTGATTCGCGGCGCGGTGGCCCTGCCATTCCACACGGTCGAGATTGTCGACGACGAGGATTTGCTGGAACGCTACGGAGTCCGGATTCCGGTGTTGCGCCAGTTGAATACCGGGGAAGAGCTGGACTGGCCCTTCGATGCGGCGGCGGTGCGACGCCTGACGCTGAATCGCTTATAAAACAGCCAGATTATGCATTTATTTGCACTATACTTTGGGATAATTCAAACAAAAGTTTGAAATAGACTACTTCAGTATGAAAGAGGACACAAACCCGTGTCTTTCGGGTGGTACCGAAGTCCTGGTTGCTGAACGCGGATTCGCGCAAATCTCGCCGCGGGTGACCGCGACGCAAGCCAAGGCAAACTAGAAAGTCTTGTTTGATCAATGACCAAAGGGCAAAACAATGAGATATCCCAAAACACACGGCTCACTACTGGTCCTGGGTATCGCTGGGTTATTGACTGTCACCGGCCAGGCCTATGCTTCCGGATTCCAGTTGTTGGAGCAAAACGCCAGCGGCCTTGGCAACGCTTACGCAGGATCGGCGGCGGTGGCGGCTGACGCCAGCACCATCTACTTCAACCCGGCCGGCATGGCCTATTTGCCCGAAGGGAAGATGCAGGTCGTCGGCGCGTTGAATATTGTTAAACCTTCATCCGAGTTTTCCGACGACGGCTCGGTGATGCCGGCTGGAATTTACGTTCGGGGCGGCGAGGGCGGCGACAACGGCGGCTGGAATTTCGTGCCGAGCGCCTATTTCGCCATGCCGGTCAACGATCAAATCAGCATCGGTCTCGGCGTCGGCGCGCCGTTTGGCTTGAAGACCCAATACGATTCGGACTGGATAGGCCGCTTCCGCGCGATTAAGTCCGACATCAAGACCATCAACATCAACCCGTCCATCTCTTACCAGGTCAACGATACCCTCTCCTTGGGCTTGGGCGTGAACGCGCAGCGGCTTGATGGCACATTCAGCAATGCTTTCAATGCCAGCGGAGCCTTATGCCAAAGTCTTGGCGCCGCTCTATGCGCTCCGGGCGGTGCGCTGAGCAATCTGGAAGGCTTCGGCGAGGTTAAGGGCGACGACTGGGGCTGGGGCTATAACCTCGGCGTCATATTCGCGCCTTCGCCACAGACCCGGCTCGGCCTCTCCTACCGTTCGAGCATCAAGTACACGGTCACCGGCAATGTCAGCCACGGTATTCCAACGGTGACCACCCTGGGACCTGGCAACGCCGCCGCAAACGCGGGACTTGCCGCCATCTTCTACGACGGCGGGGTCAAGGCGGACGTCGAAGTGCCCGACACCGCAATCCTGAGCGGCTGGCACCAGCTCAACGACCGCTGGGAGATCATGGGCGACCTGAGTTGGACCGGCTGGTCGTCGATCCAGTACCTCGACTTTGTCCGCACCGACGGAGCAGCCAACGGCCAGTTGGTTTCCAGTACCCACGAAAACTGGCGCAATACCTGGCGGGTGGCGGTCGGCGCCAGCTACCGGTACGACGATCAATGGAAATTCCGTGGTGGCCTGGCCTACGACCAGTCGCCGGTCGATGGCGCCGAATTCCGCACGCCGCGACTGCCGGACAACAACCGCACCTGGCTGTCGCTAGGCGCCCAGTACAGGCCGAACAAGGATTTGTGGTTCGACTTCGGCTACACCTATATCTGGGTGCAGGGGATGTCGATCGACGACAGTGGCGGCAGATTTCCGACGGACGCTCAAAACATCGGCTTCTACGGCTGGCTGAGGGGCAGTTACGACAACAATGTCAATATCCTGGCCGCGCAGGTGACGTACAATTTCTAAAACCCATCGATTAGCCAAATCGAGAAAGCCGGGGTCCTGTCCCCGGCTTTATTTTTGCCAGCGCATAATGGAAGGAACGGCGGTTCCGCCGCGTGTTTCGACAGCCTGACGAGAGGACATTCACGCTATGAGTAACGCAGCATCCATCCGCCGGGTGGCGGTTCTGGGCGCGGGCGTGATGGGCGCGCAGATCGCCGCCCATCTGGCCAACGCCGACGTGCCGGTGGTGTTGTTCGATCTGCCGGCCAGGGACGGCGATCCCAACGGGATCGTGACCAAGGCCATCGCCAACATGGTCAAGCTGAGCCCGGCGCCGTTCGCCACCAAGGAGCGGGCCGAGCTGATTCAGCCCGCCAACTACGACCAGCACCTGGAGGAATTGCGGAGCTGCGATCTGCTGATCGAAGCCATCGCCGAGCGTCCGGACTGGAAAGCCGATCTTTACCAGCGCGTCGCGCCCTATCTCAACGACCGGGCGATCCTGGCCACCAACACTTCCGGCCTGCCGCTGAGCCTGCTGGCCGAGTCGGTGCCCGAGAGCGCTCGCGCCCGGTTCTGCGGCATTCATTTCTTCAACCCGCCCCGCTACATGGCGCTGGTGGAGCTGATTCCCTGCCAGGCCACCGATCCGGCCATTCTGGACCAGTTGGAAACCTTCCTGGTCAGCACCCTGGGCAAGGGCGTGGTCCGGGCCAAGGACACTCCCAATTTCATCGCCAACCGCATCGGCGTCTTTTCGATGGCGGCGACCATCCACCACACCCAGGCCTTCGGATTGGGGCTGGACCTGGTGGACGCGCTGACCGGTCCGGCGATTGGCCGACCCAAGAGCGCCACGTTCCGCACCGCCGACGTGGTGGGCCTGGATACCATGGGCCATGTGTTCAAGGGCTCGGCGCTGGCGTTGCGCGACGATCCGTGGCGGCGGTATTTCAGCCCGCCCGCCTGGTTGAACACGCTGATCGAGAAAGGCGCGCTGGGTCAGAAGACCAAGGTCGGCATCTACGCCAACAAGGGCAAGCAGGTGCTGGATACCGCGACCGGCGTATATCGGGACGCGGGGGCCAAGCCGGACGAGGCGGTGCAGGCGCTGTTGAAGATCAGAAATCCGGCCGAGAAGATCGCCGCCCTGCGCGCCAGCGACCATCCGCAAGCACAATTCCTGTGGGCGATCCAGCGCGACGTGTTCCACTACGCGGCGGTGTTGCTGGCCGAAATCGCCGATACCGCCCGCGATATCGATCTGGCCATCCGCTGGGGCTTCGGCTGGAGCATGGGGCCGTTCGAAATCTGGCAGGTCGCCGGCTGGCGGCAGGTCGCGGACTGGATCGAGGCGGACATCGCCGCCGGCAAGGCCATGACCAACACCCCGTTGCCAGGGTGGGTCAAGCAGGTGGACGGCGTGCATCGGCCGGAGGGCTCCTATTCGGCGGCCGAGGATGCCTACAAGCCGCGTTCTACCCTGCCGGTCTATCAGCGTCAGCCGTATCCCGAACTGGTGCTGGGCGAAGCGCCGCATCGCTACGGTGAGACGGTGTGGGAGAACAGTGGGGTGCGGCTGTGGACCACCGGCGACGACATCGGCGTGCTTAGCTTCAAGAGCAAGATGCACGTCATCGGCGACGATGTGCTGGATGGGGTGCTGGAATCCCTCAGGATCGCCGAGCGGACGTTCAGCGGACTGGTGATCTGGCAGACCGAAGCGCCGTTCAGCGCCGGCGCCAATCTGGTCCAGGCGATGCCGGTGCTGCTGGCCGGCGATTTTGAAACATTCGAGAAAGGCGTCGCCAAGTTCCAGCAAACCACTGCCGCCCTGCGCTACTCGGCGATTCCGGTGGTGGCGGCCGCGCAAGGGCTGGCGCTCGGCGGCGGCTGCGAATTCCTGATGCACTGCGACCGGGTGGTGGCGGCGCTGGAAAGCTACATCGGCCTGGTCGAGGTCGGCGTCGGGCTGATTCCGGCCGGCGGCGGCTGCAAGGAATTTGCCCTGCGCGCCATGAACGAGGCCAAGGGCGGCGATTTGCTGCCGTTCCTGCGCGGCTACTTTGAGGCGATGGCGATGGCCAAGGTCTCGCGCAGCGCCGAGGAGGCCAAGCAACTCGGTCATCTTAAAGCGTCTGACGTGATCGTGTTCAACCCCAACGAGTTGCTGTACGTGGCCAAGGCCCAGGCGCGGGCGCTGGCCGAATCCGGCTATCGGCCGCCGCAGCCACGCAAGATTCGCGTCGCGGGCCGCACCGGCGTGGCCGCCTGCCAGATGGCGCTGGTCAACATGCGCGACGGTGGCTTCATCTCGCCCCACGACTACCGGTTGGGCTTGTGCATCGCCCAAGCCCTGTGCGGCGGCGACGTGGACCCCAACACGATGGTGGACGAGGAATGGTTGCTGGGGTTGGAGCGCAAGGCGTTCGTCGAACTGGCTAAAACTCCTCTCACCCAGGCCCGGATCGAGCAGATGCTCAAGACCGGCAAGCCGCTGCGCAATTGATCGACGGGAGGAATAGTGATGAGCAAGCAAGTACAGGATGCTTATATCGTGGCCGCCGCGCGCACGCCGGTGGGCAAGGCGCGCGGCGCGTTTCGCAACACCCGCCCGGACGATCTGCTGGCGCACGTGCTGCGCGGGGTGGTGGATCAATGTCCGGGGCTGGACCCGAAGCTGATCGGCGACGTGATCGTCGGTTGCGCCATGCCGGAAGGCGAACAGGGTATGAACGTGGCCCGCATCGGCCTGCTGCTGGCCGGGCTGCCGGACAGCGTGCCGGGCATGACCATCAACCGGTTCTGCGCCTCCGGGGTGCAGGCGGTGGCGCAGGCCGCCGACCGCATCCGGCTGGGCGAGGCGGATGTGATGATCGGCGCTGGTACGGAAACCATGACCATGATCCCGATGGGCGGCAACAAGATCGCCCTCAACCCCGAGGTATTCGCCAGGGATGAGAACATCGGTATCGCCTACGGCATGGGTCTGACGGCGGAGAAGGTCGCGCAGGAGTGGAAAATTTCCCGCGAGGATCAGGACGCTTTCGCGGTGGAGAGCCATCGCCGAGCATCCTCCGCGATTGCAAACGGCGAATTCCAGCAGGAAGTCCTGCCCTACACCGTGATCGACCGGTTGCCGGATAACAGGACCTTCCAGGTTCGGACCCGCGAGCGGGTGGTCGAGAACGACGAAGGTCCACGGGCCGATAGTAACCTGCAAGCATTGGCGAAGCTCAAACCGGTGTTCGCGGCCCGGGGTAGCGTCACCGCCGGCAACAGCTCGCAGATGAGCGACGGCGCGGGAGCGGTGGTGCTGATGAGCGAGCGGATGATGAAGCAGTTGAACCTGAAGCCGCTGGCCCGCTTCGTCAGCTACGCGGTGGCCGGGGTGCCGGCCCGGATCATGGGCATCGGCCCCATCGCCGCGATTCCGAAGGCGCTCAATCTGGCTAGGCTGAAACAGGACGCCATCGACTGGTTCGAGCTGAACGAAGCGTTCGCCGCCCAGAGTTTGGCGGTGATCCGCGACCTGGACCTCAATCCGGCCAAGGTCAATCCGCTGGGCGGCGCAATTGCGCTCGGCCATCCGCTGGGCGCGACCGGGGCTATCCGCGTTGCCACCCTCCTGCATGGGATGCGCCGGCGCGGCGGCAAGTACGGCATGGTGACCATGTGCATCGGCACCGGCATGGGCGCGGCGGGAATCTTTGAGGCGCTGTAACCGCCGGGGCGGCTCGACCGCCGTCCAAGGTTCGAAAAGACCCACTGGTCCGCGCCAGTGGGTTTTTTTGCGTCCCGATGACAGCGGGCCGCGCCGCGTGTACGCTTGAGCACCAATTGCAAAAATTGTCGATGAGAGGTCGCCATGACCGCGATTGCCGTTGCCCCCGCCACCGTAAAACCGCCTGCCGCGCCGTCGCCGGGGTCAAGCTTGGCCGTTGCGCCGCTTCCCGCGCCATCCCCCGAGATCGTTTACCCCGACAGCGATGGACAGCCCATGGCCGATAACACCCGTCAATTCCGCTACATCGTCACGATTCAGGGCGGCTTGGCCGCGTTGTTCGCCGACCGGCCCGACGTATTCGTGGCCGGCGATCTGCTCTGGTATCCGATGGAGGGTAACAATCAAATCCGCGCCGCCCCCGACGCGATGGTCGTATTTGGTCGGCCGCCCGGCGACCGGGGTTCCTACCAACAGTGGAAAGAAGGTGGTCTGGCGCCGCAGGTGGTGTTCGAGGTGTTGTCACCCGGCAACACCGTGGCCGAGATGACCCGCAAATTCCGGTTCTACGAACGCCATGGCGTGGAAGAGTACTACGTCTACGACCCGGATCGCGGCAGCCTCGATGGCTGGGTGCGGCGGGGAGAGAATCTGGAAGACGTGTCGGACATGGAAGGCTGGGTCAGCCCACGCCTGAGGGTGCGCTTCAGTCTGGAAGGTCATGACCTGGTGCTGTACCGGCCCGACGGTCGGCGGTTCGAGACCTTTCTGGAACTGGAGCAAAGAGCCGAGGCGGAGCGGCGGCAGGCTCAGGTGGAACGGCAACGGGCCGAGGCGGAACAGCAACGCGCCGAGGCGGAACGGCAACGGGCTGAGGCGGAACGGCAACGGGCCGAGGCGGAACGGCGGCAGGCTCAGGTGGAACAGCAACGGGCCGAGGCGGAGCGGCAACGGGCCGAGGCGGAGCGGCAACGGGCTGAACGGCTGGCCGAGCGGCTTCGCGCGCTCGGCGTCGATCCCGATGTTTTGGACACCGATTGACCTGATTTCAGTGGACAAGACCAACAAGAGGACAAAAGCATGACCATGATGCGGGTGGACGCCGGGCGCGGCTGGGGCTGGATCGTGGAAGGTTGGCGATTGTTCGCCCAAGCGCCGGGAATCTGGATTGTCATCCTTCTGATTTATCTTGGGATCAGCGTGGTGCTGTCGCTGATTCCCTTCGTCGGTGGGCTGGCCTATATGCTGTTGTCGCCGGTGCTGGTGGGCGGGATGCTGTACGGGGCGGCGGCGCAGACGCGGGGTGACTCCCTGGAAATCGCCCACGTGTTCCGGGGCTTCCAGAATCAGGAGCGGATGGGGCCGCTGGTCCTGCTCGGGTTGATCGGCTTGGCCGGTTATGTGGTGATGATCCTGGTGGTGGTGATGTTCGTGGGCGGCGGTTTGATAATGGGCGCGGTCATGGACAACACTGGCGCGGTGGTTCCTCCCGAGGCGGTGGGCGGTCTGTTTGTCGGCGCCGGTCTGATCGCGTTGCTCGTCATCCTGACGATCGGCTTGCTGATGACCATGGCGCTGTTCTACGGGATTCCCCTGGTGATGCTGGGTGGCCAGGACGCCTGGCCGGCCGCGCGGGACAGCGTCGCCGCCTGCTGGGTGAACGTGTTGCCGTTGCTGGTGTTCGGGCTGATTTATCTGGTGCTGGCGACGGTGGCCGTCATCCCGTTTGGGCTGGGCCTCCTGATCCTGGGACCGGTGACGGTCGGCGCGGTGTACGCCAGCTATCGGGATGTGTTCGAGGATACGCCGACGCGCGTCAATCTGGCCAAGTAGGACGGTTGCGCCCGAAGCGGGCGGGAAGCGGCGACGCAATCCGGGACATTCGGGTTGCGTCGGTTGATGCGGCGGAGGCGGAGGCGAACGAACGAAGCGCGGGACGGTTGACCATGTCGCGTCCTCGTCGCGTTCAGCCCACGCCGGACAACAGCGAATCGATCAGCCGCTTTCGCAGCAACTGCACCGCTTCGAACACTTCCTGCGCGGTTTCCACATACAGGGGCCCGGCTTCGCGGTACACGCTGCCGCGATTGCCCACCAGGCTCACCTCGACCCGGATCTTCCGCACCATTTTGGTCCGCTGGTTATCCCATACCAGCGCATGATCGGCGGCGATGGCAAACGACATGACGGCATCTCCCCAGTTCGGATTTCGATTTCGGCCCAAACCCCATGTTTGAGCTGACGGACGCCCTGGCGTCCATCGGGATTGATGCATGTCGGATGCCAAGATGCTCAAAACGGTTAGAATTTGAATTCTTCAATCAACAATTGCAGTTGCAGCAACTCTTGAGTACCGATGTTGTAGATGCGAAAGCCGGTCGCGTAGAAGTCCGGATTGATATCGCGGCCGCTCCACAAGCTCTCCACCTTCAGATGAATACGCTGGCGCGGAGCGTTTTCCTTGGGTACGTCCACCCACAAACGAAAGGTCTGGTTAAGCGGAATGGGTTTGTCGCTGACCAGGCGAATGCCTTCCTTGTTGATATCCACGATGTGGCCCAGCAATTCGCCGGTGTCCTCATCGAAGACGCGCAGATACATGACCAGATACCAGCGTTTGAGACGGCGTTTGTTGGCGCCGGACGGATCGGCGACGCTCATGGCGAACTCCTGGTAAAGGGGAAAGACCGGCACGCGGCCGGTCGGATGATCCGGCCAAACCGGTGAATCGTCCAGCGACGGTCACCACCGGTTTTCCAAGGGATAAGGACCATGGCCGGAGGTTGGTTCAAGCCGGTACGGCTGGGTTCAGGCTATAGGTGCAGGTGATGCCGGCCTGATCGAGAACATGGCCGGCGATCGCGGCCAGCGCTTCGGGTCCGGTGAATTTGCCCTCCACCGGGCAGCGCGCCACGTCGAGCGCGTAGAGGGTAAAGACGTAATGGTGGACGATGCTGTCGTTCCATGGCGGGCAGGGGCCGTCGTAACCGAAATAGTCGCCCGCCATGGCCGGATCGCCGGCGAACCATTCCCGGTAGTTGTTGATGCCCTGACGGACGCCGCGAGGACCGACCGGTCCCGGTTTGCCGCCGGGCGTCACGCCTTCGGAAAATTCGCCGGCCCGGATACGCGCCGGTTCCGGCGGCAGATCCACCAAGATCCAGTGATAAAAATCGGCGCGGGGTAGATCGGCGGGGACTAGCCGTCCTTCCTGATTGACGTCGTCGGCGCGGGTCGGCACGTCCCGGTCATGGCAGATCAGGACCAGCGACTGGGTGCCCGCCGGCAGGTCGCTCCATTCGAACGGCGGGTTGCGGTTGGCGCCGAGCAAGACATGCAGTTCAAGATCGGGAATACCGAAGGCGTATTCGGCCGGAATGGGTTGCTGATCGCGCAGGACGGAACTGGTGAACCGCATGGCATTTCTCCTGGATCGAGAATGGAATGGGCAGGGATCGGAACAGAGGTTGAGGTTCGCGGCCCAACCGCTTCCTCGGCGCGGCGAACCGACGAGCGGGCGGGTAATGGAGATCGCTCCGCCGATCTTTACCGTTTTTCAAGGAATCGCCGTCACCTGTACAATGCCGGACGGCCGGGCATGACCTTCATGTTCCATGATAAACCAATAGACCATGACAAGTCGCGCTACTAGCCCGCTGATTGCTCCGGTTATCGTCGCGCGGGCGGGAAGGTGAGACGGTCCATCGAATCGCGATGGCTCGTGGGCATTTTCAACGGTTCAGAGCCAGTGATTGATCATCTTCTGGATAGGGCAGGGAAAACCTTCACGTGACGAGCGATCGAAACCCCCGTTATGAATCGGTGGAAAACGCGCCACCAGATCGAAACGTCGCCGAAACCGAATCGGACCGCTGGCGGAAGGACGGGTTGACGGCGCCGCGCCCCCCAGGCTTTAGAGAACCGATAACCGTTCGGTCGCCCATCAGTCAGACCCCGGTCGGCAAGCCCGGTCGACGGCGTGGACGGTCGCCGACCCGGACGGCGCTGTACATGGTGGGCTTGCTGATGATCCTGTTCAGCGTCACGATGCTGCCGCCGATGGGGGTCGCTTGGTGGTACGACGGTTATCGGGTGGTTTTGCCGTTCGTGGAAGCCATGGGGGCCATGTTGGGGTTGGGGCTGCTGTGCTGGGTGCCGGTATGCCGCTTCAAGGTCGATCTGCGCAACCGGGATGGCTTCGTGGTGGTGGTGGCGTTCTGGTTTCTGCTGTCGGTGATCGGCGCGCTGCCGTTCATGCTGTCCGAAAACCCGCACATGCCGTTGGTGGACGCGGTGTTCGAGACCGTTTCCGGCCTGACCACCACCGGCGCCACCGTGTTGTCCGGTCTCGACACCATGCCCAAGGCCATCGTGTATTACCGGGCGCAACTGAATTTCCTCGGCGGCATGGGTATTATCGTGCTGGCGGTCGCCTTGCTGCCGATGCTGGGTGTCGGCGGCATGCAGCTCTACAAGGCGGAAACGCCGGGGCCGATGAAGGACGAAAAGCTCACGCCGCGCATCACCGAGACCGCCAAGAATCTCTGGTACATCTATGTGGGCCTGAACGTGGCCTGCACCTTGTCGTTCTGGGCGGCGGGGATGAGTTTCTTCGACGCGATCTGCCACAGTTTCGCCACGCTGGCGCTGGGCGGTTTTTCCACCCACGACGCCAGCATCGGCTATTTCAACAGCCCGGCCATCGAATTGGTCGCCGGATTTTTCTCCATCGTGGCGGCGGTCAACTTCGCGCTGTTTTTCCTGGCCTGGCGCTCGCGCAGCCTCAAGGTCGTCTTTCGCGACGCCGAGTTCAGGTTCTGCATGACGGTGTTTGGGGTGATCATCGCCACGGCCTGCGCTTATCTTTGTTGGAGCGGCAAGTTTCCACTGTGGGAATCGATTTATCATGGCTTGTTTCAGACCGCTTCGGTCATTACCGATAACGGTCTGGCCACGGCCGGGTATCCTGACGGCTGGCCGATTTTCGTGCCGCTGTTGCTGTTGCTGGGCAGTTTTTTCGGTGGTTGCGTCGGCTCGACCTGCGGCGGGATCAAGGCCATTCGCTTCCTGCTGCTGTACAAGCAGAGCGTGCGCGAGGCCCGGCTGCTGATCCGTCCTTCCGCGCAGATCGCGGTCAAGCTGGGCGGTCATCCCATTCCAGATCGAGTGATGCAGGCGGTGTGGGGATTCTATTATCTCTATATTTTCAGCTATTGCTTTTTCTCGCTGATGCTGGCGGCGACCGGGGTGGATCTGGTGACGGCGTTCGGGTCGGTGGCGGCTTGCCTGAACAACATGGGTATCGGTCTGGGCGAGACGGCTTCGAATTTCGCTCCGCTGAACGATACCGCGACCTGGCTGTTGTCGCTGTCGATGCTGGTTGGACGTTTCGAGGTATTCCCCCTCTTGTTGCTGTTCCTGCCGGATTTTTGGAAATAAGTGAAAGGTGAAGGGCGAAGGGCGACAAATGAACGATCAGCGGGGTTATGTCGGGGAATGGCCGCCGACGCGGTTCAACATGGCGCGCTATTGCCTGGCGGCGGCGCGGACCACGCCGGACAAGGTGGCGTTGATCGTGGTGTCCGATGCCTACGCGCCGGTCGAACGGGCGGAGCGCTGGACCTACGCTCAACTGGATGACGCCGTGCGGCGGGTCGCGGCGGGTCTGCGCCAACTCGGCCTGGAACCGGGCGAGCGGCTGATGATCCGCATGGGGAACACCAGCGATTACGCCCTGCTGTTCTTCGGCGCCATCGCCGCCGGTTGCGTGCCCTTGCCGTCCTCGGCGCAATTGACCGGAGAGGAAGCCGATTTTCTGCTCGCCGATTCCAGCGCCCGGTTTCTCGCCATGTCGAATGAGTTGGCGATTGAGCCACGGCCGGGAGTACGGGCGCTCGGCCCCGCCGGCATCATGGCGCTGCGGACCCGGTTCAAGCCGATGGATTACGCCGATACCACCGCCGCCGATCCGGCCTTTCTCGTCTATACCTCCGGCACCACCGGCCAGCCCAAGGGCGTGCTGCACGCCCAGCGATCGGCCTGGGGACGGCGACCGATGTACCAGGGTTGGTATGGGATCCGCCCGGACGACGTGATCCTGCACGTCGGGGCGTTCAACTGGACCTAT
Organism: Candidatus Contendibacter sp.; assembly: GCA_029624765.1. Lineage (GTDB taxonomy): Bacteria > Pseudomonadota > Gammaproteobacteria > Competibacterales > Competibacteraceae > Contendibacter. The sequence continues at coordinate 57,774 of JARSSO010000063.1, read as the reverse complement.
ACCCTGGGCGTGGGCCTGACCGATCCCTGGGCCAACGGCGCGACGACGGTGTTGTACAACGGCCCGCGCGATGTCGCGGTCTGGCCGCTGCTGATGGAGAAATTTGGGGCGACGCTGTTCGCGGCGGTGCCTGGCTTGTACCGGCAAATTCTGAAATACAACGATCTGCGCACCTTTGATCTGTCCAGTCTGCGTCACGGTCTGACCGCCGGTGAGGCGTTAAGCGCCGCGTTGCTGGAGCAGTGGCGGACGACGACCGGCAAGGAGTTGTACGAGGCGCTAGGCATGAGCGAATGTTCCACCTACGTGTCTTCGTCGCCGAGCGTGCCGGTGCGACCCGGCAGTCCCGGCAAGCCGCAGGCGGGCCGTTGCGTGATGGCGCTGCCGGTCGAAGGTGGGGAGGAACCGTTGCCGCCGGGCGAAACCGGCCTGCTGGCGGTGCATCGCAGCGATCCGGGCCTGATGCTGGGCTACTGGAACAGGCCGGACGAGGAGGAACTGGTCTACCGGGGCGAGTGGTTCATCGGCGGCGATCTGGTGCACTTCGACGCCGACGGTTACATGATCTATCACGGCCGCAACGACGACGTGATGAACGCCATGGGCTACCGGGTGTCGCCGCTGGAGGTGGAACACTGCCTGAGCCAGCACCCGGCAGTGGCCGAGGTAGCGGTGACGGAGGTGACGGTGCGCGAGGGCGTCTCGGTCATCGCCGCCTTCGTGGTGCCGCGCGATCCCGACGAACCCGATGGATTGGACGCGGCGCCGCTGCTGGCTCACGTCCACGAACATCTGGCTGCCTACAAATGCCCTCGCGAGATCATTTTCACCGACAGCCTGCCGCGCACCGCCAACGGCAAGGTCCGCCGCCGCGACCTGGCCCGGTGGCAACGGTGAATCGAAGTGATGTACGAAAAATCAATATTCAATATTGATTATTGTCTTTTTAAATTTAGTTGCTATTAATTAAGGCTAAATACGGCATTTCGGTTTTCGCGATGATCACAGCGGCCCAGTTGAAAGCGGCGCGAGCGTTGTTGGGCATGGACCAGCGTGCGCTGGCGGAAGCCGCTGACTTATCCCTGCCAACCATCCAGCGGATGGAAGCCAGCGATGGCACGATCCGGGGCAACGTCGATTCCCTGGTCAAGCTCGTCGCCGCGCTCGATGCCGCCGGAGTGGATCTGATCGGTGAGGGCGCCGCCAGCGAAGGCGGCGGACGTGGGGTTCGGTTGAAATCTTGAACCCTCCATTACCACGCGGATTGCCGCGTGCCAGCGGGAGTGCGCTTCGCCACCATGTCGTTGCCGTTGCTGTTAGGTTTACCGATGCTGTTGCTCGCGGTCGGCGTTTACGCGATCGCGGCGGCGCAGCGACCGGAGGGTGGCCGTCAGGTCTACGGGATCGCCCTATTCGCGTGTGTCGTCCTGCTGGCATTGGCGCTCGGGCATCTACTGGCCGGACGCGCGCCGACGACATTGACACTGCCGCTGGGCCTGCCTTGGCTGGGCGCGCATTTCCGCCTGGACGCGCTGGCGGCCTTTTTCCTGATCGTGGTCAATCTGGGCGGCGCGGTGGCCAGCCTGTTCGCCCTGGGCTACGGCCAGCACGAACGCGCGCCCGAGCGGGTGCTGCCGTTCTTCCCGGCGTTTCTGGCCGGCATGAATCTGGTTTTGCTGGCCGATGACGCCTTCACCTTCCTGTTCGCCTGGGAGTTCATGTCGCTGAGCTCGTGGGCGCTGGTCATGGCCCATCACCAGGAACCGGCCAACGCCCGCGCCGGCTATCTGTACCTGGTCATGGCCTGCTTCGGCACCTTGGCCCTGTTGCTGGCGTTCGGTCTGCTGGCCGGCCCCGATGGCGGTTACGGCTTCGCCGCGATCCGCGCCGGCACGACGAGCCCCGGATTCGCGGCGCTGGTGCTGGTGCTGACGTTGTTGGGTGCCGGTTCCAAGGCCGGGTTGGTGCCGCTGCACGTCTGGTTGCCGCTGGCCCATCCCGCCGCGCCCAGCCACGTTTCGGCCTTGATGAGCGGTGTGATGACCAAGGTGGCGGTGTACGGCTTCATCCGCATCGTGTTCGACCTGCTGGGCGAGCCAGCCTTGTGGTGGTGGGGTGGGCTAGTGTTGGCCCTGGGCGGCATCACCGCCGTGCTGGGCGTGCTGTACGCGCTGATGCAGCACGATCTGAAACGGCTGCTCGCCTATCACACGGTGGAGAACATCGGCATCATCTTCATCGGCCTGGGGTTGGCGCTGGCCTTTCAGGCGAATCAAATGTACGCCAGCGCCGCGCTGGCGCTGACCGCCGCGCTGTTTCACGTCCTCAATCATTCGCTGTTCAAAAGCCTGCTGTTCCTCGGCACGGGCGCGGTGCTGACCGCCACCGGCGAGCGCGACATGGAACGGTTGGGCGGCCTGATCCACCCGATGCCGTGGACCGCGCTGGCGTTTCTAATCGGTTCGGCGGCGATTTCGGCGTTGCCGCCGCTCAACGGCTTCGTCTCCGAATGGCTGACCTTTCAGGCCATCCTGATCAGCCCCGAACTGCCGCAATGGCTGCTCAAGTTCCTGGTGCCGGCGGTCGGCGCGCTACTGGCCCTGTCCGCCGCGCTGGCCGCCACCTGCTTCGTCAAGGCGTTCGGCATCACGTTTCTGGGCCGCCCGCGCTCGCCCGCCGCCGCCGGGGCGGTGGAAACCGACCGTTACTCGCTGAGCGCGCTGTTCGTCCTGGCGGCGTTGTGCCTGCTGGCGGGAATTTTGCCGGGACTGGTGGTGGATGGGCTGGCGCCGGTGGTGAGTCTGTTGAATGGCGGCGCCCGGTTGATGGCGCAACACGATCGACCCTGGCTGACCCTGGTGCCGGTGGTGGACGTGAAAAGCACCTACAACGGCTTGCTGGTGCTGTTATTCATGACGCTGTCGGGCTTTACCGCCGCTTTCCTGATCCACCGGCTAGCCTCCAATGCGGCGCGGCGCGGTCCGGCCTGGGACTGCGGCTTTCCCGACGCCAACCCGGCTTTCCAGTACACCGCCGGCAGCTTCGCCCAGCCGATCCGTCGGGTGTTCGGCAGCATCGTGTTCCAGGCGCGGGAACGGGTGATGATGCCGCCCCCTGGCGACTTGCGACCGGCGCGGTTCGAGGTCAAATTGCGCGACCCGGTCTGGGAGCGCGGCTACGCCCCTGTCGCCCATGCTGTTGTGGCGCTCTCAAGTCGCTTCAACTACCTGCAATACCTCACGATCCGCCGCTACTTGAGCCTGGTGTTCGGCGCGCTGGTGGTTCTGTTGCTGGGGATGGTGTTATGGCGCTGATCGCCGACTATCTGGTTCAGGGTTGCCAAATGCTGTTGATCCTGCTGCTGGCGCCGCTGTTGACCGGCTGGGTCCGCGCGGTCAAGGCCCGGTTGTTGCGCCGGCGCGGCCCGTCGGTGCTGCAACCCTATCGCGATCTGTCCAAGCTGTTGCGCAAGGAAGTGGTGTTGGCCGATTCCGCCTCCTGGCTGTTTCGGGTGGCGCCTTATCTGATTTTCGCCGCCCTGTGGGTGGCGGCGGCGCTGGTGCCGACCTTCGCCAGCGGCCTGCTGTTCAGTTGGACGGCGGATTTGATCGCCATCGTCGCCTTGCTCGGCACCGCCCGCTTTTTTCTGGCGCTGGCCGGGCTCGATGTCGGCACCAGCTTCGGCGGCATCGGCTCCAGCCGCGAGATGATGATCGCTTCGCTGGCGGAACCGGCCATGCTGATGATGGTGTTCACCCTGTCCCTGCTGGCCGGCACCACCGAACTGTCCTCGGTCGCCCGCTTCATGCTGACCGCCGAGGTCGGCCTGCGGGTGTCGCTGGCGCTGGCGCTGTTGGCGCTGGTCATGGTGGCGATCGCCGAGAATGCCCGCATTCCGGTGGACAATCCCGCCACGCATCTGGAATTGACCATGGTGCACGAGGCGATGGTGCTGGAGTACTCCGGGCGCCATCTGGCCCTGATCGAGCTGAGCGCTTCGCTCAAGCTGCTGCTGTATCTGTCGTTGCTCGGCTGCATCTTCGCGCCCTGGGGCATGGCGACCGCCGGGGCTGGGCCGGTCGCCTATCTCGGTGGCGCGGCAATCTATGTGGCCAAACTGGCGCTCGGCGGCTTGCTGCTGGCGCTGTTCGAGACCAGCATCGCCAAGATGCGGGTGTTCCGGGTCGATCAATTTCTGGGAGCGGCGCTGATGCTGGGGTTACTGGGCGCGCTCTTGCTGTTCGTGTCGCGGAGTCTGTGATGCACGGTCTGGCCTTCGATATCGCCCATTTTCTGGCGGGCGGCATGGTGGTGGCGAGCTTTCTGTTGCTGTACCAGGATCGCCTGTCCGCGCTGATCAACATCTTTGCCCTGCACTCGCTGGTGCTGGTGCTGGCGGTCGGCTGGCAGGCGTACATCCAGGATGCGCACCATCTCTACGTCACGGCGGGGATCGCGCTGATCTTCAAGGCCGTCATCATCCCGACCGCGCTGCACCGCATCGTCCGGCAACTCGGCATTCACCGCACCCTGGAAGTGGTGGGCGGCGTCGGTCGGGACATGCTGGCCGGCACGGCGCTGGTGGCCTTGGCGATCCTGGTGATGCTGCCGGTGACGGCGGGGGCCGACGCTTTGGCGCGGGAGGATTTGGCCTTCGCGCTGGCGGTGGTGCTGCTGGGTTTGCTGCTGATGGTGACCCGCCAAAACGCGGTGAGTCTGGTGGTCGGCTTCATGTCGCTGGAGAACGGGCTGGTGCTGGCCGCCGCCGGGGCGCGCGGCATGCCGCTGGCGGTGGAGATCAGTATCGCTTTTTCGGTGCTGATCGCGCTGATCGTGATCGGCGTCTTCCTGTTCCGCATCCGGGAGCGTTTCGATAGCGTGGACATGCAGGCGATGGATACCTTCCGGGAGGGACGGCGGAAATGAGCGGTGCGGGTTTCGTGGCGATGACCGCGCTGCTGGTCGTCCCAGCTAGCGCCGCGCTGCTGCTGGTCTTGTTGCCCGGTTATCGGCTCGGCGCCCGGTTGAACGTTGGAGCGGCCTTGGCGAGCCTACTGGCCTCTGTCGCTCTATTCGGGACGCGGCCGGAAGCCAATCTCTACCTGCGAGTGGACGATTTCAACATCTATCTGATCGCGCTAAACAATCTGGTCAGTTTCACCACCAGCGTGTTCAGCGCCAGCTACATCGCCCACGAGATGGAAACCGGCCGGCTGACCCCGGCTTATCTGCGCTTCTATCATGCCATGTATCAGGCCCTGCTGTTCGCCATGAATCTGGCGCTGCTCGCCAACAACATCGGGTTGCTGTGGGTGGCCATCGAGCTGGCGACGCTGATCACCGTGCTGATGGTCGGCCTCTACCGGACCCGCGCCGCGCTGGAGGCCGCCTGGAAATATTTTATCCTGGGCAGCCTCGGCATCGCCCTGGCGTTGTTCGGCACCATCCTGGTGTATCTGGCGGCGCAACCGACGATGGGGGAAGGGTTACCAGCCATGGCCTGGGATCAACTGCTCGCCCGCGCCGCCGCCTTCGATCCGGCGCTGCTCAATCTGGCCTTCGTGTTCCTGCTGCTGGGTTACGGCACCAAAGCCGGTCTGGTGCCGCTGCACGCCTGGTTGCCCGACGCCCACGCCGAAGGCCCCACGCCGATCTCGGCGATCCTGTCCGGTTTGCTGCTGAACGTCGCGCTGTACGCGGTATTGCGGTTCAAAATGCTGATGAGCGCCAATCCGTCCGCCCTGGCGCCGGGTCCGCTGATGGTCGGCCTCGGGCTCCTGTCGCTGCTCTTCGCCGGGCTGATGCTTTATCGTCGGGGCGACATCAAGCGGCTGTTCGCCTACTCCTCCATCGAACACATGGGCATCATCACGTTTGCCTTCGGCATGGGCGGGCCGCTGGCCAACTTCGCCGGGTTGCTGCACATGACGATGCATAGTCTGACCAAGTCGGCGATTTTCTTCGCCGTGGGCCATATCTCCCAGGTCAAGGGCACCCAGCGAATTTCCACCATTCGCGGCCTGACCGTCACCCACCCGGCGCTGGGCTGGGGCTTGGTGGCGGGGGTGATCGCCATCGCCGGGATGCCGCCGTTCGGCGTGTTCATGAGCGAGTTTCTGGTGGTCAGTTCCACCTTCGCCCGCCAACCGCTGCTGGCCCTGCCGCTGGTGCTGGGGTTGCTGCTGGCGTTCGGCACCCTGCTGTGGCGGCTGAACGGGATGGCGTTCGGCAAACCGGACAGCGGCCCCGCCGCGCCGGTGCAGGCCAGCATCCTGCCGATGCTGGTGCATTTGGCGCTGGTGTTCGTGGCGGGAATCTGGCTGCCGGGGCCGCTGGTCGCCTGGTTCCACCACGTTGCGATATTGCTGGGCTGAGGGCGAACGATGGGCGTTCATTCTTTGCGGGCAGTGCTGGATGTCGGCCAGTCGGTCGCCGAACATCGCCCGTGGTCGCGAGCGATCGTGACCCCGGAAATCTGGCATCTCCTGGTCGAAGGCTTGGCCGGTCGTACCTGGACCTTGCTCGGATTGTGGGGCGAAACCGGCATGGTGCATCTGGCAGTTCTCGAAGAGACCACCGGGAGTATGGGCGTCGCCAGCCTGCCGTGTCCCGACGGGCAGTTTCCTTCGGTAGGTCGTTTGCATCCGCCAGCGCAAAGGCTGGAACGTACCATCGCTGATCTGGTTGGGCTACAACCGGTCGGCAATCCCGATCCCCGTCCCTGGCTGGATCACGGGCGCTGGCCGATTTCGCAGCCGTTCGGCGCGGCGATGCCACGCACCGAATTGCCGTCGCCGTACTCTTTCCTGCCAGCGGAAGGCGAGAGCCTGCACCAGATTCCGGTGGGGCCGGTTCACGCCGGCATCATCGAACCCGGCCATTTCCGCTTCACCGCGAACGGCGAGGCCGTGGTCCGGCTCGAGGAGCGGCTGGGCTACGTCCACAAAGGCATCGAGAGCTTGCTTGACGGCGCGACGCTGGAACGGGCGGCGCGGCTGGTGGGGCGAGTGTCGGGCGACAGCACCGTGGCCTACGCGCTCGCTTTCGCCCGCGCCGTCGAGGCCGCGACCGAGACGGATGTGCCGGCTCGCGCCCATTGGCTGCGGGCGTTGATGGCCGAACTGGAGCGGCTGGCCAACCATTGCGGCGATATCGGCGCCATCTGCAACGATGCGGCTTTTGCCTTGATGCATGCCCATTGCGCGGTGTTGCGCGAGCGGGTCTTGCGCGCCAGCGCGGCCTGTTTCGGCCATCGGCTGCTGATGGATTGCGTGATTCCCGGCGGAGTTGTTGCCGATTTGCCAGCGGACGGCATCAACGTATTGCGTGCGCTGGTCGCCGAGTTCCGCCGTCAGTTGCCGCCGCTAGTCGATCTGTACGACAACACCGCCTCGTTGCAAGACCGAACCGTGGGCACCGGCTTTGTCAGGCCGTCCCTGATCCGGCAGTTCGGCTGTGGCGGCGTCATCGGCCGAGCCGGGAGCCGGGCCTTCGACGCGCGCCGCCAGCCCGGCTATCCGCCCTATGAGCAACTGGAGTTCGCAACGCCAGTGCGGACCGACAGCGACGTCAACGGTCGGGTGTGGCTACGCATCACCGAGGTTCATCAAAGTCTGAAGCTGGTCGAGGAGATTTTGGAGCGATTACCGCCCGGCCCCGCGCGCGGAGAATTGCGCCGGTCCGGCCAAATTTGCGAAGGCATGGCTCTGGTCGAGGGGTTTCGCGGCGACATCCTGGTTTGGTTGCGGCTGGCCGCCGATGGCACGGTGGCGCGCTGCCATCCCCGCGATCCGTCCTGGTTCCAGTGGCCGCTGCTGGAAGCCGCCATCGAAAACAATATCGTGGCGGATTTTCCGCTCTGCAATAAATCGTTCAACTGCTCGTATTCGGGCCACGACCTCTAAGCAAGCATCGCCATGCGCAAGCTGCTGTTTCAAAATTTGTGGCGGTTACCGCTGACGGTCGCCGCGCCAGCCCCTTCCGAACACGCTCTGGCCGAACTGGGTGCAAAGGTTGACCAAGCCGCGCGGCGTCGGCTCGGTCGCAGCCTGGCGATCCGCGAGGTGGACGCCGGTTCCTGCAACGGCTGCGAGCTGGAGATTCACGCGCTCAACAATGCTTTTTACGATCTGGAGCGGTTCGGTTTCCATGTCGTCGCCTCGCCGCGCCATGCCGATGTGCTGCTGGTGACGGGTCCCGTAACCGCCAACATGCGGGAAGCGTTGGAGCGGACTTATGCCGCCACGCCCGATCCGAAATGGGTGGTGGCGGTGGGCGATTGCGGGCGGGACGGCGGCGTGTTCGCCGGTGGCTACGCCTGCGTCGGCGGCGTGGCCGAGGTCGTCCCGGTCGATCTGCACGTTCCCGGTTGTCCGCCGAGTCCGATGCAACTACTCGAAGGCTTGCTGGCGTTGTTGCAGGTCCAACGGGGGTAGCCACTGATTTTCTTAGTCATTTCGCCGATGGGAGGTGTCGTAATAGCCCCCATGCAACCCGACCGACAACATCCGCTGTATCTGCCCTTCGCCACCGCCCTGCGCGACAAACTGCGTGGGGGCTATAGCTTGAGCAAGCTGCAAGCCGACCTGCTGGCCGGGATTACGGTGGGCATCGTCGCGGTGCCGCTGGCGATGGCGCTGGCCATCGGCAGTGGTGTGCCGCCGCAGTACGGTCTTTACACCGCCATCGTCGCCGGTCTGCTGATTGCCCTGACCGGCGGCTCCCGCTTCAGCGTGTCCGGACCGACCGCCGCTTTCATCGTCATCCTGCATCCCATCGCCGAAAAATACGGACTCGGCGGATTGGTGACCGCCGGCTGCATGGCCGGCATTATGCTGATCGGCATGGGGGTAGCGCGAATGGGCAAGCTGATCCAGTTCATTCCCTATCCGGTGACCACCGGTTTCACCACCGGCATCGCGGTGGTGATCGCCAGCCTGCAATTCAAGGATTTCTTCGGCTTGCAACTGACCGTGCAACCGGAACACTTTCTCGAACGGTTGTGGCTGGTGGGGCAGGCGTTACCCAGTTCGCATCTAACCGATCTGCTGATCGGCGCGCTGACTCTGGCTTTGTTGGTGTGGTGGCCGCGTCTGAAAACCGGGTTTCCGGCGCCGCTGGTCGGCATGGTGGCCGCCACGGCGCTGGCTTGGGTGCTCGCCCGTTTCGTGGACGGTTTCGAGGTCGCCACCATCGCTTCCCGGTTCACCTACATCAAAGACGGACAAACGCTGCCAGGCATCCCGCCATTCCTACCGCAATTCGTGTTGCCGTGGCGGTTGCCTGGCCCGGATGGCCAGCCGTTGGGGCTATCGCTGGGATTGGTCAAGGATCTGTTGGGTCCGGCGATGGCGATTGCCATGCTGGGCGCCATCGAATCGCTGCTGTGCGCGGTGGTGGCCGACGGCATGACCGGGACCAAGCACGATCCCGACGCCGAACTGATCGGGCAGGGCATCGGCAACGTGGTCGGGCCGTTCTTCGGCGGCATCGCCGCAACCGGCGCGCTGGCCCGCACCGCCGCCAACATTCGCGCCGGCGCCAGAGGTCCGCTGGCTTCCGTATTCCATGCCCTGTTCATCCTGCTGGTGCTGCTGGCGCTGGCGCCGCTGCTCGGGTATCTGCCCATGGCCGCCCTGGCGGCGCTGTTGTTGCTGGTGGCTTGGAACATGAGTGAACTGAAACATTTCCGCCATATTCTCAAGATCGCGCCCAGTAGCGATATCCTGGTGTTGCTGGTCTGTTTTGGCCTGACGGTGATCTTCGACATGGTGATCGCCATTGGCGTCGGCGTGGTGCTGGCCGCGCTGCTGTTTATGAACCGGATGGCGGAACTGACCGGTGGAAAGCATGTGGAATTCGATCATCCTCACTTGGAAAGCCCGTTGCCGAAAGACGTGCGGCTGTACGAAGTTTCCGGTTCGCTGTTCTTCGGCGCCGCCGAGAAAGCGATGAGCGCCTTGCACGATATCGGCGCCCGACCTCGGGCGGTCGTCATCGATATTGAGGGAGTCACCGTCATGGATGTGTCGGGGTTGGTGGAGCTGGACGCATCGATCAACCGCTTGCTGAGCGACGGTATTCTAGTGGCGGTGGCGGGGGTGCGCGGCCAGCCGGCGCTGTTGATGCGACGGGCGGGTTTGCGCAACGTGCCCGGCAGGCTGCTGCTGTCGGCGAGCCTGCCACAGGCGCTGATGCGAGTGCGCCATCATCTGGGCGAATCGAGCGCCGGTCAGCCCGCGCTCACCGAAAAGATAACCTGAGCGAGAGCGGTTTTTCGATGCTGATGTTGCCCGATGAATTTCAGCCGGCGCTGTTGCCGGCGGGTGAAACCGACGCGCCAAGTTGGTGGTTCGTGTTCGCCGGCGGCGATCTGTTGGTGCGACCTACCGCCGGTGGGGTCGAACTGCCGGCGGCCTCGGTCTGGCCGTTCGCCAAGCTGGCGACGACGCGCCGGCTGTATCTGGGGTCCTTGGGCGGTCGGTCCTGCCATGCCGCCGAGGTGGAACCCTCGGCGCCGCCCCCGCCGGGGATGAAATTCGAAAGCTTGCGCGCCTTGTGGACCCGACTGGACGAATCGCTGCTCGGCGTGGCCAGTCACGCTCTACAATTGATCGAGTGGGACCGCACCCACCAGTTCTGCGGGCGGTGCGGGACGCCGACCCAGCGACGAGCCGAAGAGCGCGCCCGGCATTGCGCGGCTTGTGGGCTGACCGCCTATCCGCGCCTGTCGCCGGTGGTCATGGTGCGAGTGGTGCGAGACGGGCAAATTTTGCTGGCCCGCGCGCCACGCTTCGCGCCGGGAGTGTACAGTGTGCTGGCGGGATTCGTGGAGGCCGGCGAGACGCTGGAGCAAGCGCTGCGGCGAGAGGTGGCCGAGGAAGTGGGGATCCAGATTCGCAACCCACGCTATTTCGCCAGCCAGTCCTGGCCGTTTCCCCATTCGCTGATGGTGGCGTTCACCGCCGAGCATGCGGCCGGCGAGGTGCGCGTGGATGGGCGAGAGTTAGTCGATGCGGGCTGGTTCGCGCCCGACGCCTTGCCGGGCCTGCCCAGTCCGATGAGCATGGCGTGGCGGCTGATTCAGGATTTCGTGGCCCGGAGGACGGGGTAAGGCGCGAACCGCGGTCGCGTCGGTTTGGGGCGACGGGAACAACCAGTTTTGGGAGGTTGGCGATGAACGAGCGATCCGGCGGGCTGACGGATGCAACCCCGCCAGTGGAGGAATCCGCCCGGGAACGGAAGCGTTTCACGGCCCTGTGGACGCGAAGCCTGCCGGGCGAATCCGTGATGGCCGAAACGATTCATGGCCGGTTGATCGAACTTTATGGCGAGCCGCATCGCCATTACCACACCCTGAATCACATCCGCCACTGTCTGCGCGAGTTCGACCGGGCGGCGGCGCTGATGGCCGATCCCGATACGGTCGAGATGGCGCTGTGGTTCCATGACGCGATTTATCAGCCGGGCGCCAAGGACAACGAACGGCGCAGCGCCGACCTGTTCCGACAATGGTCGGGGGAGTTGGCGGATCCGGGTTTCCAGCAACGGGTGGACGATCTGATCATGGCCACCACCCACCAAGAGCCGCCGGACCGGGGCGACGCCAAGTTTTTGGTGGATATCGATCTGTCCAGCTTCGGCCTGCCGTGGGAGGCTTGCGAGCGGGATGGCCGCCTGATTCGCGCCGAGTTCGCGGGGATTGCCGATGACCAATACTATCCGGGCCACCTGCGATTCCTGCGGACCCTGCAGGATCGCGCCACCTTTTTTTGCACGGAATTTTTTCAACGACGCTACGAACGGGTTGCGCGCGAGAATCTGGCGCGAATCATCGCGGATTTGGGCGCGCGCGGTTACCGCTGACGCGGGCGGTCACGAGGGGTGGGAGAGCGGAACATGAAACTGAAACTGGGTAGTCTGATCGCTGGGCTGACGGATCGGGGAGCGGCGCACCAGCAGGTGGCGGCGACCGTGCTGTTCGCCGATATCTGCGGCAGCACCCGGCTGTTCGAGCGATACGGCGATGTCCGGGCGCGGCAGATCGAGACGCGGGTGCTGGACGCGCTCACCGCCGAAACCAGGGCACACGGCGGCGAGGTGATCAAGACCATCGGCGACGAGATCATGAGCCGCTTCCCCGACGCCGAATCGGCGGTGCGCGCCGCCTGCGAGATGCATCAGGCGCTCAAGGATGATCCGGAACTGGCGCAGTTGAACATTGCGGTCAAGATCGGCCTGCATCACGGGCCGGTGCTGGTCGAAAAGAACGACGTGTTCGGCGACGCGGTCAATGTCGCCGCCCGGATGGTGTCCCTGGCCAAGGCCGATCAGATCATCACCAATCGGGAAACGGTCGGGTATCTGTCGACCGATGTCGCGCGGATGACGCGCAGCCTCGGGCAGTCACAGGTGCGGGGCAAGCAGGAGGAGATCGAAATCTGCGAGGTGATCTGGCACGACACCACCAGCCTGACCCAGATGGCTACTGGGCAGCATCAGGAGGAATTGCGCAACCTGTTGTTCGCCCGGCTGGTGTTGGAGTATCGCGGTCAGAAGCAGGAGCTGACGCCGTCCGCGCAAGCGTTCACGATGGGGCGGGGCGAGCGGAGCAGCCTGGTGGTGGATCGGGAGCTGGTGTCTCGCAGTCACGCCGATATCGAGTTTCGCCAGGGCAAGTTCATCCTGGTGGATCACAGTACTAACGGAACCTATCTGCTGCTGGAGAACGGAGCGCGGTATTTCGTGCGGCGCGAGGAGTTCACCCTGCATGATCGGGGGATCATCTGTCTGGGGCAGGCGGTGACCAACAACAACCCCGATCTGATCCACTACCAGTGCGCGCATGGTTGACCCTGGTCAGCGGATTGCTCACTCTCCGCCATTGGGCCGATTCCCGGTCCGGACCACCAGAAACAGGGCGAAGTACGGCCCCGGCGTGGCGGGAATCTCTTCGATGCCTCGGATGACGCGTTCCGCCGGCCGGCTGGCCTGTTCGATGTAAAGGGTTTCCTGGGCGCGACCGGTTTCCCGCAGCAATTCCAGCAATCGCGGCCGGTGCCGGCCCGGCTTGAGGATGGCCACGCTGTCGCCGCCGAGCAGGGCGGTTCGCAACGCCGCCTCGTCGGCGGTGGCGGGGATGACGGTCAACCGCTGCTCGCCGGTGATCAGCGGTGTGGCGGCGGCGGCTGCTGCGGCGCTGACCGAGTTGATGCCGGGTATCACCACGCAGGGGAAGCGGTCGCCCAGCCGATGCAGCAGATAGCTGAAACTGCCATAAAACAGCGGATCGCCCTCGCACAGAATCGCCACGTCCCGCCCGGCGGTCAATTCCTCGGCGATGACCACGGCGGCTTCGTCGTAACCCTTGTTGACGGGACCACGATCCAACATGCAAGGCATGGTGATCGGAATTTCCCGCTTGCCGCTCAGCCACGCCGCCGCGATGTCGCGGGCCTGGGCGCTGCCTTGTGGCGTGGCGGGGTAGGCGACCACGGGCACGCTTTGCAGGATGCGCGCGGCCTTGAGGGTCAGCAATTCCGGGTCGCCGGGACCGACGCCGACGCCGTACAGGGTGCCGGTGGCATTCATTCCGGTTTCTCCAGTTTCATCAGCAGCACCGGCAGGTAGGGGCGCATGACCCGCTGGCCGGCCAGCCGTTCGCCGCGGGCGATGCTCAGTTCCGTCCATTCCGCCGCGCGGTCGCCGACAAAGGCGTGCAACTCCACCCGGCTGTCCTCGGTGACGGCGCTTGCCACCAGCCGGCCGCCGGGTCGCAGCCGGGCCCAGACCGTATCCAGCATCTCGCGCAGGCTGCCGCTGCTGCCGCCGATGAACGCCGCGTGCGGGCCGGGCAGTCCCGCCAGCACTTCAGGGGCATGACCGGGGACGATATGGAGATTGGCGACGACCCCGAATCGTTCCCGATTGACGCCCAGATGCTCCAGCCGTTCCGGGTGAACCTCGACGGCGTGAACCTCGCCGTAAGGATTCCAGCGCGCCCATTCGACCGCCACGCCCCCGCAGCCCGCGCCCACGTCCCAGCCGATTTCGCCGGCGCGCGGCGCGAGCAGGGAAAGAATCGTCAGCCGCGCCTCGCGTTTGCTGAGCAGCCCCTTGCCCGGCTCCGCGCCGGTGCTGAACCAGGCGTCGGGAATGCCGGGGAATTCGGGTAACACGCCGCCCGGCCCGCGGGTTTCCAGAATCACGACGTTGAGCGGGGAAAACTCCGTGTCGGCGTCCGCCAGTTCAACGGCGCGGAAGTGACGGAATCGTTCGTTCGCCGCCCCCAATTCCTCGGCCACCCAAAGGTCGGATGCGCCGAAACCGGTTTCGACCAGTATCCGAGCGATGGCGGGTGGTGCGCTGTCGCGGTCGGTGAGCAGGGCATACAGCCGGTGGCCGTGCAACACCGCGCGCAAACTGGCCAGCGGTCGCCCGTGCAGACTGACGAATTGCGCCGATTGCCACGGTCGGCCCAATCGGGCAAACGCCGCCTGGACGCTGGACACGTTGGGATGGAACACCAGGTGTTCGGGCGGCAGATGGCGAAGCAGGGTCTGGCTGATGCCGAAAAACAGCGGGTCGCCGGAGGCCAGCAGCGCGATGCGCCGTCCGGCGTGGGTTCGCAGCAAATCCCATAGCCCGCTCATCGGACTGGGGTATGGGCATTTTTCGGCGGTCAGTTCCGGGAACGCGGCCAGATGCGCCGACGCGCCGATGACCAGTTCCGCCTGGTCCAGCGCCACCCGCGCCGCCGGGCCGAGCGCGCCGATTTCCATGCCCATGCCGACGACATGTATCGGTGGGCCGGGCCAGACGGCCGGCATGGTCATTAGAAGCGAACCCCGCTGACCATCCGGGTGAGGGCGTTGAGGGTGGCCGCCGCCAGGCTGCTGCCGCCGCGCCGACCCTGCAGGGTGATGCAGGGCGTCTGAAACTCGGTCGGCGCGATGTCCCACAAGGTCTGCTTGGATTCGGCGGCGTTGATGAAGCCAACCGGCATCCCGATGATCAGCGCGGGCCAGGGGGCGCCCTCGTCCAGCAGTTCCAGCAGGCGGAACAGCGCGGTGGGCGCGTTGCCGATGACGACGATGCTTCCGGCCAGATAGGTGGGCCATTCCGCCATTGCCGCCATGACGCGGGTTTCACCCGTCTGGCGGGCGCGTTGGGCGACCGTGGGCGCGTTCAGGAAACAGTAGATTTGGCCCGGCAGATAGCGTTTGCTGATGCCGTGGCTGACCATTTCGATGTCGCAAAGCACGTCCGCGCTCTGTTCCAGCGCCGCCAGACCGGCCTCGACCGCGCCGGGACTGAAGCGGAGATCGTGGACGATGCCGGGGTCGCCGGAGGTATGAACCAGCCGCATCGCCACCTGTTGCTGGTCGGGGTCGAAACCGGATAAATCGGTCAGTTGACGGATTTGGGCGAACGACTGGCGTTCGATTTCATCGGGATCGCGCAGATAGTCGAAGCGGGACATAGCGGCTCCAAAGTTCACCCCTCTTTCCTTGAGGGAGAGGGGTTGGGGTGAGGGGGATTAGCGCCCGTGATCGTGATCGTGATCGTGATCGTGATCGTCGTGATGATGCCCGGTTTGCGGCGCTCCCCGCCACTCCTCGCGGCCGATGATAGGCGTCCGGTACGCGCAAAACTGGCAATTCATGCGGGCTTCGCCGGCCTCCGCCTCGGCTAGGCGCTCCAAAAAGGTCTTCACCACCAGCGGATGGGCGTTCAAATAGGGCGCGACCACCGCTTCCGTCCCAGGATGGCGTTCCCGGTGGGCGGCGACCGTGGCGCGCACCTGCTCGACCAGCCGACCGGTGAACAGCAGATATGGAAACACCACCAGCCGCTGAAAGCCCAGTCGATGCGTCCGTTCCAGCGCCTCGGCCATCAGCGGCGCGGCCACGGCGGTATAGGCGGTTTCCGCCCAGCCGAAGCCCATTCCTTCCCACAGCATCCGCGTGATCTTGCTGACATTGGAATTGGCGTCGGGATCGGAGCCGCCCCGCCCGATCACCAGCAACAGCGTATCCCGCCGGTCGTAATCCGCCCCAAATTCCGCCTCGGCGCTCTCGATCCGTTCGCGGGCGACCTGAAGCAGATGGGGATGAATCCCCAGATCTGCCCCGAACATGATGCGCATTTCGGGGTGTTCAGTTTGGAAGGCATTGAGGATGGCCGGGATGTCGTTTTTGACGTGACCGGCGGCCAGCAGGAGCGCCGGCAGGGCGGTGACCCGGCGGAAACCCTGTCGCCACAGTCGCTCCAGCGCCTCGGGCAGGTCCGGTTCGACCAGTTCCAGGAAACCGGCCAGGCAGGTCCGGTCGGGCAGGGTTTGTTGCAGCCGGTCGGCGAGAGTGTGGAATTCGGCGACGCCGGCGGGAAGCCGGGTGCCATGGCCGATCAGCAGCACGGCGGGTGGGGAGGTTGACGGCTGGGGCATGGGAGATGGCATCGGGGGATTGGCGAATGCGATGGGCCCGCATTGTACAAACTCAACCCACAATTGTTGAGCGTCGCGCTAAACAAAAGGGCGCGTCGAAGCGCGCCCCTCGCCAGTCATGATCGCATCAGGCGGGATGATCGTTCGCCATCCAGCGATGGAAGAAGCCGGCCGCCGCCGCGCCGACGATGGGGGCGACCCAGAACAGCCACAGTTGTTGCAAGGCCCAGCCGCCGACGAAGATCGCCTGGCTGGTGCTACGGGCCGGGTTGACCGAGGTATTGGTGACCGGGATGCTGATCAGGTGGATCAGCGTCAGGCACAGGCCAATGGCAATGGGGGCGAAGCCGGTCGGCGTGTTTTTATGCGTCGAACCCAGGATAACGATCAGGAACATGAAGGTCATCACGACTTCGCAGATCAGCGCCGCGCTCATGCCGTACTTGCCCGGCGAGTGATCGTCGAAGCCGTTGGCGGCGAAGCCGCTGGCAACCAGGTCGAACCCTGGTTTTCCCGTGGCGATCAGGTAAATGATCGCCGCGCCGGCGAGACCACCCAGCACCTGGGCGACGATGTAGGGACCCAGGTCGGAGGCCGGGAAGCGGCCGCCGGCCCACAATCCTACCGAGACCGCCGGGTTCAGGTGGCAGCCGGAGATGTGGCCGATGGCATAAGCCATGGTCAACACCGTCAGACCGAAGGCCAGTGACACGCCCACCAGGGCGATGCCCAGCGGATATTTGTCGGGACCGTGGAAGACGGCGGCCAGCACGGCGCTGCCGCAGCCGCCCAGCACCAGCCAGAGGGTGCCGATAAATTCGGCGGCGAGACGATTGGTCAATGGCATGTGAGTTTCTCCTGAACTTTGAACCAAGAAAGTTCCCCTACGAAACCGCTGTGGTAAGGTAGCATTTTCGTTGCCCGTCCTGTGTGCCCACGCGGGACGAGGTTACTGCATCCCGGGTCGGTTGAACGACCCCGAACGGTGCGGGAGGATAGCAGTCTCGGACGCGGAAATCCCCCAATCGTTATGTTTTCACACCTGTCGAGGTATGAGTGATGGCGGATAGGAAGAAACAGAGTGCTGCCGACCTACACAAATGGCGCTTTTTCCGCTCGGGCGGGTTCGATCAGGTGCGTCTCGAAACGGGAGCCGACCTGAAGGCGCTCGGTCAACTCGACCCCAAGCTGTGGGCGGCGCTCAGTTGTCCGACCAGCGGTTTGGAATTCGACACGAAAACGCTGGAATTGATCGATAGTGACACGGACGGTCATGTACGGGTGCCTGAGGTGGTTGCGGCGGTTGAATGGGCCGCGTCCGTGCTCAAGAACCCGGATGACTTGACTGCGGGAGCCCAGGCGTTGCCCCTGGCGGCCATCGACGACAGCACTCCCGAAGGCGCGGAATTGCTGGCTTCGGCCCGGCAGATTTTGGCGAATCTGGGCAAGGACAGGTCGGAAGTTGTCACAATCGAAGACACGGCCGACACCGCCAAAATCTTTGCCAGCACCCGGTTCAACGGTGATGGCGTGGTACCAGCCGTCGCCGCCGAGGATCCGGCGGCCCAGGCGGTGATCGAGGACATCATCGCCTGCGTCGGGGCGGAGGAGGACCGGGGCGGCGCGCCAGGGATTTCGCAGGAAAAGATCGAGCAGTTCTTTACCGAGGCTCAGGCTTATTCCGATTGGTGGCTGGCGGCGGAGGGCGACGCCGCCAACATTCTGCCGTTCGGCGAGGAAACCGAGGCGGCCGTGGCGGTCTTTGAGGCGGTCAAGGCCAAGGTGGACGATTATTTCACCCGCTGCCGGCTGGCCGCGTTCGATTCGCGCGCTGCCGAGCCGCTGAATCCCACGCCGGAGGAATATGCGGCGCTCGCCAGTAAGAACCTTTCGCCCGCCACCGAAGAGGTTGCCGCTCTGCCGCTGGCGAAAATCGAAGCCGGCAAACCCCTGCCGCTCGAAAAAGGACTCAGTCCCGCCTGGACCGCGCCAATAGCAGTATTTCGCACGAAAGTCGTGCAGCCGCTGCTGGGCGGTAAAACCAGTCTGGATGCCGACGAGTGGGCGGCGTTGTGCGTGATGTTCGCCGCCCACGAAACCTGGCAGGGCAACAAGAAGGGCGCCACCGTCGAGGGGCTGGGAATAAAACGGGTCCGCGCCATCCTGGCCGACGGCTATAAGGAGATGCTCACGGCGCTGGTGGAGAAGGACAAGGCCCTCGCGGGCGCGGCGAACGCCATCGCCTCGGTGGACAAGCTGGTCCGTTACCACCGCGACCTGTTCCGCCTGTTGAACAACTTCGTTTCGTTACGCGACTTCTACACGCCCGGTCCCAAGGCCATCTTCCAGGCGGGCACACTGTATCTGGACGGACGGAGCTGCGAGCTGTGCCTGCGGATCGACGACGTTGGCAAGCACAGCGGACTGGCCAACCTGAGCGGTACCTATCTGGCGTACTGTGACTGCCAGCGGCGCGGTGGCGCCGAAAAGATGACCATCGTCGCCGCGTTCACCAACGGCGACACGGATAACCTGATGGTCGGCCGCAATGGCGTGTTTTTCGACCGGCGCGGCCAGGACTGGGACGCCACCATCGTCAAGATCGTCGAACACCCAATCAGTGTCCGCCAGGCATTCTGGTATCCCTACAAGCGCGTCGGCAAGATGATCGGGGAACAGATCGAGAAGATGGCCACCGCCCGCGAAAAGGCCGTTCACGACCAGGCGGCGGCCGGCGTGGCGGAAGGCGCGCAAAAAGCGGAAGCGGGGAAGACGCCGGCGGCGCCGTTCGACGTTGGCAAGTTCGCCGGTATCTTCGCCGCCATCGGTCTGGCCGTCGGAGCCATCGGCACCGCCATCGCCTCGGTGGTGACCGGCCTCCTCGGCCTGAAAGCCTGGCAAATGCCGCTTACCATCGTCGGGTTGATTTTGCTCGTCTCTGGGCCTTCCGTGATCATCGCCTACCTCAAGTTGCGGAAGCGCAATTTGGCGCCGCTGCTCGACGCCAACGGGTGGGCGATCAACACTCGCGCCATCATCAACATCCCGTTTGGAACTTCGCTGACGCAGGTCGCCGCGCTGCCTCCGGGGGCGCAACGCTCGTTTACCGATCCTTACGCGGAGAAGAAACGGCCCTGGAAGTTTTACCTGTTCCTTCTGGCGCTGATTGGCGGCGTCGCCTTCCTCTGGCACAAGGGCTACATCCAGGAATGGCGGGAGCGATTCACCGCCAAGGAGACATCGGCGGCGGTCGAAGGCGCCGCCAAACCCGCCGCGCCGGCCGCTCCAGCGCCGACGGCGCCGGCTTCCACTGCTACGCCCGCTCCCACAGCGCCGGGTAAGTAAGCGGCGGATGGACGGCCTCGTTTGGCGAGGCTACGGCGGGTATCCGTCCCGCCGCGGCCTCGCGGCGGAGGCGTCGATGAGCCACGGTCTCAACGCTTCTCGCCCTGGCTCAGCAGGGCCCGCAGTTTCCGGCCCAGATCGGCCTTTCGATAGGGCTTGGCCAGCACCTCGACCGCCGCCGTCAACTCGCCCTCGCTGAGGGAGGCGTGTTCGGTGTAGCCCGAGGTCAGGAGTACGCGCAAACCCGGATAGCGCCGCTGCGCCTCGGTGGCCAGCTTGACCCCGTCCATCTCGCCCGGCATGACGATGTCGGTGAACAACAGGGCGATGCGCGGCGTCGTTTCCAGCACCCGCAGCGCGGTCGCGGCGTCGGCGGCTTGCAGGGGCTGGTAGCCCAGACCGCGCAAGGCGCTGACGGCGAATCGCCGAACCTCGGCATCGTCCTCAACCACCAGGATCGTCTCGCCCTGCCCTTGAATCGAGGCATCGGCGGCGCGCGATTCCGTGGTCGCCCGTCCCGCGTGGGCGACTTGGGGCAGATACAGTCGAACCGTGGCACCCCGGCCGGGTTCGCTATGGATGGTGATATGGCCGTTGGATTGCTTGACCAGGCCGTAGACCATGCTCAGTCCCAGACCGCTGCCCTTGCCGGTTTCCTTGGTGGTGAAGAACGGCTCGAAGGCGCGTTCCAGCGACTCGGGGGTCATGCCCACGCCGGTGTCGCTGACCGCCAGCATCACGTAGGGGCCGGACGGCGTTTCGATTTGTGTCGCCGCCTCGCTCGCTGTTTCGATCAGGATGTTGGCGGTGGTCAACGTCAGCCGGCCACCCTGGGGCATGGCGTCGCGGGCGTTGATCACCAGGTTGAGCAGGGCGTTCTCGAACTGGGCCGGATCGACCAGGGTCTGTTCCAGATCGCTCGCCAACGTCGTCTCGATCTGGATGTTGGCGCCCAGGGTGCGCCGCATCAGTTCGAGCATTCCCAGCACCAGCTTGTTCAGGTCGGTCGGCTGGGCCAGCAGGGGTTGGCGCCGCGAGAACGCCAGCAGGCGCTGAGTCAGCTTCGCGCCCCGGTCGGTGGCGCGCAGGGCTTGTTGCGCCATTTCGTGCAGCTCGGGCTGCGTTGCCAGTTGCTCGTTCAGCAACTCCAGATTGCCCATGATGATGGCCAGCAGGTTATTGAAATCATGGGCGATGCCGCCGGTGAGCTGGCCGATGGCCTGCATTTTCTGCGCCTGGCGGAGCTGCGCCTCGGCGTGCTTGCGCTGGGTGATGTCGCGCGCGACCACGATGGCGGCGGACTTGGCGGTGAACCGCCGCAATTCCGGCGGGCCGAACAGGTCGCCCTGGGGATGAAGGGTGGTGACGGGGGAGGGCTCGGCGAAGCGAATATCCAATGGCGCGGTGCGCGATTCGAACCAGCGTCGGCCCGAGGTGGTCGTCAGTTCGTACTCGGCGACCTGGATTTGCCGGCTCCGCAAGGCCCGGTGGATGATGTCGAGAAAAAACCTGGCCATGTCCGGGGCATGGATCTCGCTCAGCAGCTTGCCGCGAATGGGGGTGTTGCCGACCGCGGTCCGGTCCTGGCCGGCGGCCAGGATTTCGCGGTAGCAACCTTCTTCGTCGACCACGAACACCAGATCGGGAATGGCCCGGGCCATGGCGCGCAGTCGCGCCTCGCTTTCCCGCAGGGCGTGGTCGGTCTGGTTGCGTTCCGCGATTTCCCGACTGAGCGAGCGATTGATCGCCTCCAGTTGCATGGTGCGCTCATGGACCCGCCTTTCGAGCAGTGCATTGACTTCTCTGGATTTTTCTTGGGCTTCCTCCATGGCGGCCCGGAGGGTGTTGAACGAACGGGTGAGTTCGCCGATCTCGTTGTCGGCGCCGACGGGAATGTCGGCGCGCAGCCGCCCCGCCGTCAGTTGCTGGGTGGCTTCGGCCAGGGAAGCGATGGGCAGGGCGATGGCCTTGGCCTGCTGTCTGGACAGGAACCAGGCGCCGACCAGCATCAGGGCGATCATCAACAGCAGGCTCCAGACCGTGATGGCGGTGGCGGTTTGCGCGGCCAGGATTTCCTGCTCCAGGCGGGTCCGGGCTTGCGTCGCCATGGCGACGGCCAGCGCCATGGTCCGGTCGGCCAGCGGGTCGGTTTCCTGAGCCATGACGCGCAGGGCGACGTTCCAGCCATCCGATTGACGCAACCGGATCACTTCGCGCGCCAGGGTGACGAATACTTCCAGCTCGTTCCGCAACAGGAGAAGCAAGGCGCGTTGCTCGTCGGCGAGCAGGGGGTTTTCGGCCAGCGTTCGCAACCGGGATCGAATGGCTTCGAGAGATTCGCGGAAGCCGTGTTCATGGTCCGATCCGTCGGCGCTCAAAGTTTCCCGCAGCGACAATCGCGCGGTGGAAAGCGCGTCTTGCAGTTCGGCAATTTGCGCGAGCAGCGCCTTGCGCTCGGCGCCGTCTTCCTGGGCCTGCTCGTTTTGGAACAGAGTGGCCAGCAGGGAGCGCAGTCTGGCCATGCTGGGTTCGACATCCCGGTTGTAGAGGAGCCGCGCCGGTTCGTTGCCTGGCGTGCGCACGATATCCTGCACCCACCACTGGGATTCGCGCAGGTCGGCGAGCAGAGTCCGAAGCTCGTGCGATGGCCGCGCGGCGCAGTCTTGGGCGTGGAGGCGCGGGCAGTTTTTCAGCCGGTCGAGCGCGGGCTGAATTTCCTCTTGCCAGGCTTCCCGCCAGCCGTTCAGGAAGCGGGGGTCGCCCAAGGTCACCCAGCCGCGCAGGCTGGCGAGCGAATGCCGAATGCCGGTGAGCAACTGAAACGAGGCTTGCGCCATGGGGCCGCTTTCGTTGGCCAGCACGATGACCTTGGCGTGCAGGCCGTAGGTGGCGATCAGCGCGATGCCGAGCATGATCAGCCCGACCAGCGCCACCGAGAGATGGGAAAGCAGCAGTTGACGATGCAGCGGGTAACTGTTCTTGGCAAGCGGGGTAGTCATGGCGATCACGGCGGTTTACGGCGAGTTCGGCATGGGAATCGTTGCTTGTCCCGACGGCAGGAAGCGTTCGAGTTGATGCAACTGGGCTTGCAGGATGGCGGCCCGCTGATAGGTGTGCGCTGGGAATTTCAGTCCCGGATAAACGGGCTGGGGCGGCGGCTGGGTGATGCCCAGATGCTGGTGGAGAAAATCGAGCTGGGAGACGATCAGGGTGGCGATGGGATACACGTCGCCCGGCTCCAAGCGGTCCGGATCGGTCTGGCGGGTGTCGATCTTGAGAACGGGCAGTCCCTGCCGGTCGAAAATGCGGACGATGCCTTGCAAGCATTCGATCAGTCGAAGGTAGACGTCGCCGGGCTGTCGGTCGGGTTCGAACGGAGGTTCCGCGGGAATGCGGATCGCGTCGGGATAGCGGGCCAGCAGGCGGGCCGAATAGCCGATCGCCAGGGTCACCTGCTGGTAGACGTCGCTGGGAGAGATATGCCGCTCCAGCAGCAGGTTCAGTTGGCGGCTCAGGTGCAGGAGGGCGTTGAAGTAATCCAGCTTGGCCGCCCCGTTCTCCTCCGCCGGGTCGCCGACGGCGGTGATTTGCAGTTGTTGCATGATTTGCCGTACTTGCTGGTGGGCGTCCTGGAGCCGTTTCAAGGCGTCTTGCGATCCGATGGCGCCCGTCGGCGCGGGTGACGGTCCGGCGTGGGCGCGCAGGATTTCGAAGGAGAGCCGGTCGGTTTGCTCCCACAGCGTCAGCGCCTGGAAATAGAGATCGCGGGGGAGGGGGTCGCGAATGCCGATATCCAGGGTACTGACCTTGGGTGCGCCCATGAACCGGCGCAGGCGTTCCAGATCGCGGCCGAAAGCGCCGATTTCCGCGGCGAACGCGGCGGTGTCGGTCTCGGCGCTGGCTGGGGGCGGCTGGCCGGTTTCGGTCCCGTGAGCCAGGGCGATGAGTCCCGCGACCAGCAGGCCGAACACCATGACGCGGAAGGGTCCGCCGAACGTCGGTTCACGGTGGGCGGGTGGCGGCCGTTTTGGGGTCATCGGTTTCGGGTTCCGGTAGGTTGCGAACGGGTTTCGGGCGCGGAAGAGCTGCTTGAAGTCGGTCAGGTCAGACACTGGTTGATTCCATAAGCCCAACGGCCGAAAAAAGCAAGCCGGTCCATCGGAGCGGCCGGAGAAGGCGCGGCGGCGCCCGTGAGAAGTTTTAGGCGCCAGCGGCGAAATTGACGCCTCCGCCGATCGGGCGCTATGATCGACTCAGTAACGACGAGGTTTTCCCGCTGGCGTTTGCCGGTGGGAATGAAAAGGGAATCTGGTGCGGCGGCTCCAAGGTCGCCAATGCCAGGGCTGCCCCCGCAACTGTGAACAGCGAGTCGCGCCCCCCGCACGCCACTGGCCGAACCGGCTGGGAAGGCTGGGCCAGCGACCAAGACCTGTGAGCCAGGAGACCTGCCGATGTCGGTTGCCAGTTGGATTCCGGGCGGGGTGTTCCGGGGTTGCGAACCGTCTCCAGCCAGCGCGTTGCTCTCGCCACGATTCGTGGCCGCCGCTTACCAAGACGCCTTCCCTCGATCCTCGCCCATCACCGGGGAGGTTCGCCATGCATATCGCCGAAGGTTTTTTGCCGCCGCTGCACGCCGCCGCGTGGACGGCGGTTGCCCTGCCGTTCGTCGCCGTCAGCGCCTGGAGGGTCAATCGCCTCATGCGGGATCAGCCGCAAGTCAAGCTGCTGCTGGCGGCGTCCGGGGCGTTCGCCTTCGTGATTTCGGCGCTCAAGCTGCCCTCGGCGACGGGCAGTTGCTCCCACGCCACCGGCACGGGGTTGGGAGCGATCCTGTTCGGTCCCTCGGTGATGGCGCTGCTGGGAACCATCGTGCTGGCGTTTCAGGCACTGTTGTTGGCGCATGGCGGTATCACCACGCTGGGCGCGAACGTGGTTTCGATGGCGATTGTCGGTCCCTGGGTCGCCTACGGTCTGCTGCGCGGCGCGCGGCGGCTGAACGCGCCGCTGGCGGCGAGCGTGTTTCTGGCGACGATGCTGGGCGATCTGGCCACCTATGCCATGACCGCCGGCCAACTGGCGCTGGCGTTTCCCGACCCGGCCAGCGGAATCGCGGGATCGTTCGTCAAGTTCGTCGGCGTGTTCGCCCCCACCCAGTTGCCGCTGGCGGTGATCGAGGGCCTGTTAACGGTGGTCATCGTCAATTTCCTGCGGGAATACAGCGGCGACGAACTGCAAATCCTCAAGTTCCCGTCGCAAACCGTTGCCGTGGAGGCCCGTTCATGAACGTGCGAAACGGTGGGTTGCTGGTTCTGGCGGTGGTTCTGGTGGTCGGCTCGGTACTGATTGGCAGCCGCCACGAAGGGGCCAGGTTTACTGGTTCGGATGGCCAAGCGATGGCGGCGGTTGCCGCGATTCGGCCGGATTATCAGCCCTGGTTCGGATTGATCTGGGAGCCACCGCCGGAAATCGCCAGCGGCTTGTTTGCGTTGCAGGCGGCCTTGGGCGCGGGTGTATTGGGTTACTACCTGGGTTTCAAGCGCGGGCAGGCGCGGGGACGGCGGAACCGGGCCGATGCGGGCGATTGACCATCACGCCTGGACCAACCGCTGGCGGGACTGGCATCCCGCCGAAAAGTTGTTGCCGGCAAGTGGCTTGCTCGTCCTGACCCTGCTCCTGCCGCCCCTGACCATCGCGCCGCTGGTGCTGGCCGGCACGGCGCTGGCGACGGTGCGCGGCGCGGGGGTGCCGTTGAGGGCGCTGCTGGGCGTGCTGGCCGCGCCGGCGGCGTTTTTGTTGGCCGGCATCCCGTTTCTGGCGGTTTCGGTGGATTTCGCCCAAGGTTTCGACCTGCGTCTTTCGTCCGAGGGCTTGCGCCTGGCGTTGACGACGACGCTCCGCGCGCTGGCGGCGATGAGCTGTCTGGCTTTTGTGGTCCTGACCACGCCGCTGACCGACTGGATGGCGTCGCTGCGGCGGATCGGCGTTCCCGCCGGCGTGGTTGAACTGATTCTGTTGATCTATCGGTTGATCTTCGTGTTCTTTGAGCGCGCGCTAACGGGTCATCAGACCCAGACGGCGCGGCTGGGCCATTCGCGCGTGGATCGGTCGGTGCGTTCCCTGGGACTGCTGGCCGGCAATTTGTTTCAGCGGGCGCTGGCGCAGGCGCGGCGGCTGGAAATCGGTTTGCTGGCCCGTGGCTATGCCGGCGAACTGCGGGTGCTCGCGCCCAGACCCGTTTTGTCGCGGACGCGATTGGTGGCGGGAATGGGACTGGTCGGTCTGGTGGGAGCGGCGAGCAGTCTGCTGGCGCGCGGCTTCCCATGACCGCCCCCCTGTTGGCGGCGCGCGGATTGGAATACGTCTACCCCGGCGGGGTGGTCGCGCTATGCGGTCTGGACCTGAACGTCGAGCGTGGTCGGAAGCTGGCCATTCTTGGCCCCAACGGTTCCGGCAAGACCACCTTGTTGCTGCATCTCAACGGAACGTGTCGACCCACCCGCGGCGAAATCCGGCTCGACGGTCAACCGGCCCGTTACGAACACCGCGCGCTCAACCACTGGCGGCGGCGGGTGGGATTGGTGTTGCAGGAGCCGGACGATCAATTGTTCGCCGCGACGGTTGGTCAGGATGTCTCGTTCGGGCCGCTGAACCTGGGGTTGTCCGAGGCGGAAACCGCCGAGCGGGTTCGCGAGGCGCTGACGGCATTGCGGGTGACTCATCTTGCCGACCGCCCCACCCATGCGCTCAGCTTTGGCCAGAAGAAACGGGTCGCTATCGCTGGGGTGCTGGCCATGCGCCCGGAAATCCTGGTGCTGGACGAACCGACCGCCGGTCTCGATCCGCACGGTGTGACGCATTTGTTGGGCGCCTTGCAGCAGTTGCACGAGGCCGGCACGACCCTGGTGTTTTCGACCCACGACGTGGATTTGGCCTATGCCTGGGCCGATCAGGTGGCGGTGTTCCACGAAGGGACGGTGCTTTGTCAGGGCGAAACGGCGGCGGTATTGGGGAATCGAGACATGTTGCATCGGGCGCGGTTGCGTCCACCGTTGCTGCTGGAAGTGGCGGAAATGCTCGACGCGATTCAGGATCGGTCCCGGTCCATTCCACGCACCCGCGAGGCGGTGCTGGCGCTGTTGCGGGAGCGGTTGAACGAAGCCGCGCCCACCGTTCCGGTGGAGCCTGCGCTGGCGCATGCGTGGCGCGGGCCGTCGGCGTGATTCCGAAAAGTATTTGATCGAGTGGAGAGCAGGCGCCGATCCCCGTATGCGTTTCAACGCTGTTTGCTCTCGTAGGGACGGATCTCGGTAGCGGTCAGGGTGTAGCCGGCATTGGCCAGTTCGGTGTCGGCGCGCTGCACCGTCAATCGTCCCGTCACCCAAACCGGATCGAAAACTCCCTGAATGCGCGCCCCGGCCGGTGCTTCCACCAGCACCGTTTGGTTGAGCGGCGGCGGCGGAACGTGGATGCAGGCGCCGATGTAGGGTACCAGCAAAAACCGGGTGGCGGTCCGCCCGTCGGTTTCCAGGGGAACGGCGAAGCCGGGCAGACGAATCCGGGCGCCGTCCAGGGCTTCCACGACCGGGGCCTCGTCCCAAAGTTTCCGCAATTGAGCCATGAGTTCCCGAGCCTTTGGATCGTCATCGGCGAGGCTGGCGATGTTGATATCCTGGAACGGCGCACCCGGATCGAAATCCGCCGGCATTAGATCATCCCATTCCAGCGTGCGCGGCTCGGCGGCGGGCGCGGCGGAAGCCGCGCGGGCGGGTTGGGTTGGCCGTTCGGCGGACGTCGACGCGGGTGCTGGCGGTTGGGGCGACGAATCGCAGCCGCCGAGCAACGACGTCGCCAAGGCGATCAAAAACGCGATGTGGCGCATGGTTCAGATCCGAATGGTCATACCGTCCGCGACAGAGTAGCGGTAAGCGCGCCAGGCCGGAAAGAGTCCCGCCAGCGCGCCACAACCCAGCACCGCCGCCAGCAGCACGAGCTCGTGGCCCGACGGCGGCCAGCCCGCGACAGCCAGGCCCAGCCGGGCTTCGAGCAGCGGCCCGGCCAGCAGCAATCCTCCTTGCAGCAACAGCAGGCCGAGCGCCGCGCCGGCCAGCGCCAGCGCCACCGATTCGCCCAGCACCAGCGCGAAGATTTGTCCCGGACGCGCGCCCACGGCCCGCAGAATCGCCATTTCCCGCCGCCGTTCGTTGAGGCCGGTCAGCAGCGCCGCCAGCATCACGGTCAGCCCCACCAGCACCACCAGCCCGGATACGACCAGCAGGGCGTTTTCCGCCAGGCCCAGCAAATCCCAAAGCTGTTGCAGGGTCAGGCCAGGCAGGATCGCCAGCAGCGGTTCGGCGGCGAATTCGTTGATCTCGCGTTGCATTCGGAAAATCAAGGTCTTGCTTTTGAGACCGACCAGGAAAGCCGTGAGGGTCTTGGGCGTCAGGTCGAGTTGGCGCACCTGTTCGGCGGACAGGCGCATTCCGGGCACGGGCGCACCGCCGCGCCAGTCGGCGTGAATCGCCTCGATGCCTTCCAGGCTGACATGCACGGTCTGATCCACCGGTGTGCCAGTGCGCGCCAGGACGCCGACCACGCGAAACGGCTTGTCGTCGTGCAGGGTGAAACTGACCTCGCCGGCGCCGTGGGCAATGACGATGGACTGGCCCAGCCGGTAGCCGAGCCGGTCGGCGACCTCGGTGCCCAACACCGCGTCGAACACGTCCTCGAACTCGCGACCCTCGGCGAGTCGCAAGGGCTGGTTGCGACCGTAGCGGTAATGCTCGAAATAGGCCCGGCTGGTGCCCAGCACTCGAAAGCCCCGGTGCGAATCGCCGAGCGACAGCGGCACTGTCCAAGCGACGTGGGGATGGGTGGCGAGCGTTCGGTAGCTGGTCCAGTTGACGTTGTTGGTCGGATCGCCGATGCGGAACACGCTGTACAGCAGCAGGTTGATCGGGCCGCCGCGCGCCCCCACGATCAGGTCGGCGCCCGACAGGGTGTTGGCGAAGCTGGCGCGGGCCTGGGTGCGCAGCCGCTCGACCCCCAGCAGCAGGATCACGCTCAGGGTGATGGCAAACACCACCAGCGCGCTGGTCAGGCGGCGATTCCACAAGCTCTTGGCGGCCAGCGTCAGGATGGCCACGGTTCACCCCACCAACGGCGCGAGGTTGAGGGCGGATAGTTCGGCCACCCGGTCGAAATGGCCAGCGAGCGAACGGTCGTGGCTGACGAACAGCAGCGCGGCGCCGGCGCTTTCGCATTCGCGGCGCAGCAGTTCGACGAAATCCAGGCGGCGGTCGGCGTCCAGGGCGGAGGTAGGTTCGTCGGCGACGATCAAATCCGGACGACCGATCAGAGCGCGGGCCGCCGCCACCCGCTGTTGTTGCCCGACCGACAGCTCGGCGGCGGCGCGACGCTCCAGACCGGGATCGTCCAGGCCCAAATGCGCCAGCAACCGGCGCGCTTCGGCGGCCACCGAGCCGGCGGCGGCGATGGCGCGGGCGCGACGGGCGGCCGAGAACCGGCATGGCAGCGTCACGTTTTCCAGCACCGAGAGATAGGGCAGCAGGTTGAACATCTGGAAGATCACGCCCAGCCGGTCGGCGCGGAAGCGGTCGCGGGCCGAACCGGAGAGCGCGGTCAGATCGGCGCCGAACACCGCGACCCGCCCCTCGGTCGCCCGGTGGATGCCGGCGATCAACGCCAGCAAGGTGCTTTTGCCGGAACCGCTCGGGCCAGCCAGGAACAGCCGCTCGCCCGCCGCCAGCGCGAAGGCGGGAATGTCCAGCACCCAGGGTCGATCCGGTCGCCAGCGAAAGCGCAGCCCGCCGATGGCGATGGCCGGGATGGCATCCGCGTCGACCGCTGGCGCGTCGGTCATGGCAGCGTGATCGTATCCTGTCCCGGAACCAGCCGCTGGCTTCGTTGCCCGGTGGAAGTCGCCATTTCGACGTCAAGCCGCTCCAGCTTGGGCAATTGCTGGAACACGAGAACCTTGATCTGTTTGAGCGCCTCGGGGCGGTGGCAGCCGAAGCGATAGACCACCTCGAAATCGGCGTGCGCTTCGCCATCGGCATGATCGTGACCGGCTTCGTGCTTGTCGTGCTTGTGACTCGCCGCGTGCCCGTCTTCCAGCAATTCGCTGTCCACCGCGCCGGGCGCGGCGGTGCATTGGGCGGCGTCGGGAAGCGCCAGCACTTTGCGCGAATCCTTCAGCATACCCACGGCTTTTTTCACCGCTTCCTGGTGCTTTGCCTCTCGCGGCGCGTGCTCGAAACCGACCACGTCCATCGCCGGCAGGCGCAGTTCGGCGTTCAGGCTGCCGCCTTCCAGGACCAGTTGCAGCGTCCCAGCGCCGTGGACGTGGGGTTCGGCGGCGAACAGGGCCGTGCCCGTCAGGGCGAGCATGGCGGCGCTGGGAATGGATACAAGCGCTTTCATCAAGGCTGATCTCCGGGTGGGTGACGTCAATTTTTCGCCATCGCCGCCGCGAGCGCGGGCACGTTGTAGCGGAACAGGCCGATGTAACTGTCCCCAAGCTGACCGGCCGGAGCCAGGGCGTCGGAATACAGCGTGCCGCCCACGACGCCGCCGGCCTCGTCGGCGATGCGCTTGATCAGGCGTGGGTCGCTCATGTTTTCCACGAACAACGCCCGCGTCCCTTCCTGTTTGATTTGGCGGATCAAGGTGGCGATTTCCTGGGCGGACGGCTCATTTTCGGTGTTCCAGCCCATTGGGGCCAGAAACTCGACCCCGTAGGCCGCGCCGAAGTAGCCGAAGGCATCGTGGGAGGTGATCACCTTCCGCTTGGCGGGAGGAACGGCCGCCAGTTGCGCCCGCACCCACCGGTCGGTTTCCTGGAGTTGCGCCCGATAGGCTTCGCCCCGTCGCCGATAAGCCTCGGCGCGGGTCGGATCGGCCTTGGCGAGGGCAGCCATGAGGTTGTTTACATAGATTTGACCATTGGCCAAATCCTGCCAGGCATGGGGGTCGATCGCGCCGTGATCGTGCCCCTCCTGTCGATCCTTGCCGTGGTGTTTCTTGGCTTGTTCGTCCTTTTCCTCCGCCATTTGCCGGGGCGCGACGCCCTGGCTGGCGACCACGATCTCGCCTTTATAGGCCGATGACTTGACGAGGCGATCCATCCACCCCTCGAAGCCCAAGCCGTTGACCACCACCAGTTGCGCGTTGCCCACCGCCTTGGCGTCGGCCGGCGTCGGCTCGTACACATGGGCGTCGCCATCGGCGCCCACCAGGGTGGTGACGGCCACATCCTCGCCGCCGATATTCTTCACCATGTCGGCCAGAATGCTGAAGGTGGCGACCACGCGCAGGGGTTCCGCCCAGGCAGCCGGCATGAACAGGGCGAGGGCCAGAACGAGATATTGGAATAAAAAGCGCACGAGAACCTCCCGAAGTCAGGTTTGCAGATGCTGGCGGGGCAGGAAGCGGACGATCAGGCCGTCCCGAGGCCCCAGAGTGATGGAAAGCAGATAGGCCATGCCGGCGGTCAGGATGATGGCGGGGCCGGACGGCAAGTCGTGGTGATAGGACAGCAGCAGCCCCAAATAGCCGGATAGCACGGCGATGCCGGCGGCCACGGCGGCCATGCTCCACACTTCTTGCGCCCAAAAGCGGGCGGCGGCGGCGGGCAGCATCATCAACCCGACCGCCATCAGCGTGCCGAGGGCCTGAAAGCCGGCCACCAGATTGAGCACGACCAGGATGAGGAACGCCAGATGGTAAGCCGTGCCACGGGCCTGGACCGATTGCAGAAACCCCGGATCGAAACACTCCACGATCAGGGGCCGGTAGATCAGCGCCAGCGTCAACAGGGTCAGGCTGGCGATGCTCGCCACCAGCAACAGCGAGGCATCGTCCACCGCCAGGATGGTTCCGAACAAAACGTGCAGCAGATCCACGCTGCTGCCCCGGGTGGACACGATCAACACGCCCAGCGCCAGCGAGATCAGATAAAACGCCGCGAAGCTGGCGTCCTCGCGCTGCCCGGTGAAGCGCGTCACCAAGCCCGCCAGCAGCGCCACCGTCACGCCGGCGGCAAAGCCGCCCAGGCTCATGGCGGTCAGGGAAAAACCGGCGATCAGAAAGCCGATGGCCGCGCCGGGCAGCACGGCGTGCGACAGGGCATCGCCCATCAGGCTCATGCGTCGCAGCGTCAACAGCACGCCGACCGGGCCGCAGCCCAGACCCAGCGCCAGACAGGCCACCAGCGCCCGGCGCATGAAGCTGAACTCCACGAACGGGGCGAACAGCCCATCGATCCACCCGCTCATGGATCAACCGCGCACGGCGGGGCGCTCTCGTCCCAGGCCTCGGCCATCTGGCGGGCGCGTCGCAAATTGTCCGGCGTCAGCACCTGGGCGGTCCGGCCCCAGGCGATGCCGGAGCGGGCCAGCAGCAGGGTTTCGGGGAAATGGGCGCGGACCTGTTCCAGGTCGTGCAGCACGGCGATCACGGTGCGTCGCTCGGCGTGCCAGGCGCGCACCACGTCGAGCAAATCGGCCGTGGTCCGGGCATCGATGGCGGTAAAGGGTTCGTCCAGCAGAATCAGCCGGGCGTCCTGCAACAGCATCCGCGCGAACAGCACGCGCTGAAACTGCCCCGCCGACAGGCTGCGGATCGGGCGCCGTTGAAAATCGTTCAGCTCCACCGCCGCCAGCGCGGCGACGGCCTTGGCTCGCAACTCGGCGGTCACGGCGCGCAGGGCGCCGATGCGTCGCCAGTGGCCGAGCAGCACCACGTCCAGGACGGTGATCGGAAACTGGCGGTCGATCTGGGCCTGCTGGGGCAGATAGGCGATGTCGGATCGCGCCAGGGCCGCGTGATCGATCCGGCCGGTGGTCGCCGGCAGCAGGCCCATGATGGCTTTGAGCAAGGTGCTTTTGCCAGCCCCGTTCGGCCCGACGATGGCCGTCAGCGAACCGCTGGCGAAGGCGCCGGAGAGATGATGGACCGCCGGATGGCGGTCGTAGCAGACCGTCAGATTGTTCAGACTGAGGGCGGCGGTATTCATGGCGTATCAGCGCAGCGCCCAGGCGACGGCCAGCCAGAGTCCGGCCACCAGAACGATTGCCGCCGCCACCCGTTGCAGAGCCCCAGTCGCCAACAGGCTCAAAGCATGCACGGATAGCCGCCTCATCGGGTGAACTCGAAGGCCGCGACGGTGCCGTCCTCGCCGCCCACCGCCAGCAGCCGCTCCTGGGGATGCCAGGCCAGCCGTTGGAATCCACCACGCAGCGTACCCTGCCACAGCAATCGATAGCCGCGCTCGTCCAAATCCCAGACGAGAAGATGCCCGCCCTGGTCGCCTGCCGCCAGCCAGGGCCGGCTCGGATGAAAGGCCAAATCGCGCACGGTATCGAGCGGTCCCTCGAAGTCCAGGGGCGCCTTCCCCATGGGCGGACCTTGGGCGAAATCCCAGACGGTCACGATCTCGCGATCCGCCGTGGCCAACCAGCGCGAGGTACGGTCCCATGTCAGGACTCTGACCTTGGTCAGGTATCCGCTCATTTGGAAATTCTCGGTATCCGGCCAGGTCCAACCGCGCAGGTTGTTATCCTGACAGCCGCAGGCCAGAAAACGGCCGTTCGGGGACCAGCGCGCGTTCAGCAGCGAGGATGGATGCGGCAAGGTTCGCTCCTCGGGCGACTCCAACGAGCGCCAGTCCCACAGGTGCATCTTGCCGAAGGCCGACGAAGCCAGCAGCGGTTGCCGGGGATGCCAGGCCAGATCGGTGATCGTGCTGGCGTGCGGCTGGGTGGCGCGCAGCAGTTGACCGTCGAGATTCCAGGCGCGCAGCTCCTTCCCGGCGGCGGTGATGAGCAGGTCCGCATACGGCGAGAAACTCACGCCGCCGACCCAGTCGCTGCCGGCGGCAAGTCGCCGCTGCTCCCCGCCGCCGTCCGGGTCCCAAACTCGCGCGCAACCGTCCTGACCGCCGCTGGCCAGCCAGCGGTTGTCCCGCGACCACGCCAGTTTCAGCGTCCCCCCGCCATGTCCCCGCCACTCTCGGCTAACATCGCCGGTCGCGCTCGCGATCAGGCTGATCGGACCGCTGACCGCCGCCGACGCCAGCCAGCGGCCATCGGGCGACCACGCCAAGTCCTGAACGCCATCGGCCAGTTCGACCGCCCAGCGGATACCGACGGCGGCTGCTTTCTTGACGCTCATGCCGGGCCGGCCTCAATCGAGGCAGGCGCGGAAACCGGTCGTCAGGTCCGCCCGATCCAGGTGCCGGCCGATGAAAATCATCTGGCTCACGCGCGGCTCGTCGGCGTGCCAAGGCCGGTCTGCCTGCCCGTCGAACAGCATGTGCACGCCCTGAAAGACGAATCGGTTGTCGCTGTCGGCCAAGTGCAGCACGCCTTTCATGCGGAAGATGTCCGCGCCCTTGTCGCGCAGCAAATCGCTCAGCCACCGATTCAACTTGAACGGATCGACGGGGCGCTCCTCGACGAGGCCGACCGAAGACACCGAATCGTCGTGGATATGGCCGGGGTTGTAGGCGTGCGCGTAGATGGGCTGGAGCGGTTGGCTGTTCGGGACGAGCACTCGCAAGGCGAATTCGTCGGGATGATGTTGGGTGAAAAGCGCGACGTGTCCCGCCGCGTTCGGCCGGAGCGGGAAATGCTTGAAGCCCGGTTTCGCCGCCAGCCGCAATCGGTAGTGGCGGGCGCCCGGCTCCAGCGCGTCGCCGGGTTGCGCCGCGACGGCGGCCGCCGCAAACAGCTCGACCGCGACCTCCCGAGCGGCGGCCAGGGCATCGTGCTCGGACACCGGCAACAGGACGACGCTCATCTCGGGGTCCGGTCCGTCTTCCAGCACCAGCACCGACTCGCCGGCCGGCAAGGCATACCAGCCGCCCCACTCGAAGGGATATTCCGGTTCCAGAAAAGCCGGATTGATATCCAGCGCCCGCTTCAGATCGAAGCCGCCGAGATCGAGCACTTGGCCGAGATCGACCCGCGCCATGTGGGCACGCTGGATTTTCGCCAGCCCGTTCATCGCCCGCAGGCGGGTTTCCAGTGCATCCACCGCAGCGCCGTCCACCAGATCGACCTTGTTGAGCACCAGGGTATCGGCGAACGCGATCTGTTCGCGGCATTCCGCGCTATCTTCCAGATGTTGCGCGACGTGCTTGCAATCGACCAGGGTGACGATACCGTCCAGCCGCAGATGGTCCTTCGTCTCGTCGTCCATGAAAAAGGTCTGGGCCACCGGACCGGGGTCGGCCAGGCCAGTGGTTTCGACCAGAATCCGGTCGAACTTGTCGCGGCGTTTCATCAGGTTGCCGAGAATGCGGATCAGGTCGCCGCGCACGGTGCAGCACAAGCAGCCGTTGTTCATCTCGAAGATTTCTTCCTCGGCGTTGATGACCAGAGCCTGATCGATGCCGATTTCGCCGAACTCGTTTTCGATCACGGCGATGCGCTGGCCGTGCTGTTCGGTCAGAATGCGGTTGAGCAGGGTGGTTTTCCCGGCGCCGAGAAAACCGGTCAGCACCGTGACGGGAATGCGGGGATCGGCGGCGTTCGTGAGCATCGGCGGCAACTCGGTCGATTCGAGATTGGGTTCTCAATTCTCGAATACGATAACCAATTCTCGAATTCAGTCAAGCGGAGCGTGAACGTGAGCTATTCCACGCGGCAACGCGAAGTGATTCTGGGCATTCTGCGCCAGGCGAGCCAGCCGCTGACGGCGCAGGAAATCCGCGAGCGGGCGAGTCGGGACAGCGCGGGTATCGGGCTGGCGACGGTGTATCGCGCCCTGAAGGCGTTCATGGCGCGGGGCGAGATTGCCCAGGTCGAGATTCCGGGGGCGTCCCCCTGCTACGAACCGACCGACCGGGGCCACCATCACCATTTCATCTGCCAGCATTGCCGGCGGGTGTTCGATCTACCGGGTTGCGTCCACGACCTGGAGAGGCTGGCGCCCCAGGATTTTCAGGTCCGGCGGCACGAAATCGTGTTGTATGGAGCGTGCGCGAGTTGCGGGCAAGCCGAATCCGGCTCCGGCGGTTCCTGAGCGGTACCTCGCATCAAAGCTGGTTTCGACGCTGATACCGCTTCGGCCACGCATGCGGCGTCGGCTGCATGCCGTTAAGCGACTCGAAAACTCCCCGCTGTCCGTGGAAGAGGGGATGGGGGTGAGAGGAGAATTGCGCGTGGATCAAACGTGCTCGTGCAGGCCGCATTCCCGCTTGAGGCCGAAGAAGCGGGTGTCTTCCTCGGTCATGCCGTCGATCAGCCGGCGGGTGGTGTGCACGTCGCCGATGGAGACGTAGCCCTGTTCCCACAGCGGGTGATAGGGCAGGTTATGCCGGGTCAGGTAGCGGAACACGTCGCGGTCGGTCCAGTCGATCAGCGGGTGGACCTTGCAACGGCCGTTGCGCCACAGTAGCACGTCGAGATTCTGGCGGCTTTTCGCCTGTTGCCGCCGCAGCCCGGAAATCCAGGCCGCCGCGCCCAGGTCTCGCAGCGCCCGCTGCATCGGTTCGACCTTGTTGAGCCAGTTGTAGCGTTCGATGCCTTCCAGCCCCTGTTCCCAAAGCTTGCCATAGCGGGCTTCCTGCCAGGCCGGGCTGTGCTCGGCCCGGTAGATGTGGAGGTTCAGGGAGAGCCGCTGGGTCAGTTCGTCGATGAACTGATAGGTTTCCGGAAACAGATAGCCGGTATCCACCAGCACCACCGGGATGTCGGGCTGCTGGACGGCGACCAGGTGCAGGCAGACGGCCGATTGCGCGCCGAAGCTGGAGGTCAGCACGACGCGGCCAGGGAAATTTTCCAGCGTCCACGCGACCCGCTGCTCGGCGCTCAGCTTGTCCATCTCGCGGTTCGTCTCCGCCAGATCGAACCGCGGCCGGGCGGCGTTTCCTTGAAAATGAGCATCTGATGGGACGTTCGCGTGAGTCATGATGGATCTCCCTCGTTGTGCTGGCCAGGTTTGATGGAGCATCCTTGGCGAGGATTCCGAAATCATGCGCGTACTTTACCGGCGGATTGATAAATCTAAAAGGAATTAGTATCTATATATTTATTTCGTTCCCTTATATTCAAGGGCATCGAGCTAGGCGCGGCCCGCGTGGACCGTTACAATCCCTCCTCCCGCCGGGCCGAGTCGGACACCGGCCCCGTCGCCGCCACGCCGCTCTCGTCATGTCTCCACCGTTCGTCGTTCTCCCCCGCGCCATGACTCCCGCGCCGCTGGCGGTCAGTTTGCGCGCCGCGCGGCTGGTTTACGGTGGTCTGACCCTGTTCGACGGGCTGGATTTGGAACTGGCCGGCGGTTGCTTCACCTGCCTGCTCGGTCCCAGCGGCATCGGCAAGACCAGTCTGCTGCGTCTGCTGGCGGGGCTGACCGCCATCGGCATCAGCGGCGAGCTGCGCGGCGGCGACGGCTTGCCGTTGACCGGACGGGTCGCCTACATGGCGCAACAGGATTTGCTGCTGCCCTGGCTGAACGTGCTGGACAACGTCACCCTGGGCAGTCGGCTGCGCGGCGAACGGCCGGACCGCAAGCGGGCGTTGGATCTGTTGGCGCGGGTCGGGCTGACGGATTGCGCGCCAGCGCGGCCGGATACATTGTCGGGCGGAATGCGCCAACGGGCCGCGCTGGCGCGGACCCTGATGGAAGACCGACCGGTAGTGCTGATGGACGAGCCGTTCTCCGGGCTTGACGCGCTGACCCGGCTGCGGTTGCAGGCCTTGGCCGCCGAGTTGCTGGCCGGGCGCACCGTGCTGCTGGTCACCCACGATCCGCTGGAAGCCTTGCGGCTGGGCGATCATGTCCTGGTGATGAACGGGCGGCCGGCGACCCTGTCGCCATTGCCCGATCTGCCCGGCGTTCCGCCGCGCGATCCCGGCGACCCGGCGGTCCAGGCCGCGTACCGCGCGATTCTGCGCCTGCTGGGGGCGGCGTGAGAGGAGTGGGGCGGGGTCTGTTGACGCTGGCGGGGCTGTTGCTGGTCTGGCAGGGAGTGGTGACGCTGGGCGATCTGCCGCCGTACATCCTCCCCGATCCGCCGGCGGTCGCGGCCAGCCTGTGGCGGAATGCCGGTTCGCTGCTCGGCCACGCGGGCGTCACCGCGCTGGAGATCGTGCTGGGGATGACGCTGGGCACGCTGCTCGGTGGCGCGACCGCGCTGGCGCTGGGCTATTCGCGGCGGGCGCGGCGCTGGTTGCTGCCGGTGCTGATCGCCTCCCAGGCCATCCCGGTGTTCGCCGTCGCGCCCTTGCTGGTGCTGTGGCTGGGCTACGGGCTGGGTTCCAAGGTCGCGATGGCGATGCTGATCATCTATTTTCCGGTGACGGCGAATTTTTACGATGGTCTGCGTCATACCCCGCGCGGCTGGCTGGACCTGGCGCGGGTGATGCTCCCCGAGCCCCGGCGCTGGGCGGTGCTGCGCCATATCGCGCTGCCCGCCGCGCTGCCGGCGCTGGGTTCCGGTCTGCGGGTCGCCGCCGCCGTCGCGCCCATCGGCGCCGTGCTGGGCGAGTGGGTGGGCTCCAGCGCCGGGCTGGGTTATCTGATGCTGCACGCCAACAGCCGGATGCAGGTGGATTTGCTGTTCGCCGCCCTCCTGGTCCTGGCCGCGCTGGCGGTCGGGCTGTACTTTGCCGTGGACGCCGGACTCAAACGCTGGCTGCCCTGGCATCCCGTCAATCCCGAAACCGCTGAAACCGATTGAATGGATGGAAGAATCATGTTGAACCTGTTCCGCGCCGTCTTGTTGTTGCTGAGTTTCGTCGTGCCGACGCCGGGCGCCTGGGCCGCTGACCCGCCAGCCAATGACAAGAAATTGACCGTCATGCTCGACTGGTTTGTCAATCCCGATCACGCCGCGCTGATCGTGGCCCAGGAGAAGGGCTTTTTCGCCGCCCAGAACCTGGAGGTCGACCTGCAAACCCCCGCCGATCCCAACGATCCGCCCAAGCTGGTCGCCGCCGGCAAGGTCGATCTGGCGGTTACCTACCAGCCGCAATTGCATATCCACGTCAACGCCGGCCTGCCGATCAAGCGCGTCGGCACCCTGGTCGCAACCCCGTTGAATTCGCTGGTGGTGCTCAAGGGGGGGCCGGTGAAGGCCCTGGCCGATCTCAAGGGCCGCAAGATCGGTTATTCGGTCGGCGGGTTCGAGGAAGCGTTGCTGAAGGCGATGTTGGCCAGGGTCGGACTCAAGGCGGAAGACGTGACCCTGGTGAACGTCAACTTCTCGCTTTCTCCAGCCCTGTTGTCGAAGCAGGTGGACGCGGTTATCGGGGCTTTTCGCAATTTCGAGCTGAATCAGCTCGATCTGGCCAAGAAGCCGGGACAGGCGTTCTATCCGGAGGAAGAGGGCGTCCCGCCTTATGATGAGCTGGTGCTGGTGGCGAACCGCGACCAACTCAACGATCCCCGGTTGGGGCGATTCATGGCCGCGCTGGAACAGGCGACGCTGTATCTTCTCAACCATCCCGACGAGGCATGGAAAGCGTTCGTGGCCAAGCACAAGGATTTGAACGACGAATTGAATCGCCGCGCCTGGCGCGACACCTTGCCGCGCCTGGCTCGCCGGCCGGCGGCGCTGGACGAGGCCCGCTACAAGCGTTTCGCCCAGTTTCTCGTCAAGCAGGGCGTGATCACCGTGGCCTTGCCGGTGTCCAATTACGCGGTGCAACCGCCGCTGCCGGATTGATATGCGCTATCCCGAATCGTTTGACGTCATCGTGATCGGTGGGGGCCATGCCGGTACCGAAGCCTGCATGGCCGCCGCGCGCATGGGGCTGCGCACCCTGTTGTTGACCCATACCATCGAAACCGTGGGTGCGATGAGTTGCAATCCGGCCATCGGCGGCATCGGCAAGGGCCATCTGGTCAAGGAGATCGACGCGCTTGGCGGCGTGATGGCGCGGGCCGCCGACCGGGCCGGCATCCAGTTTCGCATCCTTAACAGCCGCAAGGGGCCGGCGGTGCGCGCCACCCGCTGTCAGGCCGACCGGGCGCTGTACAAGGCGACGGTACGGTCGTTGATCGAGAACCAGCCGAATCTACGCGTGTTCCAGCAGGCGGCCGCCGATCTGCTCGTCGAGGGGGAACGGGTGACCGGCGTGACGACGCAAACCGGCATCCGGTTTTCCGCCGGGGCGGTGGTGCTCACCGCCGGCACCTTCCTGGCCGGACGGATTCACGTGGGGATGGTCAACCATGAAGGCGGCCGGGCCGGCGATCCGCCGGCGAACGCGCTGGCGGCGCGATTGCGGGAATTGCCGCTGCGGGTCGGGCGGCTGAAGACCGGCACGCCGCCGCGCCTGGACGGGCGAAGCATCGACTTCGCCCAGTTGACCGAACAACCCGGCGACGAACCGTGTCCGGTGTTTTCCTACCTGGGTTCGGCGGCGGAGCATCCCCGGCAGATTTCGTGCTGGATCACCCACACCAACGAACGGACCCACGATCTGATTCGCGGCGGCCTGGATCGTTCGCCACTGTTCGCCGGGGTCATTCAGGGCGTCGGGCCGCGTTATTGCCCCTCCATCGAGGACAAGATTCACCGCTTCGCCGACAAGAACGCGCACCAGATTTTTCTCGAACCGGAAGGGTTGGAGACGCACGAGTTCTACCCCAACGGCATCTCCACCA
Source organism: Candidatus Contendibacter sp. (assembly GCA_029624765.1). Lineage (GTDB taxonomy): Bacteria > Pseudomonadota > Gammaproteobacteria > Competibacterales > Competibacteraceae > Contendibacter. The sequence goes on along the minus strand of JARSSO010000063.1, from coordinate 17,345 downwards.
GTTTGCCGTTCGATGTGCAATACGCGCTGGTGCGTTCGATTCCGGGTTTGGAAAACGCGCACATCACCCGGCCCGGTTACGCCATCGAATACGACTTCTTCGATCCGCGCGATTTGGACTATTCGCTGCAAACCCGGACGATCCGGGGCTTGTTCTTCGCCGGCCAGATCAACGGCACCACCGGCTACGAGGAAGCGGCGGCGCAAGGGTTGCTGGCCGGCCTCAACGCCGGCCGGTTGGTCCGGGGCGAGGAACCGTGGTGGCCGGGCCGCGACGAAGCCTATCTCGGCGTGCTGATCGACGATCTCATCACTCGGGGAACCAGCGAACCCTACCGGATGTTCACCAGCCGGGCCGAGCACCGCCTGTTGCTGCGCGAGGACAACGCCGACCTGCGGCTGACCGAGATCGGTCGCCGGCTGGGGCTGGTGGACGATGACCGCTGGGCGGCGTTCGAGACCAAGCGCGAGGCCATCGAGCGGGAAAGCCAGCGGCTGCGCGAGACCTGGGTGCGTCCGGGCCAGGCGAGCGACGCCGACTTTCAGCGGGTGCTGGAAGGTGCGCCGGCGCGGGAAAGCCGGGCGGCGGACTTGTTGCGCCGGCCGGAAGTGACCTATGACGGGTTGATGAGCTTGCCCGGCGTCGGCCCCGGCGCGGCCGATCCGCGCGTGGCCGAGCAGGTCGAGATTCAGGTCAAGTACGCCGGCTACATCGAACGCCAGCGCGAGGAAATCGAACGCCAGCGTCGGCACGAGCAGTGGGCGTTGCCGCCGGATTTGGATTACGCCGAGGTGCGGGGCCTGTCGCGCGAGGCGCGGGAGAAGCTGATCCGGCATCGTCCCCACACGCTGGGCCAGGCAGGCCGCATTCCGGGCATGACTCCCGCCGCCGTCTCTCTGTTGCTGATCCATCTCAAGCGCCGCCGGGGGCGACGGGCGGAACAAGGCTGAAAATCCCTCGCCCGCCGGTGGGAGAGCCACTGTGTGGCCTGGCGCCCACGCTCCAGCGTGGGCGCCTCAGCCCTGGTTTTCAAACTACGGCCGAATCTCAATCGGCGTGCCGTCGGGGACAACGCGCCAGATTTCCTCGATTTCGGCGTTGGTGACCGCGATGCAGCCCGCCGTCCAGTCCCGTAGCCGATGCAGCGGTCCCAGCGAACCCATGCCGTTGGGAAGGCCGTGAATCATGATGTTGCCGCCGGCGGATTTTTTTTGCCCGGCGGCGAACGCGACATCCCTGGGGCTGGGATAGGAGATGTGCAGGGCGCGGTGAAAGCTGCTGTTTTTCTTACGCGAATCGATCACGTAGCGGCCCTCGGGGGTTTTGTTGTCGCCCTCGAACTGCTTGTGGCCTTCCGGCTGGCGGCCCAGGGCAATCGCGTAGGTCTTGACCGGCGTGTTGCCGCGGAACAGCGTCAACCGACGCGCCTTTTTCTCCACCAGTATCCGGTTGACGATACTGTTGGCGGGCGGTGGCGGAGTCGGAATGGGAATCTTGGCGACCGGCGGCGGTGGCGCGGGGGTTTCCAGCAGGGCAACCTGATCGGGAGTTTCCCCAGGCGGCGGTGGGGTTGTCGGAGTTTCCGCCATTTCCGGCGCCTTGGTTGGCATGGGCGTGGTTTTTTCCACGGGTTTCGAGTCGGCAACGGGTTCGACGAGCGACTGCGAAGACCACTCATGGATCGCCAGGCCGCCGCCGATGACCGTCAACCCGAGGACAATGACAAGGACTGGGAGGATTCGAGATTTCATGGCCGATTCCGTTACCTATCGGAATGCAGGGTGTTGCTTTACGTTGAGTTCGGCGCGTCGCGACCGGGTTTGATCATCCATCCGGCGGCCAGACCCAGGATCAACCCCGGCAAGGCGAAGAATAGATGATGGCTGTTCGCCAGGGAAACGAAGGTCATGGGCTGGCCCATCACCGGCAGCAGGCCGAGGGTGTTGCTCCAGGCGATGGTCCAGTGGGCCAGGACCAGCCAGGCCATGGCGAACAAGGCCAGGGCCAGGAACAGCCCCGTCGCTTTCTCCGGCGCGTTCTGGTTCCGGCCCCATGCCTCCACGTCGCGCGCCAGGGTGAACAGGGCGGCGGCGAACACTCCCTGAAAAACCAGCAAGATCCAGCCACCTTCCATGCCGAACCGATGGAGCAGGAAAGCGCCGATGAAGTCGTTTTGCACCACGGGCAGGCGCATGACGGCCCCGTTCCAGCCGAAGGGGCTGGCCGCCGCGCCGGACCAGCCGCTGGCCGCGACCAGTTCCATCGCGCGCTGGACTTGGAAACCGCTCTCGCGAAAGTGAGCGGGATCGGCCCAGACCATGAAACGGTCATACTGAGGCATCCAGTGGGGGAGTTGCTCCGGAGCGTGGGCAATGTCCAGCAGGAGGAGCAGGAGCAGAACCGCGAACAGGGGAATTCCCCACTGGCCCAACATCGCCCAGCGGCTCAAACGGTTGGAGATGGGGTGGGGCGCGATCCGCCACAGCCAGGGGAGCAGGAGCAGCATCATCAGCAGGACGGGAGACATGTCGCGGACGGCCCATAGCAATCCGCAGGTCATCACCACGAACACCAGGATAAAGGCGAGGATCGACAGGGAGGTGCGTATTGGGTGACGCCGTTTCTCGTCGCTGTCGCTTGCGCGCCAGCGCCACAGCCGCGCCCCCGCGTGGGCCAGCATGAGCACGAGGATGGCCTTGACGCCTTCCACCGGCCGAAAGCCCCAGACGCCTTCTTCGCCGCCAAACCCGAATTGAAACGCCAGGATCAGCACCGCCAAGCCGATCACGGCCCATTTGAGCCAAACGAATTCGTGGGTCCACGGGTCCAGCGCCGATACGGCCAGTCGGCGCCAGGTAGCGGTTTGCACCAGGGCGAGCGGGGTCAGAATCCAGCCGACGAGCGCCAGGACGCGCCAGTGCCCCATGCCGAAATCCAGCCAGTAGCTGTTGTCGCCGCCCAGCCCAAGCTGCCCCTGGACGAGGCTGCCCCAACCGACCAGGCCCAGGATCGCGACCCAAAGCCAGCCGACGGCGCCTTGCAAGCGGCCGGTGACGAACAGCAGCGCGCTGGCCCCGCTCCAGGCCAGCCCCAGCGAGAGCAGCAACCAGGTAGGTCGCGCCTCCGGGGTTTGGTAGGTCAGTGCGGTGAGGGTTCCCAGCGCCAGCGCCGAGGCCCAGACCGTCGCCCGCAAGGTTCGAAATTCGGGATTGGAGCCGCCCGACCAGCGGAAGGCGACGAGGACGGCGCAGAGCGCCAGTCCCAGCGCAATCAGTGTTCCGATCCAGTGCGTGGCCAACCAGGTTCCCAACCCGGCGAACTGGGTGGGGAGAGGCGTTGGCGCGGTTTCGGTCTTGACGCGGGGGTCGCGGGGCCGGGCCTGGAATTCCGCCCAGTCCGTTTCCAGCCAGAGGTCGGCCTTCTGCGTGGGAATCAGGGTGAGAACGTTTTCTTGCCAGCGGAGCCGATACTGGGTGCGGCCTAGAAACAGGGATTTGGTCGGCTCGGCGGGATCGTCCAGGCGCAGCTCGACGTTCTTGAAGCTCGGTCCCTGTTCGAGGGGTTGGCCAGCCCGCGCCATGCGCGCGTCGGCGGCGCCAGGCGCCAGCCAGAAAGCGCCGTCCCAGGCGAGAACTTCAAGACCGCGCGCGGGGACGCCGGGCAGCGGCCAACGGTGCGGGCAGGGCACTCCTCCGCCCAGCGAGAACAGGAATTGTTCCTGGTCGGCGCGCTTGAACCAGCGTCGCCAGAAGGAAGGGCCTTCGTTGGGGCAGGCGGCGGCGGGGGGGTCGATGGTGACGAGTCGGCCGTTTTCCCAGCGCGCTTCCCGCCCGGACGCGCGCAGGATCAGTGCCCCGCCTTGGGCTTCGACCACTTCCAGTTCGGTGGTTTTGACGCGGATGCGATCCCCGGTCGCCAGGCGCCAGCGTTTGAGATAGCGGGTTTGATGTTTTTCGGTGGGGGCGTCCACCTTGCGGTGGTCCGCGACGTTGCTCGCCCACCAGCCGCCCGCCGCGTCGCGGCGCAGACGCAGGTGATCCTTTTCCGCCGAGCGCCCGGTGGCCGGGTTTTGGCCCAGTTCCTGATAACCCAGAATCACCGGCTGTTCCGCGCCGGTCAGCGTCACCCGCACCTCGGTGACCTGGCGGCGCTCCGCCGGGGCTTGCGTCAACAGGCGCCAATCGGCCAGACCGAAAGCCAGCAGTAGAAGGATCGTCAGCAACCCCGGCAGGGTTTTCGAGAGCGTGGTGAGCGTTGGCATCGGGGCTGGGTCCGGTCGGCGCGCTATCCTGGTGGTGCGTAGAAATTATACCGACTTGGGGAAATCCCTGGCGTGTCGGACAGCTTCGTCAATTTCGGAGCAGGGCTTTGAGGCGCTCGATCTTGACGAGGGCCGCTTCCTTCTCGGCCCGCTCGCGTTCCTTGTCGGCCCGCGCGCGTTCGGCGTCCGCCTGGGCGCGTTCGACTTCCGCCTGAGCGCGTTCCTTGTCGGCTTGGGCGCGTTCGACTTCCGCCTGAGCGCGTTCCTTGTCGGCTTGGGCGCGTTCCTTGTCGGCTTGGGCGCGTTCGGCGTCGGCCCGCGCGTGTTCGGCCTCCGCTTGTGTCCGCGCGATTTCCGCTTGCGCGCGTTCGACTTCCGCTTGTGCCCGTTCGATTTCCGCTTGCGCGCGTTCGGCCTCGGCTTGCAGCGCCTCCAGGTGGTTCTGGATGCTTTGCTGCTGGCGCAGGTAGTTCTGTCGCGCCTGGTAGCGATGGTAGGCCCGTTCTTTTTCCGAAAACGCTTTCAGGGTGCTCATGGCTTGTCGCATCTCCTCGGTTCGCATCCAGTCCGGCAGGTGGGCGTCGTCCAGCCGGTGCCCTTCCACAAAGAATTTCAGCCACCGGTCCTGTTCGGTTTCGACCCGCTCCACCGGGCATTTGCTCAGTTCCAACAGCCAGATGCCGCCGCAGTCGAGCAAACTCCGGCCCCGTTCGTCGCGCAGGCGGAAGCGGTGAACGCCTTCGGCCACGTCGGCCCGCAGCGGCTGGCCCAGCAGCCAGATGGCGTAGGTCGGCCGCAGCCGGTCGTAGCTTTCGCCGTCCCGGAGCTGGGCGCTGTACAGGTCGGCCCAGCCGTAGAGAATCCGGGCCGGCAGTTCGGCGACGTTGAGCAGTTGGATTTCGATCTGGTAGAGCCGCCCGGTGGCATCGCGCGCCTTCACGTCGACGATGCTGAGCTTGTCGTCAAGGAATTCCCGGTCGTTGTAGGGATTGAGAATCTCGACTGCCGCGAGGGGTCCGGCCAGTTCGCCGGCCAGCACGGCGTTGAGAAAGTGCATCAGCAGCCGGCGGTTGCGCTCCGCGCCCAGCAGCGCCTTGAACACGCAGTCGATTTTCGGGTCAATCCGGTGTTTCATGCCCCGGCGCTCCCTGGATGGCGCGTATAAAGGGAAAAATAAAAAAGATCAAATCTTTATAATGATCTGGCGAGACGGAACCCCCGGGTGTAGGTGTGATCGGTCGGGTGGATCGTGTCGCGGGTGGCGGAACGCACCCTCGTGGGCCCGTAATACCAGAAGCCACCCCGCACCGCCAAGGGGCTGGTTGTGTCTTTTTTGGCGCATTTCATCTCCGCACCGCCGTAGCCCTTGTCATAGGCCGAGCAGGTCCACTCCCAGGTATTCCCACTCATGTCATACAGACCATAGCCATTGGCCGCCTTCCGGCCCACCGGATGCGTTTGTTGACCACTATTTCCCGAGTACCAAGCTACTTGATCTATATCATTGCCACCACTGTAGATTTCTCCCACCTTGCCACCCCGACAGGCGTATTCCCATTCCGCTTCCGTCGGCAGCCGGTAGCTCTGCCCCGTCTGTTGCGAAAGCCATTCTGTGTAGGCCATCGCGTCATACCAATCCACATTGATCACCGGCCGTGTTCCTCGACCCCAACCCGCATCTCCAGGCTTTTGCCGCCTTGTGACGTCGCAAAACCGGTCGTATTCGGCAAACGTCACCGCGTACTGCCCGATTGCGAAGCTGCCTACCGTTACTTTGTGCTGGCGTTCGTCATTGTCCCGCCCCATCTCCGATTCAGGACTGCCCATCAAAAACGTTCCTCCCGGAATCACCACCATCGCCGGTCCCTCTGTCCAGTCACGCAAGCGATCTCGGAAAACTTGGAACGGCGTGGATTCGGGCGCGGGTTTGGGTTGCGACTGCGGCTGCGGCGCGGGTTGTAGTTGCGGACGTGGGAGCGATGCGGGTTGGGATGGCGGCGGTGGCGGTTCGTCCATCGGCAGTATGATCGTGCCCGCCGCCAGCCGTTTGCAGATGTCGGCCACGCTTTGGGGGCGCTGCTTGGGGCTGATTTCCAGGCAGGCCCGGATCACTTGCGCGAGGGTGGGGTCGAGGTTCGGGAGTGGGGCGAGGGATTGTGGCGGTTGTGCGGCGCAGCGCCGCTCGGCGTTCGGTGGGGCCACCCCGGCCAGGGCGGTGTAGAGCGTCACGCCCAAGGTGTAGAAGTCGGTGGCGGGGGTGATCGCGCCGGGGTAGAGACCCAATTGCTCGGGCGCGGCGAAGCCGGGATTGCCAACCCGGGCGACGAGGCTGACCACGCTCTGGGTCCGTTCGCCGAGCCGAGCCAGGCCAAAATCCAACACTTTGAGCCGCTCGATCTGGCCGCCGACCAGGAACAGGTTGTGCGGGGTCAGGTCGCGGTGGAGCACCGGGGGCGCGTGGCCGTGCAGTTCCTCCAGCGCTTCCAACGCGGCGTGCAGCAGGCGTCGACCGTCCTCCGGTGACAGCCGCCGTTCGACGTGCAGGGTTTCGCCCCGCTCCCGCAGCCCGCCCAGGTGATCGTTCAGGGTGTGGCCGTCCAGCCGCTCCATGATGAGATAGACGGTGTTGTTCTCCTCGACGATGTCGTGCACTTGCACGATCCGGGGGTGGCTGAACTGGGCCAGCAACTCCGCCTCGCGCAGGAACTGCTCCTTCCAGTCGGCGAACGCGGCCTGGTAGCGCGGCCGGGCGGTCACCGTGATTCCCTGGCGCTGCGCCAGCGGGTTTTCCACCGCCGGGAAAAACTCCTTGATCGCCACCCGCCGTTTCAAGCGCCGCGCCCATCCGGCGTAGACCACGCCAAAGCCACCCTGGCCCAGCACTCGCCCCACCCGATACTTGTCCCCGACCAGCGCCGTGAACAGTGGGAGAATCTCGTTGGTTTGGAGATAGCTCTCGGCGTCGAAGCCGCAATGCGCGCAGCGCGGGGCCGGAGCCGGTTCCTGGAAACAGTTCGGGCAGTGGGTGGCGCGGTCCATGGGAATGTCTCGTCAAGTTGCGCGAAGATTTAAGAATAGCTGCCGATCGCGTCGGCGTTGCGCGTCAGGTGCTCTCGTGGGTAACAAACACCAGTCGTTCCAGCCCGATGCAGACCACCGCGTGGGTGTGGAGTTTGAGCGGACCGCCCCCCGCTTCCAGGGTCTGACGATACCGCGCCAGTTGCGCTTGCGCCGCTTGCAGCGCCTCCGCCACCGCCGGCAAGGCGCGCAAGTCTTCCCGCGGCGTCGCCGCCAGTTCGGCGCTGGTCAGCCCCACTGCCTTGAGGCTCACCGCCTTGAATTCCAGCAGATGATCGAGCAGGGCGTATTGGCGCATGTCCGGCCGCACCCGCAGCAGCAGGTCGCCGTAGCCCCGCCCCAGCGCCGGTTCCGAGTCCATCAGGTAGAACGCATCATTGAACAGCGTCGCCAGGAACGCCGTTTTCACCACCAGTTCGTTGCTCCAGCGCAGGTCGCGGTTGTCGAACACCTGGAAGTAGCGTTGCTCCAGAAAGTCGCCCAGCGGACCGAGATCGCCGGTGGCGTAGAACCGTTCGACCACCGCTTGCCGCTGTTCCTGATCGGTGTAATCGGGCAAGACCTGCTCTTGCAGTCGTTCCACGTACAGCTTGCGAATCACCTGGTTGGGAATGGTCAGCGCCAGCTTGCCCAGGGCGTCTCGCCCGGCCAGGGTGAGCACGCCGAAGTAGTAGAGCAGGGTGGCGAGGAAGTCCGGGGTGCGCGGGGCGGTGAGCATGTCGCGTACCCCGAAGCGGTTGACCAGTTGGGCGACCGTCAGCGGCGTGGCGGGGTCGAGGGCGCGGTTGACCAGCGCCTCGCCGTGCGGCAGCCGGGCCACGTATTGAATCCGGTTGCGGTCCATCGCCAGGTTGTCGTCGAGCAACCGGGGTGGATAGGCGCCGTGCCGCCCCAGATGCTTGAGAAAGTACAGCGCCAGGGTCGGGTTGTAGACCCGTTCGTCCCGCTGGGAGGAGAATCGGTAGCCGTTGTAGAAATCGCGCATCAGGTCCAGGGCGATTTCAGCTTGATCGGCCTCCAGCCGCCGCGCCGTCGTCACCGCGTCCAGGGCGGCGCGCAGTTCGGGCTCGGTAAAACCGCACAGGTCGTGATAATCCGGATCGTTGCTCAAATCTTCCGCCACGTTGTAGCCGCTGGTGATGTCGCTCAGCACCACCGGCGACACGCCGGTCAGGAACACGCGATCCAGCCCCCGGCCTTCCGCCCCGGCCTTCACCGCCTTGAAGAAGGTCTTGATCGTCCCCTCGTTTTCGACCAGGCGCTGATAGCGATCCGTGCCGTGCAGCGGACTGATCATCACTTCGTTGGCGAAGTTGTCGTATTCGTCCACCAGCAGGTAAAGCCGGTGCGGGGTTTGGGATACGGCGCTCAATAGCGATTGAAACGAGGCAATGCCATCGTCGGGCTCAATGTCCACCTGACCGTCCAGCCAGTCACCATAGCGGACGACGGCATCCTTGATGCGGATATTGAGATGATGAAACAGAGAGTTCCGAATGGCGTCCGGTTCGCCCCGCGGATCCACCATGGAAAAATTCAGGGGGAGGACGAAATAACGATTGCGCAGCGGCGTCGGGTTTTGGCCGATCTTCAGCCCGCCGAACAGCCGGTCGAAATCGTTCGCCCGCCCCAGGTCGTAGTAGTTCTCCAGCGTGGACAGCCACAGGCTCTTGCCGAACCAGCGCGGGCGCAGGAACAACAACTGCTTACCGGCTTCCTCAATCAATGGAATCCGGTCGGTGCGATCCACATAGAAATAGCCTTCGCCGATGATCGCGGCAAAGTCGGCGATGCCGTAGGGAAAGCGCATGGTGAACACCTCGCGGGAGTTACTCCCTGGGAACATCCAGTCAGCATGTCAAGAGTCCGATGGTCACATCATCATAACATTGCCTTGGGAGCTACGGATTTTTGCTAACCGATTCCCAGCCAGCGCAAATCCAGATGCGCTGCCATCGCATCCGCGAGCCGATTAATACCCTCTTCCCGCAACTGCCGGTAATCCGGCGTTTCCCGCACCGCCAGACCCGCCCAGCGCAACAGCGCGTCGCGGGCCGGGGCGGCGTCGAACAACCCGTGCAAGTAGGTGCCGAGCAATTGCCCGTCGTCGGATCGCGCGCCGTCCGGGCGGCCGTCGGTCAGCCGGGCGGCGGGATGCGCCAGGGCCGGACCGGTGCTGACGCCGGCATGGATTTCGTAGCCGGCCACGAAGGCATCGTCGAGCGACAACCGGCCTTCGACCCGATGCAGTTGTTTTTCCGGCTCCAGCGTGGTCTCGAAATCCAGGAAGCCGAGGCCCGGACTGCTGCCTGGCTCGCCTTCCAGACCGGCGGGGTCGTGGACCCAGCGCCCCAGCATTTGCAAGCCGCCGCAAATGCCGATGACTTTGCCGCCGTAGCGCAGATGGCGGCGAATGGCCGCGTCCCAACCCTGTTCGCGCAACCGGTTCAAATCGCCGCGCGTGCTCTTGCTGCCGGGCAGAACGATGAGATCGGCGGGCGGCATCGCATCGCCCGCCCGCACCCAGCGCACCTCGACTTGCGGATGCAAGCGCAAGGGATCGAGGTCGGTGTGGTTGCTGATCCGGGCCAACACCGGGACCGCGACCCGTAGCCGCTCCGTATCCTTGGCGACGCCGGGTTCGCGGGGCAGGGCGTCCTCGGCTTCCAGATGCAGTCCTTGCAGGTAGGGCAGCACGCCCAAGACCGGCTTGCCGGTTTCCCGCGTCAGCCAGTCCAGCCCCGGCGTCAGCAGGCTCACGTCGCCCCGGAAGCGGTTGACGATGAAACCCGTGATGCGCGCCCGTTCGCTGGGCGAGAGCAGCGCCAGCGTGCCGTACAGATGGGCGAACACGCCGCCCCGGTCGATGTCGCCGACCAGCCACACCAGACAATCCACCGCCTCGGCGAAACCCATGTTGGCGATGTCCTTGTCGCGCAGGTTGATTTCCGCCGGACTGCCCGCGCCTTCCACCAGAACCACATCGTAGGCGGCGCGCAGCCGCTCGTAGGATTCCAGCACCGCCCGCATCGCCACCGGCTTGTAATCGTGATAGCGGCGGGCGTCCATGTTGGCCAGCGCCTTGCCGTGGATGATCACTTGCGCGCCGATGTCGGTGTTGGGCTTGAGCAGCACCGGGTTCATGTCGATGCGCGGCTCCAGAAACGCGGCTTGCGCCTGCACCGCCTGGGCGCGGCCGATTTCGCCGCCGTCCACCGTGACCGCGCTGTTGAGGGCCATGTTCTGCGGCTTGAACGGAACCACGCGCACGCCGCGCCGCGCCAGCAGCCGGCACAGGCCGGCGACCATGACGCTTTTGCCGGCGTCGGAAGTGGTGCCCTGGATCATGAGGGTTTTCGGGTTCATGACGGGATTTTGACTGAATCGCTCGGTTTTTGGCTACACTAGCGCCCTTCGCGATCCCGGATATTGCAAGGCCATTGAAAAAGAATTCTCACCACCCATTCTTCTTCCGAAAGGCGGGGGGAGTCGCATGTTGACCGCGCTGCTGTGCGTCGGCGCGGTGTTGCTCGACTGGCGGTTCGGCGAGCCGCGCCGCTGGCATCCGCTGGCGGGGTTCGGTTGGCTGGCGCAACGGGTGGAGGCGCTCGCTTACGGACCGCCCGCGTTGAACGCCGATCTTCGTCGCGCCCGTGGCGTCGGCGCGGTGATCGCGCTGCTGGTTCCGTTCGCCGTCGCCGCGTGGCTGCTGGGCGCGATTCCGCTGCTGGGTTCAGCCGTGGCGCTGGGGTTGCTCTATCTCGCCATCGGCGCGCGCAGCCTGGCGGAGCACGCCGAGGCGGTGGCGGTGGCGCTGCAAGCCGGCGATTTGCCGCTGGCGCGCGAACGAGTGGGCCGGATCGTCAGCCGCGATGCCGACGATCTCGACGAAGAGCAGATCAGTCGGGCCACGGTGGAATCGGTGCTGGAAAACGGCTGCGACGCGATTTTCGGCGCGCTGGTCTGGTTCGTGCTGGGAGGAGCGGCGGGCGCGGTGGCGTACCGACTGGCCAATACCCTGGATGCGATGTGGGGCTATCGCACTCCGCGTTACCAGGATTTCGGCTGGGCGGCGGCGCGGCTGGACGACGGGTTGAACTGGATTCCGGCGCGGCTGACCGCGTTGAGTTACCTGGCGGGGGGGACGAAACCGGCTCTGGCCTGGCGCTGCTGGCGGGAGCAGGCGCCAGGCTGGAAAAGTTCCAACGCCGGGTCGGTGATGGCGGCGGGCGCGGGCGCGCTCGGCCTGGCGCTGGGCGGACCGGCCCGTTATCACGGCGAATGGCAATCACGTCCCTCGTTGGGCGAGGGTTTGGCGCCCCGCGCCGAGGATATCGGCCGGGCGGTGGCGCTGGTGCGGCGGGCGGTGTGGCTGTGGCTGGCGGTGATCGGGTTGGGGGGACTGATTCTTGCTTGAACACGGCGGCGGGTTGCGAGCGGCGGCCGAGCGTTACGGCATTCCGCTGAGCGACTGGCTGGATTTGTCCACCGGCATCAATCCCAACGGTTGGCCGCCGCCACCGATCCCCGCGACGGTCTGGCGGCGGCTACCGGAACCGGACGATGGGTTGGAAGCGGCGGCGGCGGCCTATTACGGCGTGGAATCGTTGCTGCCGGTGGCCGGTTCGCAGGCGGCGATCCAGGCGTTGCCGCTGTTGCGGGCGTCCGGTCGAGTCGGGGTGCTGAATCCGACCTACGCCGAACATGCCCATGCCTGGCGGCGGGCCGGTCATCGGGTCGAGGCGTTGCCCGCCGAAGGTCTGGATGCGACGGTGGACCGGCTCGACACGCTGGTTCTGGTTCACCCCAACAATCCCACCGGCGTTCGGTTTCCCCTGAAATCGCTGCTGGACTGGCGGGAGCGACTGGCGGCGCGCGGCGGCTGGTTGGTGATCGACGAAGCGTTCATGGACGCTACCCCGGTGGAGAGTGTGGCCCGTCACGCGAGCTTACCGGGACTGGTCGTGTTGCGCTCGCTGGGCAAGTTCTTCGGCCTGGCCGGCGCGCGGGTCGGTTTCGTGCTGGCGGAACCGGCGCTGCTGGAAGGGTTGCGGAAGCAACTGGGGCCGTGGACGGTCGCGGGTCCCAGCCGCTGGGTCGCGATGCAAGCCTTGGCCGACCGTGTCTGGCAGGAGGAAACGCGGCTCGGACTCGCCCGCTCCGGCAAGAGGCTGGCGGATTTGCTGAAACGGCAGGGTTTGCCGGTGGTCGGCGGTACCGGGCTGTTTCAATGGGCGCCGTTGCCGGATGCGGAATTTTGGCGGGACGCCCTGGCGCGACGCGGTATTCTGGTTCGGCGCTTCGCCGATCCGCTGGGGCTGCGGTTCGGTCTGCCGGACGGGGAACCGGCCTGGCGGCGGCTGGAACTGGCGCTGGCCGGGGTGCGGGCTGAACGGCTGCGGTAGCCGCGCTGGCGCTGTTTCATCCTCCTTAGATTATGGAGAACTGCTGATGGCCCTGAAACACCAACCGCGCTTGATCGGCGAGCAGGACTATTTGGCCAGCGAACGAACCAGCGCCATCAAGCATGAGTATATCGACGGCCAGATTTATGCGATGGCGGGATCAGGCAAGAATCATGACAGGATTTCCGGGAATATTTTTGCCAGGTTCCACGCGCATCTGGAAAAAACGGCGTGTACGCCATTTTCTTCCGATATCAAGGTCAAGGCGGGCGGCGACTTTTTTTATCCTGACGTTACTGTCGTGTGTAACGATAAAACCGATGATGAGTATTACACCGATTCGCCAATCATCATCGTGGAGGTGCTCTCGAAATCGACGTGTAAGGCGGATCAGACCTTCAAGCGACTGGCGTATCAAAATTTGCCGAGCCTTCGGGAATACGTGTTGATCGAACAGGATTTCGTGGATGTGGAAATCTGCCGAAAGGAGCGCCACTGGCAGTCCGAGCATTATTATCTGGGCGATGAAGTGTATTTTGCCGCGATTGATCTGCGTATGCCGGTCGAGACGATTTATGCGCGGGTGATCAATGACGATATGCGGGAATTCATGAGCCGCCGCAATGAGGAACCGAATCGTGATGAATCCTAGCGAACAGCCGCCGACCGCGCCGGATGTTTCGGTAATCAGCCGCACCAGGGTCGGTGAAGTGTATCTGGTGGGGGCCGGTCCCGGCGATCCCGAATTGTTGACGCTGAAGGCGCTGCGGCTGATGCGACAAGCCGACGTCGCGGTGTACGACCGGCTGGTTGGCGCGGCGATTTTGGAACTGCTGGAGCCACGGGTCGAGCGCATTTTCGTCGGCAAGGAGCCGGATCACCATACCCTGCCCCAGGACGACATCAACCGGCTGCTGGTGGATCTGGCTTTGCAAGGTAAACGGGTGTTACGGCTCAAGGGCGGCGATCCGTTCATTTTCGGGCGCGGTGGCGAGGAGATCGAAACGCTGATGGCGGCGGGCATTCCCTTCCAGGTGGTGCCCGGCGTGACCGCCGCCGCCGGTTGCGCGGCCTACACTGGCATTCCGTTGACCCATCGCGATTACGCTCAGTCCTGCGTGTTCGTGACCGGCCATCTCAAGGACGGGGAACTGGATCTGAACTGGCCGATGCTGGCGCAACCCCGCCAGACGGTGGTGTTCTACATGGGGCTGAAGAGTGTCCGCCACATTTGCGACCAACTGCGCGCGCATGGCGTGGCCGATGAGATGCCGGTGGCGCTGGTGGAGCAGGGCACCACGCCCCGGCAGCGGCTGTATTGCGCCACCCTGGTCACGCTGCCGGCAATGATCGCTGGCGCTGGTGTCCGTTCCCCGGCGCTGTTGATCGTCGGCGAAGTGGTGAAACTGCATCCGCAACTGTCCTGGTTCCAGCCGGCCGCTGCTTTGTAGCCGCATTGCGCCTCTAAGGCGATTTCCAGCAATGAAATGACCTGGCCTGGCTCCCACGCTCCAGCGTGGGAGCCCCAACCGTCTCGATGCCGCGGGCGTTATAGGCCGCTGGAGTGGCCCGAACGGCGTTCCCACGCTGGAGCGTGGGAACGAGATGTCGGTAAGGTATTTGCTGGAAATAGCCTAAAACCTCCCGCTGACCGTGCCTTACCGGCCGGTAAAGGCATCTTTGTCTTTCGGGGCCGGGTCGATGCGAACCGGCGCGGGCTGGAAAGTGGGCTTCGGTTTGGGCGGCGGCTCCGGGCGCGACGGCGCGGGAGACTGAGACTGGCGGCACGCCGGCCACGGTTCGCATGGCCGGTGGTGGGGTGGATGGCCGTTGGGCGGATAGGGGGTGGGTGGATAGGGTGGACGCGGGCGCGGATACGGGTCTGGATAAGGGGAGGGATACGGGTATGGATAAGGAAGGGGATAAGGATAGGAATAGTCGCTGCTCTGTTGCTGCTGTTGCTGTTGCTGTTCCAGTTGTCGGTTCAGCAGGTCGTTCTGTAATTGCCGGTTGGCTTGTTCCAGATCGCGGGCCGCTTGTTCCTGTCGCGTTTTTTCGGCTGCTTCCCGCTCGCGCGCCATTTGTTCGGACAGGGCGTTGATGCGGGCCACTTCGGCTGCCGGGTCGGTGGCGGCTGGCGTGACCGATGACGGCGGAGCGATGTCGAGAGTTTGCACCGAAGTCGCGTCGTCCGGTTTCTTCTGGCCGTAGTGGATCTGGCCACTGGCATCGGTCCATTTATAAACCTGTGCCTGGGAGATACCGGCGCTGGTCAGGAACAGCAGGGCGAGGGTCGCAAAGGGTAGCCGCGGGCGGTTCATGGTCGGCTCCTTGGGTGGAATCTGAATGAATTTGAGTAGTGAAACTCTATCGGGTTCAATCGGTTGATCAAGCTGGCCAGGATGCTGGGTCGTTGGCCGCGAGGCTTATCGTCTATCGGAATCTGTCGGTTGGGGGTGTGAACGCCGCCTTGGGTCTGAATGATACCCACCAGGAGGTCGTCAAGATAGAACGCTTGGCCGCCCTGCGCAGGGCGCGCTCCATGACGCAGCAGATATTCGCGGACGCGGTCGGCCTGCATGTGACCCAGATCAAACGCTACGAGTCGGGAGCGGTTCAGCCCTCGCTGGAGGCGCTCAAGAAAATCGCCCGCACCTTCGGCGTGACCACCGACTTCCTGCTGTTCGCCGAGGGCGAGCGCGGCCCCGACGAGGCGCTGCGCTTGCAGTTCGATGTGATCGCCCAACTGGCCGACGAGGAGAAGGAGATCATCCGGGAGCTGATCGAGGGGATGATTCTGAAGTATCAGGCCCGCCGATGGGTGGGAACCGCGTCAACAAGAAAAACCGCCGCCCAATAAAAAAGCCACTCGGGGCGGCTTGCTCGGTTGGGGGGGATTCCGTTCCGGCGGATGACGCTGCGCTGATCCGAACTACGGGCTGATGCGATGAATGGCGGTACGCGGTGCGTACCCTACTTGGCTGATGATTTTACAGCTATTAACCAAAAAATAATTCCGGTAGTTACTCCACCTATAAAAAGAGTACCAAACCATTTAATGGTATCACTTAAATTTATACCATACTTAAAAATATCAAATAATTTAAGAGAAGCAAATGGGATAGAGCATAGGCCACCAATAATAATGGCATGCCAAAATTTTAACCAATTATTTCGCTTACACATAAGATAGGCCGGAACTCCAAAAATCAAAACAGAAATATAAGCCACTGGAAGAGAAATTAAAAACAACATAATAGCGCCTGAATTCCAAAGATTATTTACACCAGGGTCAATAAAACCCATAAGTATGCTAAAAATCAGCATGGACATACTAGGGGCGATTAAAAATCCGTATGTTACGCGATTCATAATGCTTAAGATTTTGATTTTTTAATGTTTAATCATGTGGATAACTTCCGCCAACCCCTGGGATATCGCCTCCATAACAAGATCCCCCCCACGGATTAAAAATCCCACAGCGTTTAAAGCATTCTCTATGATAATCGTCGATGCAACTCTTCGCTGTACAATTCCCAACAACGACTGTTGAGCAAACTCAAGACGTTATCGGATTCTCGACGGTGGCGGTCAAGAGGTCAACCGGGCCGAAGGGCTGATAGTCCGCCTGCCAGACGACCTGCGGGGTGGCGTTAGTGAATAGGTGTGGTCGGTAGGCTATGCAATGCGGGCCCTATCGGGCTAATCACGTTCCCCAATTAGAATTTTATTGTAAAAACAAACCCAAGGAACATCATGATAGTCGATTCCAGAATTATCCACATTACTTTTATTATGAGAGGTTTACTAGAATTTATCATACAGTACTTAATGGAATACCAAGAAAAAATAATAGCAAAAAGAAAAAGTACAATTAAAATAGAATATGGAGGAAAGAAAAAAGAATAGTTGTATGCAAAATAATAAACCATTTCTGCGGATAACAAGCAAATCAAAAGGAATGTAGATATTGCTACAATTAGTATTCCTAAGCACTTTATTTTTTGGCCCATCATAAAGTTACCATTTATCACGACATTCATACGGATCTATGTTTCCAGAATTTCCTGGTACTTCTGCACCATCTCTATGGTCCCAACCGCAGCTATGAGCCCATTCATGAATAGCAACGCAGCCCCACTGCCCTAATCCGTCAATATGTTTATTGTAAGAAAGACATAGATTTATTTCACCTCCAGACCAAAATGGATTTGTCCATCCAAGGTTTCCCGTTGACCAGCATATATAGCCATCACAACTAATATGGCCACTGGTACAGCGTTTG
Source organism: Candidatus Contendibacter sp. (assembly GCA_029624765.1). GTDB lineage: Bacteria > Pseudomonadota > Gammaproteobacteria > Competibacterales > Competibacteraceae > Contendibacter. Next base: position 316 of record JARSSO010000063.1, on the reverse strand, counting down.
AGAATACAATTTCGAATTTTTGGATCTGAAATACGATTAGCAACTTTTTGACAACTATTTTCTACTTGATTTCTAAGATCGCTTGATCCTTCGCAACAATCCTTAGCCATAGTAAATTGTCCATTCGCATCAATATATTTAATTGGATTTGCTAACGCGTAAGCATACGTATTAATCCCTTCCGCCAACCCAATCGGATCACTCTGGATATACCTTCCCGTTTGTGGATCGTAATCCCTCATGTAGTTGTAATGCAGACCTGATTCCGCGTCGTAATACTGGCCGGGAAAACGCAGGTTGAGGGTGAAGGCCTGCC
>JARSSO010000062.1 GCA_029624765.1 Candidatus Contendibacter sp. | reverse complement strand
CGTGAAACCCACACACTACATCTTGTGGCCTCCACGGGAGATCTCATTGAGCCCAGAACGCTTGAGACTATTGGAACTAATCTGTACGAATCCTTGTTTCCAGATGAACTCAAGGAGCTTTGGCGAAAAAGGATACGTGGTAATGTTAAAAGTATTCAGATTGTATCGGATGAACCTTGGATACCGTGGGAATTAATCCGACCGACGTACCGAGAAGAAGATGGGTCAATTCAAGAGGATGGCTTTCTGTGTGAAGATTATCTTGTGGGTCGCTGGCTAGCAGGTTCCCCACCACCTGTAGAGCTTAGACTAAAACAGGGTACTTACATTATTCCGAAGGACTCTAACCTACTATATGCACACATGGAAGCAGAAGTTCTAAAATGTTTAGGTGTGAACATATACCCAACGCCACCGTCACTGCAGCACGTACGCATGTTGTTCTCGGCTGGGGGATATGACCTCATTCATTTCGCATGTCACGCAAATTTCGAACCTGATCGACACGAACAATCGACGATCCTTTTGGAGAACCAGGAGAAGTTAATGGCCCGAGAGATTGTTGGTCGACAGTGCAATTTTGGTTTTCTGCATCATCCGTTGGTGTTCGTCAACGCTTGCCGGAGCGCTCGTAGCGACCTTTCTTTTTTGGCCGGAATAGGTAGTTGGGCGGAGCGGTTCGTTCAGGCGAAAAGCAGCGCTTTCATCGGTTGTGCTTGGAGCGTAGACGATGATGCTGCCTATCGATTTGCAGAAGAATTTTATCAGCAACTCAAAGTTGGCCATAGTCTCGGAGAATCGGTACGGAAAGCACGTATTGCAGCTAAAAGTATACCTGGAAGTACAAGTTGGTTATCGTACGTTTTATACGGTGACCCCTTAGCCCGTATTATGGTAGCGAAATCTGTTGCATGATGAAATGAATAGACGGTGGAGTTGTAAACAAATTGGCCTAACGAATCGTTCCAGCGTACCTGTACCACCAAGCGCCAGATTTTGTGAGTTGGCGCGGGGCGCTAAATACGGGCGTTGTCTCGGATGCTTCACGCCCGCGACCGGTCAACCCGGAATCCCTCCGTCTCCGGGCAGGTGTCAGCGACACAAGCTGGCGCACGGCACCCCGTCGCCGTCCCGATCCAGACTCTTGACGCCGCACCGCGTGAGATAAAACTTCGCCTCGTCGCAACTGCTCATCTGGTCGCAGGTGCGTTTTGCCCCACAGGTCCAAGCCAGTTTCGCGGCGAGCGGCGCGGCGGCGGTGGCCGAGCCGAATTTGACCGTGTACTGGCTGATGAACGGATTGTCTTTGCCCTGAATCGCCGCGATGTGCTGATTGCGGGTCTGTTCCCAGGCATCGGGCGGGTCCCGCCGCGCCCAGGCGGTGAATAATTGCCGGTCTTGATCCGACAGCTTGAAGCCGTAAGTGGCGCTCATGTAGAACATCGCCCGGGCGATGTCGCCCTTGACCGCGTTGGGCGGCTCGACGCGGCGAATGCTGGCGTCGATCTTCATCGCGCAACGGCCGTAGTCGCGGGCGACGCCGGGCACCATCCTCCAGTTGAAATCCTTGCAGTCACCGTTGATTTCGCCCTCGGCCGGGAACAGGTTGTACAGGTCGTTGTGGGCGGCCTCGAAGACCGGGTCGACCTTCTCGCAACACTGCCGGCCAGTCAGCGCCTTGCCGCTGTCCTTGACGCATTCGGGAAACCGTTCCGGTTCCTGCCAGCAGGGGCGGAAATTGCCGAACTGGGCGGCGGGAAACACGTGCTCGGCTTCCAGGCGCTGGGCACGGGCCGGGTCCTGGCGGACGGTCCGTCGCAACCGCGCAAGTCGATCACGCCGGCTTGACCGGCGTCCTTGACGTAGTTGCAACCGCAATAGAAGGTGGTAGTTCTGAAATTCAAAAGATTGCCCTACTCTGCTTGATTAATAGGAAGCATTGCATTGTAATGATGTACGAAATACCAAATGGCACCAATATGATTAGCCAGTTTCTTCGAGAATGACAAAGTTTTCCTGACGAGTCAGGAAACCCGTTGTCTGAGAGTGCAGTTAAAGCGTTCGATATGATTCGTTTGCCCGGATTCTTTACCCACAGCACGATGGCGTTTGGAGGGAAGTACGGTTTCATAGGACGCCCAAAAATCGGTATAGCTGACTGCGCATTGTCGATAAACGGGTGGCAAAGAATCCCAAAGTGCTTGAGCGCCTTCACGGCTTCGATCGCCGACATGGACCCCGACAATCTCGCGGGCATCCCGGTCGATTGCTAACAAAACCCACTGTTTATTATCACTATTTTGAACGAACGACCACAATTCATCACACTCGATGGTCAGGCGTCCCCGGCTCTTTTTTTTCACTTGGACATGGCGTGGTACCTGTTCATATTTGTCATTCACATAGGTTTGCAGCCAGCGTTCCGAAACTCCAGTAATTCGGGCGATACCCGCCAAAGAAATCCTTTCGAGCAGCAGCCTGTCAATTAAATTTTTAGTCTGATCAGGGATTGGAAATTTTGCTGGATTAAGGACAAACTGTCGACCATAGGAGCTGCATTTGTACTTTTGCTTGCCCGTCATGCTGATACCATTTTTTACAGTGTTTTGAGAACAGCAGTAAGTACATTGCATGTATTAGCCTCCTCAAGGTTATCAGTTAAAAATCATTATATCATTCGGATTTCAGGACTACTCGTGGCGGTTGGGCCAGTGCGCAACTCCTGGCATTTGCCGCTCTCAATCAGGCGATGCGCGAACGGCGTCTTGTCCACGTAGTAATAGCCTTCGCCAACGATCTGGGCGAAGGTCCGAATGCCTATCGGCGGTTTGCGATGGTTGGACGGTGTTGGCTCGACTTCGGGGCAACAGGTTATCGGAACGGTTTCGCCTGTCGGCGGGTCGCTATCCAAGGCACGGTCGGACCGCATCCAAAATCCGGCAGGGCGGACAGGCGCAGTGCCGACGCCGCTTGCTCAGAACTCGCGCCGTGCGGAATCACGCCCAACAATGGAGCATTCAGACGGGTTTGCAGGGTTTCCAGATTCGCTTCGAAGCGAGCCATGGCCGGATCGATCCGGTTGGCGACCCAACCAGCCAAGGTCAAATTCCGGTTCGCCATTGCCGCGGTGGTCAGCAGGGCGTGATTGAGGCAACCCAGCCGCATCCCCACCACCAGCACCACCGGCAAGGCCAGGGCTTGGGCTAAATCCGCTGTGTCGGTATGATCGTCGAGCGGCACCTGAAAACCGCCCACGCCTTCCACCCAAACCACGTCCACCAGTGACCGCAACCGCTCGAAGGCTTGGTGAATCACGGGGATTTCGATGGGTCGACCCGCTTCGGCGGCGGCGATGTGCGGCGCGATGGGCGGTGCGTACAAATAGGGATTCACCCATTCCAGCGGCGGCCGCATCGAACTGGCGGCCAATAATTGCACGACATCGTCGTTGCGCCCATCCGCTTCGACGCCCGCCGCGATGGGCTTCATGCCGACGGCGGTCAATCCCAAGCGGCGGGTGGCGTGCAACAAGGCGCAGGTCACATGGGTTTTGCCCACCCCGGTATCGGTGCCGGTGACGAAAAAGGCGCGGTTCATGGCCGGGCGGCGATCAGCCACACCCCGTCGTAGGTCAACGGCAATCCATCCGCGTCCCGCAACTGTTCGTAGCGATTGTTGATCGCTTGCCACGCGCCGCGACTCAGGGGCGCCGGGCGGCGCTGCTCGACTTCGCGGGCGCCCACCGCCTTGACGCTGCGCAGCGCGCCGCGCGCATCGGGAAAATGGCGGCGCACCGGGCGCCGCTCCCAGACCCGCACGCTCCACCCAGCGGCCCGGCATTCCGCCAGCAACTGTTCGGGCGGCGGCATGGCCAGCACATGACTGTAGCCGTCGGCCCCGGCGAAGGCATGGCGCAGTTCGGGAAAGTTGTCCGCGCCGAGCGTGGCGACCGCCAGCCATCCCCCTGGTTCAAGGATCCGTCCGGCCTCGGCCAGACAGCGGCGCGGATCGTTCCATTGCCAGGTCAGACTTGACCAATAGCCGCCGAAACCGCCATCGCCGAAGGGCAAGGCTTCGATGTCGGCGCAAATCACCCTGGTGCCGGGATACTGGGTCCGCGCCACCGCCAGCATCGCGGGCGCGAAGTCGAGTAGGACCAGTTCGGTTCGAGGCCAGCGTTGCGCCAGCCAGGCCGCGCTGTAGCCGGTGCCACAGCCGGCGTCCAGAATGGCGACAGGCTCTTCTTTCACGTCAGCCTGGAGCAAGTGCGCCGCCAGTCGGTTGGCCATCTCGCGCTGCACGTCGGCCGCTGCGTCGTAGCCGGTCGCGGCTTGATCGAAAGCCTGGCGGATGCGCTGCTTGGCCGGCAACGCGGGAAGCGGGTCAGTCACGGTGATCGGCGCAGTCATGGAGAGCCGCGATGAGGTCTTCGATTTGGGATTCGTCATGCGCCGCCGACAGGGAAATCCGCAGCCGGGCCGTGCCCGCCGGCACTGTGGGCGGCCGAATGGCCGGAACCCACAGCCCGCGCTCGAACAACCGCCCCGCCAGTTGCACCGCCGCCTCGTTGCCACCGATCAGCAAGGGTTGGATCGCGGTCGGCGACGGCAACAACCGCCACGGCAGGTCGCGCAGTCCTTCCCGCAAGCGCAGGATCAGTCGTTGCAAATGCGCGCGCCGCTCGTCGCCGGCCGCGATCAGTTCCAGGCTGGCGAGCAGCGCGGCGGCCAGGATCGGGCTGGAAGCGGTGGTGAAAATGTAGGAGCGCGCCCGCTGCATCAGCCATTCGATCACCCGCTGGTCGCCAGCGACGAACGCGCCGGATACGCCGGCCGCCTTGCCCAGCGTACCCATCAGAATCAGGCGCGGCGACGGCGGCAGATCGAAATGGGCGAGGCTGCCCCGCCCACCGGGGCCGAGCACGCCGAACCCGTGGGCGTCGTCCACCACCAGCCAGGCGTCGAAGCGTTCGGCCAGCGCGAACAGTTCCGGCAAGGGCGCCAAATCGCCGTCCATGCTGAACACCGCGTCGGTGAGAATCAGCTTGCGCCGGGCACGGCTTTGCTCCAGCCGGCGGGCGAGCGCGTCCAGATCACAATGCGGGTAGCGTACGTGCTCGGCGCGGGCCAGCAGGGCGGCGTCGATCAGCGAGGCATGATTCAGCTTGTCGGCGAAGATGGCGTCGTCGCGGCCGACCAGGGTGGGCGCGACCGCCAGATTGGCCATGTAGCCAGTAGTGAAGTACAGCGCCCGCTCCCGCCCGACGAACGCCGCCAACCGTTCCTCCAATTCAGCGTGCGGCCGCAGGTGGCCGCTGACCGCGTGCGAGGCGCCGCTGCCCACGCCCCAGCGGCTGGCGGCTTCCCGCGCCGCCGCGACCAGGGCGGGGTGGTTCGCCAGACCGAGGTAGTCGTTGCTGCAAAAGGCGACGACGCGCCGGCCGTCGATCACCGCTTCCGGTCCGCAGGGCGTGTCCAGCGTCCGGCGGCGGCGCAACAGACCGTCGGTGGCCAGTTGGGCGAGACCTGTTTCCAGTTCGTCCCAGATCACGCCCTCACCCCCAACTCCTTTTCCAGAGGGGGAGGGGAACCTCGCAACGCCGCGTCCAGCGCCGCGACCGCCCGCTCGGCCAACAGCGCGGCTTCGTCGTCGTCGAGAATGTAGGGCGGCATGAAATAGATCGTGGTTCCCAGCGGGCGCAACAGGATTTCGCGTTGCAGCGCCTCCCGGTAGAAACGCGGGCGGAAATCGGGATCGTCGGTGGCGATGTCCACTGCCCAGATCATGCCCCGGTGGCGGAAATGTCGTGCCCTTGGATGGTGAGCCAGCGGCGCCAGCAAGGCAGTGAACCGCTCGGCGAAGCGCCGATTGCGGGCCAGCACGTCCTCCTCGGCGAACAGGTCCAGGGTCGCCAGCGCCGCCCGGCAGGCCAGCGGATTGCCGGTGTAGGAATGGGAATGAAGAAAGCCGCGCGTCACCGCGTCGTCGTAAAAGGCGGCGAACATGTCCTCGGTGGTCAGCACCACCGACAGGGGCAGATAGCCGCCGGTCAGGCCCTTGGACAGGCAGAGAAAATCGGGGCGGATGCCGGCCTGTTCGTGGGCGAACAACGTGCCGGTGCGGCCGAACCCGACCATGATCTCGTCGGCGATCAGATGGACCCGATAACGGTCGCACAGGGCGCGGGCCAGCCGCAAATACTCCGGGTCGTGCATCGCCATTCCGGTCGCGCCCTGCACCAGTGGCTCGACGATCAGGGCGGCGATGGATTCATGTCGCGCGGCCAGCGTCGCTTCCAGCGCGGTCGCGGCGCGGTGGGCGACCGCGACGGCGGATTCTCCCGCCTCCGCCTGGCGCGCGTCGGGCGAGAACACGGTGACCGCCTGCCGCAGCAGGGGCGCGTAAACCTCCTTGTACAGCGCAACGTCGCTCACGCCCAGCGTGCCCAGGGTTTCGCCGTGATAGCCGCCGGCCAGACAGAGAAAGTGGTTCTTGTCGGGCTGGCCGTGATTGCGCCAGTAGTGAAACGACATCTTCAGGGCGATTTCCACCGCCGAGGAGCCGTCCGAGGCGTAGAAGCAATGGCCGAGCGTGTTCCCGGTCAGCGCCGCCAGCCGTTCGGACAGTTCCACCACCGGCGCATGGGTGAATCCGGCCAGAATCACTTGTTCCAACCGGTCCAGTTGATCCTTGACGGCGGCGTTGATGCGCGGGTGGGCGTGGCCGAACAGATTCACCCACCATGAACTGATGGCGTCCAGATAGCGCCGGCCCTCAAAGTCGTACAGCCACGGACCCTGGCCGCGCGCCACCGGAACCAGTGGCAACACGCCGGTGTCGTGGAGCTTCATCTGGGTGCAGGGATGCCAGACGGCCTTCAGGCTGCGGTCGAGCCAGTCGCGGTTGTTCATGGACGGGTTCGACTAAACCCCGTGCAAACCCAGCTTCTCGAACAGGGCTTCGTCGCGCGCCATTTGCGGGTTGCTGGTGGTCAGCAGCTTGTCGCCGTAGAAAATTGAGTTGGCTCCGGCCAGGAAGCACAGCGCCTGTTCGGCCTCGCTCATCTGCTCGCGCCCGGCGGACAGGCGCACGTAGCTGCGCGGCATGGTGATGCGGGCGGCGGCGATGGTGCGCGCGAACTCGAAGATGTCGGTCGGCTCGTTGTCGGCGAGCGGCGTGCCGGGAATCGCGATCAGATTGTTGATTGGCACCGATTCCGGCGGCGGATCGAGATTGGCCAGGGTCGCGATCAACCCGGCGCGATGCAGGCGCGATTCGCCCAGGCCGACGATGCCACCGCTGCATACCTTGAGGCCGGCCTCGCGCACGCTGCGCAGGGTATCGAGCCGGTCCTGATAGGTGTGGGTGGTGACGATCTCTTCGTAAAATTCCGGGGCGGTGTCGAGGTTGTGGTTGTAGTAATCCAGGCCGGCGTCCCGCAACTGCTGGGCCTGCCCTTCCTTGAGCATCCCCAGGGTGACGCAGGTTTCCAGGCCCAACGCCTTGACCGCCCGCACCATGTCCAGGACCTGGCCCATGTCCTTGTCCTTGGGTCCGCGCCAGGCCGCGCCCATGCAAAACCGGCTGGCTCCTTTGTCCTTAGCGGCCTGGGCAGCAGCCACCACATCTTCAAGCGGCATGAGGTTGTGGGCTTCCAGGTCGGTCGCGTAGCGCTTGGACTGCGAGCAATAACCGCAATCCTCGGAGCAGTTGCCGGTCTTGATCGAGAGCAAAGTCGAACGCTGCACCGCGTTGGGGAGGAAGTAGGCACGCAGGGTTTGCTGCGCCTGGAACAGCAGATCGGCGAAGGGCAACTCGAACAGCGCCAACACCGCTTCCACGCTCCAGGCGGGCTGCGGCGCGGCGGGCGCCAGGATAGGGGCGTGCGGCATCGGTTGGGAGAGAAGGGCTGCGTCGTTCATGAGGCGTGATTTCCAAAAAGGGATGAACCAGTGATCGAATTAGGATGCCATGAAAATCGGTCGGGGCATCGCGCGGTGGGGGCGTGGGTCGCGCCGACGGCGCCCGCGCCTTCCCTGACGGCTTCAAGATAACATCGCCACGCCGAAAAACCATCCAGCTTCCGACGCGGTAGTATAAAGACCGGAGCCGCTGGAAAATACTCGGGGCGGACGCGCTATCATTTTCAGCACCAATCGGCCCGGAGGCCGCGGCCATGTATCGTTTCCTGGGGTTCGTTCTTTTACTGTGGCTGGGCATGGCCGGCTCGCCGGCCGCCGACGATTTCGACCGCCAGCGCCAGCGGTTGACCGCCGACATCGCCGCGCTGGCTCACGAAACCGCCGCCGAGACCGGCCGCCGCGAGTTCGCCGCGCCGGTGATGACGGCCATGAGCCGGGTCCCTCGGCATCGGTTCGTGCCCGAGGAGCAAGTTCCCCACGCTTATGAAAACCGGCCCTTGCCCATCGGCCATGGCCAAACCATTTCCCAGCCCTACATCGTCGCTCTGATGACTGACCTGATCGATCCCCGACCGGGCCAGACCGCGCTGGAAATCGGCACCGGTTCCGGCTATCAGGCGGCGGTGCTGGCCGAACTGGTCGGGCGGGTTTACAGCATCGAGATCGTCGAACCACTGGCCTGGCAGGCCGCCGAACGACTGAAGGCGCTGGGTTACGCCAACGTCGAGACCCGCGCCGGCGACGGCTATCGCGGCTGGGAAGAAGCCGCCCCCTTCGACGCCATCGTGGTGACCGCCGCCGCCAGCCACGTTCCGCCGCCCCTGATCCGCCAGCTCAAGCCGGGTGGCCGCATGGTCATTCCCGTCGGCGCGCACTTCATGGCCCAGTATCTTCTGCTGGTGGAAAAGAAGGCGGACGGCGCGATCACGACCCGGCAGATTCTGCCGGTCAGTTTCGTGCCTTTGACCGGCGGCGGGCGCTGAGTCGGAGCCGCCCATGCCACGGGTTCACCCCGCTGTGCTTCGTGCTGGCGATCCAGCCACGATCCAGACCGCCGAGGCGCTGGTCAAGGCGCTGACCATTCCCGATTGGGGAACGAAGAAATTTCAAGCGGGGAATTTGACCCGCAAGCTGGAATCGGGTCTGTCGCCGTATGGATCGATACCTGAAGTACGGCAGGTGCTGGATGCGATCAAAAACAAACAGCCCCTGGATAGTCGGCTGATTCACTACGTGAAGCGGCGCTTTTTAGAACGGGAGGCAATCGGCGCTCCCACTGATCTAGTGGGCCGCCGCACAAGTTTTGATAGGTTCTCGTTCCCACGCTCCAGCGTGGGAATGCTGACAAGCCGCTCCAGCGGCCCGAATTCCCAATAAAATCGCGATGCTGGAGCGTCTGGACGTGCTCCCACGCTGGAGCGTGGGAGCCAGGCTCGCTAAGCGCTACCTGTCAGAATTTATGCGTCAATCCACTAGATCGGTGGTTTGAAAAAGTTCTGTCCGATCCGGGTGCTAGACTGACGCTGCCCGATCCTGACCCGAATAGTCGCTACGTAGTATATTCTGACCGATATCATTTGCTGGCGGTGGTCGAAAGAAATGGGCGGCGCGTTAGCGTACACGATCACGATGGTCTTAGTTTGGGAGGTGCATGGTGTCTACTGAGCGACCTTCTGCTTTAACCTGCTATAAAGCCTCGGTCATTCAAGGGTTGCCTGAAGGGATTGCGCCTGGCTTGCGCGAGCAGCGCCAGCATGTCGCCCAGCAGCCTTGGAACGAACAGCAGCTCGCGGCCCTTTGGTATGCCGATGAGTTTCTATTGGAACTACTCACCGATGAGGCGGAATCCGCCTTGCCGGCTGAGTTATTGCGCGATGACCCCACCCGCCCGCTCGCGCAATGGTGGTGGCATTTGGGCAAACTGCGGGCCGGAACCTATCCCGCCGAACTGTTGCCGTCCCATTTGCGCGCCATCTACCGCCCGGCCCAGCGCACGGCGGCGTAACCGCCTGGTCAGCGCCGATCGCGCGCGTTGCGCTTCACCCCCACCATCGGCCCGCTTGGGACTACCGCATGGGTTCGCAGCTCGCCGGCCCACCTCTGGATCAACCCCCTTACCTGGCCATCGCCCTGCTTTCGGCCGCCGCCCTGAGTTATGAAATCCTGCTCATGCGGCTGTTCTCGATCATCCAGTGGCATCACTTCGCCTACATGATGATCAGCGTGGCGCTGCTGGGCTACGGGGCGGCGGGCGCGTTCGTGACCCTGACCCAGCGCCCGCTGCGGGCGCGCTTTACCGGCGCGTTCGCCATCACCGCCGGCCTGTTTGGCGCAACCGCGCCGCTGGGTTTTCTCGCCGCCCAGAACGTCGGCTTCAACGCGCTGGAAATCCTCTGGGATTTCCGTCAACTGGCGCGGCTGGCGCTGATCCATGCCCTGTTGATCGTGCCCTTCGGCTGTGCCGCCACCGCCATCTGCCTGAGTTTCACCACTTTCCCCGCCCATATCCCGCGCCTGTACGCCGCCGACATCATCGGCGCGGCGATGGGTGGTCTGGGCAGCGTCGGGTTACTGACGATCATGCGGCCGGAGACCGCCCTGCGCGGAATCGCCGTGGCTGGACTGGCCGCCGGGGCGCTGGCGGTCTGGCGCGGCGGTCAGCGCCGAGCGGTGGTCGGCTTCGCTCTGGCGGCGCTGGTCATTCTGGCGCTGCCGGCGTCCTGGACCGAATTGCAATCCTCGCCCTACAAGGAGCTGGCCCAGACCCTGCAAGTCGCCGGGACGCGGGTGGTCGCCGAAACCTCCAGCCCGCTGGGCGTGGTGACGGTGGTCGAAAGCCCCACCGCGCCGTTTCGCCACGCGCCGGGCCTGAGTCTGCTGGCCAGCGCCGAGCCGCCGCCGCAACTGGGGCTGTTCACCGACGGCGACGGTCTGACCGCCATCAACCGCTTCGACGGCCGCTGGGAGCCGCTGGCCTATCTGGACTTTCTCACCTCGGCTCTGCCCTATCATCTTTTGCAACGTCCCACCGTGCTGATCCTGGGCGCGGGCGGCGGAACCGACATCCTGCAGGCGCTGGCGCTCGGCGCCCGAACCGTGGACGCCGTGGAACTGAATCCACGGGTGGTGTCCCTGGTGCAAGACCGGTTCGGCGACTTTTCCGGCCGGCCCTACAGTCTGCCGGGCGTGCGAGCGCACGTCGGAGAGGCGCGCGGCTTTGTCGAGGCCAGCGCCGCGCGGTTCGATCTGATCGAGGTGGCGCTCCTGGATGCCTTCTCGGCGGCGGCGGCGGGTTTGCACGGCCTGGCGGAAAGCTACCTCTACACCGTGGAAGCCCTGGAGGTTTATCTGGACCATCTACGGCCCGGCGGTCTGCTGGCGATTACCCGCTGGGTCACCTTGCCGCCGCGAGACGCGCTCAAACTGTTCGCGACAGCGGTCGCGGCGCTGGAAGCGCGGGGCGTGGCGGACCCCGGAACGCGGCTGGCCATGATCCGGGGTTGGAAAACCGCGACCCTGCTGGTGAAAAACGGTCCCTTCACCCCGGACGAGATCGCGGCGATTCAGGCGTTTTGCGCGGCCCGCGCCTTCGACCCGGCCTGGTATCCCGGCATGACGCCGGATGTGGCGAATCGCCATAACATCCTGGACCAGCCGTATTTTTACGAGGGCGCGACGGCGCTGCTGTCCGCTCGGCGGGCGGATTTCGTGGACCGCTACAAGTTCGTCATCGAGCCAGCCACCGACGACCGCCCCTATTTCTTCCGGTTCTTCCGCTGGAACGCCCTGCCGGAAATTTTGGCCTTGAAGCATCGCGGCGGCCTGTCGCTGCTGGAATGGGGCTATCCGGTGGTGATCGCCACCTTGGCGCAGGCGGTGGTCTTTGGCCTGGTTCTGACCCTCCTGCCGCTGGGGCTGTTCCTGCGACGGGAGCCGGGGGCCGGGCGAGGGGCGGGCGACGTCGCGCTGTACTTTACCGCGCTGGGCCTGGCCTTCATGTTCGTCGAAATCGCTTTCATCCAGAAATTCATCCTGTTCCTCAACCATCCGGTGTACGCCGTGGCGGTGGTGTTGACCGCGTTCCTGCTGTTCGCCGGACTGGGCAGCCGCGTCGCCGAACGGTTCCAGGCGGCGGGACAGTCGCGGCGGGGGGTCAGGCTGGCGGCGGGGATGATCGCCGGGCTGGCGCTGGGGTACGCGTTGGCGCTGCCGTCGGCGTTCCAGCATCTGAGAGACCTGGCGGACGGTGTCAAGATGGGATTGTCGGTGCTGCTGATCGCCCCGCTCGCTTTCGCCATGGGGATGCCCTTTCCCCTGGGTCTGGCCGGCGTCGCGGCCCGGGCGCCAGCCCTGACGCCGTGGGCCTGGGCGTTGAATGGCTTCGCCTCGGTGGTGGCGGCGGTGCTGGCCACCGTGCTGGCGATTCATTGGGGGTTCACCACGGTGGTGATCGTGGCCGTCGCCCTGTATCTGACCGCCGCCGTCCGTTTTCCGGGCGAGTGAGCCGCCAACGCCCACAAGAAGCCACACCCGCCATTGTCACGGACTAAACTGGTATAGACTTGAGCAAAGAACAACTTTTCCGGTGACGCAATGGCTGCATCTTCCTCTTTCGGCAATGGCACCGAGGTGATTGTCGCAACCTCTCCCTCCCCGTTGCGGGTTCAGTTTGAGGCCATCGAATTGCGGGCCGTTGGCGGGCCGGACGTTGGTCTGGAAGTCAGTCTGGGCCTGCCTGTCCTGCGCATGGGCACCGCTCCGGACAATGACGTGGTCTTGACCGACCGGGCGGTCTCGCGCCGGCACGCCGAGATCCGCATGACGCCCGCCGGTTTGCTGTTGCGCGATCTCGGTTCCACCAACGGCACGTTCATCAACGACGTGCGCATCACCGAAGCCTATATCCCGGCGAACGCCGAATGCCGGCTGGGTTATTCGCGGTTGCTGATCCGCCAGCACACCGAGGAGCGCAAGGTGGCGGTGCCGCGTCAGGATCACCTGGGCGAGCTGGTGGGATCCAGCGAGCGGATGCGCGAGCTGTATGGGCTGATTCGGGCGGTGGCGTCCACCCCCACCACCGTGCATCTGCACGGCGAGTCCGGCGCCGGCAAGGAACTGGTGGCGCGGACCCTGCACGCCTTTTCGGGCCGGCCGGGGCCGCTGGTGGTGTTCGATGCCTCGGTGGCCGATCCGGAGATGGTGCGCAACGATCTGTTCGGCCACATCAAGGGCGCGTTCACCGGCGCCACCGGCGCGCGCGAGGGCGCGTTTCGCCAGGCCCACACCGGCACGCTGTTCATCGACGAAATCGGCGAACTGCCGCTGGATCTGCAACCCCGGTTGCTGCGGGTGCTGGAAACCCGCGAGGTCCTGCCGATCGGTTCCGACAAGCCGTTGCGGGTGGACGTGCGCGTCATCACCGCCACGCACCGCGATCTGGAAGCCATGGTCCGGGCCGGCGCGTTCCGGGCCGATCTGTTCTATCGGTTGTCGGTGGTGCCGATCGAGGTGCCGGCCCTGCGGGAAATCCGGGAAGACATCCCTCTAATTGCCCGCCATCTGTGCGAGCGCTTGCAGTTGCACTGCCGGTTGTCAGCGGCGGCCATGGAAGCCCTGCAAGGCTATTCCTGGCCGGGCAACGTGCGGGAGCTGCGTAACGTGCTGGAGCGGGCGGCGGTACTCTGCGGCGAGCGGGAGATTCGCCCGGAGGATCTGCGTCTGTCCAAGACGACCATCGCCACGTCCCCCGTCGTCCCTCCCGCTCCTCCCGTTCCCACCCCCAGCCGCGCGGAACCGGTCCTTGAGTCCGAAAATCCGGCGGACGCGCGCGCGCATCTCAAAAAGATGGAGCGGCGCATGATCGTGGAAGCGCTGGAGCGCAATCAGGGCAACAAGGCCGCCGTCGCCCGGGAATTGGGGATTCCGCTGTCCACCCTGAAACGCCGTCTCAAGGAATACCAGATCGGCGACGAATGGTAAGCGGATCGCGGAATTTCTCTTGCTACGGGCGGTTTCGGCGGATCTTCCGGGCCGAGGGCCAACGGCGCGGTGGGAAGGGCGGGCGTCGGCCTGCCGGTCACGCGGCGGCCTGGCCGCGTTTCGCGTAAAAATCCGCCGCGAACGATTGCAGCCGGCCTTCGGCGATGGCCGCCCGCAACTGGCGCATCAAGTCCTGGTAATAGTGCAGGTTATGAATGGTGTTGAGCCGCGCGCCGAGCATTTCGCCGCAGCGATCCAGATGGCGCAGGTAGGCGCGGCTGTAGTGCCGGCAGGTGTAGCAGCCGCAGGTCTCGTCCAGCGGCCGGGTGTCGGCGCGGTACCGACTGTTGCGGATGCGGATGTCGCCATGATGGGTGAACAGATGGCCGTTGCGGGCGTTGCGGGTCGGCAGCACGCAATCGAACAGGTCGATACCCCGCCGCGTGGCCTCGACGATGTCTTCCGGCTTGCCGACCCCCATCAGGTAGCGCGGCGCGTCTTCCGGCAGCAGCGGGGCGGTGCATTCCAGCATCGCCAGCCGTTCCGCCAGCGGCTCGCCGACCGCCAGCCCGCCGATGGCGTAGCCGTCGAAGCCGAGCGCGCGCAATCCCTCGGCGGAAACCCGGCGCAGGTGCGGATACATGCCCCCCTGGACGATGCTGAACAGCGCGGCGGGGTGATCGCCATGGGCGACCTTGCTGCGCCGCGCCCAGCGCAGCGACAGTTCCATGGACTGGCGCGCTTCGGTTTCGGTGGCCGGGTACGGGGTGCATTCGTCGAAGATCATCACGATGTCGGAACCGAGCGCCCGCTGCACCGCCATGGATTCCTCCGGCCCCAGGAACACCATGCCGCCGTCCACCGGCGACTGGAACCTGACCCCGGCCTCGGTGATCTTGCGGATCGCCGCCAGGCTGAACACCTGGAAGCCGCCGGAATCGGTCAGGATCGGCCCGTCCCAGTGCATGAAACCGTGCAAACCGCCGTGCTGCTCAATCACGGTCGTTCCAGGCCGCAGCATCAGGTGAAAGGTATTGCCCAGGATGATTTCGGCGCCGCTGGCGCGCAGCTCCTCCGGGGTCATGGCCTTGACCGTGCCGTAGGTGCCCACCGGCATGAAAGCCGGCGTCGCCACCGCGCCGCGGGCGAAAGTCAGTTGGCCGCGCCGGGCCGCGCCGTCGGTTTGAAATACCTGGAAGTCCATCGCGATCCAAATGTCTTGGGATTGGGTTGGATTGGAAAAGACGCTATCTTGCGGGCGCCGAACCCGTCTGACAAGGCGGACCGGGCTGTCGCCCGCGACGCCGCTTTTGTATTTGAGGAGAAAATGGCATGAACCGCCTGTGGTTGTTGATGGCCGCGATCATGATGGGAATCGCGCTGGGGGGCCGTTTGGCGCTGGCTCTGGAGTTGACGCGGGTCACGGTCGGGCCGGCGACGTTTCAGGTGGAAATGGCGCGAACGGTCGAGGAGCGCGCGCGCGGCCTGATGTTCCGCCGGGAACTGCCTCGGGATCGGGGAATGCTGTTCGTGCAGGCGCCGGGACCGGCGGCGTTCTGGATGAAGAATACGTACATTGCCCTGGATCTGCTGTATTTCGACGCCGACGGTCGCTTGCTGCAAATCGAGGCCGGCGTCCTGCCCTGCGTCACGCCCACCTGCCCAGTCTATCCCAGCGCGACGGCCACGGTGCGTTACGTTCTGGAAATCAACGCCGGCGAGGCGGCGCGACGCGGCATCCGGGTCGGCGATCAGCTACGGTTGGAGTGATGGTTGAACCTTGTCGCGGCTTCTCAAGGAACGAGAGAAGCCGCCCGCCATTTGCGCACCGAGTTGATCAAGGCGATGCGCCGAGCCGCGCGCAAATCGGCCAAGGTCAGGACGCGCTCCCGGATTTGACCGGCGGCGAGCAGCCAGCCTCGAAACGTGCCGGCCAGCAGACCACTCGTTATCGGCGGCGTGACCCATTCACCGTCCATGTCCAGCGCCAGGTTCGCCGCGCTGGCCTCGGTCAGCTCGCCGCGCTCGTTCCACAGAATCGCCTCGTCGCAATCCGGCCGCGACGCGCGGGCGGCATCGTACAACTCGCGCCGGGTGGTCTTGTGATACAGCCAGATCGCGCCTGAATCGACTGGCGTCCTGGCCAGACCGACCCGGATCGGCGGCGGCCCTTCCCGCGCCAACGGCGCCGCTTCCAGGGCGAACGCGCCGTCCAGCCCGACGAGCAGCCGGACTTTGCTCGCCGCGCTCAACGCGGACGCCCGCTCGATCAGGCAAACCTCGATGGCGGCCCGGTCAAGCGGCACACCGAAATAAACCGCCGTGTCCGCCAACCGCGCCAGATGGGCCTTCAAAAGAAAATAGCCCGCATCCGGTTCCCACAACAGCGATTCCAGCAACCGAAAGGGAGACCGCCGCTCGGTCAGCACGCGCGCCTTCAGCAGGCATTCCTCATACTCGTCCCCTGGGTCCGAATCCCAAACCAGACCGCCGCCCACGCCGTAGGTTGCCCGTCGCCGTTCGCGGTCGATCAGCGCGGTGCGAATGGCTACATTGAACCGCGCCTGTCGTCCGGGACCGATGAAGCCGATGGCGCCGGTATAGACGCCGCGCGGTTGCGGTTCCAGTTCCCGGATGATTTCCATGCTGCGCACCTTGGGGGCGCCGCTAATCGAGGCGCAGGGAAACAGGCTCGCCAGAATTTCCGCCACGGAAGCCCCGGTTTGCGCGGTCACGGTGGAGGTCATTTGCAGCAGGGTCGGGTAGCGCTCCACCTCGAACAGCCGAGGCACGGTCACGCTGCCCACGCGGGCCACCCGGCCCAGGTCGTTGCGCAGCATGTCCACGATCATCAGATTTTCGGCCCGGTTCTTTTCCGATTGCCGCAATGCGGAGATTCGGGTTTCGTCCTCCGCCAGAGTGCGCCCCCGCGCCGCCGTTCCCTTCATCGGTTTCGCGGTCAGCCGTTCGCCATCCAGCCGGAAAAACAGTTCCGGCGAGATCGAGCAGACGGCAAATCGACCAGCGTCGATGAAAGCGGCGTATTCGGTCGCTTGCGCCGCCACGAGATCGGCGAAGAACGACAGCGGTTCGCCGTCGAACGCGGCGCGCAGCGGAAAGGTGTAGTTCACCTGGTAGCTGTGGCCGCGCGCGAGATAGTCCTTGACGCGACCGGCGACCGCCGCGTAAGCGGCCCGACCGATCGCGGGTCGCCAGGGACCGACCGAATGGGAAGCGGACGGAGACGAATGGGCGAATTCAGGCAACCATGCTTCAGTGGCTTCCACGCTCTCGTAAAAGCCGAACCAGAGCAGCGGCAAGCCCGGCGGCGGGGCATGGACGGCCAGCCCATACGCGGCGGCGGCTTCGTAGACGATGAAGCCGACCGCGTATTGACGGCGCCGCTCGACGGCCGTTTCGATGGCGCGCAGCGCCGGGATTACCTCGTCCGGCCGCCTGGCCGTCACCACCCGCGTCGGCGCGCTGAACCGGAGCCAGCGCCCGCCCTCCCGGATCAATGCGGTATCTGGCATGGCGCGCTGGAAACCCGGTCAGACCGTCGATTCGGCCTTGAAGATGCCGTACTGCCCGCTGAAGGTCATCGCCAGCTCGCCGTCGGCGCGAACGACGACCTCGACCGTCCAACGGGTCTTGCCGCGCTGGCGGTAACGCTGGATGAATTTCTCCACCGCCGCCGCGTCCGGCGGGACGCATTCGGCGACGATGGTTTCCCGCACCGGCCGCAGGAATTGCAGCGTACTGTCAGTGATCACGATCTCGGCGGTTTCGCCGTGCTCGCGCAAGGTGAGCGTGGTGATCGCCCAGCCGGTCAGCGCGGCGATGGCCGCCATCGAGCCGCCGAACGCGGTGCCCTTGTCGTTGGCATTAGG
Organism: Candidatus Contendibacter sp.; assembly: GCA_029624765.1. Classification (GTDB taxonomy): domain Bacteria; phylum Pseudomonadota; class Gammaproteobacteria; order Competibacterales; family Competibacteraceae; genus Contendibacter. Next base: position 21,650 of record JARSSO010000062.1, on the reverse strand, counting down.
CTCCAGCGGCGCGGTCAGCGCCAGCCGGTTCGGGTCGGCGTGCTCCACGCGCGCTTGCATGGCCCGAAACAACGGGACATGGCGGGTCAGGTAATCGTTCAGTTCCTGCTGGCGGGACATGGCGGGCTCCTTGCTGAAGGCGTCGAGGAAATTTCGGTCATTGTCGCTTTTTTCGGGTGGGCGTGGTCTACAGAATCGCAAACCTTACTTGTGGAGAACCCCATGTTTGAAAAGCCCGCCGTCACGCAACCGCCCATCGCTGAACTGATTGCCCGCCGCTGGAGTCCGCGCGCCATCGACCCGGATCGACCAGTCAGCCGGGAGCACCTGCTGGCATTGTTGGAAGCGGCCCGCTGGGCGCCGTCCTGCTTTGGCGATCAACCATGGCGCTATCTGGTCTGGGACCGGTTCCGCGATTCGGCGGGCTGGCGTCAAGCCTTCGAATGCCTGGCCGAGGGAAATCAGGCGTGGGTCAGGAATGCGCCGATCCTGTTGCTGTCGATGGCGGACCCCAACTTCGGCCACAACGATAAGCCGAACCGCTGGGCGCAGCACGATACCGGCGCGGCCAGCGAAAATCTTTGCCTGCAGGCCGCCGCGCTGGGTCTGGTGGCACACCAGATGGGCGGTTTCGACGCGGAACAGGCCACGGCTCGCTTCAACATTCCCGCCGATCATGCCTGCATGGCGATGATCGCGGTCGGGCATCCCGGACCGGTCGAGGCGTTGCCGGACGCGCTGCGCGAGCGGGAACTGGCGCCGCGGGAACGCAAGCCCCTGGATCGCTTCGTGTTCGAGGGTGGTTGGGGCCGGGAGTTACAGCGACCCTAGAACGTGTCGGGCCGTCCCTGGCGGGCGGGTCGACCAAAAAGCCATTCGCACTCCCGGTCCTTTTTCTACCTTTGGGCTGGGGGTTTTCATAACGCCTCCTGAAAGCGGTATCATCGGTTTCCATACGTGGAACCGGCGCGTGATGGCTGGCCGAGAAATGTATGCCCTGGCCGACCACGGCTTCATCTCCAGATACCACAAGATCAGGGATATCCAGCATGCGAACCGTCTGGCGAACGACTCCCGGCAAAGCCAAGCTGTTTTTGATCAGTGGCCTTTTATCCTCGGCGTTGTTGGCCATGACCGCGGCGCATTCGGAGGAATGGCTCTACACCGTGCGTCCCGGCGACACCTTGTTGGGCGTCTCCGCCGATTATCTGATCCGCACCGACTACTGGTCGAGGCTACAGACGCTCAACGGGGTCGCCGACCCGACGCGCCTGCCGCCGGGGATGAAGTTGCGCATTCCCATCCCCTGGCTCAAGCGCCTGCCCGCCAAGGTTCAGGTTTTGAGCACGCGGGGCGAGGTCAGCGCCGTGATCGCGGCCACGGGCCAGACCGTCGCCGTCCATCCGGGGCAGTCGCTGCAAACCGGCGATACGCTGCTGACCGGTCCCGATGGCGCGGCCGGCCTGGAGTTTCGCGATGGCTCCCGCGTATTGCTGCAAGCCGGCAGCGAATTGCGCATGGACACCCTGAGCGCCTACGGTCCGACCCGCTTCGCGGATACCCGGGTCCGTCTGCTGCAAGGCCGGGTGGAAAGCCAGGTCAGACCGCGGACCGAGGCCGGCTCCCGCTACGAGATTTCGACGCCCGCCGCTACCTCGGCGGTACGCGGCACCCGCTACCGGATCGGCATGGACCCGGCCGAGGCCACGGCGCGAACGGAAGTGTTGGAAGGAGCCGTGGCGTTCCAGGGCCGCCAGACCACCCGGACGGTCAAGCAGGGGTTTGGCTCCCTGGCCGAAACCGGTCAGGCGCCGTTGCCGCCGGTGCCGCTGTTGCCGCCGCCCAAACTGGGCGAACGGCCGCCGGTGGTGACGCGCTGGCCGGTCCAGTTGCGCTTTTTCCCGTTGGAGGGCGCGGCGGCCTATCGCGCGCAACTCGTACCGGCCGACCCGTTCAAGGGGCTGTTGCTCGATACGCTCCTGCCGGCGCTCAAGAGCGACGGGCGGGAGGCCACCGACGCGCTCACGCTGATGCTGAATCCAGTCGGGCCGGCCTTGCCGGACGGCGAGTATATCGCCCGGATTCGCGGCATCGACGACAAGGGGCTGGAGGGACGCGACGCCCAGTACCGGTTCCGTTTCCACGCCTCGCCTGGACAGGACTTCGAGGAAGATGAGAATAGATACATCTACAAATAAGCGGCTCGCGGCGCTTTCAAGGCGTTGGTTCATGAGCCTGGCGGTTTTCCCGATCCTGATCCTGGCCCGATGAACCCAGCGGTCCGATCGCGCGCCGGATGGCTCAAAAAGATCGGTTTGGCGCTGACCCTGACCACGGTTGCGCTCGTCCTGGTCCACACCAACGCGCTTTATCGCTGGGACTGGTTGTTCTACGACTGGAACCTGGCGGCCTGGTCCCGCGCGCCGGCCGACGACATCGTCATCGTCGCCGTCGACGAACAAAGCCTGCGGGAGATCGGCCGCTGGCCGTGGTCGCGCCGCACGCACGCCGAACTGGTTCGCGCCCTCGGCGCGGCGGGGGCGAAGGCGATCGCCCTGGACATCGTTTTCGCCGAACCCGACGCGACCGATCCCGCGGCGGACGCGGAGCTGGCGGACGCGCTGGCCAGCAACCGCCGCGTGATTCTGCCGGTGCTTAACGAGCAAAGCCGCCTGAACGGCCAGTTGCTGGAAACCTTGCCCATTCCGGCGCTGGCGTCGGCGGTCGCCGGTCTGGGACACGTCGACGTGGAGCTGGACTCGGACAATATCGCCCGCGGCGTTTACCTGAAAGCCGGTCTGGGCTCGCCCCGCTGGCCTACCCTGGCCCTGGCTCTGCTGGAATTGACCGATTCCACCGCCGAACGAACGCTGCCCGGCCAGCGGGCCGCCGTATTATCCGACTCGCCATCCCCCTACGTCTGGCGCCGCGATTACCGGGTTCTGATCCCCTTCGCCGGTCCGCCGGGCCATTTTCACCAGATTTCCTACCGCGACGTGCTGCGTGGGGCCGTCTCCCCAGCGATCCTGCGCAACCAGTTCGTTTTGGTTGGCGCGACCGCGCCCGGTCTGGGCGATGCGCTGCCGACCCCGGTTTCCGGACTGACGCGGCCCATGTCCGGCGTGGAATTCAACGCCAACGTGCTCGATGCCCTGCGGCGGGATTTGACCGTCCGGCCGTTGCCGACCGGCTGGTCCCTGGCGCTGACGGGGATACTCGTCCTGCTGCCGCTGGCCCTGTACGCGGTTTGCCCGCTGCGCTGGACATTGCCGCTGGCCGGACTGGCCCTGTTGCTTACTCTCGCCAGCAGCTTCGCGTTGCTGCACGGCTCGCGCTACTGGTTCCCGCCAGCGGCGGCGCTTCTGGTTCAGGGACTGAGTTTTCCGTTGTGGAGCTGGCAACGCCTGCGGCGGATGGTCCGCTCGCTCTTCGCGCAGAAGGAGCGCGCCCAGGTCACCCTGGACTCCATCGGCGACGCCGTGATCGCCACCGACGTCAAGGGCGTCGTGCGCTCGCTGAATCCGGTCGCCGAAATGCTGCTCGGCGGCCCAGCGGCGGCGCGGCGCGGACAACCCTTGGGCGTCCTGTTCCAGATCGCCGACGAACAGGACCGACGCACGGGTTTGGATCTGGTCGCCCAGTGTCTGGAACAGGGCCAGCCGGTCAAGCTGCCCGAACCCGGCTTCCTCATCAACGGCATCGGTCAGCGCTACGCCGTCCGCGCCTCGGCGGCGCCCCTGCGCGATCCGCAAGGACGGATTTCGGGCGTCGTCCTGGCGCTGAGCGACGTCACCGAGACCCACCGCCTGACCGAGCAGATGGTTTATCAGGCGACCCACGATGCGCTGACGCACCTGCCCAACCTCGATCTGTTGCGGGACCGCCTCCGGCACGCCATCACCCGCGCTCGGCGCGCCAGTCACAGCCTGGCGCTGTTGTTCGTGGATCTGGATCACTTCAAGAAAGTCAACGAAAGCCTGGGTCATACCGCCGGCGATGCGTTGCTGCGGGCGGTGGCGGTCCGCCTGCTGGACTGCGGGCGCCAGGAAGACACCATCGCCCGCGTGGGCGGCGACGAGTTCGTCTGCGTGCTGGAGGACTTGCATCAAGAGGAACGAGTAGCCGATTTCGCCCGCAAGCTCCTGAAAACGCTGAAGGTCCCCTTCCAGATCGAGGGCCACGAGTGTTTCGTCACCGCCAGTATCGGGGTCTGCCTGTTTCCCAGGGATGGCGAGGATGTGGAAACGCTGTTGAAAAACGCCGATATCGCCGTGTATCGCGCCAAGGAAAACGGCCGCGACGGCATCCAGTTTTACGCGCGCGACCTCCATGTCCGCACCCTGGAACGGCTGATGATGGAACAGGACTTGCGCCGCGCCCTGGAGCGCCAGGAGATGGATCTGCATTACCAGCCGCAAATGGATTTGCGCCTGGGCCGCATCGTCGGCGTCGAGGCGCTGCTGCGCTGGCGCCATCCGCAGCGCGGCATGATTCCGCCACCGGATTTCATTCCGTTGGCCGAGGAAACCGGCCTGATCGAGGTCATCGGCGAATGGGTGCTTCGAACCGCTTGCCAGCAGGCGAAGACCTGGGAACGGCAGGGATTGCCCCTGTTGCGCATGGGGGTGAACATGTCGCCCCGCCAGTTTCTCCGGCCCGAAGCGGCGGACGTGGTAGCCCGAATCTTGCGGGAAACCGGTCTCGAACCTTGTTACCTGGACCTGGAAATTACCGAAAGCCTGGTGATGAAGGACATGACGGGCAGCATCGCGATCATGCACGCGCTCAAGGCCATCGGCGTCAAACTGTCCATCGACGATTTTGGCACCGGTTATTCCTCCCTGAGTTATCTGAAGCAGTTTCCCATCGATCAGTTGAAAATCGACAAGTCTTTTCTGCGCGAAATCGCGACCCGGCGCGAGGACGCCGCCATCACGCTGGCGATCATCGCCATGGCGCACAGCCTGCGTCTGACCGTGATCGCCGAGGGGGTGGAAGACGAGACGCAACTGGCGTTTTTGAGGTCCAATCAATGCGATGAAATCCAGGGTTACTATTTGAGCCGCCCAGTGCCCTCGCACGACATTCCGGCTCTGCTCAAGAAAGCGCCGGCCTGACGCGTTCCGGCATGGATACTCCGTCACCCGATAACCGAATGCCCATGATTCAGTCCGAACGGCGCTCCAGCCGGGGCGCCAGTCGTTACTTGCTGCGTTGTCTGCTGTTCCTGGCGGCGCTGGCGGCGCTGGGGGGATTTTTCCAGCAGCCGCTGACCGCCGCGTTCCTGACCAATCCCTATCTGAACGGCACGATCGCCGCCGCGTTCCTGTTCGGAGTCGCCTACACCCTCAAGGCGCTGACCGGCACGCTGCTGGATGTCCGCGCCGCCGACCAGGCCGCCGTCGTGGCGCTCAGGGCTCGCCGCCGCGAACTGCCGCTCCAGCAGGCCGACGAAGCTCTGTTGGGAAATAGGCGTCGACCCGGAGTGAGCGATTTTCTCCGCAAGGTTCATCGGGTCATCGGCCATGGCGATGCCACCGCGACCCTGCCGTATCTGCTGGATTCGCTGGCGACGCGCGGCGACGATCAACGGGCGCTGGTGCGCTACCTGGTCGGGGCGCTGGTGCTGCTCGGCCTGATCGGCACCTTCTACGGCCTGTTGCTGACCATCGCCGGCGTGCGCGACGTGATCGGCGGTCTGGCCGCCGAGCAGGCGACCGACGCCATGACCCTGATCACCCACTTCAAGGATCGGCTGACCGCGCCACTGGGCGGCATGGGCACCTCGTTCTCGGCCTCGTTGTTCGGCCTGCTGGGCGCGCTGGCGCTGGGCTTCCTGGAACTGCAACTGTTCCACGCCCAGAACGACCATCACGCCCAGTTGGAGGCGCTGGTGGTCAGCGACCTGGTTCCGCTCTGGCAGCCGGTGGTGACGGTTACCGCCCAGACCGAAACCATTTCGCCCCGCCACCTGGCGGCGCTGCTGCAAGCCACCACCGACCGGCTGGAGCGGGTGGCGGCGACCACCGAATACCTGGCCAATCGTGGGGAAGGGATTACCCGGGTGGCCGAACAGGTGGCGAATCTGGGCGAGCGCATCGAATCGCTGCGGACCACCCTGCAAAACATCGAAAACGACCGGACCGCCGATCTGCGGCACGAATTGCGGGCCATCGCCCGGCTGCTGGAGCAACGATCCGGGCCATCGCGGGACGCCGACCATGCCCCGCCGGCGTGATCCGGTCGGCGAGTTCAACATCTGGCCGGCCTTCACCGACGCCCTGGGCGGACTGGTGATGGTGCTGGTGTTCCTGATCACGGTATTCGTCCTGGCTGAGGTGTTGATCGGCCGCGAGATCATGGGCAAGGACACCGCCATTGGTCAGTTGCAGCGGATCATCGGCCATCTGGAAGGGCTGGCCGGCGACGCCGAGAAGGAAGCGGCGCGGCTGCGCGGCCGGGTACAAGGCCTGGAAAACACGGTCGGCGAGCGGGACAGGCTGCTGGCGCAACTGCGCGCCGAGCTGGCGGCGGTCCAGGCCGCGCGGGAGGCGTTGAACGCCGACAAGAGCAAGACCGAGCAAAGCCTGACCAGCGTCCAGGAGCAGGCGGCGCTGCTGAGTGTCCGGGCCGAGCGGCTGGTGGCGGAACTGGAGCGGCTCAACCGCGCCCTGGCGGCCAACCAGCAGGCACTGGCCCAGCGCGACGCGGTGATCGTCGAGCAGAAAGGCCGGATCGAGGCGCTCGACAGCGCTCTGAAGAAGAAGCTGCTGGAGCGGGTCGAGGAACTGGAGAAATACGCCAGCGATTTCTTTGGCCGTCTGCGCGAGGTGTTCGCCAACAATCCCGACATCAAGGTGGTGGGCGACCGCTTCGTGTTCCAGTCCGAGGTGCTGTTCGCCTCCGGCGAGGCGACGCTGTCGGCGTCCGGCGGCGGCGATCTGGACAAGTTCGCCATGGTCTACCAGCAACTGGCCGCGCGCCTGCCGCCGGACTTGCCGGTCATCATCGAGGTGCAGGGCCATACCGACCGGGCGCCGATTCGGAGCGGACGGTTCCCGTCCAACTGGGAACTGTCCACCGCCCGGGCGCAGCAGGTGGTGAATTACCTGATCCAGCAGGGCATCCCGCCGGAGCGGCTGGCGGCGGTGGGGATGGGGGAATATCACCCGATCGATCCCGCCGACACTCCGGAAGCCTATCGCCGCAACCGTCGGATCGAATTGAAAATCACCAGCCGCTAAGGCGCTGGGTGGGTGTGGTAAACTGCCGCATCCCTGTCCCCACCCGCGAGAGTAATGCCATGGAATTCAAGACGACCGACCTGTGCGACGAATTTTCCGACTGCCTGCAAATTGCCGAACCCGTTTTTCTCGACTATGGCGGCGAGGTGATGTTTTCCGGTCCCATCGTCACCCTGAAGGTGTTCGAGGATAACTCCTTGGTGCGCGCCGCGCTGGAGGAGCCGGGCAAAGGCCGAGTCTTGGTGGTGGACGGCGGCGGCTCGATACGCTGTGCGCTGCTGGGCGACCAGCTCGCCGAGTTGGCCGAGGAAAACGACTGGGTCGGGGTGGTGGTGAACGGCTGCATCCGCGATTCCACCGCCATCGCCGAAATCGGTATCGGCGTCAAGGCGCTGGGGGTGCATCCGCTCAAAAGCGTCAAGCGCGGCGTCGGTGAGCGGGACATCCCGGTGCGCTTCGCGGGCGTGAATTTTGTTCCCGGACATCATCTTTACGCCGACGAGGACGGCCTGATCGTGTCGGAAAAGCCGTTGACCTGAACGCGGCGGCTCGAAACGGAAAGGGGAAGGCCCGCGGACCTTCCCCTTTTTGATGCGAGGCTTGGGGGTGATTGACTAGTGAGACGCCGCGCCCGCCGCGCCGAAGCCCGTCTGGGCGCGCACGTACTGATCCTCGAACGCTTCTTTTTCCTTGGACGCCCGAACGCTGCTATCCGTCACCGAGCCCAGCCACGCGAAGAAGAACGCGATCGGCATGGAGAAGATTGCCGGTTGTTCGTAGGGGAAGATCGCGGCCTTGTTGCCCAGCACGGTGACCCACACCGCCTTGGACAGCACGACGATCAACACCGCCGACACCAGGCCGGCGATGCTGCCCCAGATCGCGCCTCGGGTGGTCAGACCCTTCCAGTACATGGAGAGAATCAGCACCGGGAAATTACACGACGCGGCGACGCCGAAGGCCAGGCCGACCATGAACGCCACGTTCTGTTTCTCGAACGCGATGCCGAGCAGCACGGCGACGACGCCCAGCGCCAGCGAGGACGACTTGGAGACGCGGACTTCCTCGGCTTCGGTCGCCTGACCCTGGCGAATCACGTTGGCGTAAAGGTCGTGCGAGATCGCGGACGCGCCGGCCAGCGCCAGTCCCGAGACTACGGCGAGGATGGTGGCGAAGGCCACCGCCGACAGGAAACCCAGCATCAGGTTGCCGCCGACCGCGTGGGCCAGATGCATGGCGGGCATGTTGCCGCCGCCGATCAGCTTGCCGCCGATCTCGCCGCCCTCGAAATATTGGGGGTTGGTGCCGACGATGGTGATGGCCGACAAGCCCATCAGCGCCACCACGGTGAAGAAGAAGCCGACGCAAAGGGTGGCGATGAACACGCTCTTGCGCGCTTCCTTGGCGTTGGGGACGGTGAAGAAGCGCATCAGGATATGCGGCAGGCCGGCGGTGCCGAACATCAGGCCGAGCGACAGGGAGACCGCCGTCACCGGATCGGAGAGGAAAGCGCCCGGAGCCATCAGCGCCATGCCTTTCTTGGAATTTTCCACGGCTTTGGTGGCCAGCGTCTCGAAGTTGAAACCGAACTGCGAGAATGCCAGCAGCATCACCAGCGTGCCGCCGCCGAGCAGCAGGCAGGCCTTGATGATCTGCACCCAGGTGGTGGCGATCATGCCGCCGAAGGTGACGTAGATCACCATCAGCACGCCGACGATGACCACCGCCATCCAGTATTCCATGCCGAACAGCAGCTTGATGAGCTGGCCCGCGCCGACCATCTGCGCGATCAGGTAGAACACCACCACGGTCAGCGAACCGATGGCCGCGACGGTGCGGACCTGCCGCTGATCCAGCCGGTAGGAGGTGATGTCGGCAAAGGTGAACTTGCCCAGGTTGCGCAGCCGTTCGGCCATGATGAACATGATGAACGGCCAGCCGACGTAGAAGCAGATGCAGTAGATGTAGCCGTCGAAACCCTGGAAGTAGGTCATGCTGGTCAGGCCGAGCAGCGTGGCCGCCGACATGTAGTCGCCGGCGATGGCCAGGCCGTTCTGGGTGCCGGTGATGCCGCCGCCGGCGGCGTAGTAGTCGCTGGCGGTCTTGGTGCGCTGGGCCGCCCAGTAGGTGATGCCCAGGGTCGCCAGCACGAAGATGAAGAACATCACGATGGCGTGAACGTTGAGCGCCTGTTTCTGTGCCTGGCCGACGTCCGGGGCGGCCATGGCCAGGCCCATCCAGCCCACCGCCAGCGCGGCGGCGGCGAATTTCAGCATTCCACGGTTCATTCGATGGCCCCCTTGACGATTTCGGCGTTGATGTCATCGAATTCGCTGTTGGCGCGACGGACGTAAAGACCGGTCATCAACCAGAACAACAGGATCATGCTTACGCCGATCGGCCAGGCGATGGTGGCCTTGCCGCCGTCCCAGATGGGCGCGGCCAGCGCCGTCGGATTGAACGCCACGATCATGATGAAGGCAAAGTAAATGCCCAGCACCACGAAGGTCAGCGTCCACGCGAAGCGGCTGCGCTTGCTGACCAATTCGTCGAATTTCGGATTCTTACGAATCCGCTCGTATACTTCGGACGACATTTGTTTTTTTCCCCTTCGGGTTGGTGGATGCGGTCGCCTGCACCGCGGACCATGGATTAGGCCTTGAAAATGTATAAGCCCCAATGGGACTTGTCTATGATGTAAGGCTAACTCTCGCCATGTTTTCCGTCGCTCGTGAACGAAACGCTTAAATTTCTGCTGGCCCTGATCGCTTTTCTCGCCCTGGTGGCCGGCTTGGAACTGGCCGCCGGCTGGGCGGTTTACCATGTGCTGGGATCCGAAAACCAGCAGCGCCTCGCCGCCGCGCTGTCCCCGCACGCCGAATTGCTGGCGGAACTGGGCGTGTTGCGCCTGGCGGTTCTCGGTATCGCCTTTGCCGGCGCGTACCAGCTCTACGCCAAGGGTCCGCTGAAGATCGTGGAAGGCATTCGCATCATTCTCAGCGCCCATCCCAGTCATCGCCTCGAGCCCGCTGGCCCCGCCGAGATCCGGCGATTGAGGAAGGCAGTCAACGACCTGGCCTCGCATAGCGAGACGCTGACCCAGGGTCTGGAAACGAAGGTTGCCGAGGCGAAAGCCGCGGTGGAGGAGGAGAAGAACCGCCTGGCGGCACTGATGTCCGAGCTGTCCCAAGGGGTGCTGGTCTGCAACCGCGACGGGCGGATCTTGCTGTACAACGAGCGCGCGCGCCAGGCACTGGGCGCTTCGGCCGGCGCTGGTTCGGCCGCGCTGATTGGTCTGGGGCGGCCGGTTTTCGCCCTCATTGACCGCAGTCTGCTGCGGCACGCGCGGGACCGGATCGTGGCGCGGCTGGAAAAGGGTGAAACCGATCCCAACGCGCAGTTCGTGTTCGCCTCGCTGACCGGCCAGTTCGTCCGGGTCAACATGGCGCCGATCCTGGCCGTCGCGCCGCCGCCCCAGACTGGCGGACCGGCTGGCCAGCGTACCGAACCAACGACGATCAGTGGCTTCGTGCTGACCGTGGAGAACATCACCCAAGACTTCGAATTCGACGCCACCCGCGACATGCTGTTGCAATCGTTTACCGAGGGCAGCCGGGCGTCGCTGGCGGGCATCCGCGCGGCGGTCGAAATGCTGACTTACTATCCGGATTGCGAACCGGCCCAGCGCGACCGCTTCATTCGAATCATCAACGAAGAGGTCAACACGCTCAGCGGCAAGCTGCACAAGTTGACCGCCGACCATGCCGATTCGCTCAAGACCCGCTGGCCGCTGGAGGAAATGCTGGGCGTGGACGTGATCGACGCGGCGCGCCGCCGGATCGAACCCCGACTCGAACTGCCAGTTCGGTTGGATGACCTCGACCATTCGATCTGGGTCAAGGTCGACAGTTACACGCTGGTTCAGGCGCTGTATTCTCTCGCCGGCCGGCTCAAGGAAGAGTGTGGGGTGGGTGAGCTGCGCTTTGGCTTGTCGCGGCACGGGCGGATTGTACAGCTTGATCTGATCTGGCCAGGGCCGGCGCTGTCGCAGCGGGTTTTGCAGGAATGGGAAGGCGACGCCTTGCGCGCCGGCAGTCAGAGCAGTCCGCTGACCCTGCATGACGTACTCGAACGGCATGGAGCGGAGATCGTGTACCTGGCGGATCCGGAAGACGGTCACCCGCGGTTTCGATGGTTGCTGCCGCTGGCCGGGCCGCTGCGGCCGCTGCTCGGTGCTCCAATCCGCTACGGCGAGAGCCGCCCAGAGTTTTACGATTTCGATCTGTTCCATCAAGCCGGCCAGACCCCCGAACTCGACCAGCTTTCGCTGACGGAACTGACCTACACGGTCTTCGATACCGAGACCACCGGCCTGAATCCGTCGGGCGGCGATGAAATCATCGCCATCGGCGCGGTGCGCATCGTCAACAGCCGCCTGCTCCGGGCCGAGTCCTACGAGCAACGGATCGACCCGAAACGGCCGATCGATCCGAGGGCGGAAACGATTCACGGTATTTCCAACGAAATGTTGCGCGGGCAACCGACGATTGACGAGGTGTTGCCCCGCTTCCACGACTATTGCGACGAGACGGTGCTGGTGGCGCACAATGCCGGATTCGACCTCCGGTTCCTGCAAATGAAGGAGATGCAGACTGGCGTTTGTTTCACGCAGCCAGTGCTGGATACGTTGCTGCTGTCGGAATTGCTGCATCCCAACCAGGAGTCGCACGCGCTGGAAACCATCGCCGAGCGATTGGGAATCAAGGTGGTGGCCCGCCACGACGCCCTGGGCGATGCCTTGGTGACGGCGGAGGTGTTTCTGCGGATGATCCCGCTGCTGGCCGCCCAGGGCATCCGCACCCTGGGCGACGCTCGGGCGGCCCAGGAGAAAATCTACGCCAAGGTGAAGTACTGAAGCGTCGCCGTGTTCATGCATTCACCTCAAAATGTCGTCGAAAAAATCCACCATCGCCATCGACCAAGAAAGCCAGCCGATATTTGAAGAGATGGCGGCGTCCTGAGACGAGCTGTGGTGCTTGCCAAACCACAATGTCCGCGAAGGCGGTTTCGGCGACAGCGGTGCGACGGCGAATCAGCTCTTGCGCCTTCATACGGTAGTGCTTCAGACATGGATATAGATTCATTAACTTGCTTTATGATCAATGTGTTGTAAGCATTTTTCGATATCCATATCCAGATTAGAAACACCACCATCCTTTCCACCGACACCGAGGTCGACGCCGGCTATTACGCGCAACTCAAGCCCTACCTCGCCGGGGTCGGGATGCTGGCGTTCGACCAGCGCCAGGAATTACGGCTAACATAACCAATCGGCAGTATTCGCCTTGAGACGTCCAGCCAGGAGACCTAGCCCATGGCAACCGTCAATCCCTATATCTACCAACTGCCGGACACGCCGGTTTTTTACCCGGATTCCGATGGAGAACCCATGGCGGAAAGCGATTTCCAACTCCACCCGCTGATCTATGCGATCAATGCGCTTCGAGCCTTCTTCGCTGACCGGCCCGATGTCTACGTGGCCGGGAATATGTTCGTCTACTACGAAGAAGATAATCCCAAAGCGGTCGTCGCCCCCGATGTGTTCGTCGTGTTCGGTGTCCCCAACCATGACCGTTCTTCCTACAAGGTCTGGGAGGACGGCAAGGCGCCGGACTTCGTGCTGGAGATTACCTCGCTGGCGACCCGCACCCAGGATCAGGGGCCGAAGCGAGGCATCTACGCCTACATGGGCGTCCGCGAATACTTCCAGGCCGACCCGACGGGCGACTATCTCAAACCGCCCCTGCAAGGCCAGCAACTGGCCGGGGATCACTACGCGCCCCTGCCCAGCGCGGCGTCGTTTGGCGGGGAATGGCGGGCGTATAGCGCCGTGCTCCAACTGGAACTGCGGCTGAATCCCACCACCGGTGAATTGCGGTTTTATGATCCTGCGGCTCGGCGCATCCTGCCGTCCTACCAGGAGCAGCAGATCGAATTGGCCAGAAAGGGGGCCGAACTGGAAAAAACCGAGGCGGAACTGGAAAAAACCGAGGCGGAACTGGAAAGAACAGAGGCGATCTTGAAAACCGAAGCGGAAGCTCGCCAAGCCGCCGAACAGCGGGCGCAAACCGCCGAACTGGAACTGGAACGGCTGAAGGCGGAACTGGCGCGGTTGAACGCGGGACGGGAATAGCGCCAACTTGACTGACTGAAACCTTCCCATGGCCAGCCTTGCCTTCGAACACATCGACAAGACTTATCCTGGCGGAACCCAGGCGATTTTCGATTTCAATCTCGCCGTTGCCGACGGTGAAGTGCTGGCGCTGGTCGGTCCGTCCGGCTGCGGCAAATCCACCCTGCTGCGCCTGCTGGCCGGGCTGGACGACGCCACGCGCGGCGACTTGCGCATCGGCGGCGAGGTGGTCAACGACCTGCCGCCGCAACGGCGCAACGTGGCGATGGTGTTCCAGGACTACGCGCTCTATCCGCACATGACGGTGCGCGGCAATCTGGAATTTCCGCTGAAGATGCGCAATCTGCCCCGCGCCGAAATCGCCCGCCAGGTCGCTTGGGCGGCGGAACTGCTCGGTCTCGACGGCCTCCTCGACCGCCTGCCCCGGCAACTGTCCGGCGGTCAGCGTCAGCGGGTGGCGATGGGCCGGGCGCTGGTCCGTCAGCCGGCCGCGTTCCTGATGGACGAACCCTTGTCCAACCTGGACGCCCGGCTGCGGGTGCAAATCCGCGCCGAGCTGAGCGAATTGCTGGACCGGCTGGGCGCCACCACCCTCTACGTCACTCACGACCAGGCCGAGGCAATGACCCTGGGGGATCGAGTGGCGGTGCTGGATTGCGGTCGGCTGCAACAGGCCGCGCCGCCGCAAATCCTGTACGAACAGCCGGCCAATACCTTCGTGGCCGGCTTCATCGGCAACCCGCCGATGAATCTGTTCCCAGCGCGGTTGACTGCCGCCGACGGTGGCCTGGGGCTGCGACTGGGCGAACAGACCTTGCCGTTGGCGTTATCCACCGCCGTGGTCGAGCGCTGGCGGGCCTGGCTGGATGCGCCGCTGACCTTCGGCGTTCGCCCGGAGCATCTCCACCTTGCCGGGGATGACGGAGAGGGCGTGCGAGCGACGGTCAGCGACGCCGAATATCTGGGTCACGAGACGCTGTTGCATGTCCGGGTGGACGACCTGGACCCGCCCGGCGCGGCGCTGGTGGCGCGGTTGCCGGGCATCCGCCCGTTCCACAAGGGCGAGGCGGTGTGTCTGAGTCTGGATGCGGCCCGGTTGCACGGGTTCGGGCCGGACGGCAAGGCGTTGGATGGGTTTTGCTGAGCGCCGGACCCTACGCCGCGCCGGACAGCGGATGCCCCTGATCGTCCAGCGGAATATCCACCCATTCCTCCTTGGCGATGCGTCGCAGGTCGAGAATGGACCAGGGAATCAGGATCAGCGCCGCCACGATCCAGGCGATCAGGTGCCAAATCCAGCCATTGCCGGGGATGAAGGTGGCGATCGTGACGAAGAAGCCGGTGATGCCGTAGAACCGGTAGGCGGCCTGCTGGGTATAGTGGCCCACCTTGGGATCGGGATGATGACGATTCATGGCGTACACCAGCATCGAGGCGCCGAACCAGAAAATCAGCAGGGGAAACGGGACCAGAATCGCGATCAGGTTGCCGTAATTCATCAGGGCGGCGGCCCGCTTGGCGGAGGAACCCCGCGCCACCTTGCCGATGACCGTTTCTTCGCTTTGTTCCAGCATGGGCATCTGCATGTGCATGATCGAGAACCTTGAGGATGGGGAGCGGATGAGAGATTGGGTAACCGCCATGTTCGGGAACCCTCCTCTCCTTGTCAACCACGAGGATGAACCGTGATCGCGGCCTGGCTGGGCGCGCTCGAACGTTTAATTTTACCGCCCACCTGCCTGCTATGCGGGGCGACAGGGATGGGGGGACTGGATTTATGCGCCGGCTGCCTCGGCGACCTGCCGCGCAATCTCGCGGCTTGCCCGCGCTGCGCCGCGCCCCTGCCCGTTGCCGGGACCGGTCCCTGCGCGCGTTGCCGGGCGCAACCCCCGGATTTCGACCGCGCGGTCGTGCCCTTTCGTTACCAAACGCCGGTCGATTTTATGATCACGCGCCTGAAGTTCAACGGTCGTCTGGCAAATGCTCGGTTGCTGGGCGAATTGTTCGCCGCCGCGCTGGCCGAACGCGGCGATCCCGCACCGGACTGCATCGTGCCGGTGCCGCTGCATCCGCGCCGCCTGCGCGAACGCGGCTTCAATCAGGCCCTGGAACTGGCGCGTCCCGTCGCCCGCCGCCTGGGGATTCCGTTGCGGATCGATGGCCTGCGGCGCGTGCGTCACACCCTCCCACAAGTCCGTTTGGACGCCCGCCAGCGCCAGACCAACCCACTGGGCGCGTTCGCGCGGGGTGCGCCGCTGCCCGGAGCGCGGGTCGCGCTGATGGACGATGTGGTCACCACCGCCAGCACGATGGGCGAATGTGCCCGGGTGTTGCGAACCGGTGGGGTCACGGACATCGCAATCTGGGCCATCGGCCGAACCGGCGGCCCTCCGTGAAAGGTCCGCCGGGTTTGTCGGTTCCAGGAAGGGGTTTCTACCGCTGCTCAGCGCCGGGAAAGCGCGTGTTCCAGCGTCTCCCGCAGGCGGCCGGCGGCCACGTTCTCGGCGATGACGCCTTGCCCAAGCTCGCGCAGCAGGATCAGTCGTAGCCGGCCGTCCTGGACCTTCTTGTCCACCGCCATCAGCCGGAGGAAATCGGCGGGCGTCAGTTCCGGCGGCGGGGCCAGCGGCAGGCGGGCGCGGGTCAGCAGCGCGCGTATCCGTTCGACCTGTTGTCCGGTCAGCCAGCCCAGCCGGGCCGAAAGATCGGCGGCCATCGCCATTCCCGTCGCCACCGCCTCGCCATGCAGCCACTCGCCGTAGCCGATCCCGGTTTCGATGGCGTGGCCGAAGGTGTGACCGAGATTGAGCAGGGCGCGCTCGCCGATCTCCCGTTCGTCGGCGACGACGATCTCGGCCTTGTTGCGACAGGAACGCTCGATGGCTTCGCTCAGGGCGGCGGGGTCGCGCGCCAGCAGCGCTTCCAGATTCACCTCCAGCCAGTCCAGGAACGGGCGGTCGCGAATCAGGCCGTACTTGATCACCTCGGCCAGGCCGGCGCTCAGTTCGCGGTCCGGCAGGGTGGTGAGGGTGTCGGTGTCGGCCAGCACGCAGCGCGGCTGATAAAACGCCCCGATCATGTTCTTGCCGAGCGGATGATTGACGGCGGTCTTGCCGCCCACCGAGGAATCGACCTGGGCCAGCAAGGTGGTGGGAATTTGCACGAAGGACACGCCGCGCTGGTAACAGGCCGCCGCAAAGCCAGCCATGTCGCCGATCACCCCGCCGCCGAGAGCCACGATTGTGCAATGCCGGTCGAACCGGTGATCGAGCAGCGCGGTGAAAACGGTGTTCAGCGTTTCCAGGGTCTTGTAACGCTCGCCGTCGGGCAGAATCACCGCCTCGCAGCGCAGACCGGCCAGCGCGGCGCGCGCACGCTCCAGATACAGCGGCGAGACCGTGGTATTGCTGACCACCAGCACCTGCCGGCTGGAAAGGTGGGGTTGCAGCAACTCGGCGCGACCGAGCAGGCCGGGGCCAATGTAAATCGGGTAGCGGCGGTCGCCGAGTTCGACATGGAGGGTTTTCATGGGACGAAAAATTCCGGTGGTGGCTCAAGGCCGATGAAGTTCTGGCCGATTCAGGATATCGCGCGTCACTTGGCTGGGGGAACGGCCCTCGGTCGAAATCACGCAGTCGGTCACGGCGCGATAGAGCGGATCGCGTTGCGCGAACAATTGCGCCAGCCTGGCCTGGGGATCGGCGGTTCGCAGCAGGGGCCGATGGCTGTCGCCCCGGGTCCGGCGAAGTTGTTCGTCCACCGAGGCGCACAGGTACACCACGAAACCACGTCCAGCCAGACAGCGGCGATTGTCGAGGTCGAGCACGACGCCGCCACCGGTGGCGAGGACGATGTCCGGCCGCCGGGTCAGTTCGGCGATCACGGCTTTCTCGCGAGCGCGGAATCCGGCTTCGCCTTCCACTTCGAAGATCAGGGGAATGCCGGCGCCGGCGCGCTGTTCGATCTCGTGGTCGCTATCGAGAAATTCCCGGCGCAACGCCAGCGCCAGCCGGCGGCCGATGGTGGTCTTGCCGGCGCCCATGGGGCCGATCAGGAAGATGCTGGGGAGAGTGGATGGCATGACAAGGTCGCGCACGGCGCGAGAGAAGGATCGGGGCATTCCAGTGGTATTGTAAGCACAATCGCGCCACGATGAGTGAAGGGGCGGTTCGCCGCCGCGCCATGCCTCGATCAGTGGCGATGGATCGGATTGGTGCGTATGCTTGCGTCGATTACGTTCCCCCGCGGGGCCTTCAACCTTAAATTTGACGAGTAAAACTCATGGCCAGTGTCAACAAAGTCATCCTGATTGGCAACCTGGGCAAGGACCCGGATGTGCGTTACATGCCCAGCGGCAGGGCGGTCGCCAATGTCACCATCGCCACCAACGAAAGCTGGAAGGATCGCAACACCGGCGAGAAGCAGGAGCGAACCGAATGGCATAACGTGGTGTTCTACAGCCCGCTGGCGGAAATCGTCGGCCAATACTTGCGCAAGGGCTCCTCGGTGTTCGTGGAAGGCCGTCTGCAAACCCGCAAGTGGCAGGACAAGAACGGTCAGGATCGCTATACCACCGAGATCATCGCCAATGAAATGAAGATGTTGGGTGGGCGTGGCAGCGCTAGCGGCAGTGCGCCGTTTCCGGGAGAAGAGCCGGAGATGGATTCCGCCCCCACCGCAAGACCGCCCCAGGGACCCGCGCCGACGCGGCCGCAGCCAGCGGCGCAACCCCAGCCGGGTCCGGACAACAGCGGTTTCGACGACGACATTCCGTTCTGATCCCTTGGCGCAAGCTGCGATCGGCGAAGCGGTCGGCGGTTAGGCTGTTTATTCTAGCGATCCGCGCTATAAGCGAGTTTCAGAGTTAACGCGATTCCCACCGTGGGGGATCGCGTTGTGGCCACGGCGCCGACAGCCGGCGCCCACCCCGACAGGTAATGCCGTCATGACAACCCATGTTGCGAATTCCCAATTTACATCAACCCTGTCACGGTCGGCCGATCTCGCGCGCCAGGCGGGACTGGTTGGCCTGGGCGCTTGCGTCGCCGCTCAGCGGGAAGTCCAGTGGCTGTTCCAGACGTTGCTCGAGCAAGGTCAACGTCTGGAAGCGGCCCTGCTGGACAATCTGACTCAGCGCGCGGTGATCGCCGGGAACTGGGTTGACGCCTTCGACCGTACCACCATGACCTGGCGGAATCAGGTTGAGCAAAGCTCGCGGTTCCAGTTCGAACGATTCCTGCATCGATGCGGCCTGGTTACCCACGACGATCTGCGCGCCTTGGCGCGGAAACTCGACGACCTGAATCTTCGCGTCGCCGATCTGGACGAGGATTCGGAAAAAGCCGCCTGATTCCGGTTCCAGCCGCCGGCTGGGCAACGGTGGGCTGGAGCCGTTCATCCAGGTCGAAGAGTCATACCAATTCCCGGTACGTTTTAGTATGTTCAAGGCAAGGTGTAAGGCGGATCAGCGAAGCGTAATCCGCCGGAACCAGCTAGGCGAGTTGTTGGCGCGGCTGTGGGTCGGGGGCCGGGGGCTTCAGACGCCGCGGCCATTCCCGTCTTGAATCCACCAGCAGTTCCCGGCCTCTTTTTGCAGGCTATTGAATCGTAATGCTATTTTTCTTAGTATAACTCTGATTATACATAAAAAACTTCTTATAAATCAATCACAAATCAAGAGACCGGGAACTGCTGTGAATCCACTGACCCTGGTGTTGCTCGTCGTATTGCTGGCCGAACTCGCCGCTCCGGGGGGCGAGGTTCAGGCTCAGCGCCATTGGCCAGACGCAGCGGCGCTGTTTCGGATCGGCGTAATCGACCAGGCAGCGCCAGTCGGCCGGCTCGCGCAGCACCCAATTGATCCAGGGTTGCAGGGCGGGGGAACGCGCGCCAGCGCGGCGGCGGTCACCGTCGGTTCGGCGGCCCGGACCGGCGGCGCGGTCCCTCCCAGGGCCAGCAGACCGAGTGCGACGAGGAGAATTGGGAGGGAAAGCGGGCCGATGCGCATGGCGATGCTCCCGGTGACGCCGTGAGGGGATAGCGCCAAAGTATAGAGGCTGTCGAAAAATCCCTTGGGCAGCGGCTTGGCGGGCCCGGTCGAACTTGCTTCATGCCGCGCGATGAGCCAGGTAGGTAGAGTGCGCATGGTGTACCGCTTCCTGGCGGGGAAAATGATGGTACACGGTGCGTACCCTACTGACTCAAGTGGGCGGCGCGAACGTGGTGGCACGAGTCACCGATCAAGGCGGCTTGTTCGCCGAACAGAGTTTCGTACTCACGATCAAGGCGGCTTCCGCCAACCAACCGCCCACCGTGGCTGCCAGTAGCACCCCAACCACGATCACCCTGCCGACGAACAGCGTCGCTCTGTACGGTACGGTCACCGACGACGGCTTGCCCAATCCCCCTGGCACGGTCACGGTCACCTGGTCCAAGGACAGCGGCCCCGGCCCGGTCACGTTTGGCAACGCCAATGCCGCCAGCACCACCGCGACATTCGCGGCGGCCGGAACCTATGGATTGAAGCTGACCGCCAGCGACGGCGAACGGAGCGCCTCTGCCATCGTGACCGTCACGGTCAATCTCGAAAGCGCGCCGCCCCTGCCACCGGACCCGGCCACCGTCGCCCCGCAGCTCGACCCGACAGCGGTGACCGGCCTGCAAGTGGAAACCGAGTTTCTGTACACCGGCGCCAACCCGATCCAGACCGGAGTCGCGGCCGGGACCATCGATCCCAAGCGCGTTGCGGTGATCCGGGGCGAGGTGCGGGACCGGGACAGCGGCAATCCGCTGTCCGGCGTCACGGTCCGGATCAAGGACCATCCGGAATACGGCCAGACCCTGAGTCGGGCGGACGGCGTGTTCGACCTGGCGGTCAACGGCGGCGGCCAACTGGTGCTCGACTATGTCCGCGCGGGGTATCTACCGGTGCAGCGTCCAGTCGAGGTGCCCTGGCGAGACTACCTCTGGGCCGAGCCGGTCGCGATGATCGCGCTCGATTCGCACGCCACGGCGGTCGCGCTCCAGCACGCCGACTGGCAGATCGCGCGAGGCAGTGTCGTGACGGATGCTGGCGGCAGTCGCCAAGCCACGATGCTATTCCCGGCCGGGACTGGCGCGACCCTGGTCCAGGCCGACGGGACCCGCCAGACGCTGACCACGCTGACGGTGCGGGCCACCGAGTACACGGTCGGCGAACGAGGACCGGACGCGATGCCCGGCGCGCTGCCGCCGGCCTCCGGCTACACCTACGCCGTGGAACTGAGCGCCGACGAGGCGCTGGCCGCCGGCGCCGAGCGAGTCGAGTTCAGCCAACCGCTGCCGTTTTACGTGGACAATTTTCCCGACTTCCCGGTGGGCGAGCCGGTGCCGGTGGGCTGGTACGACCGGGGGAAGGCGGCCTGGGTGCCGTCGGCTAACGGCCGGGTCATCAAGATTCTCGCCATCGTCGACGGTAAAGCCCAGCTCGACCTGACCGGCGGCGGCCAGGTGGCTACCGCCGCCCAGCGAGCCGCGTTGGGCATCACCGACGCTGAGTTGGCCCAGCTCGCCGGGTTGTACCCCGCCGGTAAGACGCTGTGGCGGGCGCCCATCGGGCATTTCACGCCGTGGGACTGCAACTGGCCGTTTGGCTTTCCCCGGGACGCCACGCCGCCGCCCGACAAACCCCGTGTGCGGGTCCAGGGCGAGCCGCCGAAGGACTGCGGGCAGGATTGTTCCTGCCTCTCGGGCTGCGCCATCGACGCCCAAAAGCAGACCTTGGGGGAAAGTGTCGCCGTGCCCGGCACGCCCTATCGGCTGGTGTACCGCAGCGACCGAGCCGCTGGCTATCAAGTGTCCTATACCCTGGATATGCCGATCACCCTCGACCCCGTTCCCGCCTCGCTCAAGCGGATCACGTTGACGGTGGACGTGGCCGGGCAGCATCTCGGGCGGATCTTCGCGCCGACGCCCAATCAGACGTTCACCTTCACCTGGAACGGCAAGGACGGGTACGGGCGTCCCTTGCACCGGGCGGCGGTCGCGGCCGTCCGGCTGTGCTATCTCTACCCGGCCGTGGCCCTGTCGGCGGGCGGAAGCGCCGGGGAGGCGTTTGGCAGCTACTCGGGCACCGGCGTGGAGATCGACCGCGACCGCGCGTTCGCCGAGACACGCAACTGCACCACCCTGAACTACGACGGGCAGGGCCGGCTAAGCGCGATCACCGACGCCGC
>JARSSO010000061.1 GCA_029624765.1 Candidatus Contendibacter sp. | reverse complement strand
TTATCCACTTCGCCTGTGCATTGATTTGGTTACGATAGAACGTCAACACGGCCTAAATCCTGACGAAAGTTCTCAAACGTGTAGGCCATGGCCATCCCCAGTTGTTGGTAGCGGTGATACAGTTCTTGCAGGATCGGCAGATGATCAGCCTGTCGCCAGACATAATCCTGTGCGCCTTGCGCCACTCGTTCCGCCTTGAAGCTGAACAGCGCCCACAGGGCGTTGCGGGTTGCCGGCGCCACGTCCTTGAGAACGATCACCGTGATCGACTGCCGCAACGCCCGAACGATATAGACTCCGGCTTTGACCCGTTGACTTTCGACCTCTCGCAGCAGCGCGCTCGGATGGCGGGTGGCGACGGCGTACAATCCGAACGCCGTCACCGACTCCCGGGGCGCAAAGCTCTTGCGGTAGTTGACATAGTGACCAATCAATTCCTCCAGCGCCCAGGCATCCAACGCCTCCTGGCCAGGTTTGTAGGTCAGCAGATTGTGCGCCCGCAAGTGCTCCAGACCGTCGCACGGCTCCGGGAGCGGTGGACCCTTGGCCACCGCGCGGATGATCACGATATCCAGCAGTTGCCGCTTGCGGGCCACATCCTTTTCCATCTCGACTTGATAGCCGGTCCCGGTGAAATAGTCGGCCAGCGTCAGGCCAAACAGGCGATGCCAGTTAATCATGATGTCCTTAACGCGGTTTTTCGTGGCCGTGCTCCAGCTTCGTTTTTACCATACCAGCCGCTCCAGCCCGATGCCGACCACGGCGTGGGTATGCAGCTTGAGCGTGGCTCCCGCCTGGCGCTCCAGGGCTTCTCGATAGACCGCCAGTTGTTGCTCCGCTTCCCGCCGCGCCGCGCCGACCGCTGGCAGGGCGCGCAATTCATTCCGCGATTTTGTCGCCAATTCGGTGCTGGTCAGGCCGACCGCCTTGAGGCTCACCGTCTTGAATTCCAGCAGGTGATCCAGCAGGGCGTACTGGCGCATGTCGGGGCGCACCCGCAGCAACAAGTCGCCGTAGCGCCGCTCCAGAACGGGTTCCGACTCCATGATATAGAAGGCGTCATTGAACAGCGTCACCAGAAACGCGGTCTTGACCACCAGTTCGTTGCTCCAGCGGAGGTCGCGGTTGTCGAACACCTTGAAATAACGCTGTTCGATGAAGTCGCAGAGCGGGCCGAGATCGCCGGTGCTGTAGAATCGTTCAACCACCCGCTGTCGCTCTTCCTGATCGGTATAGTCCGGCAGTATCTGCTCCTGAAGCCGCTCCACGTAGAGCTTGCGGATGACCTGATTGGGAATGGTCAGTTGCAGCTTGCCCAGGGCGCTCCGTCCGGCCAGGGTCAGAACGCCGAAGTAGTAGAGCAGGGTGGCGAGAAAATCCGGGTCGCGCGGCGCGGTCAGCATGTCCCGCACGCCGAAGCGATTGACCAGTTGCGCAACCACCAGCGGTTCGGTGGGATGCAGGGCGCGATTGACCAGGGTGTCGCCATGCGGCAGCCGGGCGACGTATTGAATCCGACTCCGATCCATCGCCAGGTTGTCGTCCAGCATCTGGCGCGGGTAGCGGCCATAGCGGCTGAAATAATCCAGGAAATACAGCGCCAGAGTCGGGTTGTAGAGCAGGGGAGTGTCCCCTTCGCCAAAGCGGTAACCATTGTAGAAGCGTTGCAGCAAATCCAGAATTTCCGGGAGGCGCGCGGCGGGCAACGACCGTGCTTCCAGCACTCCCGCTAATGCCTCGGCCAGTTCGCCGGCGGTGAAGCCGCATAAATCGTGATATTCGTCGAGCAGCGTCAAATCCTTGGCGATGTTGTAGCCGCTGGTGATGTCGCCGAGCACCACCGGCGATACCCCGGTGATGAAAACTCGATCAATACCATGACTGGCGCCACTTTTGACGGCTTTGAACAGGGTCTTGATGATTCCCTCGCCCTCCACCAGTTCCTCATAACGATGGGCGCCGCGTAACGGACTGATCATGACTTCATTGGCGAAATTGTCATATTCGTCAATCAGCAGGTAAAGTTTATGGGGGGTTTGGGAAACGGCGCTGAGCAGCGATTGAAAGGAAGCCAGACCGTTGTCGGGATCGAGGTCAACCCGTCCGCCCAGCCAGTCGCCATAACGGACCGTCACGTCCTTGATGCGAACATTGAGGTAGCTGAACAGGGATTGCCGGATCGCGTTCAGGTCGCCGCCGGGGTCCACCACCGAAAAATCCCAGCGCATCACGAAATAGCGGTTGCGCAGCGGAGTGGGGTTCCGGCCGATTTTCAGCCCGCCAAACAGCCGCTGGAAGTCGTCCGCGCGTGCCAGATCGTAATAATGCTCCAACGTGGACAGCCACAGACTTTTGCCAAACCGGCGCGGGCGTAGAAATAATAATTGCTTGCCCGCCGCTTCAATCAGCGCAATGCGGTCGGTGCGATCCACATAGAAATAGCCTTCGTCCCTGATAGCTCGAAAGTCGGCGATACCGTAGGGAAAGCGCATGATGGTAGCCTCGTCGAAAGTCGTTTCCGAGCCCCTTCCTGGTTGGGAAAGACAGAGCACAACGCCGGGCGGGTTCAATCACCGGTTCTGGGCTCCAACCAATCTTCAACCGGTCTTCGGGTTTCAGGAGAAGGCGGTTGATTGTAACTCCGCTTGAGTTGCGCAAGGTGGACAGTGGTTCCGCCGTGATGGTCAACGAGAGCCCGTTCGCGGTTGCCTTGCCGATCGGGTTTCCCGATAATCCACGCAACTTGAACCCGCCAGGAACCCCCGATGTCCGTTGTCGCCATCTACCCCGGCACCTTCGATCCGATCACCAACGGCCACGCTGATCTGATCGAGCGCGGCGCCCGCATGTTCGACCGGCTGGTCGTCAGCGTCGCCGCCAACCCCAACAAGCAGCCGCTGTTTTCGTTGGAGGAACGGGTGGCGTTGGCCAACGAAGTGGTGGCGCATCTACCCCATGTCGAGGTACGCGGTTTCGACATCCTGCTGGTGAACTACGCCAACAGCATCGGCGCCAACGTTCTGATGCGCGGCTTGCGCGCCGTCTCCGATTTTGAATTCGAGTTTCAGTTGGCCAGCATGAACCGCCGCCTGAATCCCCGGATCGAGTCGATTTTTCTGACCCCCGCCGAACAGTACGCCTTCATTTCCTCCAGCCTGGTCCGTGAGGTCGCCAAGCTGGGCGGCAACATCGCGCCGTTCGTCCATCCCAAGGTGGAGGCGGCGCTGGCGGCAAAATTCGCATCGCGAAACTAATTGAGTAAAATGCTCGGAAATTCGCCTTGGCCGGTCGCGGGCAGGTCGGATTTGAGCGTATGTCGTCGGCGGGAACCCGCCGACCGTGAATTGCGAAAAACAGAACGAGGAGCCAACCATGGCGCTGATGATCACCGACGAATGCATCAATTGCGACGTGTGCGAGCCGGAGTGCCCCAACGAAGCGATTTCCCAGGGCGACGAGATCTACGAGATCGACCCGAATCTTTGCACGCAGTGCGTGGGGCACTTTGAAACTCCGCAGTGTATCGAGGTTTGTCCGGTCGATTGCATCATCCCGGACCCGAAGCATTCGGAAACTTCCGAGCAGTTACAGGCCAAGTACGAGCGGTTGACCAGCGCGGCTTGATTCCCCGCAACGCCATTGCTCCCCCCTGGCCAAGGAGGGAGCAAGATCGCGGCGTCTCAACGCCGAGTTTTCAATCGTTGCCAGTACTGATCGTAGATCGGCAGGGCCGCGCCGACGTCGGCCTGGAACTCGGCGTTTTTCAGATCCTCGTCGGAGGGATAGACCGTCGGATTGTTCCGCACGGTCTCGGGTAGCAGTTGAATGGCCGCCAGATTGGGCGAGGAATAACCGATTTCCTCGCCGATCTGCCTGGCGATGTCCGGCCGCAGCACGAAATCGATGAACCGGTGGGCGCCGTCCACGTTTTTGGCGCCAGCGGAAATCACCAGACTGTCCATCCACATCATCGGGCCTTCCTGGGGATAGACGTATTTGATATGGGCGTTCTCCCGGCCCGCCATGTAGGCCTCGCCGTTCCAAAGCATTCCCGCTACGACTTCCCGCGCCAGGAATTTGGTCTTGGGCGATTCCGCGTCGAAGATCCGCACGTTCGGCATCAATTCGGCCAGCTTCTCGTAAGCGGCGCGAATCTGGTTCTCGTCGGTGGTGTTGATCGAGTGACCCAGCAGTTTCAACCCCATTGAGAATACTTCGCGCATGTCGTTCAATAACAGCAGCTTGTTTTTGTAGGCCGGCTCCCAAAGATCGGCCCAGCGGGTCAACTGGCCTGGCGGCAGCTTGGCGGCGTCGTAGGCGATGCCGGTCGTGCCCCACAGATAGGGAATGCTGTAATCGTTTTGGGGATCGTAGGGTTGGTTCAGCAGGCGCGGATTGAGATTGTCCAAATGAGTCAGCCGGGACTTGTCGATCTTTTGCAACAGCCCCTCCCGACGCATCCGGTCCACGTAATAAGTGGACGGCACCAGCACGTCGTAGCCCTCGCCCTTGACGGTCTTGACCTTGGCGTACATCGCCTCGTTGCTCTCGTAGGTCGAATACCGCACCTTGACACCGGTTTCCTGAGTGAATTGCTGAAGCACCTTTTTGGGCAGGTATTCGGCCCAGTTGTAGACCACCAAGGTTTGGTCGGCGGCCAGGGCGGCGCCGCTCGACAGCAGCAGGCCGGCAAGCAGGAATTTGAGCATGTCGCGGTTCTCCATAAGATGACGAACGGGGCCAGTGTAGCAGCGTTCCTGGCCTTGGGACTGGCGGCCTTTCCTGAAAAATCGCCGAGGCGGTGGCTATCCTTAAAGCGGAGCGCCGTCCGGGCGATGGACAATGAAGTTTCTCCAGCGGAACGCGATATCGCCATTCGCCCCGCGGCGATCCGGCAGGGGAGCGAATCGCGCGGTCTTAACCGGAGGAAATAGCTGACGATGACGGGGCAACGACGAACGGAACTTCGAGTCTTGCTGGCGGGCGCGACCGGCCTGGTCGGCGGGTATTGCCTGGCCCAACTGCTGGCGGACGAGGATATCGGGCCGGTCACGGTTTTCGCCCGCCGGCCTCTGGCGCGCACCGATCCGAAACTGACGGCGCATGTGGTGGACTTCGATCATCTGGACGATCACGCCGAGGCGATCCATGCTGACGTTGCGCTGTGTTGCCTCGGCACGACGCACCGGGTCGCCGGTTCGCCCGAGGCCTTCGCCAAGGTGGATCATATCTACGTCGCCGAGCTGGCCCGACTGGCGGCGGCGCGGGGCGTGCTCCGATTCGTGCTGGTGTCGGCGGTCGGCGCCGATCCCGGTTCGCCGGTGTTCTACAACCGGATCAAGGGACGCGCCGAAGCGGCCGTCAGCGAACTGCCGTTCAAGGCCGTGCACGTTCTGCGGCCTTCGTTGCTGCTGGGCGAGCGTCTTGAACCCCGTCCCGCCGAGGACTGGAGCAAGTCCCTCGCGCCGCTCTGGTCGCTGTTGCTGTGGGGGTCCTTCAGCCGCTATCGGCCGGTCGCGGCGGAAATCGTCGCTGCCCGGATGGTGGAACTGGCCAAGAGCGACCGGGAAGGCGTGCACGTTCACTACTTCAACGCCCGATGACGCGCTCGAGCGGGTGGCGCCCGATCCCACGATGGCCGGGCCAACGGTTGACCGGACCGGCGGCGGTGCTGGTCACGCTGCTGAGTTTGCCGGGGGCGTGGCCGGCGCTAGCCAAGAGCCTTTACAAATATCAGGACGCTTCCGGCGCCTGGGTGTTCACCGACCGGCCACCCGCCACCGACGCGCCGGTCGAGGTTCGTCCACTCCCGGTCCAGGAACTGCCGGCCAAGGTCAGCGTTCGCAATCGTGGCGCCACCGATGCGCCGACGCTGACGGTGATCAACGATTATTACGGTCCTATCGAAGTGGAGATCAGCGGCGAAGGGATTCAGAACATGGAAGTCCGTCCATCCCTGCCGGCGCGGATGGTGGCGCCGGCCCGCGCCGAAACGCCGGTGGTCAGCCTCAGATCAACCGGGCCGCGCTGGCGCTACGCCTATCGGGTGCGGGCGGTGCTGGGCGATCCCACCGCCACGCACAACCCCGATCGGCCTTATGCGCCGCCGTTCGCGCCGGGACAGCGGTTCCCGATCAGTCAGGCTTTCAATGGAACGTTCAGTCACCAGCACCCGCAAAGCCGCTACGCGGTGGATATCGGCATGCCACTGGGCACGCCGGTTCGCGCCGCTCGCGAAGGCGTCATCATGGAGTTCGCCGCCGATTTCCTGGACGGCGGCCCGGATGAGAAGTATCGGGAGCGGGCCAACGCCGTGCGCGTTCTCCACGCTGACGGCACCATGGCGGTGTACGCGCACCTGCAAGCGGACTCGGTGCGGGTCAGTCCCGGGCAACGGGTGGAGCGGGGTGCCTGGCTGGCCAACTCGGGCAATACCGGCTATTCCACCGGCCCACATTTGCACTTCGCGATCCAGCGCAACACCGGGATGGAACTGGTTTCCGTGCCGTTCGAGTTCGCCGGTCCCGACGGGCGCGGCGTCACGCCGGTTGAAGGGATGCTGTTGACGGCGCCCTGAGCGCGACCGGATCGAGCACGTTTAGCCCCCCAAGTACGCTTTGCGTACCTGATCGTTGGCCAGCAAATTCGCGCCGGTGTCGGCCAGCACGATGCGGCCGTTTTCCAGCACGTAGCCCCGGTCGGCCAGTTGCAGGGCGCGGTGGGCGTTTTGTTCGACCAGGAAGATCGTTACACCCTCTTCGCGGATTTCCTTCAGGATCTGGAAAATCTGGGCGATGATGATCGGCGCCAGCCCCAGCGACGGTTCGTCCAGCAACAGCAGGTTGGGCCGGCTCATCAACCCCCGCCCGATGGCCAGCATCTGCTGCTCGCCGCCGGACAGGGTGCCGCCGCGCTGGTTGCGCCGTTCCTTGAGGCGCGGAAACAGGGCGAATACCCGCTCCAGATCGGTGTCCAGCCGCGCCTTGTCGGCGAAGAACCCGCCCATTTGCAAATTCTCTTGCACGGTCAAACCGGGGAAGATGCGCCGTCCTTCCGGCACCAGCGCCAACCCGCATTGCATGATGACGTGGGTCGGCTTGCGGGTGATGTCCTGCCCTTCGAACAGGACCGCGCCCTTGCTGGCGTGCGGCGAGCCGCAGATCGTCATCAACAAGGTGCTTTTGCCAGCGCCGTTGGCCCCGATCAGGGTGACGATCTCACCGGGATGCACGTCCAGCGACACGCCCTTGAGAGCTTCGATTTGGCCGTAGAAGGTATGGACGTTCTCCAGCTTCAGCATCATCACTCTTCTCCCAAATACGCCTTGATCACCTTGGGATTGGCGCGGATGGCGGCGGGGTCGCCGGTGGCGATGGGCCGACCGTATTCCATGACCAAAATCTCGTCGGAAATGCCCATCACCAGGCTCATGTCGTGTTCGATCAACAGCACGGCGACGTCGTGTTCGGCGCGCAGCGCGTTGATCAGCCGATCCAGATCGCGGGTTTCCTGCGGGTTGAGGCCGGCGGCGGGCTCATCCAGCATCAGCAGCTTGGGGTGAGTGATCATGCAGCGGGCGATTTCCAGCCGCCGTTGCTGGCCGTAGGCGAGATTGCCGGCTTCGCGGTTGGCGACGGACAACAAGCCGACCTTTTCCAGCCAGAACGCGGCCCGGTCCAGCGCTTCGGCTTCGGCGCGGCGATACTTCGGGGTTTTGAACAAACCGGGCAACAGCCGCGTTTCCAACTGGACGTGCTGCGAAACCAGCAGGTTCTCGACCACGGTCATGGTCTTGAACAGCCGCACGTTCTGGAAGGTGCGCACCAGGCCCAACCGGGCGATGCGATGGCTGGGCAAATGGTCGATGGCTTGGCCATCCAGCGCCACCGTGCCGGTGGTGGGCCGGTAGAAACCGCCAACGCAGTTGAATACCGTGGTCTTGCCGGCGCCGTTGGGACCGATGATGGCGAAAATTTGGCCGCGATGGACATCGAAATGGACGTTGTCCACCGCCAACAGGCCGCCGAAGCGCATACTGAGGTTGCGCACTGCCAGCAATGGAGGCGCGGCGGGTTCGGCGATGGGAGTTTTTGCTAGGTCCAGACTCACCGTGCGCCCTCCGCGTGTTCCGGCATTTCCAGCCGGGGTCGAGCGGCGGGTACCAGGCCCTGCGGTCGCCACATCATCATCAACACCATGACCAGCCCGAAGGCCAGCATCCGGTATTCGTCGAATTCGCGCGCCAGTTCCGGCAGCGCGGTGATGGCGACAGCGGCCAGCACCACGCCGATTTGCGAGCCCATTCCGCCTAGCACGACGATCGCCAACACCATGGCCGATTCGATGAAGGTGAAGGACTCGGGGTTGATGTGGCCCTGGCGCGCGGCGAAAAAGGCCCCGGCAAAGCCGGCGAAGGCGGCGCTCAGCGTCAGCGCGGACAGCTTGATCACGGTCGGGCTCAGACCCAGCGAACGACAGGCGATCTCGTCCTCGCGCAGCGCTTCCCAGGCCCGGCCCAGCGGCATTCGCAACAGGCGGTTGATGACGAACAGGATCGTCAGGACCAGAGCCAGTCCCAGCAGATACATGAAGATCACCGCGTAATCGCCGCTGTAGTCGAGACCGAAGAATTCGTGAAACGTGGCGCCGCCCTCGCTGGCCCGGCGGCTGAATTCCAGCCCGAACAGGGTGGGACGCGGGATATTGCCGATACCGTCCGGGCCACCGGTCAGGAAATTCAGGTTGTTGAGCAGCAGACGAGTGATTTCGCCGAAGCCCAAGGTGACAATGGCCAGATAGTCGCCCCGCAACCGCAGCACCGGCAGGCCGAGCAGGAAGCCGGTCAGTGCCGCCAACGCCCCGGCGACGGGCAAACAGAGCCAGAACGACAAGTCATACTGTTGGGCCAGAAAAGCGTAGGTATAAGCGCCGACCGCATAGAACGCGGCGTAACCGAGCACCAGCAGACCGGCAAAGCCGACCACGATATTCAAACCCAGGCCCAGCATGACGTAAATCAGCGCCAGCGTCGCCACGTCCACCGCGCCGCGCGAGGCGGTGAACGGCCAGATCGCGGCGGCGACCAGCAAGAGAATCCAAAGCGCCAACCGATAGCGCGGCTGTTGTTTCACGTTGCCCCAAGCAGCGGTAAGCGCATTTTCGCGCCAGGAATCCGGGACGCGCAGCGTTGCCCAAACCTGCTCCAACGGTTGACGAAACAATCGCAGCAGAAAAACAGCCACGACCGCGACGATCACCGGCGTGGGCGTGCGATTCAGCGAAACGTTGACGCCGTCCACATGGATGCGCAAACCGAAAATCGGAACGAGCAATACGGCGGTCAACACCGCCGACAGGAAAGCGTCGGACAGGGTGCGGCGCATTACACCTTCTCCACGTCCGGGCGGCCCAGCAGGCCGGTGGGACGGATCAGCAGCACCAGAATCAGCAGCGCGAACGCCACCACGTCCTTGTATTCGGTTTGCAGATAGGCCGAGGCGAAGCTTTCGGCCAGCCCCAGCACCACGCCGCCCAGCATCGCGCCGGGAATGCTGCCGATCCCGCCCAGCACCGCCGCCGTGAACGCCTTCAGCCCGGCGATGAAACCGATAAAGGGATTGACCAGGCCGTAGTACATGCTGACCAGCACCCCGGCCACCGCCGCCAGCGTCGCGCCCAGCACGAAGGTCAAGGCGATCACCCGGTCGGTGTCGATGCCGAGCAGGTTGGCCATGGCCCGATCCTCGGAACAGGCGCGACAGGCGCGGCCCATCCGCGAACGGGCGATGAACAGAGTCAGGCCGGTCATGAAGGCGACCGTGATCGCTGCGATCAATACCTGCATGTAGGACAGATACACCTGAAATCCGTCGTCTGGTCCGAAGCGCCAGCCACCGGTCAGCACTGGCTGCATCGAGACATCGCGAGCGCCCTGGCCGAGCTGGACGTAGTTTTGCAGGAAGATCGAGACGCCGATGGCCGAAATCAGCGGTACCAGCCGGGGGCTGCCGCGCAGCGGCCGGTAGGCCAGCCGCTCCACGGTCCAGCCGTAGGAGCCGGTCACCAGGATGCTGATGGCCAGCGTCGCCAGCAGGATCGCCGAGATGCTGTCCACGCCGAACAGCCCCAGCGCGGTGATCGCCAGCAGGCCGACGTAGGCGCCGATCATGTAGATCTCGCCGTGGGCGAAATTGATCATGCCGATGATGCCGTAGACCATGGTGTAGCCGATGGCAATCAGGGCGTAGATGCTGCCCAGGGTCAGGCCGTTGATGATCTGCTGGATGAATTCGAGGAGGGAGAAACCGGACATGGGCGCCGTGTGTGAGGTGGTGGAAGGCGGAGCGCGCATGCAAGGCGCCATGAAAAGCGAAGGGCGGGGTTTTTTGAACCTCGCCCTCGGCGGTCGTCGGGTTATTTAACCGGCGTCTTGGTGGCGTCGGCATGCCAGGTGAAGATCACGAATTCGAATTCTTTCAAGTCGCCATTATTCTTGAAAGCCACCTTGCCGATGGGGGTCTGGAAGCTGTTCTTGCGGATGTAGTCGGCCAGCTTGACCGCGTCCTCGGTCTTGGCGCCCTTGATCGCGTCGGCGACGATCTGCACCGCCGCGTAGGCCGGCATCACGAACGGGCCGGTGGGGTCTTGCTTCTTGTCCTGGAACGCCTTGACCAGGCCGGCGTTGGCGGGGTCGGTGCTGAAATCGGCGGGCAGGGTGACCAGCAGCCCTTCCGAGGCCGGGCCGGCGATGGCGCTGATGTCCTTGTTGCCGACGCCCTCGGGCCCCATGTACTTGGCGTCGAAGCCCTGCTCGCGCGACTGGCGCAGCAACAGGCCCAGCTCCGGGTGATAGCCGCCGTAGTAGACGAAATCCACGCCGTCCTTCTTCATCTTGGTGATCAGGGCCGAGAAGTCGGTTTGCCCCTTGTTGACGCCCTCGAACAGGACTGGCGTGATGCCGGCGGCCTTGACGGTCTTGTCCACTTCCTTGGCGATGCCCTCGCCATACTGTTGCTTGTCGTGGATGATCGCCAGCTTCTTGGGCTTGATCTTCTCGGCGATGTACTTGCCGGCGGTCGGGCCTTGCTGATCGTCGGTGCCGATGGTGCGGAACACCATCTTGTAGCCCTGTTGGGTGATGGCGGGGTTGGTGGCCGCCGGGGTGATCATCAGGATGCCTTCCTCCTCGTACAGCTTGGAGGCCGGCTGGGTCGAGCCGGAACACAGGTGCCCGACCACGTACTTGATCTTCTGGTTGACGATCTGGTTGGCGATGGCGACCGCCTGCTTGGGCTCGCAGACGTCGTCGATCAACACCGCTTCCAGCTTCTTGCCGTTGACGCCGCCCTTGGCGTTGATCTGCTCGACCGCCATCTTGGCGCCGCTCATCTGCATGTCGCCGTACTGAGCGACCGGGCCGGTGATCGGGCCAGCCACGGCAATTTTGATGGTGTCGGCGTGCGCCAAACCTCCCAGCCCCAGGATGACCGCGCCGACGGCGGCGCTCAGGGCATGACGGCTGAACGTGTTCATCGAATGACTCCTCTCGTCGTGATGGATTTGTTACGAATGAGATTATAGTGGGTGAAATTTATCGCGTAACCGTTTGCCGGTCGGCGATGCCGAATTGAAAGCCATGCAAAATTGCCTTTCAGGCCGCCTCGCGCACCTCCACCACCAGCCGCTTGCCCAAGACCGCCAGCGCGGTTTCGATCTGCTCGATGCGGCTTTTGTGGTGCAGCGACAACAGCCGATCCACCAGGGTGGGCGCCAAATTGAGCATCCGCGCCAGATCGGCCTTGCGCTTGCCCGCCGCCAGCATCGCGTTGTGGAGGGCCACCTTGCCGGCGGCGGCGACCTTCAGCGCCACGCCGGGCCGGCCGTTCAGCGGCGAAGGTTCGGGGATGGGCTGGCGGTCGTCCATGTAGGCGGAGAGCATGACCAGCAGCGCGTCCTCGGCCATCAGCAGCGCCTCGACTTCGTCTTCGCCGAAGGTTATCGCTTCCGGGATGTCCGGGAACGTCACCAGCAGGGTGCCGTTGTCGTCCGGGGTCAATTCCACGGGATAGATCAACATGGTCGCCTCCTATTTCAGCCCCAGCTCTTTCTTGATCTTGTTCACCAGTCCGGTACCCAGTTGTTTGCCACCGCCGTGCATGGGCAGGTCGGTTTTTCGGCTACCCAGCCGCACGACCAAATGGCCGGAGCCACCCGGTTTGGTCTCGAACGTACAACCTTGCTGATGGAGCCAGGCTTTGAACTGGTTGCTGTTCATGGATCAAGAATACACAAAAATGTTTATCTTCTCCATTTAAATGACCTTGGAAAACCGTTGCTGCTTCTGCTCCCGCAAATAGCGGTCGAACACCATGCAGATGTTGCGAATCAGCAATCGACCGGGCGGCAACACGCAAATCCCGGCTTCGGCCAGCGCCAGCAACCCGTCGGCTTCCATGTCGGCCAGCTCCGCCAGCTCCAGCGCAAAGTAGTCGCGAAAGCGGATGCCGAACCGGCTCTCGACGGCGGCGAGGTCCAGGGTGAAATGGCAGATCAGGTCGGTGATCATCGCCCGCCGCAGCCGGTCGTCGGCATCCAGCCGCACCCCCCGGAACACCGTCAGCCGTCCTTCGTCGATCCGCGCGTAATAGTCCTCCAGCACCTTCAAATTCTGGCTGTAGCTGTCGCCGACCATGCCGATGGAGGTCGCGCCGAGGCCGATCAGATCGCAGTTGGCGTGGGTGCTGTAACCCTGGAAATTGCGGTACAGCGTCCCGGCCTGCTGCGCCAGCGCCAGTTCGTCGTCGGGCTTGGCGAAATGGTCCATGCCGATGTAGACGTAGCCGGCCCGGGTCAGCCGCGCGATCGCGGTTTCGAGAATCTCCAGCTTCGCGGCCGGCGGCGGCAAGACGCTGGCATCGATCTGGCGCTGGGTCTTGAACAGGTCCGGCAAATGCGCGTAGTTGAACACCGAAATCCGGTCGGGGCTTTGGGCGACGATGTCGTCCACGGTGCGGCCGAAGCTGGCTACGGTCTGGTGCGGCAGACCGTAGATCAAATCCACGCTGATGGATTTGAAGCCCTCGCGCCGAGCGGCTTCCATCACTTGCAGCGTGATTTCGCGGGATTGGATGCGGTTGACCGCTTTTTGCACGTCGGGATCAAAATCCTGCACCCCCAGGCTCAGCCGGTTGAAACCCAGCTCGCGCAGCAGCGCAACGGTGTGGTCGTCGGTCTCGCGCGGGTCGACTTCGATGGAGTACTCACCGCTGTCGTCGTCGAGCAGGCGGAAATGCTCGCCGGTGACCCGCATCAGTTCGCGCATTTCGGCGGCGCTGATGAAGGTGGGCGTGCCGCCGCCCCAGTGTAACTGGGTAACCGGTCGCGACCGGTCGAACAGCGCGCCCTGCAAGGCGATCTCCCGATACAGATGATCGAGATAAGGCACGGTGTGGCGGCGGTTCTTGGTGACGATCTTGTTGCAGGCGCAGTAAAAGCAAACCGTGTCGCAGAAGGGGATGTGGACGTACAGCGACAGCGGCCGGCTTTCGGCGTTGCTGGCCAAGGCCAGTTCCTGGTATTCGGTTTCGCCGAACCCTTCATGAAACTGCACCGCGGTCGGGTACGAGGTATAGCGGGGACCGGCTTTGTCGTACTTGCGTAGCAGGGCCGGATTGAACGCGATGGCGGTATTCGTCATGGGATGGATTCCCGTGCTTGCGACGCATCGCGCGTGCGCAGCCACGCTGCAAGCTGGTCGGGAGGCATGGGCCGGGCGTACAGATAGCCTTGGGCCATGGTGCACCCCAGGCCGCGCAGAAATTCCGCTTGTTCCTGCGTCTCGACCCCCTCGGCGACCGAGTTTACCCGCAGCTTTCGGCTCAACCCGACGATGGTTTCGGCGAACAGGCCGCCCTGATTTTGATCGATCTTGTTGACGAAGCTTCGGTCGATCTTGAGGCAGTCGATGGGCAAGGCTTGCAAGTGCCCCAACGAGGAATAACCAGTGCCGAAGTCGTCGATGGCGAGCGAGACGCCCAGCCGCTTGAGCGCACCCAGGCGTTGCGCCACCGCTTTCGGTTCGTCCATGGCGATGCTCTCGGTGATTTCCAGCTCCAGCAGGGACGGCGGCATTTGGCGATTGGCCAGGATGGAGGCCACCTCCTCGACGAAATCGGCCTTGCGGAATTGCGGCATGCTGACGTTGACCGCTATTTTCAGCGACTCGAATCCCGCCGCCACGAGCCGTGCGTGTTGAACGCACGCCTGTTCCAGCACCCAGGCCCCGATTTGAATGATCAAGCCCGAATATTCGGCGAGCGGGATGAAGACATCCGGCGGTTGGACGAAGCCCTGCTCGCCCGGCCAGCGCATCAGCGCTTCGACTCCCACGACCTCGCCGGTGGCCAGGGCGATTTGCGGCTGATACCAGACTTGCAGTTTTTCCGCCTGGAAATCGAGGCGCAGGCGTCGGATGATTTCCACCCGTCGGCGAGTGGTTTCTTCCATGGCCGCCACGTAGTACTCGTGGTGGGTCGAGAGGCTGCGCTTGGCGTGGTTGAGCGCGACATTGACCCGCTTGAGTAGATCGAGGCCGGATTTGGCGTCATCCAGATTGCGGCACAGTCCCAGGGCGATGGTGACGGGCAACTGGTATTCGCCGACCTTGAAGGGAGCGTGGAACAGCGCCATCAGGCTGAAGGGATTGACCTGGGCCTCCGGCCCCAGCACGCCGAAGAGGTCGGCGCCGATGCGAGCCAGGCGGCAAGTTGGCTCCAGCCGGGCCCGAAGCCGCTCGGCGACCGCCACCAGCAGCAGGTTGCCGGTGTCCTCGCCAAGACCATCGTTGAGATCGGCGAAGTGGTGAATGTCCAACAGCGCCACCGCGGCGTCGGTTCGCGCCTGGACGGCCGCGTCGAGATCGGTGACGAAACGCAAGCGGTTGGGGAGCCGGGTCAACGGATCGTGATAGGCGATGTAGTGAAGGTGCTCGACCAGGTTGACGTTGCGAAAGCAGGCGGTGATGTTGGCGGCGAATACCTCGATCAGTGGACGATCCAGCGCGGTGAGCGCCCGACCGGAATCGAGAAAGATGGCGGCCTCCTGACGCGGAGCGGCTTTCAGATACAAGACCGTGCAATCGCTTTTGAAAATATGTTGATTATTGGTGACGCTCTCCAGGATGGCCTCCACGATCCGCCGGTTTGGCAATCGTTCCAGCGGCTGAGCGATGTAGGGCGCGTAATGACCGGCGGCCCCGACCACGTAGCAGCGCTCGGTATCGACGCCGAACGGCGAGCCTCGCTGGGTGCAGACGACGCCGTCCAGGGGTAACTTCAGCAAGGCGGCCAGTTGGGTGAGGATGCCTTCGGCCAGACTGGCGATGGCGTGCTGCTCCATCAATTGCGCGGTGGCGTGGATGATCAGCTCCAGACCGCGCCGGTTCTCGGCCAGGGCGCGCAGTTGCTCGTAGGCGCGCAGGGCGGCGCTGACCGTGGTGATCAGCCGGGTATGGGTCAGTTCGGCCTTGGTGCGGTAGTCGTTGATGTCGTATTGGTGGATGACGGTCAGTTCCGGGGCGTAGCCGGGCTGGCCGGTGCGCAGGATGAGGCGGCATTCGGCCAGGCCGAGCTGGTTGCGGATGTACTCGACCAGATCGAGGCCGGCCTGGTCGGTTTCCATGACCACGTCCACGAGGGCGACGGCGATGTCGGGGTGCTGGCGCAACCGCTCGCGGGCCTCCTGGGCGCTGTGGGCGTGGAGCAGGCGCAGGGGGCGGTCGAAGATGCGCAGGTCGTGCAGGACGAAGCGGGTGACGCTGTGCACCTCGGGGTCGTCGTCGACGACGAGCAGCTTCCATGGCGAGGCGTTGGCCGACTGGGACGCCTGGGGTGGCTCGGCGTCGTTCCAGTCGAGCAGTTCGTCGATCATAAGGGGTCATTCCAAGGTAGGCCGGTCGGGGGCGCTACGGGGCAAAGTTAAGGTAAAAGTAGTCCCCGCCCCGGGGGCGCTGTGGACTCGGATCGTCCCACCGAGCACCCCGGCGACTAGATTATAGACAATATACAAACCCAAACCACTGCCGCCGCCGCTGGGATTGGTGGTAAAGAACGGGTCGAAGATGTGATTTTGTATCTTTTCTGGAATACCGAGCCCATCGTCGGCGTGGTCGATTTGCACGTCGCCACTGTCAAGAATCACGGCGCGGATCTGGATCAGGCCCGCGTCCCGGCCGGCGAAGCCGTGGACGAGCGAATTGCCGATCAGGTTGGCGAGCACCTGCTCCAGCGGACCGGGGTAGCTGTCCAGCTCCAGGCCGGGGGCGATGTCCAGCTCGACGCGGTGGGCGGTGTGCTTGAACTGGGGTTGCAGGGTAACGAGCAGCTCCTCGACGGTCTGGCGCAGGTCGAAGCGGCGGCGGCGGGCGCTGGTCTGGTCGACCGCCACCTGCTTGAAGTGGCCGATCAGGTCGGCGGCGCGGGCGGCGTTGCGTTCCAGCAGGTCCACCGCTTCCTGGCTACGGCCGAGGAAGCCGGCGACCTGGGAGCGGCGCAGGGCCCCGGCGTCGACGGCGGCGGCGAACCGGCGCAATTCATCGCCCAGAGCGCCGGCCACGGTGCGGACGTTGCCCAGGGGGGTATTGAGCTCGTGAGCGACGCCCGCCACCAGGCTGCCGAGGGCGGCGAGTTTTTCGGCTTGAAGCAGTTGGGTCATGGCCTGGCGCAACTCGGCGGTGCGTTCGGCCACCAGTTCCTCCAGGTGGTCCCGGTGCCGTTCCAGCTCCGCTTCCGCCCGCTTGCGCGCGGTGATGTCGGTGTTGACGCCGACCATCCGCAACGGCTCGCCGGCCGCGTCCCGCTCGATCACTTTCCCACGGCTGACAATCCACCGCCAGGCGCTGGTCTTGGCGCGCATCCGGTATTCGACGCTGAATTCGGGCAGGCGACCCTCCCGATGCGCGCGCAGGGCCGCTTCCAGCGCCGCCAGGTCGTCGGGATGGACCGGGTCGCGCCAACCGGCGTAATCGACCACGAACTCGCCGGGCGCGTAGTCCAGCATCGTGTACCAGCGGTCGCTGACGAAAAATTCGCCGGTCCGCAGATTCCAGTCCCACACGGCGTCGCGGGTGGCTTCGATGACTTGCCGCAGGCGCTCCTCGTTCTGGTGCAAGGCGCGATGGACCTTGGCCAGCTCCGCGGTGCGCGCCTCCACACGCTGTTCCAGGCGTTGTTGCAAGCGCCACAATTCCAGATGGGTACGGACCCGGGCCAGCACCTCCACCGGCTCGAAAGGCTTGGTGATGTAATCGACGCCGCCGACGGCGAACCCCTGGACCTTGTCGGGAGCCTCGTGCAGGGCGCTGATGAAGATCACCGGGATGGAGTGCGTGCGCGGATCGGCCTTCAGCCGCTGGCAGACCGCGTAGCCGTCCAGGTCCGGCATCCACACGTCCAGCAGAATCAGGTCCGGGGTTTTGGCCGCCGCCGAACGCAGCGCCAGAGCGCCGCTGGAGGCCGGTCGGACGCGATAGCCGTGCTCGGTGAGAAGATTGGCAAGGAGCCTGAGATTGGCGGGCGTGTCGTCCACGACCAGGATTTCGGCGTTGGCTTCGTCGGGCATTGGCGGAAGTTCCGGGGCGGTGGCCGTCATCAGATGAAATTCTCTGCCCGCGCGATCGCGCCGTCGAGCGGGCACGGCAGGCAGTGTGGCGGACTATCCAATGCCGAGCATCGTTCTCGACGCGGGCGCCGGGGTAGGGAAGCCGTCGGTCCGGTTGGTTTCCCGGCTGGAAATCGCCTTATTCGCAAGAGGCCTCACCCCATGGCATGGGCTGGCCGAAAAAGTAGCCTTGGGCATAATCCACCCCCAGTTCGCGCAGGCGTTCGACAATCGCCCGATTGTGAGCGTACTCGGCGATGGTCTGGATTCCCAGGGTGTGGCTCATCTGGTTGATCGCCGCCACCAGGGCATGGTCGCTGGCGTTTGTCATCATGTCCTTGACGAAGCTGCCGTCGATCTTGAGATAGTCCACCGGCAGGGTTTTGAGATAGTGAAACGAGGACAGACCGCTGCCGAAATCGTCCAGAGCCAATTGACTGCCGCGCTGTTTGAGCGCCGTTACCAATTCGACCGCGTGCCGCGGGTTTTGAATGGCGGCGGTTTCGGTGATTTCGAAACAGACCCGTTCCGGCGAAAATGCATATTCGGCGAACTGGGCTTCGATGAAGCCGAGCAGGGACTCGTCGCTGAGGGAGTTGCCGGACAGGTTGATGGCGATCCGGGCGCTGGTTTGGCCGATGCCGCGGGCATAGTCGCGAAACGCCATCTGGATCACCCAACGGTCGATGGCGCCCATCAGCCCGTAGCGTTCGGCCGCTGGAATGAAGGCCGCCGG
This sequence comes from Candidatus Contendibacter sp., assembly GCA_029624765.1. GTDB lineage: Bacteria > Pseudomonadota > Gammaproteobacteria > Competibacterales > Competibacteraceae > Contendibacter. Next base: position 23,605 of record JARSSO010000061.1, on the reverse strand, counting down.
CAACACCAACTCGCTGACTTGGCTCGGATCGCCCCGGTAGGCGACCCGAAGCAGCGCCTCGTAGCGGACCGGTCGCGGGTCGGGGGCGTCGAGAGGCACGATCGGTTGATAATAGAGCCGAAACCGCCCCTGCTCCAGGGCGTCCCGCAATCCCGCCGCGCCCAGGATCTCGCTGTGGCGCAGCGCCGTTTCGCTGTCCTCCTGCTGATAAAGATGGACGCGGTTGCGGCCCAGCTCCTTGGCCACGTAACAGGCGACATCGGCTTGGGTGAGCAGTTGGACGGTGTCGCGGGTCTCCGCCGTGATGGGCGTCAACCCGATGCTGACTCCGATCTGGTAGCTGCGGCCCTCCCAGTGAAATCGGTAGTCGCGGATGTTGCTGACCACGGTCTGGGCGATGACCTGCGCCCGATCCAGCGGGCAATTGTCCAGCAGCAAACCGAACTCGTCGCCGCCGAGGCGCGCCAGGGTATCGCGCTCGCGAAACATGCCCGACAGGATGATGTTGATTTGCTTGAGCAGTTCATCGCCGGCGGCGTGCCCGGCGGTGTCGTTGACGACCTTGAACTGATCCAGGTCCAGATAGCACAACGCATGGCGGGCGCCATACTGCCGGGCGCTGGCCAGCGCCCGCTCCAATCGCCGCTCGAATTCGGGCCGGTTGATCAGGCCGGTCAGGGCGTCGTGGGTGGCGTCGTGGGCCAACTGCCGCGTCAGCCGGCGGGTTTCGGTGACGTCGTGAAACACCAGCACGGCCCCCAGCATCTGGCCGTCCCACCCGCGAATTGGCGCCGCCGAATCGTCGATGTCGTATTCAGCCCCGTCGCGGCGGATCAACACGGAATGATCGGCCAGGCCGACGGTTTTTCCTTCTCGAAGACAGCGCGCCACCGGATCTGGAGCGGGCTGGCGGGTTTGCTCGTTGACGGTTCGGAACACCTCGCGCAGGGGCCTGCCTCGAGCCTCGGCGGTGGTCCAGCCGGTGAGCGTCTCGGCCACCGGATTCAGGTAATCCACGACACCGCGCGCATCGGTGGTGATCACCGCGTCCCCGATGGAATGCAGGGTGGTTTGCGCCCGCTCCTTTTCCTCGAACAGCGCCTCCTCGGCCCGTTTGCGCTCGGTGATGTCGGTATTGACCCCGATCACCTGTTCAATCTCGCCAGCCTCGTTCTTGATGGGCGCCTTGACGGTATAGGTCCAGCGAGTGTGTCCGGTGGCATCGACGAATTTGACCTCCCGTTCGATTCTGTCCAGCGCCTGGGTGAAAATGACCATGTCGTCGTCGAGCAGCGCCCGGGCCCATTCGGGATCGGCGATCAGGTCGGAAAGCGTGCGTCCCACCATTTGCTCGGGGGTAAGGCCGAAGTTTTCGGCCAGCCCCTGGTTGGCCAGCAGGATTTGGCCGCGCCGGTTCTTGACGTAGATGAAATGGGGATCGGCGTCGATGACCGTCCTGAGGAACGCGCGCTGTCTCTCGATTTCCCGTTGGGCGCGCAGCAGACTTTCGACCAGGCTGGCGTTGCGAAGACAGGCGGCGGCATGATTGACGAACACTTCGAGCAGGGGGCGGTCCAGCGCGGCGAGCGCCTGACCGGAATCGACAAAGATGGCCGCTTCCTGACAGGGGGCGACGTTCAGGCATAGCACGGCATGGTCGGCGCCGAAGACGTGCTGGCGGAGCGCCACGCTGCCCAGGATGGCGTCCACGATCCGTCGATCCGGCAATGCTTCCAGCGGCTGGGCGACATAGAGGGCGTAACGGCCGGCGGCGCCGACCACATGACACCGCTTGGCGGCCCCGCCGAACGATGAATTGTCCTGGACGCAGACGACACCGTCCACTGGTTGCCCAAGCAAGGCGGCCAGTTGGGTGAGGATGCCTTCGGCCAGACTGGCGATGGCGTGCTGCTCCATCAATTGCGCGGTGGCGTGGATGATCAGCTCCAGACCGCGCCGGTTCTCGGCCAGGGCGCGCAGTTGCTCGTAGGCGCGCAGGGCGGCGCTGACCGTGGTGATCAGCCGGGTATGGGTCAGTTCGGCCTTGGTGCGGTAGTCGTTGATGTCGTATTGGTGGATGACGGTCAGTTCCGGGGCGTAGCCGGGCTGGCCGGTGCGCAGGATGAGGCGGCATTCGGCCAGGCCGAGCTGGTTGCGGATGTACTCGACCAGATCGAGGCCGGCCTGGTCGGTTTCCATGACCACGTCCACGAGGGCGACGGCGATGTCGGGGTGCTGGCGCAACCGCTCGCGGGCCTCCTGGGCGCTGTGGGCGTGGAGCAGGCGCAGGGGGCGGTCGAAGATGCGCAGGTCGTGCAGGACGAAGCGGGTGACGCTGTGCACCTCGGGGTCGTCGTCGACGACGAGCAGCTTCCACGGTGGAGCATCATCCGGTTGATGTACCTCGACCGGCTCGGCGTCGTTCCAATCGAGCAGTTCGTTGATCATGCGGGCGGTTCCAAGGCTGGCCGGTCGGGGCGCCGGGGCGGGGTCAGGGGATGTATCTCGCGCCTGGGGACGCCGTGCGCCTGAATGGTCTCACCGAGCACTCCGGTGACCAGATTATAGACAATATACAAATTCAGGCTACTGTTAGCACTGCCTGGTTTAATGGTAAAGAATTCAGTCGAAGGGAATGATCCTGTATGGCTTGCGGGATATGAACCTGGTCGTCGGCGAGGTCGGGCCGCGCATGGCCGGTGTCGAAGGCGCCGACGCGAGTCACGAATGCGGATCACATCGATATCCCGGGGAAGAGTGGCGACTTCATTTGCTCGACGAACTGGCAATGACGGTTTGGTCTTGCGCGATGGCCTGGAGTCGGTTCGCGGCGCTCGTCAGCTAGCTCAATGGGCCGATCGCGCGCGCCTTCTCAGGGAGGGCCGGTCGGGAGCGCCGCGAGGCAGGGTCAGGGTAAAGGTGGTCCCCGCTTCCGGAGCGCTGTGGACTTCGATGGTCCCGCCAAGCACCCCGGTGACCAGATTATAGGCAATGTACAAACCCAGGCCACTGCCGCCGCTGCCCAGCCGGGTGGTGAAGAACGGTTCGAAAATGCGCGAGTGGAGCGCCTCGGGGATGCCCACGCCATTGTCCGCGTGGGCGATCCGGATGTGGCCGAGATTGCCCGCGGCACGGATGTGAATCAGGCCCGCGTCCCGGCCGGCGAAGCCGTGGACGAGCGAATTGCCGATCAGGTTGGCGAGCACCTGCTCCAGCGGACCGGGGTAGCTGTCCAGCTCCAGGCCGGGGGCGATGTCCAGCTCGACGCGGTGGGCGGTGTGCTTGAACTGGGGTTGCAGGGTAACGAGCAGCTCCTCGACGGTCTGGCGCAGGTCGAAGCGGCGGCGGCGGGCGCTGGTCTGGTCGACCGCCACCTGCTTGAAGTGGCCGATCAGGTCGGCGGCGCGGGCGGCGTTGCGTTCCAGCAGGTCCACCGCTTCCTGGCTACGGCCGAGGAAGCCGGCGACCTGGGAGCGGCGCAGGGCCCCGGCGTCGACGGCGGCGGCGAACCGGCGCAATTCATCGCCCAGAGCGCCGGCCACGGTGCGGACGTTGCCCAGGGGGGTATTGAGCTCGTGAGCGACGCCCGCCACCAGGCTGCCGAGGGCGGCGAGTTTTTCGGCTTGAAGCAGTTGGGTCATGGCCTGGCGCAACTCGGCGGTGCGTTCGGCCACCAGTTCCTCCAGGTGGTCCCGGTGCCGTTCCAGCTCCGCTTCCGCCCGCTTGCGCGCGGTGATGTCCCGAACGTTGGCCAGAATGCAGTTCTTGTCGCCGAATTGAATGGCTCTAAGCATGACTTCGACGGGAAAACAGGTTCCGTCCCGGGGCTTGCGCGCATTCCATTCGAAACACGGCATCTCGCCCCACAGGGCCCGCGCCCAAAACTCCTCAAGCCGCTCCAGGGGGTTGCCCGGCCCGGACAGATGGAGAACCGTGGCCTTCAAGGCTTCTTCCCTGGTCAAGCCGTATAGGGCGAGCATGGTTCCGTTGACGGCCCGAAGGGCGCCTCGGTCGTCGTGCACGATGATGGCATCGTGCGCGTTCTCGAAAATCGCCCGATACCGTTCCTCGCTTTCCTGAAGTTGCTGGAGCAGCAGGCGGCCTGAGAGAGCATCGCTCACTCGCTCGGCGATGGCCTGGAACAACCGCTGCTCGGCGCCGGTCCAGTACCGGAGATAGGCGCACTGGTGCAGGCCCAGCAGCCACGGCCGGTCCCTCTGAAGATGAAGCGCGATGACCATTTGGGTTTGAACGCCGTGGCGCGCGATGCCCAGGAGTGGGGACGCGCCGGCAAGCCTGGAGATGACCGGCTCCGCGTGGCGCAGCGCCCGCTGGAGGACAGCCTTGAGGGTATCGTCGATGGCGATGTCGCCGACGGCGAAGGCGCCGGCATACTCGGGCCGCGCCGCTTCCGTCGCGATACGGCAATGGGTGGCGGCGGGGTCGCAGGGATGGAGCAGGAAGACGCGGTCGGTTTGGAAGATCTCCAGGATCGCGGTCGCCAGTTCGGCCAGGATGTCGGCCCCATGCTCGCGATGGGTGAGGATGCGCGAAATTCGGTCCAGATGTTCCAGAAAGCGTGCGTTGTCGCGCAAGATTCGATGGGATTCAAGGTGTCGCAGAGTGTGAACGACGATCTCCGCCACCATCCGCAATAGCCGGATTTCTTCTTCCAGCCAGGTTCGCTCGGTGGTCACGGCGTCGAAGCCGACGAAGCCGCGCAGGTTTCCGCCCCAATGGATGGGGACGCAAATCATCGCGCGGACGCCGCCTTTCAGCAGGATCGCCTTGAGAGGGGACTCGTCCGGCAGCCGGGCGGTTTGCGCGAAGATGACTTCGTCGCGCCGCGGAAAGTCGTGAAAAGGCCGGTAGTCGGCGATGGGCCGGTTTTGCAAGTCCTGAATTTGGGAGTGGACGCCCGGCGCGCACCACTCGTGGGTGTTGCCCAGGGTCAGGCCATCGGGTCCGAGCGTCAAAAGATAGCTGCGATCGGCCTGGGTCAAGCGGCCGATGCGTTCCAGCGTCCAGTTGACGCACGCGTTGAAATCCTCCCAGTCGCATTTGATCATCAGCGCCGAAATTTCGGCCACCGCCTGTTCCAGGTCGAGGTGATGGCGCAACTTGGTTTCGGCGGCCTTGAGGTCGGTGATAGTGCGATGGCCAGCAATCGCCAGCGCCAGGGCGAGACGTTCCTCGCTCTCGCGCGGGGCGGTTTCCGTTGGCTGCCGGGAGGCAAGCGGTTGAACCACGGCGCAGGCGTATTCGTTGTCGGCGAGTTCGACGTGGTGAACCGAGATTTCGACCGGCGCCAGCGAGCCGTCCCGGTGGCGGTGAGTGGTCTGGAAGCAAAGGGCCCTGGCCCGGCGCAATGTTCGCCAGTGGTCGGGCCAGCGGTCGGGAACGAGGTCTGGATCGATGTCCCACGCCGCCAGGGTCAGCAATTCCTCCCGGGCGTAGCCGAGCGCGCGGCAAGCCGGGTCGCTGGCGTCGGCCAAGCGGCCGTCCGAACCGATCCAGAGCAGCGGAACGCCCGACGTCCGGGCGGTGGTCAATGGGTTCAAGGGCGGCGTCTCGTTTAGGGGGGGGCGGGTTGATGGGGCGCGGCGCGGGGCAAGGCCAGGTCGAAGATTGCGCCGCGACCGGGTGCGCTGTCGACCTGGATAGTGCCGCCGAGCACCCCGGTCACCAGGTTGTAGACGATGTACAGCCCCAGGCCACTCCCGCCGCCACCTAGCCGGGTGGTGAAAAAGGGGTCGAAGATGCGGCGCCGGATCGCGTCCGGGATACCGGCGCCGTCGTCGCCGTAACGCAGCCGGATGTGGTCGACGTCCAGTGGGGCGGCTTCGATCCGGATACAGCCAGCCCCCACCCCCGCGAAGCCGTGGACGAGGGAGTTGCCGACCAGATTGGCGAGCACCTGCTCCAGCGGACCGGGGTAGCTGTCCAGCTCCAGGCCGGGGGCGATGTCCAGCTCGACGCGGTGGGCGGTGTGCTTGAACTGGGGTTGCAGGGTAACGAGCAGCTCCTCGACGGTCTGGCGCAGGTCGAAGCGGCGGCGGCGGGCGCTGGTCTGGTCGACCGCCACCTGCTTGAAGTGGCCGATCAGGTCGGCGGCGCGGGCGGTGTTGCGTTCCAGCAGGTCCACCGCCTCGCGGCTGCGGCCGAGGAAGGCGTCCACTTGGGAGCGGCGCAGGGCGCCGGCGTCGATGGCGGCGGCGAATTCGCGCAGGTGCTCGCCCAGGCTGCCGGCCACGACGCGGGCGTTGCCCAGGGGGGTGTTGAGTTCGTGGGCGACGCCCGCCACCAGGTGGCCCAGAGCCGCCAGCTTTTCGGCTTGCACCAGTTGGTCCATGGCCTGACGCAATTCGGTGTTGGTCCGCTGGAGCGCCTCGGTGACCATTTCAGCGATCCGATACTGTTGGCGCAACTCGGCGTTGGCCCGCTGTAGCTCGGCGGTGCGTTCGGTCACCAGTTCCTCCAGGCGTTCCCGATGTTGCCGCAGTTCCGTTTCCGCCCGTTTGCGGTCGGTGATGTCGAGGACAACTCCGGTGAAAATCAGTTCGTGCGCGTACCGCTTGGGACTGGCAAGACTCCTGAACCAAATCGTTTCTCCGGTCGGCCTGGTGAACCGCCCTTCGAAATCCCAGGGGCTCGCCGTGGCGATGGCTTGTCGGATCGAGGCGAGGAACAATTCCCGGTCCAGGGGGGCGACGCGCGCGGTGAACCGGGCGAAGGCGTCCTTCACCTGATGACCCATGCCGAACAGCTCGTTCGCGCGCTCGCTGATGTAGTGAAACCCCAGCTCGCCCGCCGGATGGGCATAGAACTGATAGACGACGCCCGGAATGTTGTTGGCGATGTTTCGCAACTGCTCCTTGCTCGCCCGCAACGCCGCCTCCGCCTGTTTTTGATCGGTGATGTCCTGAGTGGCCAGGACCACGCCCATGGCCTGGTCCTGGGGTTGCAGGGGCGCCGCATGCAGGGAAACATCGCGCAGGGAACCGTCGGAGCGGCGATGGCGCGTTTCGAAATGACTGGCGCTCTGTTGCCAAAGCGTGTCGTAAAGAGCGTGCCCGACGCGCTGATACTCCTCGTCGGATTCATAGAGCCAGCGGGTGTTCCGGCCGATCAGCTCGGCGCTGGAATAACCGACGATTTCGCAGAACCGCTCGTTGACCGAGCGCAGGACGCGCTCCTGAACCACGGCCAGGCCCACCGGGGCGGCGCTGAACAGGCCGCGGAGCGTGGCCTCGCCCTGCTTGAGGGCTTCCTCCACCCGCTTGCGCTCGGTGATATCCATCAGGACGCCGGTGATCGTGACCGTTCCACCCCGTTCCGACAACGGACGGGTGTGGATTCGCGCGTGCAAGACCGCCCGGTCTTTCGCCACCAGGCGCAATTCCAGCGGTTCGGGGATTCCGGCCAGGGCCCGCCCCAGGTTGGAGATCAGAGCCGGAACATCGTCGGGATGGACGAACCTGGCGAGGGGCCGGCCAATCATCTCGACGTCGGTGTAGCCGATAAAGCGTTCGATCACCGGGCTGATGTAGGAAAAGCGGTTGTCGGTATCCAGGGCGAAAATAACGTCGTTGATGTTTTCGACCAGAACGCGGTACTTTTCGTCGGATGCTTTTTCGAGCGCTTCGAGCATCTTGTTGATGACGATGCCCAGGCTTGCCAGTTCGTCCCCGCCCCGCACGGGCAGGCGCTGCGATGGATTGCCATGGGCCCGAATCCAACTGATTTGTCGACTCAAGGTTGTCAGCGGCGCCAGAACCAGCCGGCGCAGCAATAACGTGGTCAAAACGGTGAAACCCAGCCCGGCTATCGCGGCCATGATCAGAAAATGGCGCAAGCTGGCCAATCCCTGAGCATGGATGTGGCGCGGCAATGCGATCTTGAGCAGGAATGCCGGTTGGCCTTCCAGGGTTCTGACATAGGTATAGGCCGCGATGGTTTTCTCATCGAGATTTTCGATGTGAATGGATGGCGTGACCGGTGACGATTCAAGCTTCAGGCGAGCCCGACGGACGTCGTCCGGCATCCTGGGATCGTTCAGCCAGTAGGCGAATACCGGGAACCGCATCGCCTGGGCCAGATTGGCGATGATCTCCTGATCCACGAAGCGTCCCAGGATCACCACGCCGCGCGGATCGCCCGAGGCGTCGACGCGCAAGCCGCCCAGCAAGACGACGAACAGAGGGCGACCGCCCAGCAGGATAATGCCGGTTTGTTCCACGCCGTCTTGAGCGTATTTCAACAGCGGGCCGCCGGGTTGCAAATAAACCAGCAGGTCGGGGGGAATTGCGATGGGATCGAGCGTTTGCGTCTCGTACATCCCGAGAAAAGCCGGATGATGGTTGGCGTCGAGGATCCCGATCAAATTGACCTGTTGCGTGGCCCGGAGGTTAGGAGTGAATATCGGAGAATCCGGAACGGCTTGCCCGAACTTCCGAGCGAATTGATACCGTTCGTTCCATGCCGCGTAGATCCGCGTGGTTGGAAGGATGCTTCGCGATTGGTCATGGAAGGCGTTGACCGCCCGCAGGATGTTGGCGCGGGCATCGTCGTTCTCGACTTTTCGGTAATCGTCCAGCAGGATGAACCGCAAGGCTAGATAAAAGATGGCGACGGACGCCGCGATCGTATGGATGACGATGAGCAACGCCTTGCCTAGGAGCGACATAACTCCTCCAGAAACTTCGCAACGACTCGCGCGTCCAGGAAATTCGTTGGATCGTCGTGCGTGGTCCTTAAATTCTAGTGCGTCAATCGGCTTGCGTTGGCTGGCGATCGTCGACTGTTCCGGCCCGGTGGCCGGTGAAGGTTGGAGCTTGGGCGGCGGTTCCAGGCGGCGGGAAGGATGACGCGATCGGTTGGAATCAATGCGTCAATCCACCGGAGTCCGGCGCGGCGCGGGGCAGGACGAGCGTGAAAACCGTGCCTTGGCCGGGTTGGCTTTGCGCGTGGATGGCGCCGCCGAGCACCCCGGTCACCAGGTTGTAGACGATGTACAGCCCCAGCCCGCTGCCGCCTTGCCCCAGCCGGGTGGTGAAGAAGGGCTCGAAAATGCGGTTGAGGATAGCGGCCGGAATCCCGGTCCCATTGTCGGCGTAACGCAGGATTACCCGAGTCGAATCGACCGCTTGAGTCTGAAGCTGGATGCGGCCGGTCTCCACCCCCGCGAAGCCGTGGATGAGGGAGTTGCCGACCAGATTGGCGATGACCTGCTCCAGCGGACCGGGGTAGCTGTCCAGCTCCAGGCCGGGGGCGATGTCCAGCTCGACGCGGTGGGCGGTGTGCTTGAACTGGGGTTGCAGGGTAACGAGCAGCTCCTCGACGGTCTGGCGCAGGTCGAAGCGGCGGCGGCGGGCGCTGGTCTGGTCGACCGCCACCTGCTTGAAGTGGCCGATCAGGTCGGCGGCGCGGGCGGTGTTGCGTTCCAGCAGGTCCACCGCCTCGCGGCTGCGGCCGAGGAAGGCGTCCACTTGGGAGCGGCGCAGGGCGCCGGCGTCGATGGCGGCGGCGAATTCGCGCAGGTGCTCGCCCAGGCTGCCGGCCACCACGCGGGCGTTGCCCAGGGGGGTGTTGAGTTCGTGGGCGACGCCCGCCACCAGGCTGCCGAGGGCGGCGAGTTTTTCGGTCTGAAGCAGTTGGGTCATGGCCTGGCGCAGATCGGCGGTGCGCTCGGCGACCAGTTCCTCCAGGTGGTCCCGGTATTGTTCCAGTTCCTCCTCGGCCTGCTTGCGGTCGGTGATGTCCGAGCCCACGCTGAAGATTTCGATGACCTGGCCATGTTCGTCCAGCACCGCCTTGTTGGTCCAGTCGATCCAGAGTCGCGCGCCGTTGCGGCGAATGTTGTGGATGTTGTGTTCGAAGCGCTCGGGATACAGGCGGATGTCTTCCATCAGCGGGCGCAGATCCCTGTCGGTGTTTTCATCCAGGGGGACGATGGTTCCCAGCACGTGCTGGCCGATCAATTCTTCCCGGGAGTAACCGAAGAGTTTCAGGCCGAATTCGTTGATGAACGTGATCTTGCCCTGAGGATTCCAGCGCAGGATGATGCTGTTGGCGTTCTCGACCAGTTCGCGGTATTTGCGCTCGTTTTCCCGGAGCGCCGTCTCGACCCGCTCGTGTCCGATCCGGGTGCGCAACACGGTGACGCCGAACGCCAGATCGCTGGCCAGTTCGCTTAGGATGCCGACCTCCCTGGGGTCGAACGCGCCCGGCGCCGACGAATAAATCCCCATGGCCCCGAAGACCTGGTCGCCGTCGGCCAGAGGAAGGGCGCACACGGCGGCATAGCCGCGTTTGGCCGCTTCCACGCGGCGGGATGCCAGGCGCGGATCGCTGGCGATGTTTTGAATGCAGCAGGGGCGTCCGGTGCGAATGGCGGTGCCGATGGGGCCACGACCGCGTTCGTCGTCGGCCCACGAGCTGGTTACGCTTTGCAGATAGCCCGCTTCGAATCCGGCGTGCGCCATCGGCCGCACCGTCTTGATCTCGTCGGATTCGGCGTAGCCCACCCAGGCCATTCGGTACCCTCCCTCCCGCACGGCGATCGCGCAGACCGTGGTCAGCAGCTCGATTTCGTCGGCGATGCGAATCAGCGCCTGGTTGCAGTCGCTGAGCATCCGGTAACGCGCCTCGCTGGTGGCCAGGTCGCGCTCGCGCTGGCGAATGGCCAGCGACATCCACTCAAGATCGCTCGCCAGGCTGTCGAACTCCCGAATCCGGGTGATTGGCCAGGGTTGCTCGTAGTCGCCCTCGGCGATGGCGTGGGTTTGGTCGGCGTAGCGGCCGATGCGGCGGGCGAGGCCGCGCGCGAGCGCCCAGGCGACGAGGATCGCCAGCGACAGGGCCACCAGCGCGCCGACGGCGAGCACCCACAAGGTGGAAAAGAACGGTTGGAACGCCTCGGCGCGGGGCTGGGCGACCAGCACGATCCAGCCCAGTGCGGGGATGCCGACGGGGGTGCCGACGAACATCCGGCCGTCCAGTTCGAAGCCGCCGGTCGCGAAGCGCCCCGCCAGGGCGTCGCGGACGATGGGCAAATGATTCAAACTGAGCTGCTGGTTGCCCGGAGTCGCTTGGGAATGGGCGATGATCTGGCCCCGCTGATCGAGAACCACCGTCAGCATCCCCGCCTCGGCGGGCGAACGACCGAGGAATTTGGAAAGCTGGTCGATGGGGATCTCGCCGACGAGCACTTGCTCGGCCGCCGGAATCGCCAGGCTGACGGCGAGTCGCCCGGTCAGGGGGGACAGGAAGATTTCCGACCAGGCAACCTCGTTGTGTTCCCGCGCCTCGCTCAGAAAAGAGCGTTTGGAAAGATCCAGTCCCAGCAGATTGTCGCGCTGACCGCGCTGTGCCTGGGGCAAGCCGACGGCGTAAACCGAATCGTCGGCGGCGACGATGTAGATCGCCGCGAACACGTCGCCCGTTCCAGCGTGGGCGTCCAGCAGATCGAACCAGAACGGCGCGGGCCGATAGCCTCGACTGCGAATGTATTCGGCGATGATGCGCAGTTCGCCCTTTGGGTTGAGCAACTGAGCCTCGATTTGGCCGGCGATGGCGCGCGCCAGCGTCTGATAGCGAATTTCGAGGTCCGCGCGCAGTTGGGGCAACAGCACCGCCAGGACCAGGATAGCGACCATGGCCAGCGGCGCCATGGCCGCCAGCGCGATGCGCAGCTCCAGCCACAGCCGAAGGGGACGCGCGGAAGGCATGGCGTTACTCGATCACCACGAATTCGCCGTCGCGCACGACCGTGATCACGCTGTCCCGCCGGGTTTCGCCAAACTCGTCGAAGACGACCGGCTGCTGGAGGCCCTTGAAGCGGCGCAAGGTCAGGATGGTTTCCTTGAGGTTACGCTTCGCCGGGTGTCTGGCCAGCGCTTCCAACACGACGTTGGCGGCATCGAACGCGGCGACGCCGCCGAAACCCGGCTCCCGTCGAAAACGATCGAAATAGATTTGGCGAAAAACTCGATAGCCCGGCGCGGTATTGTTGCGATCGAAAATTTGCGCCACCGTCAGACCTTCCACCGCCTTGCCGCCAAGCTCCGTCAGCCGCTCGGTCGCTCCCCATTCGGAACCGACCAGAGGTATCCGGGCGTCCAATTTGCGGATTTGCTGACAGAACATCGCCGTATCGACCGAGTTGGCGACGATGACCACTCCGTCGGGCTGGGGAGCGAGCAAGTCGTTGGCGATGCGCAGGAAAGCCGTGTCGCTACCCGATTGGAAACCGATCGCCTGGATGATTTCGCCACCACTCTCGGCAAAGGCGGCGCGAAAGTCGTTGAGCCAGCTTTCGGTATAGGCCCGGTTGTCAAGATCGTAGACCGCCGTCACCCGTCGCAGACCCCGCGCGTTTCGCTCGTGCAGCGCGATCTTGCGCACGTATTCCCGCGTGGGCGAACTGACCCGGAGGAAATAGTCGTTCCTGTCGGTCAATTCGTTGGTGACGACCGTGGGGCTGATCAACGGGACGCGCGCTTCGTTGACGACCGGCGCCATGGCGACGGCCATGGCGCTGGTCATGGGACCGATGATGGCGACGACGCCTTGCGCGATCAATTCACGGGTCACCCGCTGGGCGACCTCGGACTTTTGCTCGTCGTCCCGGATCAGAAGTTCCACCTTGCGCCCGGCTATTCCACCCGCCCGATTGCGCAGTTCGACCGCCAGCAGGACGGCGTCGCGCCCGGCGATGCCGAGATCGGCCACCCGCCCGGAGGTGCCGCCCACGAAGCCGATACGGATCGGCGCCGGTGGGTTGCAACCGAGCAATACGACAATACCCAGAGGAATGAAAAACCAGGCCAGCTTTCTTGAGTCCGCCAGACAGCCCCGCCGATCACTGCCCACGCTTGGCCTCCAAACTGTTTCAAAATTCGCCGTCGCAACCCCATCAGGCAGGGGCTTTCTCCAGCCGCTCCCGGCTTCCTTCGCGCGCGGCTATCCGCGCAGGTCGGGCGCGCGCGCCGCCACGTTTTGCTTGGTGGATCTTGCCGTGGCCGGATCGGGAAACACGACCACGAATTCGGTCCCCGCTTCCGTGCGCAACTCGATGCTTCCCTTCAGTTGCTTGACCAGCGTCATCACAATCGTCAATCCGAGCGAGGGGGTGTGACGGAAATCCACCGTGGTTGGAAAGCCGATCCCGTTGTCCCGGATCCGCAGCGTCCATTGTCCATCCGCCATGTCGAGCGAGATGGTGATTTCACCACCGCGCCGGGTTGGGAATGCATGTTTGAGCGCGTTCGTGACCAGTTCGTTGATGATCAGCCCGCACGGCACCGCGATTTCCACGCTCAGCACGGGTTCCCCTGTGGTTACCGCTACTCGCGCCGTGATCTCTCGCTCCGAGGTAGCATAGGCGCGGATCAGATGCGTCGCCAGATCGTGGGTATATTCGGCGAAGCTGATCTGGGCCAGGTTCGGAGCCTGGTACAGTCGTTCGTGAATGAGGGCCATGGAACTCACCCGGTTGCGACTCTCCCGCAACTGGTCCCGGGCAACCGGATTCTCGACATATCCCGCCTGCAAGTCGAGCAGACTTGAAATCAATTGCAGGTTGTTCTTTACCCGATGGTGAATTTCCTTGAGCATCGCTTCTTTCTCGCGCAGCGAGGTTTTAATCCGTTCGTCCAGCAGTTTGTGCTCGGTGATGTCCTGGTACGTACCCAGGATTCCGAAGGTGACTCCATCCGCGTCCCGCAGCGGAACCTTGGAGGTTCGCAGCCAGATGTGGCGTCCATCGGGCGTCGTCTGGAGTTCTTCATAGTCCAGCCTTGGGTTGCCGGATTCCAGGATGCGCTTATCGTCGCTTCGATAAAGGTCCGCCTGTTCCCACCACCCCATCTGGTAATCGTCTCGACCCACCATCTCGTCGGGCGAGCTGACGCCGGCGTCGCGCGCGAAGGACTGATTGCATCCCAGATACCTTAGGTCGCGATCTTTCCAGAAGACCCGGGCGGGAATGGTATTGAGGACGGTTTGCAGCAGATTCCGGGATTGCCGCAGGGCTTCTTCGATTTGCTTGCGCTCGGTAATGTCGCGATCGAAGGCGCAGCCAAGAAAACGCCCTTTGTGGTCCAGGTAGTTGCCAGTCACCTCGACCGGGAACACACGCCCATCCTTCGCGCGGTGGCGAGATTCGAACTTTATCGACCCTCGGCGTTGGAGTTCGATCTTGTGCGCCTCGAATCCCTCGGCGGGAAAATCCGGATCGATGTCGAACACTTTCATGCCCAGCAACTCTTCCCGCGTGTAGCCCATGGAGGCGCAGGCGGCGTCGTTGGCGTAGATCAGCCTGCCCTCGTCATCCACCCAGAGGATGCTGTCCGGAGCGCGATCCATCGCGAATTGGGTCAGGAGCAGTGCTTCTTCCGCCCGCTTGCGCTCGGTGACGTCGATGATGATGCCCTGGTAATGGGTGATTTCCCCCTGCGCGTTCCGTTCGATGACGGTTCGGTCATCGACCCAGCGCACGCTTCCATCCTTGGCGACGATACGGTATTCCTGCTGGAATTGGTCCACCCCGCTTTCGGAATACTTCCGCACCTCATGGCCGATTCGTTCCAAATCCTCGGCGTATACCATCGAAGCGAAGGGAACGGATCCATCGAGAAGTTCCCCGGGGGAATAACCGAGCTGTTTGACGTTGAGAGAAACGAAGACCACCGGCCAGCCTTCCTCGGCTTTCCAGCGGAACAGCATCACCGGGCTGTTTTCCACGACCAGGTGCGCCTGCCGCAACGCTTCTTCCGCCCGCTTGCGCTCGGTGATGTCGATGTTAAATCCCAGGATGCCCCGTATCTCGGCGCCGTTTCTGACGGGAGCGATAATGTTATGGATATATCTCTCCTCATCGCCTACGGTCACCTGGACTTCTTCATCAACAATTTCACCGGCAAGGGCCCTGCGATTATTGTTTTGCCAACGCGCCAGCGTTGCCGGATCGTCGGTGATGTCCTCGGGGGATTTGCCGACTACGTCGCCCCAAGCTTTTCGGCAGATCGTGTTCTGTAATGCATAGCGACCGTCGTGGCTGATCAAAAAGAAGTCGAAAGGAATGCTTTCGATGGCGGTGCGGAGTCGCGCTTCGCTTTCGCGGAGCGCTTCCTGGGCCTGCTGGCGGTCGGTGATATCCACGGCTATGCCCATCACCTGAACGTGGCCATCCTGATCCCTCGCGGGATTGAAATAGGTGTCGAAAACCGTTTCGCCGATCCGCGAGATAAAATTCAACGCTTCTCCACCAATGGCGCGGCGAGCATATTCGCAAACGTCGGGATAGTCGCGGTACAGATCAAACAGGGATTGGCCGACCGCTTCGCCGGCCACCAGCCCAACGCGCTCCAGGCCCTTGCCCTCGCTGAGGGTAAAGACGCCGCGCTCGTCGAACTGGAAAATAACCACCGGAGCGCTGCTGATCACGGATCGATAGCGCGCCTCGCTGGTGGCCAGGTCCCGCTCGCGCTGGCGGATGGCCAGCGACATCCGTTCGAGGTCGCCGGCCAGGCTGTCGAACTCCCGAATCCGGGTGATTGGCCAGGGTTGCTCGTAGTCGCCCTCGGCGATGGCGTGGGTTTGGTCGGCGTAGCGGCCGATGCGGCGGGCGAGGCCGCGCGCGAGCGCCCAGGCGACGAGGATCGCCAGCGACAGGGCCACCAGCGCGCCGACGGCGAGCACCCACAAGGTGGAAAAGAACGGTTGGAACGCCTCGGCGCGGGGCTGGGCGACCAGCACGATCCAGCCCAGTGCGGGGATGCCGACGGGGGTGCCGACGAACATCCGGCCGTCCAGTTCGAAGCCGCCGGTCGCGAAGCGCCCCGCCAGGGCGTCGCGGACGATGGGCAGGTAGCTCAAACTCAGTTGTTGGCCGCTCATGGCGGCCTGGGAATGGGCGATGATCTGGCCCTGGCGGTCGAGGATCATCGTCACCATCCCCGAGGTGGCGGGCGAACCATGGGGGAGTTTCGGAAACCGGTCGATGGCAATCTCGCCGACGAGCACTCGCCCGGCTAGCGGAATCGCCAGGCTGACGGCGAGCCGAGCGGTCACCGCGGACAGGAAGGTATTCGACCACACTTCCCTGTTTCTCCCGCGCGCCTCGCGCAGGATGGACCGTTGGGAAAGATCGAGCCCCAATAGATCGTTGCGGTGGTCGCGCTCCACCTGGGGCAGACCGACGGCGTAAACCGAGTCGTCGTGGGCGACGATGTAAATGGCCGCGAACATGTCGCCCGTTCCAGCGTGCGCGTCCAGCGAATCCGACCAGAACGACGCTGGGTAGTTGTCTTGATGGTCGCGGAGGATTGCCGCGATGGCGCGCAACTCCCGTCTCGCATCGAGCAAGCGAGTCTCGATTTGGCCGGCGATGGCGTGGGCCAGGGCCTGATAACGGCTTTCAAGCTCCGCGCGCAGTTGCGGCAACAGCACCGCCAGCACCAGAACGGCGGTCACGGCCAGCGGGGCTAGCCCTGCCAGCACGATTCGCAGCGCCAGCCATAGTCGAAGGGAATACGTGGAGGGCATGGCGTTACTCGATCACCACGAATTGGCCGTCGCGCACGACCGTGATGCGAAGGCTCCGCTTTACGTCCCCAAATTCGTTAAAGAGAATGGGTTCCTGGACGCCCTCGAAGCGAGGCGTGGCCAGCAGAGTTTCCTTGAGGCTCTGTCGGTCCTGGCGGCGGGCGAGCGCGTCCAGCACCACGTTGGCGGCGTCGAAGGCGTTGACCCCACCGAAACCGGGTTCACGATGAAACCGGTCGCGGTAGGCCTGGTAAAAAGCCCGGTAGCGTGGCGCGGTACTGTTGCGGTCGAAGTTCTGCGCCACGATTACTCCTTCCACCGCCTTGCCGCCAAGTTCGATCAGACGTTCGGTCGCCGCCCATTCGGACGTGAGGATGGGTAGGCGGCGATCCAGCTTGTGGATTTGCTGGCACAGCAGCGCCGTGTCCATGGAGTTGGCGACGATCAACACGCCGTCGGCTTGGGTCGCCAGCAGGTCTTCCGCCAGTTGCAGGAAGGTCGTTTCGCCACCCGATTCGAAGCCGAGGACTTTGACGATCTCGCCACCGCCCTGAACGTAGGTGGCGCGAAAGTGGTTAAGCCAGCTTTCCGTATAGGATTTGTTGCTCAGATCGTAAGCCACCGCCAACCGTCGCGTGGCGCCGTGGCTGAGGTGATAGCGCGCGACCCGGCTGGCGTTGTCCAGGGTGGGGGCAATCACCCGGAAGAAGTAGTCGTCCAGCCCCGTGAGGTCGTCGGTCGAGACGGTGGGACTTACCAGGAGAACCCTGGCCTCGTTGGCGATGGGAAGCACGGCGATCGCCATGGCGCTGGTCATCGGGCCGACGATCGCCACGACTCCCTGATCGATCAGCGCGCGCACCGCGCGCTGAGCCACTTCCGGGTTCTGCTCGTCGTCGCGGATCAGCAGTTCCACCTTGCGCCCGGCCACGCCGCCCGCCCGATTGCGCAGTTCGACCGCCAGCAGGACGGCGTCGCGCCCGGCAATGCCGAGATCGGCCACCCGCCCGGAGGTGCCGCCCACGAAACCGATGCGGATCGGCGCCGGTGGCGCGCACCCTGGTAATACCACGGAATTGAGCAAGAAAAAGCTGAGGAGCGCGATGATCCCAAGTTTAACTCCCGTCGTTCGAGAAGACTGCATTGCGATCTCCGCCGAAAGCGTGAATGGTGATGGCGATGCCCCGACCGGTCCAACCGGCTCGTCACAACCGGCGCAACTGCGCGGCGTTCAATAAAAATACTCCCTGGCCGCCGCGCTCGAACTCCAGCCAGGTGAACGGTACGTCCGGGAACGTCTCGCACAGGGCGTATTGGGCGTTGCCCACCTCGACGATCAGCAACCCGTCGCGTTTCAGGTGATCGGCGGCCTGGCGCAGGATTTCCACCACCACATCCAGCCCCTCCGCGCCGGCGGCCAGCCCCAGTCGCGGTTCGTGATGATATTCGGGCGGCAGGCTGTCCAGTTCCTCCAGACCCACGTAGGGCGGATTGCTGATGATCAGATCGTAACGACGCCCCTTCAACGCCGAGAACAGATCGGACGGGATCACTTCAACCTGATCCTCCAGGCCGTGCTCGGCGACGTTGCGCCGCGCCACCTCCAGCGCCTCGGCGGAAATGTCCGCCAAATCCACCCGCGCATCCGGAAAGGCGTAGGCGCAGGCGATGCCGATGCAGCCGCTGCCCGTCCCCAGGTCGAGGATGGCGCCGATCTGCCGGCTGTCCGGCAACCACGGCGCGAAATGCCGCTCGATCAGTTCGGCCAGTGGCGAGCGCGGGATCAACACGCGTTCGTCCACATAAAACGGCAACCCCATGAACCAGGCGCGCTGGGTCAGGTACGCCGCCGGCTTGCGCTCGACGATGCGCCGCTCCAGCAATCGGAGCGCGGCCTGTTTCTCGCCCGGAAGCAAATTCGCCTGAAAATAGTCCGCGTGGAGATCCGGCGGCAGATGCAGGGCGTGCAGCACCAGGGCCGCCGCTTCGTCGATGGCGTTGTCGGTGCCGTGGCCGAAATGCAGGCCAGCCTCGTTCATGCGACTGGCGCCCCACCGGATCAGATCGCGGATCGTGCGTAGATGAGAGGAAACGTCGTCGTGGTCGGTCATCTGGAATCAGGGGTGGTTGGAAAGGGCGGGAGAGGGTCGAGGGCATTCTACCGTTGCGCCGTTGAACCGGATATGCTTCCGTCCCCTACCTCATATATCAAGCAAGCATAGGCTACGCAAAGGGTGTTTATCATGAGTGCAATCTGGGGCGATCGCCTGCGCCACCTGCCGCGATTGTTGTTGCCGCAACGGTCGTTGACCCGCGTGGTTTACCGCCTGGCGCGGGTTCGGACGCCCTGGTTCAAGGATGCGCTGATTCGCCACTTCGCCCGACGATTTCAAGTGAATCTGGACGAGGCGCTGGAGCCGAATCCCGGCGCCTACCGGGATTTCAACGCCTTCTTCACCCGCGCGCTCAAGCCGGGCGCGCGGCCAGTGGCGCCCGGCGACCGGGTGGTGTGCTGTCCGGTGGACGGCGCGGTCAGTCAAATCGGTTTCGCCGAGGCCGATACGCTGTTGCAGGCCAAGGGACGGCGCTTTTCGCTGACCGCGCTGCTGGGCGGCGACGCGGAACGGGCGCGACCGTTCCAGGGTGGCGCGTTCGCCACCTTGTATTTGTCGCCGCGCGACTATCACCGGATCCACATGCCATTAGCCGGCCGGTTGCGGGAGATGGCGCACATTCCCGGCAAGCTGTTCAGCGTGTCGCCGCTGACGGCTCGGGTAGTGCCGGAGTTGTTCGCCCGCAACGAGCGGGTGGCGGCGCTGTTCGATACTCCGGCGGGACCGATGGCGCTGGTGCTGGTGGGGGCGGTCAACGTGGCGTCCATCGAAACCGTGTGGGCGGGGGCGATCACGCCGCCGTTGGGTGAAAGCATCCGCCACTGGCGTTATCCGCCAAACGGGGAGGGCGCGACCCGGCTCGACAAGGGCATGGAAATGGGCCGCTTCAACCTGGGGTCCACCGTGATCCTGCTGTTTGGCCGGGGCGCGGTGCGCTGGGAACCCGACATCCACCCCGGCGCGACGGCGCGGATGGGACAACGGCTCGGGAAAGCGGCCGGGCCGGTGGCCTGATCGCGGCGGCGGATTGGCGCCGCTCCGACGCGGTCGGGGATGTCGGATCCCGCCAGCGGGCAAAAGGCCCTCATACGGCCTCCAAAGGAAATCGACCGAAACCTCCCACTCTCCCGCGGCGGCTTGAGCTAAAATTGGGAAAATGTGTAAACGCACTCAAGGCAAGGAAGATCCCGCTGGCAAAAACGGCGCCGCCATGGCCATGACCCTCCCCAACGCATCGTGATCCCCGAGGATTTCTTCATGCGCTACGTCAGCACCCGGGGCGGCATGGCCCCCGCCACCTTTTCCGACATCCTGCTGGGCGGTCTGGCCCCCGATGGCGGCCTCACCGTTCCGGAGGTTTATCCGGCCGTCACGTCCAGTGAACTGGCACGCTGGCGCGGTTCGTCCTACCCGGAACTGGCCTTCGCCATTCTGCGCAAATTCGCCGACGACATCCCCGCCGCCGATCTGCGCGCGCTGATCGACCGCGCCTATACGGTCGAAGCCTTCCGCACCGAAGCCATCACCCCGGTCACCCCACTCATCGACGACGTCTGGCTATTGAAACTGTCCAACGGCCCGACCCTGGCGTTCAAGGACATCGCCCTGCAATTGCTCGGCAACCTGTTCGAATACGCCCTGCTCAAGACCGGCGGCCATCTCAACATTCTCGGCGCCACCTCCGGCGACACCGGCTCGAGCGCCGAATACGCCATGCGCGGCAAGCGCGGCATTCGGGTGTTCATGCTTTCGCCCCACGGGAAGATGAGCCGGTTTCAGACCGCGCAAATGTTCTCGCTGCAAGACCCCAACATCTTCAACATCGCGGTGCGCGGCGTGTTCGACGATTGTCAGGACATCGTCAAGGCGGTCAGCGGCGACGCCGAATTCAAGGCCCGCTACGCCATCGGCACGGTCAACTCGATCAACTGGGCGCGGGTGGCGGCGCAGATCGTCTACTACTTCAAGGGCTGGCTGGCGGTCACCACCCGCGACGATCAGGAGGTTTCGTTCGCGGTGCCGTCCGGCAACTTCGGCAATATCTGCGCCGGCTATATCGCCAGGCGCATGGGTCTGCCGATCCGTCGGCTGATTCTGGCCACCAACGAAAACGATGTCCTCGACGAGTTTTTCCGCACCGGCGTCTACCGGGTGCGCAAGACCGCCCAGGTGGCGCACACCAGCAGCCCCTCGATGGACATTTCCAAGGCGTCGAATTTCGAGCGTTTCATCTTCGACATGGTCGGACGCGATCCGGCGGTGGTCCGCGCCCTGTGGCGGGAGGTGGATACGCGCGGCTGCTTCGATCTGTCCGGCACCGACGCCTTCCGGGCGGTCGCCCAATCGGGCTTCGTGTCGGGTTCCAGCAATCACCGGAACCGCATGGCCGTCATCCGCTGGGTTCATCAGGAATCCGGGATCGTTATCGACACCCACACCGCCGACGGCGTGAAGGTCGGGCTGGAATATCGCGAAGCCGGCGTACCGTTGCTCTGCCTGGAGACCGCCCTGCCGGTCAAGTTCGAGGAGTCCATCGTCGAAGCGCTGGGCCGCCCGCCCGAACGGCCGGCCGGCTACGAAAAGCTTGAGACGCTGCCACAACGGTTCAAGGTGATGGATACGGAAGTGGCGGCGATCAAGGCGTATATTGCCCGCCACGCCAGTTGAACACGGACGCCATGACGATCGTGGGTCGACAACCATGAGCGGAAACTCCAGCCAGACCCGCCGGCAACCCGACTTTACGTTCGACCGGCTGCTGGGCGCCATCGAGGAGATTCACCACCATCAGGCGATTCAGGCGACCCAGGCGATTCATGCCAGCCTGACGCTGCGCAACTGGCTGATCGGCTACCAGATCGAGAACTACCGACGGATGGGAGCCGATTATTTTCGATACCGCGACCACCTGATCGATGAGCTTGCCACAGCCTTGCGCCGGTACGGGCTGGCCCGTTGCGACCGCCGGGAGTTGTACCGCTACCGTCAATTTTACCTGGCCTACCCACGGATCGCGGAGGCGGCGGCGCCCATCTGGCCGCCCGATCAAGCCGCCGCGAAATCGGCCGCGACCGCCGCGTCGTCGCCGACATTCTGGGCCACCGGCAAGGTTCTGGTCGAACAACTCTCTTTCGCCCATCTGGCCGAACTGATGGAGATCAACCCTCCGCGCAAGCGCGCCTTTTACGAGCGCGAATGCCTGCGTGGCCGCTGGTCGACGCGGACCCTGAAGCGGAAGATCGCCGGCCTGCATTACGAACTGTCCGGTCTTGCCGAGCAGCGGCCGGAGGAGGCCGAACCGGCGTCGGTCGATGCCGATGCCGATGCCGATGCCGCCACCATATCTCCTCTCACCGTGCGCGACCCCGGCGTGTTCGAGTTTCTTGGCCTGAAACCGCGCGAGGCGGCCGAAAAAACCGACCGGGAAGAACGACTGCTGGATGCGCTCGAAGCGTTCCTGCTGGATTTGAATTACGGCTTATGCTTCGAAACGCGCCAGAAATACATCCTGATCGGCGAGGGGCATTGTTTCGTCGATCTGGTTTTCTACCATCGCATTCTCAAGTGTCATGTGCTGGTGGAGCTTCAACCCACCGAATTCGGCCACGAAAACATCGCGCAACTCGATGCCTGCGTGGCCTGGTACCGGGACGGCATGATGGCCGAGGACGACAACCCGCCGGTGGGCATCCTGATTCACGCCCGCCAGGACCAGGCGCGGGTTGAGTACGCCCTGGCCGGATTGGACCGCCGTCTCTTCGTTTCCCGTTATCAGCCCGCGCTGCCCGGCGACCGCGAGCTACAACGTTTTGCGGAGCAGACCCCGACGCCGCTCGATTCAGCTTGAAATGCTCACGGCCATTTCCAATGCGACCCCGTGGAAATTTCCTGGCGCGACGTTGTCGGCGCGGCACTTTGGAAAATGAAGGAGGTTTCGGCATGGCTCAACCACGCAAGACGAGTTTGATTGCCCTGGCACTGGTGTTGAGCGGCGGTCTGCTGTCCACGACCACCAGCGCGCAACGGAATCAGGCCGTACCCCCGGCCTACGACGCTCCACCCAGCGACCGGGAACAGTCGCCGGGCAGTATTCAGCTTTACAGTCTGCCGGCCGGCGTCGAGGAATCATCGCCGTCGACGATGCCCCCGCCAAGCCCGCCAAGCCCGCCAAGCCCGCCAAGCCCGCCAACAAGCCCGCCAAGCCGGTATCCGTATGCCGCGCCGCGTCCGGCTTGGGAGAATGGCTATCCCGACGACAGCGGCTCCGACTGGTCTCCACCGGACAGCTCATTGCAGGTTCAGGTTGCCCAAGGCGTTCGCTACGTATCGGGCGGCATTGGCGAAAGCGAACGGGCCGAAATGGAAGCCCTGGCCAGCCAGTTCAATTTGCGATTGTTGTTTGCCATGCGAGACAGTGGCGACTATCTGGCGGATGTCCGGGTGCGCATTCTCGATCCGAGCGGCGCGTTGGTTCTGAGCGCCGAATCGAAGGGGCCCTGGTTCTTCGTTCAATTGCCCCCCGATGTCTACACCGTCGAGGTTGGCGCGCAGGGGCAAAGCCAATGGCAAACGGCCCGCGTCGGTCAAGGTCAGTCCCGGTTGAATTTTTACTGGCGCTGAGCGCGATTCGCCATCAAAAGCAACCCTCCCCGTTTCGGGGAGGGTTTTTTCATGCGTTCATTTGGCGGGGGGAGCTTCGCCAGCGGCCGGTGGCTTTTCGGGAATCGGGGTGGGCGTGGGTGGTGTAGCCGGAGCGGCAGGGGCTTCGGCGGTGGAAGCGGCGGGCGCGGGCGGGGGCGGGGCGGGTTCCGCGGTTGGTGGTTTCTCAGCGGCGGGCGCGGGCGGGGCGGGTTCCGCGGTTGGTGGTTTCTCAGCGGCGGGCGCGGGTGCGGGCGGGGGCGCTGGAATCGATGGCGTGGCGGGCGGGGCAACCGGTGCCTCGG
>JARSSO010000060.1 GCA_029624765.1 Candidatus Contendibacter sp. | reverse complement strand
CGGCTTTTTGGTACCACTGGCGGGCTTGGGCGTAGTCTTGCTTCACCCCTTGGCCGTTGGCGTACATCACGCCGAGGTCGTACTGTGCGGCGGCAAAGCCCTGCTCGGCGGCTTTTTGGTACCACGGGCGGGCTTGAGCGTAGTCTTGCTTCACCCCGTAGCCGTTGGCGTACATCACGCCGAGGTTGTTCTGCGCGTTGGCAAAGCCCTGTTCGGCGGCTTTTTGGAACCACTGGCGGGCTTGGGCGTAGTCTTGCTTCACCCCTTGGCCTTTGGCGTACATCACGCCGAGGTTGAACTGCGCGGCGGCATTGCCCTGTTCCGCTTTCTGGCGCACGGCCTGAACATCTACCTGTTCTGCCGCCCCTGCCGCCTCTGAAACCAAGCAGGCCGCCCACGACAGAATCACGGCGAAAAGCATTCTTCCCAAAAATACGGATCGCATTGGATTTTCCCCCTAATTCTCTCAGTTATTCAATGAGTCACAGACTGTTGCTATAGTATGTAACTTTTAAAAACTTTTGCCACTTTTGCGACGTTTCACACCGTGAAGCGGATTAAACGCGGACGGCAGGCAAAAGAGGGGCTAGGCTTGGCCTTTGGGCCTGTAGCTGGTCGTTCCAATCTTTGCCGATTTCAGGCAAGGGGCGGCGAAACTCCAAGCCTGCGCCGTCCGGCGCTAGGCTCTGGATCGTCGCGGCGAGTGCGTGGCCTGCCTCGTCGTTGTCGGTCGCCAAGATCACCACGGCGGGCCTTGGCATCTTCTCGAAAATTGTAGCCAGTAAAGCGGGCTGCTGGGGGTTCAGGCTTCCGCCCGTGCTGAAATACCGCGCCTTGTCGTCGGGGTGCAAGGCGGCATAGCTGAGAGCGTCTAGGGCGCTTTCCGCGATGACTAGGGCGGTATCCGTGGGCTGGGTGCGGCTGAACCATAGCCCCTTACTGCCGCCTTTGGAGAAAAGGTGACCCGTCCCCTATTTCTACGATTATGCAGCTATCGTCACGGCCCTCTGTAGGTGTCGCGCAGACAGGCCTTAAAATACTTTGGTCCAGCGAGCGCAAGGAGGGAGCAGTCGAAGTAGGCATTTCCGAGTGCCTCGCATTGCCGGGCCTTCTTGCTGCCGGGCGTCG
Organism: Candidatus Contendibacter sp.; assembly: GCA_029624765.1. Taxonomy (GTDB): domain Bacteria; phylum Pseudomonadota; class Gammaproteobacteria; order Competibacterales; family Competibacteraceae; genus Contendibacter. Next base: position 41,110 of record JARSSO010000060.1, on the reverse strand, counting down.
GCGGCGAGCCAGTATGGGGGATAGGCCCTCTCGAAATGTTGGGGCACGACTGGAGCAGATCGAGGAGCTGGGCATTCGTCAAACGCCCGCCCCGAACATTCAGGCCCTCGTCGCCGGACGCCCGATTAGCCCGGCAGAACTGGATGATGCTGGATCGGCATTCCGAGAGGCTGGAATACACGCACAAGAACCCAACCCCGCGATATTGACCGTTCGGACAGCGGCTGCATTGGTCGGCCTGATCCTCGCAGGAAGAGGCTTGAGAGGCTATAGCGGAGCAAGTTAAAGCTAATCCGAAAGTGAACAGCAAGAATTTGTTCATGGATTCTCCCAATTCAAAGTCAAACGGGGCGGCGGATAAGCCGCAATGGGCAGGAAAGCCGCAGGAAAGCCGCAGGATGGCTCACAACCGCGCCACCACCTTCTCGACGGCTTTTTGGTACCACTGGCGGGCTTGGGCGTAGTCTTGTTTCACCCCTTGGCCTTTGATGTACATCACGCCGAGGTTGTACTGCGCGTTGGCATCGCCCTGTTCCGCCTTCTGGCGCACGGCCTGAACATCTACCTGTGCTCTGCCGCCCCTGCCACCTCTGAAACCAAGCAGGCCGCCCACGACAGAATCACGGCGAAAAGCATTCTTCCCAAAAATACGGATCGCATTGGATTTTCCCCCTAATTCTCTCGGTTATTTAATAGACCTGTTCCCAAACAATGTTTCATAACCTATTGAACAACATATTCATTTTTGAGGTTGCACAGGCCAGCCACCAATAAAATAACTTGATCAGCCATGGATTGAATGTGATTTCTGAATTTAATGGTCAGGATGTGAAAGACTTTCAGATCGCCGATGAGATGTTCCACGGCGACGCGGGTTCGACTGAGAACTCGGTTTTCTTTCTTTTGTTTTGGGGTCAAGGTTGGATTTGGATTATTGTTTGACGTCCGGGGCTTTTTATGAGGAATATAAACCTTATGAAAGTTTGGATAGTGATCTTTAATACCCTGATAACCTAAATCAACGGAAACCTCAACAGAGGATAGGCCAGGTTGCTGAGGGTCTAACTCCTCTTTTAATAGCGCATAATTATGCCGACTTCCGGGAACCGTCGGTCCAATAACGGGGATTCCCTGACTTCCATCAGCGATCACGGTATTTTTCAGGGTATGTTGGTGTTTTTTGCCACTGTAGTAATGCTTTTGCTTGCGGGCATGGTGAGGCCGGCTGCAGGGTCTTTCGGTGGCATCAATGATAATTTGCTGTTTTTTATCAGTATCTTTCTGGTTATCCGAGGTTGGTTTGAAGTGACGATGCGGTAAAACCCGGAGCACTTTTTCCGCGTGCTTCAACAGAGGTAGCAGTTTGACAACATTTTCCTGGGCTTTGGCTGGACTGAGATCAAATAGACCGCCCAGCACATCGAAGGTCGGATAGGTTTTCAGGTAAAATAGAATAAAAAAGAGTTTCAATTCCGGTGTGGATAATGCACCTTTACGCCCACCGCCAGGCTTCCTTTTACGTTCCAAGTGGTGCTTTTTATAATGCCGCTGTTGAGCCGATTCTAAAGCCTTGGTAAACTCAGAAAGCAGGCGGTCAAATTCTTTCTGAGAAAGTCCAGTAAAGGCTCTAAATTGTCGTTCGGTGCGAATAGTGATCTGTTTAAAATTTCGCATGACGGCTCTCCTGGTAATTGGAAGCTTCTCTAAAGAAATGGGGACTGATCAAAAAAATCAATCTCAACTTATTGATACATAAAGCCATGTTTTACAGGAATCTTGATAACACTATGAAAAATAATAAGAAATTTATTCAGGAGCACCTCTAATGAGTCACAGACTGTTGCTATAGTATGTAACTTTTAAAAACTTTTGCCACTTTTGCGACGTTTCACACCGTGAAGCGGATTAAACGCGGACGTTGGGTAAAAGAGGGGCGGATTGCTCGTTCATGTTCGTGCCCTCTGGAGTTATCCGGGGAAATCCCGGCATCAAGCCCACGATAGAGCGGCTCAAACTTGGATGGAATGGCGGAAATTCAGCGGATTTGACGGAAATCGCCGACTCCCTCATGGGCGCGGCAAGTTCCGATCAATCCTCGGCGGGTTCCCACAACGCGCCCAGTTCCAGGCCGATCTCCTGGAACGGTTCCACGCTGACGATGGCCTGGTCCTGAAACTGCCCGATCACCGTCCAGCGCCCTTCGCGCAACGCGAAGGCCTCCAGGGTCTGGGCCAGCGGATCGACCAGCCACAGATACGGAACGCCATGGCGGGCATAAACCGGCATTTTGGTCATCCGATCCGTGCGGGCGGTGGTGGGCGACAGAATTTCGCAGACCCAGTCCGGGGCTACCTCGATCCGATGATCCGGGGGCAGGCGCGGCATCCGGTCCCGCCGCCAGCCAGCCAGATCGGGAACCAGCACTTCCGCGTCACGGATGAAGTGGATTTCGGGTTCGACCAGAATCCACCAACCGCCCGGTCCCCCTCGGCCACGGTGATAGGGACCATACAGTTCACCGCCCAAACTGGATTCCGCCAGCGCATGGCGGGTGGTCGGTCGGGGTTGGGCGTATAGCCGACCGTCGATGATCTCGCCGGTCAGGTTTTCCGGCAAGGCTTCCAGTTGATCGTACAAATCATCGACATGGGAAACGGTCTTCAGCAGCGAGGGCATGAGAGCCTCCAGCGACATCTTCTGCAACAGCGAAAACCCCGCGTGGCCTCCAAGCGCGGCGAAACCGTCATCGGGCCACCGGGTTACTGATTTGCCGGTGAATTTTGGTCTTTCGTGCCGCCCCGCGAGGGCATCACGTTGGCGTCAGCCCGATAACGGACTTCCTCGTAGGGCCGATCCTTGGGCGGCTGATCGGCGATCTGCGTCCGCCCCTGCGCGTCGCGCCAGCGGTAGAGCGGCCGGGTCTGCCCCGGCGGGTCCGGCAGCCAGCCGCGCGCCCAGGCCGGGACGGCCTGCGGCCTGGTGTAGCCGTAAAACAGCGCGCCGCCCACCATCCCCAGCACCAGCAACACCACCCACGGCCACGCCCGCCCGGCCTGCCGCCGACCGGTTCGCCCCGCCCCGTTCCATCCGACCCGCGCCATGGCGCCCTCCTCCCCCGACTTCGCTACGGCCAGTCGCCCCGCAACGTGGCAACCCGCTCGCGGAGCAGCGCCGACGTAGCCCGCTCCGCCGGCACCGGTTCACCCACCACCAACTCGATCCGCGACCAGAATCGCCGGGGCAAGCGGCTCATCGCCTTGCCGTAGCGGCGGCTGAAAAAGCTGCCCCACAGCCCGCGCAACGCCATCGGCAGGACCGGCGCCGGCGTGCGCTGGACGATCTGCTCGATGCCGGCCTTGAACGGACCGATTTCGCCGTCCGCGGTCAGTTTTCCTTCCGGGAAGATGCCCACCACCTCGCCCTCCTCCAGATAGCGCGCCACCCGGTCGTAGGCCCGTTCCAACAGTTCCGGATTCGCGTGCGCCGGGGCAATCGGAATCGCCCCAGCAGTGCGGAACACGAAGTTCAACAGCGGAATCTTGAAAATCTGATGGTCCATCACGAACCGGATCGGTCGCCGGCAACAGCCGACCACCACCAGCGCGTCCATGTAGCTGACGTGGTTGCACACCACCACCGCCGGCCCCTCGGCGGGAATGTGCTCCAGCCCCCGCGTCTTCAACCGGTAAACCACGTTCACCAGGATCCAGACGATGAAGCGCATCAGGAATTCCGGCACCAGGCCGAAGATGTAGACCGCCACCGCCGCGTTGAAAATCGCCATCAGCAGCAACAGTTGCGGAATGCTCAGGCCCCGGTCCAGCATCACCACCGCGATGATTGCCGCCGCCACCATGAACACCGCGTTGAGGATGTTGTTGCCGGCGATCACCCGCGACAGATGACTTGGCACGCTGCGCTGTTGCACCAGGGCGTACAACGGTACGATGAAGAAGCCACCGAACACGCCGATCAACACCACGTCCATCACCACCCGCCAACTGCCCGGCTGGCCCAGAAACGCCAGCACCCCCAGCAATTCCCCGCCGGTCGGGGGCATGGCCGGAGTGGCGAAGAATAAATCCACCCCGAACACGGTCAGGCCGATGGAACCGAATGGCACCAGACCCAGTTCCACCTGGCGCCCGGACATGCGCTCGCACAGCAGCGAACCCAGGCCGATGCCGACGGCGAACAGCGTCAACAACAGGGTGACCACATGTTCGCCGCCGCCCAGGGTCAGCTTGGTGAAGTTGGGCAACTGCGCCACGTAGACGCTGCCCAGGAACCAGAACCAGGAAATGCCGAGCACCGACTGGAACACGGTGAAGTTCTGGTAGGTGAACTTGAGAATGTTCCAGGTCTCGCTGACCGGGTTCCAGTTGATCTTCAGGTCCGGCGCGGCGGGCGGCGCCGGGGGAATCGCCCAACTGGTCAAAAAACCGAGCACGGCGATCAGGACGACCGCGCCGGAGGTCCACAAATGCCCCCCTTGCCAGGCGATGAGCACGCCGCCGAGGATGGTGCCCAGCAGGATGGCGAGATTGGTGCCCATCTCCACCCAGGCGTTGCCGCCCACCAATTCCTCCGGTTTGAGATGCTGCGGCATGATGCTGTACTTGGCCGGCCCGAACAGGGTCGAATGGAACCCCATCATGAACAGCATGGCGATCAACAGCGGCACGTTGTTCAGGACGAAGCCCGTCGCCGCCCCCAGCATGATGACGATTTCCAGCAGCTTGACCCAGCGGATGTAGCGCGACTTTTCGTACTTGTCGCACAACTGGCCGGCGGTGGCCGAGAACAGGAAGAACGGCAGCACGAACAGGCCGGCGCAGAGATTGATCAGGAAATTGGAACGGCTGGCGTCGCCCCCCGCCATCTGGAACGCGATCAGGATGATGAGGGCGTTCTTGAACACGTTGTCGTTGAACGCGCCCAAAAACTGGGTGACGAAGAACGGCAGGAAGCGCCGTTCCCGAAGCAGGGTGAATTCGTTGTCGTGAGCCATGCGGCGGAGTGCTCCAGCAAGCAAAGGATTCGGATCAGGTTTCGGTGACGCGGATGGGCGTCGAGCCCGGTTCGCCGGTGATGTCCAGATTCGGACGCTTATGGTCAAGCAGGGACGATGAGCCGGCAAGTCCCGCGTCGAATTTTCCGCGCGGCGACGGCGACATTGGCCAAGGACCCCGTTTTCCATGAACATTCGGAGTCGGACTCCGGATTGGCATGGAAAACCGTTATGAAGCCCTATAACCGTTGTGTCTGGGGTCCGCGCGCGCTCGGGCGAAATCTTCCGATCCGCAAGGGATCACCTCGCTTTACCCCTATTTTTCCGCCGTATACAATCACCAGCCAAATCTGGCGGTTAGACTTTTCCCCGGATACCCCGTCCCAACTTTTCCTTGCCGTTCGGAGTAGCCCCAGAGTAGCCCGGAATGCCGACCCCGCCCAAAAATCGGCCGTATTTCAGGCCGATCCAAGTTTGACGACTTCCGCCGCCGACTGGATCGCATCGAACGCCGGCTTAACCTGGACGATCCGCCCCGCTGACTTGAGGATACCGAACATGCTTGAGATTCACGCCCAGTGGGATGATGAAGCCCAGGTATGGATTGCCACCAGCGACGATATCCCTGGTCTTTGCGTGCAGGCCGATACCTTCGATGCTCTGGTGGATATCGCCACCGGGCTGACGCCTGAGCTTTTGGAAGCCAACAACATCCCGATGACGGCCACTATCCCGTTGCGCATCACCGCCGAACGAACGTTGATGGCAAAGGTCGCTTGATGGCGTCGATGTACGCGGACCTTGTGAAGCAGCTAAAAGCTGGTGGCTGCTGGGTGATCCGAATGGGCAAGGGCAGTCATGAAATCTGGTACAGCCCTATCAACGGGCGCACCTTCACGGTACCGCGTTCACTGGCGTCAGCACCATTGGCCAATGCCATCCTGAAACAGGCTGGATTGCCGAAAGCATTTTGAATCCCGCCGATTTGGCGAATTGAGCACCCGCCCCGCGCGCATGGGCGTAAACCTTCTCGATTCCGGGAAAGCTTGCTTCTTCCGCCCACTGGCTCGCTGGTGGATTTTTTTAGTGGCGATCCAGCCCCCGGCTGACGCGAACGGATAACCAATGATCGAGCCTACGAAAAATCACGTAGACACCTTAAGCTTCCCTTAAGCATCGCCGGGGACAATGGCGCGCAACAAGGGAATCGGAATAGTTTCGATCCCAATCACGTTGCGCGAGAGGTAACGATCATGCAGTTTCCCAGCAAGCTTAAAAAACTCACCCTGGCGGTTGCCCTGGCGGCCAGTGGCGCGGTGCTGACGGTGGGCGTCCTGCCGGTGGCGCGGGCCGCCGATGCCACGCACCCGGTTCAGGTGGAAATGACCGTCCCCGATTTCAGCGCGCTGGTCGAGCGCAACGCGGCGGCGGTGGTCAATATCACCGTCACCGGCAAGAAGCCGCCGACCGTGGTCATGCGCGGCGTTCCGGATCAGGACGACGAAGACAATCCGTTCGCGCCGTTCTTCAAACAATTCCCGATGCCACCGATCCCGCATGGCGGCAAGGGCATGCCGGTTCAGGGGCTCGGCTCCGGCTTCATCATTTCCGCTGACGGCTACCTGATCACCAACCATCACGTCGTGGATGGGGCGGAAAAGATCGCCGTCAAACTGAACGACAAGCGTGAATTTCCGGCCAAGGTGATCGGCAGCGACCCGCAGTCCGACATCGCCCTGCTGAAAATCGCCGCCACGGGTCTGCCGACCGTATCTTTCGGCGACGCCGACGGCCTCAAGGTCGGCCAGTGGGTATTCGCCATCGGCGCCCCGTTCGGGCTGGAGCGCACCGCCACCAAGGGCATCGTCAGCGCGCTGGGCCGCTCGCTGCCGAGCGACGCCTACGTGCCGTTCATCCAGACCGACGTGCCGATCAATCCCGGCAACTCCGGCGGACCGCTGTTCGATCTCAACGGCAAGGTGGTGGGCATCAATTCCCAGATTTTCAGCCGCAGCGGCGGTTACATGGGGCTGTCGTTCGCCATCCCGGCCAACGTGGCGATGGACGTGGTGGCGCAGATCAAGGCCGACGGGCGCGTGAGCCGGGGCTGGATGGGCGTCACCTTGCAGGAAGTGACGCAGGACCTGGCGCGCTCGTTCAGTCTGGAGCAGCCGCGCGGCGCGCTGGTGGCGGACGTGAGCGCGGACGGACCCGCCGCCAAGGCCGGGTTGCAAACCGGCGACATCATCGTCGCCTATGCCGGCAAGCCGGTGAACGACAGCGCCGATCTGCCGCCGCTGGTGGGTTCAAGCAAGCCCGGCGCCAGCAAGGCGCTGACCGTGATCCGCGACGGCAAGGAACGGGAAATCACGGTCACGCTCGGCCAGTTGCCGGACAAGAACCAGGACAAGGACGCGCTGGCGCTGAACGGCGCCCCGGACGACGGCTCGCCCCGGCTGAACGTCATGGTGGCCGATCTGCCCGCTGGCCAGGGCGAACGCGGCGAAGGTGGCGTACAGGTCCAGCGGGTCGGACCGGGTCCCGCCGCCGAGGCCGGCGTGCGACCGGGCGATATCCTGGTGAGCCTGAACAACCAGAAGGTCCGGGACGCCGCCCATCTGCGGCAACTGGTGAAGGAATTGCCGCGCGGCAAACGGGTTCCGTTGCTGGTCCGGCGCGATGAAGGCGCGCTGTATCTGGCGGTGGAGATTCCCGCTCAAGCCAGGCAGGCGGGTTAAACTACGCGGGAGCGGCTTTGGCCGCGATCAGATCGTCATCGTGGCCAGACCGCTCCTACTCCTCACCAAACCATGCGCATCCTGTTGGTGGAAGACGACCCGATGATCGGCGACAGCCTGCGCAAGGGGCTGCGCGGCGAGGGTTTCACCGTGGACTGGGTCCAGGACGGACCGGGCGCGGAACGGGCGCTGGAAACCACCGACTACGCGCTGGTGCTGCTCGATCTGGGCCTGCCGCGCAAGGATGGGCTGACGGTGCTGAGCGGCTGGCGCCGCCGCGGCCTGACCGTGCCGGTGTTGATTCTCACCGCCCGCGATGCCGTACCGGACCGGGTCAAGGGCCTGGACAGCGGCGCCGACGACTATCTGGTCAAGCCCTTCGATCTGGCCGAACTGCTGGCGCGGATGCGGGCGCTGCTGCGTCGCCAGGCCGGGCGGGCGCGCGACCTCATCGAAATTGGCGCGCTGCGGCTCGATCCCGCCGCGCGCACCGTCGAATACCGGGGCCAGCCGGTCGCGCTGTCGGCGCGGGAATTCGCCCTGTTGCGCGCCCTGATGGAACGGCCGGGCGTGGCGCTGTCGCGCGAGCAACTGGAGGACCGCCTGTACGGCTGGGGCGAGGAAGTGGAAAGCAACGCCGTCGAGGTTCATATCCACAACCTGCGCCGCAAGCTGAGTTCCGGCGTCATCCGCACCGTGCGGGGCGTCGGCTACCGGCTTGGGGAACCACCGTGACTTCCATCCGCCAGCGCCTTCTGGTCGGCTTGCTGGTCGGTCTAATCCTGGTGCTGGGCGTCGCCGGTTACGCTACCTACCGCCAGGTCCACGCCGAGGTCAACACCCTGTTCGATTACCAGTTGCAGCAAGCGGCGCTGGCCCTGCGGCGGCAAAACCTGCTGGCGCTGGCGATGAGCGGCGAGGCGAGCGCGGGAGAAGGCGATCTGCTGGTGCAAATCTGGGATCGTGGCGGCGGTCTGTTGTACGTCTCCCGCCAGGACTGGGAACTGCCTTTCGCCACCCAGCCCGGCTTCGCCGACCTGCTCTGGCGCAATCAGCGCTGGCGGCTGTTCGCGCTGTACACCAGCGACCGTATCGTCCAGGTCGCGCAACCGGCGGGAGTGCGGCTGCGGATGAGCGCCGACATCGCCCTGCGCAATCTCGCGCCGTTCCTGTTGCTGTTGCCGGGGATGGCGCTGGTGATCTGGTTCGGGGTCGGGGCTGGTCTGCGGCCTTTGCATCGCGTCACCGCCGACATTCAACACCGCCGGCCCGGCGCGCTGGAGCCGGTGGCGGCCGAACGACTGCCAGCGGAAATCACGCCATTGGTCCACGCCCTCAACGACCTGCTGGCGCGGCTGGCGCACACCCTCGACGCCCAGCGCCAGTTCATCGCCGACGCCGCCCACGAACTGCGCACGCCGCTGACGGCGGTCCGGCTTCAGGCCGAGATGGCGCAACGGGCCGTGGACCCGGCGGAACGGGCGGAAACGCTGGGCGAATTGCGCGCCGGCCTGTTGCGCGCCTCGCACCTGGTCGAGCAACTGCTGGCCATGGCCCGGCTGGACGCCGCGCCCGCCACGGGACCGGTCGAACGGGTGGATTTGCTGGACGTGGCCAAGCGGGTCGTCGCCGAGTTCGCCCCCATCGCCGACGACCGCCATCTCGACCTGGGTCTGCTGCCCAGCGACGCAGCCACCGTCGCCGGCGATCCGGGCGAATTGCGCACCTTGTTGGGCAACCTGGTGGACAACGCCTTGCGCTACACCCCGACGGGCGGGCGGGTGGACGTTCAGGTCCAATCGGCCGAAACCGAGGCGGTACTGACCGTCGGCGACACCGGGCCGGGCATTCCGGCGGCGGAGCGGGAACGGGTGTTCGACCGGTTTTATCGCGGCGCCCAGGCCACCGCGCCCGGCAGCGGGCTGGGGCTGGCCATCGTCCAGCGCATCGCCGACCGTCACCAAGCCACCATTCGGCTGGAGGATGTCGAACCAGGCGGCGGACTGCGGGTCATCGTTCGGTGGCCCAGCGCCACCGGTTGAGAGCCTATACAAAAATTAACTTCATGAATGGATTTAAAAAAATCCTCAACATTTTTGCCAAATTCCCTCTCCCTTTGGGAGAGGGTTAGGGTGAGGGAGCTAACCGCTTGAATAAAAACCCTCACCCCCAACCCCTCTCCCAAAGGGAGGGGGGAGTTTCAGGACATATACTTTACGGGTGCATCCCTACTCGGAAAACCCGTCATGCTGCCCACCACCCGCGACTTGCTGGCCCGCGAGGTCACCGACTGGCATCAACAAGGCTTGATCGACCGGTCGCTGCTGGACGTTTTACTGCCGCGCTACGAAACGCGCGGCCGGTTCCTGACCGCGCTGCTGAAATGGCTGGGGCTGTTCGCCATTTTCCAACTCGGGCTGGCGGTGCTGGCCTTCATCGCCATGATGGCGCAATCCGCCCTGCTGGCCGCGCTGCTGCTCGGCGGCATCGGCGCGGGGCTGTGGTGGCTCGGGGCGCGGCTGGCCACCGATCCCAAACAGCTTCATCCCTTCACCGGCGCGGTGCTGATCACCGCCAGCCTGGCGGCGGCGTTCGGCGCTTTCGTGCTGCTGCACCTTGCGTTCAACGGCGAACCCCGAGGTCGGACCATACCGACGATCATGCTGCTCACGGGCGTGCTCGCCGCTCTGACCGCCTATCGCTATTACCTGCGCTGGCCGTTGCTGCTGGCGCTGCTGCTGTTCTTTCACGGCCTGGGCGCGTGGCACGCCTACGGCGGGCACGGCGCCTATTTCGCTGATATTCAGGATGAGCGGTTGATGGCGCTGGTGGCGCTGGCGACGATTGGGCTGGGTCTCTGGCACGAATGGCGGCTGGAAACCGGTCCCCTGCGGCGTTGCGCCGGGTTCGGGGGGCTTTACCTGATTTTCGGCCTGCTGTACCTGAACCTGTCGCTGTGGTTCCTGACCCTGTTCGGGCGACCGCTGGGCTGGGTACTAATTTTCACCGCCGTCGGCATCGGGCAAATCGTCGCCGGCGCCCGGTTGCGCGACGCCCGCTTCACCGGGTTCGGCATCGTGTTCCTGGCGATTGACTTGTACACCCGCTTTTTCGAGCATTTCTGGGACCGGTTGTCCGCCGGGGCGTTCTTCCTGATCGCCGGGGCGCTGGCGATGGTTCTCGGCTACGGTTTCGAGCGTCAGGCTTACCGGGAGCGCCAGCCATGAACCCGCAATCCCGCAATCGCCGCGTTCGCCGGGAGCTGGACGAGTTGCTGCGCGAGGGCGTGCTGGACGCGATGACCCATGAACGACTGCGCGAACGCTACCCCACCGAGGGCTGGGACTGGCGGTCGCTGGGCCGCTGGTTCCTGATCTTTGGCGCGGTCAGCGTCGTGGCCGGCCTGGGGATTCTCGGCCGGACCCTGTTTGAGTTCACCCTGACCAAGCTGGCGGTGCTGCTGAGCATCGCCACGCTCGCCAGTTTCGGCGGCGGGCAATGGCTCAAGCGCACTCGTCCCCGGCTGGTCTGGACCGGCCTGAGCGTGGAACTGCTGGGTGGATTGCTGTTGATCGGCCTGACCTTCACCCTCGGCGCGATCTATTCCACCGGTTCCGGCAACTGGCCGGCCCTGCTGCTGATCGATCTGGTGCTGCTGATCGGTTTGAGCTACGCGCTATGCAACGGGTTGCTGCTCGTGCTCAGCGCCGTGGTGTTCTTCTCCTGGTTCGGCGGCTTCACCGGCTACGCTTCCGGCTGGGGCGCGTACTGGTTCGGGATGAACTACCCGCTGCGGTTCCTGATGGCGGCCATCGTCATGATCGCCGTCGCCGTCATCCACCAGCAGAGCGAAGCCGGGCCGCTGGCGCGGTATCGAGGATTCTGCAAAATCTGGCTTTCCGCCGGACTGTTCTTCGCGGAAATGGCGCTGTGGCTGCTGTCCCTGTTCGGCAATTTCGATCTGGCCAGTCATTGGTGGTCTCAGGCCGGGGTCGCTGAACGGTTCGTGTTCAATGCGCTGTGGGCGGGTCTGAACGGAACGCTGGTCTGGCTGGGCGCGCGGTTAGCCATGCGAATGCTGACCGGCTATGGCGTAACCTTCCTGGTCATTCAAATTTATACGCTGTTCTTCGCTCACCTGGCCGAACACCTGGGCGTGCTGCTCAGCCTGTTGATCGCCGGCGGCGGCGCGCTGGCGCTGACCTTCTGGCTGGAACAGCGGCGGCGCGAAACCGAAACGCGCTGACCGCGAGGGGAGGATCGATGTCAAACGCAAGCGGCCTGCTGGACCGGCAAGCCTTGCTGGAGGAGTTGCAAATCGCCGGGTTCGTACCCGAGGCCCACGCCGCCTACCGTCCCCTGCTGATGGACGGGCTGCGGTTTTTCCTGGAGCGACTGTCGCCGGCGCGGCAGGCGGCTATTCTCGCCGAGCAACTGCGACTGCCACGCGCCACCTCGCCCGCGCGCCGGCTGGCGACCCTGTTCCGCCGCTGCCCGACCCTGCACAAGCTGGGGCAGGTGGTGGCGCGCGACCGGCGCCTGGCGCCCGAGTTGCGCGCGAATCTGCAAGGGCTGGAGTCGCTGGAGCCCACCACCCCGATGGCGGAGATCGCCGCCATCATCCAGCGGGAACTGGGGACGGTCGCGGGTCTTGAAATCGCGCCGTCGGCGCTGGCCGAGGCCAGTGTCGCCGTGGTGGTCCCCCTGCTCTGGCGTCCCGCCGCTGGCGTCGCCCCGCTACCGGGCGTGCTCAAGGTGCTGCGGCCCGGCGTCGAGGAGCAACTTCACGAGGAACTGGAGATCTGGGCGGCGCTCGGCGCCTTTCTGGAACAGCGCTGCGCCGATCGGAACCTGCCGGCGCTCGATTATCGCAACACGCTCGACAGCATCCGCCGGCTGTTGGCGCACGAAATCCGCCTCGACCGCGAGCAAGCCCATCTGGCGCGGGCCGCCGCGTTCCATGCCGATTCCCCGGCGGTCCTGATTCCGGGTTTGCTGCCGTTTTGCACGACGCGCATCACGGCGATGGAGCGGGTCGAAGGTCGCAAGGTGACCGACCCTGGCCTGGCGTCCGGCGAACGGCGGCGGCTGACGCGGTTCCTGATCGAAGCCCTGCTCGCCAAGCCGTTCTGGAGCAACCCCACCTCGGACGCCTGTTTCCACGCCGATCCCCACGCCGGCAACCTGTTCGCGACGAACGACGGCCGCCTGGCGATCCTGGACTGGGCGCTGGTCACCCCGCTCGACAAGGCGCAGCGCGTGGCCGTGGTGCAGGCCGTGGCGGGCGCCTTGACCCAGAACGAAGACGGCGTGGCCCGCGCGCTCGCGGCGCTGGGGAATCCGTCCGACCCGGCGGCCCTGCGCGCCGCCATCGCGGCGGGTCTGCGCCAGGTGCGGCAGGGGACGTTTCCCGGCATGGGCTGGCTGATGACGCTGCTGGACCGGCTGGGCACGGAGGGAGCAATGCAATTCCCCGAAAATCTCACCCTGTTCCGCAAGGCCCTGTTGACCCTGACGGGGGTGATCGACGATGTCTCCGGCCAGCCTTCCATCGACGAGGTCCTGATCCTGAGCGGTTTGATGCAGTGCGGCCGGGAATGGGCGGCCCGCTGGCTGACCCCCTTCCACTCGCGCGCCTTCGGCAGTCATTTGTCCAATGCGGACCTGTTCGGCCTGTGGGCCGGCCTGCCCCTGACCGTGACCCGCTATTGGACTGGCATCTGGCGGGACGCGCTGGAGGGATAGCCGTCGTTGGGGGTCGTTGCGGCTTGGGTGCGCGACAACGCCAGCGCAATGTTCGTTTGAGTTCGTTTTGCATTCATCGAGGGAATAAATTTATAATTCGGTCAGTTTACTGACGGAATTATCATGTATATACCCCAGTACCAGCTTGAAAACCTCAAAAATGCGCTGAAGCCTGGCAAGGTGGTGGTCATTTATGGCGCCCGACGCACCGGCAAGACGACGCTTCTCAACGAATTTTTGAAGGGGGAATCCGAACCCTGGCTGCTGGTGAACGGAGAGGACATTGTCATTCAGGGATATCTCTCCTCCCAGTCGATTGAAAAATTGAAAGCGTTTGTTGGCAACAACCGTCTCCTGGTCGTTGACGAGGCCCAAAAGGTCCAGAACATTGGACTGAATCTCAAACTGATCGTCGACCACATTCCTGATATCCGCGTCGTCGCTACCGGATCATCCTCCTTCGATCTGGCGCGCAGCATCGGAGAGCCGCTGACCGGAAGAAAAACCACCCTGATTCAGTATCCTCTCGCCCAACTGGAACTTGCCGCCATCGAACAACGCCACGAAACGGCGGCGCGTCTGGAAAGCCGGCTCATCCATGGAGTTTATCCCGAAGTGGTGCTGCTGGAAGATAACCGTGAGCGAGAGCGGTATTTAAAAGAATTGGTTTCTTCCTATCTTTACAAGGATATTCTCGAACTTGAGGGTATCAGGCAATCCACCAAGATCAGCCGGTTGCTGCAACTGATGGCGTTGCAGATCGGCAAGGAAGTGTCTTATACGGAACTGGGCGCCAGTCTGGGGATGAGTAAAAATACGGTCGATCATTATCTTGACTTGCTGGAAAAGGCGTTCGTCATTCAAAAGCTGGGTGGTTTCAGCCGTAATCTGCGCAATGAAATCACCAAGAACAGCCGATATTATTTCGTTGACAATGGCGTCAGAAACGCGCTGATCAACAATTTCAACTTGCTCGAACTACGCAATGACGTGGGTGAACTGTGGGAAAATTATCTGGTTATCGAGCGGCTGAAGCGACAGGAATATCTGCGGGAATCGGCCAATAATTATTTCTGGCGGACCTATACCAAAAAAGAATTGGATTTGGTCGAAGAACGCAATGGTCAACTTCATGGATACGAGATCAAATGGGGAACGGCAAAACATCGTCCACCAAAGGAATGGATAACCGCCTACCCGAATGCAAAATGGACTTTGATCAATCCTGATAATTATCTGGATTTTATCGAATGAAAAAATCGCCTGGTAATGCGCTGAGCGACTGGCGGAACAGTTGTGTCACAAACCGCTATCAAGTCGCTATCAAGATTAGCGCCTGCTGAAATCGGCGAAGCCTGTCGCCAAGTTCATGATTTATTGCAAGAGGGGATTTGCTCGTGTCAAGCAAAATTTCTACTTTTCTTGCACATGTCCGGCAAGACACCGACGGCCGATGGCTGCCGCATTCTCTCGATGACCACCTGCGCAGCGTGGCAGTGTTTGCCCAGTCGTTCGCCGCCGCGTTCGGCGCGGGCGACTGGGCAAGGCTGGCCGGCTTGTGGCACGACCTCGGCAAGTACCGCCCCGCGTTTCAGCGCTATATCCGCGGCGCCTCCGGCTACGACGCCCATATCGAAACCGCGCCAGGCAAGGTAGACCATTCCACGGCGGGCGCATTGCACGCGATGGAGCGGATGAAGGGACTGGGCCGCATCCTCGCCTATCTGATCGCCGGGCATCATGCGGGTCTGCCGGATTGGCAAAGCGCCGAAAAGCCGGCTTCCAGTCTGATCTATCGTCTGAAGCAAACCGATTTCCTGGCCGAAGCGCTGGCGCAATCTCCGCCCGCCGACATTCTCGACGCTTCGTTGCCGACCTCCACTCCCGGTCAGCGCGATTATGCGCTTTGGATTCGGCTGCTGTTTTCCTGTCTGGTGGACGCCGATTTCCTCGACACCGAACAGTTCATGGCGCCGGATAAAGCCGTGCTGCGCGGCCAATATCCCTTGCTGGAGGAACTGGAGCCACGTTTCGATGCGTACATGGCGGCGCTAAGCGCAAAAACGCTGGAAACGCCGGTCAACCGGATGCGGGCGGTGGTGCTGGATCGCTGCCGGAATGCGGCGGAACAAACGCCGGGGCTGTTCTCGCTCACCGTGCCCACCGGCGGCGGCAAGACGCTCGCCTCGCTGGCGTTCGCCCTGCGTCACGCACGGCATCACGGCAAGCGCCGGATTTTCTACGTCATTCCCTACACCAGCATCATCGAGCAGACGGCGGAGGTGTTTCGTGGCGTATTTGGCGAGGACGCTGTGCTCGAACATCACAGCAACTTCGATTCGGAACGGGAAACGCCGCGCAGCCGAGTGGCTTGCGAGAACTGGGATGCGTCGTTGATCGTCACCACCAACGTCCAGTTCTTCGAGTCGCTGTTCGCCGCTCGTCCCAGTCGGACCCGCAAGCTGCACAACATTCTCGACAGCGTGGTGATCCTGGACGAGGCGCAATTGCTCCCACCCGATTTTTTGACGCCGATTCTGGGCGCGATTCGGGAGTTGAGCCGCCATTACGGCGTCAGTTTCGTGCTTTGCACCGCGACTCAACCGGCGCTGGCGTCGCAACGTGGTTTTGATTGGCGGTTCGATGGATTGGACGACGTGCGCGAGATCGTGGGCGACGCGGCGGCGGTACAAGAACTGCACGCGCAATTGCGCCGCGTGGAGGTGGCGTTGCCCGAAGATTTACAAGCGCCGACATCGTGGGAAACGCTCGCCACTGAACTGGAAACCTTTCCTCGTGCGCTGTGCATCGTGGACCGGCGCGACGATGCGCGAATTTTGCACGGCTTGTTGCCGACAGGGACGGTGCATCTGTCCGGCCTGATGTGCGGCCAGCATCGCTCGGATGTGATCGCAATGATCAAAGCGCGGCTGGCCGCTGGCGAGCCCATTCGGGTGGTGAGCACGCAACTGGTGGAAGCGGGCGTAGACCTGGATTTCCCAGTTGTCTATCGGGCGCTGTCGGGGCTGGATTCCATCGCTCAGGCGGCGGGACGTTGCAATCGTGAAGGGCGCTGTTTCAATTTGGGACGGGTCGTGGTGTTCGTGCCGCCCACTCAACCTCCCGTTGGCCATTTGCGCCAAGCTCGCGACGCAGGGCGGCAAGTATTGCAACGTCGCCCGCCCGATCCGCTCGTGCCCAACCTGTTCGCCGAATACTTCCAAAGTCTGTACTGGCGCAAAGGTGCGGAAGGGCTCGACCGTCAGGGCATCATGGCGCTGTTGAAAAACAACAACCGGTTTGAATTCAGTTTTCGTACCGCCGCCGAGCGGTTCCAGTTGATCCCGGAAATGCAAGCACCGGTGATCGTGCGTTATGGCGACAACGAACGCCTGCTGGCGCGATTGGCGCGACCCGGCGATGAGGTGGACCGGAAGACGCTGCGCCGACTGCAACGCTATGTGGTGAATATCCCGCGGCGGATTCATCAACGCTTGCTGGCGGACGGTGCTATCGAGGAACAGTGGCCCGGCGTGTATGTCCAGATTGCGCCGCTTTACGACCCAGAAGTTGGGTTACGAGTGGAACCGGCGGTCAACTATGCACCGGATGATCTGATCGCTTGATGGACCGTACAAGAACCCCTCGCCCGCTTGCGGGAGAGGGGCAGGGGTGAGGGTTATTTTGCAATGGCTAGCCGAAACGTCTTTGAGAACAGGAGGCTGCAATGACGCAGGACAACGCGGTGCGCTTGCGGGTATGGGGCGATTACGCCTGTTTCACCCGCCCGGAGATGAAGGTGGAGCGGGTTTCCTACGACGTAATGACACCCTCCGCCGCGCGTGGCGTTCTGGAGGCGATTTTGTGGAAGCCGCAAATCGTCTGGCGGGTAACCCGGATCGACGTGCTCAAACCGATTCGCTGGGGTTCGATACGCCGCAATGAGGTCGCCAATGTTGTCTCGGTGGACAACGTCAAAACCGTGATGAATCGGGGCAAGGGCGCACTGGGGCTATACGCCGACGAAGATCGGCAACAGCGCGCCGCGCTGCTGTTGCGCGAGATGGATTATCTGATTCACGCCCGGTTCGAGTTGACCGATCAGGCCGGTCCCGACGACACGCTCGCCAAGTACGCAGCCATGTTCCGCCGCCGCGCCGAGAAAGGCCAGTGCTTCAACCAACCCTACTTGGGCTGCCGGGAATTTTCGGCGGCGTTCGCCTGGGTGGACCCCGCCGGGCCGTGGCCGGAACCGATTGCCGACAGCCGCGATCTGGGCTGGATGCTGTACGACCTGGAGTATCGCGGTTCCGAGCCAACGCCATGCTTCTTCCGCGCCCAACTCGACAACGGCGTGGTGCGGATACCGGATTGGGATAGCACGGAGATCGTTCGATGATCCTGCACGCCCTTTGCGAGTATTACCGCCGGCAAGAGGAGGAACTGCCGCCGCCGGGTTTCGAGCGCAAGGCGATTCCGTTCGTCATCGTGTTGGATCGGGACGGGCGTTTCGTGGACATCGAGGACACCCGCGACGGGAACAACAAGCGAGACAAGGGGCGACCGTTCGTCGTGCCGCAGGGAGTCAAACGCACGTCTGGGGTAGCAGCCAACCTGTTATGGGACGGTTTGGGCTACGTGCTGGGCGTGGTGAGTGAAACGCGCGCCGCGAAATTGGACGCCGCCAAGCTCGAAAAAGAACAGGAGCGCACTCGCGAAGCGCACCGCGTGTTCATTCAGCGCATCCATGATGTTTTTCCGCTCCCCATCGATGACGATGGAGTACGGGCCGCGCTGGCGTTTCTGGAACGGGGTGATTTCTGCGAGGTTTTTACCCATCCGCTCTGGCCGGAATTGAACAAAACCACTGAGTCGCTCAGTTTCCGCTTGGATGGCGATCTGCAACTGATCTGTCAGCGGGAAGCGGTACGGCAAGCGGTTGTGGCGACTGAACGAGATACCGCCACCGTTCGCAACCGCTGTCTGGTCAGCGGAAATCTGGATGTCATCGCCCGTCTGCACCCCGCGATCAAGGGCGTGCGCGGCGCGCAGAGCAGCGGGGCGAATCTCTTCTCCTTCAATTTCACCGCCGCCTGTTCTCACGGTAAAGAACAGGGCCAAAATGCCCCCGTGGGCGAATACGCCGCGTTCGTCTACACCACCGCGCTCAATTATCTGTTGCGTACCGATTCCAGCCAGAAATTGCTGGTCGGCGAGGATACCTTCGTGTTCTGGGCCGAAAAGCCCGATCCCGCCGAGGAATTATTCGCCGATTGGCTGCAACCGGACCCCGACGATCCGGCACGCGGAGTAGAAGCGGTCAGAACGCTATACGAAGCGCCAAAAACGGGTGTGCGTCCGTTGAACGAGGACGAAACCCGCTTTTTCGTGCTGGGCCTCGCCCCAAACAATGCCCGTCTTGCCGTGCGGCTGTGGAATGTGAGTACGGTGCGCGAACTGGCGACGAACATCCGCCAACATTTCGACGATCTCGCCATCGTCCGGTCTCCCCGCGATCCGGAATACTTGCCGCTGTGACGCTTGTTGGTGGCGACCGCCGCCCAAGGCAAAAGCGAGAACATCCCGCCGCTGCTGGCCGGTGAAGTGCTGCGCGCGATTCTTGCCGGAACACCGTATCCGCAGACCCTGCTGGTCGCCGCCTTGCAACGCATCCGCGCCGAACAGGGCGCGGTTAATTATGTCCGCGCGGCCTTGATCAAGGCCGTACTGGTCCGCAACGCTCGATTTGGTCCCGCTAAACAGGAGGTTGACGTGTCGCTCGATCCACAAAATCCCAACATCGGCTATCGCTTGGGCCGATTGTTCTCCGTGCTGGAACGCGCCCAGGAACTGGCCAGTCCCGGTCTGAACGCCACCATCCGCGACCGGTTTTACGGCGCCGCCTCGGCCACGCCGGTTACCGCTTTCCCGTATCTGTTGAAGCTGAAAAATCACCATGTGAACAAACTGGCGGCCGGACAAGTGATCTGGCTGGAAAGCTTGATCGGCCAGATATTGGAAGCGGTCACCCAATTTCCGGCGCATCTGAACCTGGACGATCAGGGGCGGTTCGCCATCGGTTACTACCATCAACGACAAGATTTTTTCACTCGGAAATCTTCGGATAATCAAACTGCTGATCAGGGAGCGCTCGACCATGACTGACTCGATCAAGAACCGTTACGACTTCGTGTTGCTGTTCGATGTGATCGACGGCAACCCCAACGGTGACCCGGACGCCGGCAACATGCCGCGCATGGACCCGCAAACCGGCCACGGGCTGGTCACCGATGTTTGCTTGAAGCGCAAGGTGCGCAATTACGTGGGACTCAAACAGGGCGAGCAACCGCTGTTCGAGATTTACGTCAAGGAGAAAGCGGTGTTGAACCGGCAGCATGAGCGAGCCTACCAAGCGTTGGGATTTGCGCTGTCCGGCGAAGGCGGCAAGCGCAAGGGAAGTGGTGGCGAGGTGGAAAAAGCACGGGCGTGGATGTGCGGCAATTTCTACGACGTGCGTACCTTCGGAGCCGTGATGTCCACCGGCATCAATTGCGGCCAGGTGCGTGGTCCGGTGCAACTGACCTTCGCTCGCAGCTTCGACCCGATTACCCCGGCGGAACATTCGATTACTCGCATGGCGGTCGCCACCGAAAAAGAAGCCGAAGCCCAACAAGGCGACAATCGCACGATGGGCCGCAAGTTCACGGTGCCCTATGGCCTGTACCGGGCGCACGGCTTTATCTCGGCGCATCTGGCGGCGCAGACCGGATTCTCGGATGAGGACTTGGCGCTGTTGTGGGAAGCCTTGGGCAGCATGTTCAAGCACGATCATTCCGCCGCTCGTGGGCAGATGACGACGCGCGGTTTGTACGTGTTCCAGCACGCCACCGCGTTGGGCAACGCACCCGCGCATCGCCTGTTCGAGCGGATTGCGGTGAATTTGCGCGATCCCGCCGGCACACCGCGCGCCTTCAACGATTACACGGTCACGGTGGATGAATCGGGCCCGCCGGAAGGAATGACCCTGTTGCGGCTGGTCGGGTAAAGCGTCATGGCCGCGCCGGACGACGAGTTGGACGACGCGATAGCGATCTCGGCGCTTCAGCACTACAGCTATTGCCCGCATCAGTGCGCGTTGATTCACGCCGAGCAGGCATGGGACGAGAACGTGTACACCTTGCGTGGGCACGCGGTGCACGAGCAGGTGGATACGCCGGAAAGCCGGGCCGAGGGCGAGGTTCGCGTCGAACGTGCCTTGCCGCTGTACTCGCGGCGGTTGGGCTTGGTCGGGCGGGCGGACGTGGTGGAATTTCTGCCCGACGGCACGCCTTTTCCGGTGGAGTACAAGCACGGCCCGCGCCGCGCCCGGCAACACGACGACTTGCAGGTGGCGGCACAGGCGATGTGCCTGGAGGAGATGCTCGGCCGATCCGTGCCGCGCGGCGCGGTTTTTCACCACAGTTCCCGGCGACGGCGAGAAGTGGCGATCACGGCCGCATTGCGCG
Source organism: Candidatus Contendibacter sp. (assembly GCA_029624765.1). Taxonomy (GTDB): domain Bacteria; phylum Pseudomonadota; class Gammaproteobacteria; order Competibacterales; family Competibacteraceae; genus Contendibacter. Next base: position 20,111 of record JARSSO010000060.1, on the reverse strand, counting down.
CCACGGTGGAGGAAATGGTCCCCAAGATTCGGGCGATGCTGGTCAGCGGACATCTGCCGCCGCCGGTAGCGGACGAACGGTGCAAGGAATGCTCGCTGTTGGATCCGCCCGCCGTAATTGGCGGGCGCGGATTGAAACGGCCAAGGTCAAATAGGCGTGGGCGTCGCCGTCGGGATTCGCCCGTCGTAATTGGCGGGCGCGGATTGAAACCGGTCATTCCGCGCCTTCGCGGCGTTCAGCCGAAGATTCGCCCGCCGTAATTGGCGGGCGCGGATTGAAACTTGACTGCCGCATCCACCTGCTCGGCCTGTTTTTGATTCGCCCGCCGTAATTGGCGGGCGCGGATTGAAACTCCGTGGTCGCGCCCGATGGGACCGCGCTCCCCAAGATTCGCCCGCCGTAATTGGCGGGCGCGGATTGAAACATTTGTCCCCCCAGCCCTTTTGTTCCGCCTCGGCGGATTCGCCCGCCGTAATTGGCGGGCGCGGATTGAAACTTGGCTGGCAGGGTCACGGCAGCGCGGGTGCCAGGATTCGCCCGCCGTAATTGGCGGGCGCGGATTGAAACCCTTCTTCCCCTACTTCCGCCGGGGGCAGACGCGGGATTCGCCCGCCGTAATTGGCGGGCGCGGATTGAAACGTCTCAGTCCGAGGCCTACTACGACGGGACGGTGGATTCGCCCGCCGTAATTGGCGGGCGCGGATTGAAACTACGTAGACGGGGGATTTCCGAGTTGGACGCGCGATTCGCCCGCCGTAATTGGCGGGCGCGGATTGAAACAGCATCGCCGCCACCGGGCGGACGGCGCTGGTCCGATTCGCCCGCCGTAATTGGCGGGCGCGGATTGAAACACGATTCGATTTGTGGACGTGAAATCATTTCTGTCGATTCGCCCGCCGTAATTGGCGGGCGCGGATTGAAACTGAGCAGTCCATCGGCCAGGCTGGCGGTTTGCGGGATTCGCCCGCCGTAATTGGCGGGCGCGGATTGAAACGTGCTCCCCACGTCCGCAACCACGCCCGCCAGCGGGATTCGCCCGCCGTAATTGGCGGGCGCGGATTGAAACGTCAAGAACCGCGCGGTTGATCTGGACCTGACCGGATTCGCCCGCCGTAATTGGCGGGCGCGGATTGAAACCGGGATACCGACGATGACCGTGCGCATAGGGATTGCCGATTCGCCCGCCGTAATTGGCGGGCGCGGATTGAAACTGATCTGTCGTATACTATAGGCAGGTCAACGAGGAGATTCGCCCGCCGTAATTGGCGGGCGCGGATTGAAACTCACTATCTCAAAACGTTTAAAACGTGCATCCCTCGATTCGCCCGCCGTAATTGGCGGGCGCGGATTGAAACAGGCTCGCCTTGGCCGCGTTGTGAAATGGAGAGGGATTCGCCCGCCGTAATTGGCGGGCGCGGATTGAAACCTGTTCCCGTTTCCGAATTCGCCGGGTGTGCTGGTGAGATTCGCCCGCCGTAATTGGCGGGCGCGGATTGAAATAGCCTCGTGGTTTGCTTGACTTCCAGCTTCAGTTGGATTCGGCCGTCGTTACTGGTGCATATGCCCTACATCCCCCACACCCGAATCCGGTAAGCGCCATGCGATTCCTCGCGCTGAAAAATCTTCCGTTCCCACGGCACGCCGGGCGCGCGGTCGAAGATCAGCAGGTGTCCTTCGTCGGTGCCGGTGCGGTCCAGATAATCGGCGGTTTGCGCCAGCCCCTCCCGCAGGGTGGCGTCGAACGATTTGTGGAGCAACTTCAACTCGAGCACTACCCGCTGCACCGGACCGAGAAAACCCCGCGCTTTATCCAGCGGCCATTGCACCAATAAATCCGTTCGTTTCCGTCCCAAGCCATATTCCCGGTCGATCCGTCCGCCGCCGTTCACGATCCGTTGCAGAAACGCCTGCAACAGCAATTGCGGCCCGGCTTCCCTGTAATCGAACCGCTCCAGCCAACTGTCGGCGTGTTCCCGGAAAAACTGCTGGAAAGTATTCAGCAACTTGCTCGCATCCAACCGGCCATCGGCGGCGATGTACCAGGCCGGCTGAAATTGCGCCTCGAAATTGGCCTGGACGATGGTGCTCAATTCGCGCGGGATGATTTCCTGATAAATGCGGTTGGCGACGACCGGCCCCGCCGCCTCCCGACTCACCAGACCCAGATCGATGACGTATTGCAGATCGTCCGAGGGCAAATCCTCCGCCAGCTCGGTATTCCCCAACAGGGGAGCGATCACCCGGCGGACCCGGGGTTCGCGCAGCTTGTCCGCCAACTGATCGAGATGCGTTTCCCGGCGCTGAATCAGATTTTCCTTGGCCTCTTCGATCCTTTCGACCGAGATCGGCCGGCCGCGGTCCCGACCGACTGTCAGCTTGAAGCAAACCTCGTAGGCGAGCGCATTGACCAGCCAGGGCTGACCGCGCGTCAACTCCCAAACCCGATCCAGCACGTCAGCGGCGAATTCCTGGCCGGTTTCCAGAGTATGTTGCCGGTACAACGTCTCCACCTCGTCCCGGCGGAAATTGCCCAACCGCAGCGATTCAGCCTTGATGTTGAACGCCGAACCGCCGGTAATGACTTCCCGTTCGGCGGTGTGGAGGCGGTAGTCGCGCACGTCGCGGACGCCGCACAGGATCACGGTTTGCGGGAATGCGCGCGGTCGCTGGGCGTAGCCGGCGCGGATCTGGCGCAGCAACGAAATCAGGGCATCGCCCACCAAGGCATCCACTTCGTCCAGCAGCAGCACCACTGGCAAATCGCTCGCCAGCGACCAGCGGGTCAACGTCGCGGTCAGCGCCCCGCCGCCGCCCTGCTCCCGCACCGCCGCCAGCGCCCAGCCCTTGAACCGTCGCTCGTTCAAATATACCTCGGCAACGGTCGCCAAGTGCATCACCACCGTGCGCAGGGCGGCGTCCACGTTGCCGCGATACGCCTGCGCGCCTTCGATGTTCGCGTACAGGCAGCGATAGCGTTCCCCGCGATTGAGCAATTCCATCAGCGCCAGCAGCACCGACGTTTTGCCGGTCTGCCGGGGCGCGTGCAGGACGAAATATTTCTGTTGCTCGATCAGTTGCAACACGTCGTCCAGGTCGATGCGGGACAGGGGCGGCAGCGCGTAATGCAGGGCGGGATTGACCGGTCCGGCGGTATTGAAAAAGCGCATGGCGCGACTCCGGGAATGGGCGGATCAACCAAGCGTATCAAACGTCCGTGGGTCTTGGTGACGAGAAACGGGAGGGATACGGTTCGCCACTACCCGCGCCGGGCGATTCGGCTATCCTTTCCCCGCCATCCGCCCGACTTCCAAGGAATCCGCCCATGTTGACCCAATCCCTGGCTGGCCTGCCGTCGTTCCTGTTTTATTTCGCCACCGCCATCAGCCTGTTGCTGCTGTTCCTGGCGGCGTACATCCTGATCACCCCCTACCGCGAAATCGCCCTGATCCGGGAGGGCAACACGGCGGCGGCGGTCAGTCTGGGCGGGGCCATTCTCGGCTTCGTGCTGCCGCTGGCCAGCGCCATCGCCCACAGCGTCGGTTTGCTGGACATGGCGGTTTGGGGTCTGATCGCCCTGGTCATCCAACTGCTGGCCTATGGAGTAGGCCGCCTGCTGCTGCCCGATCTGGCCCGGGCCATTCCCGCCGGTCAGGTGGCGACCGGGGTATTCCTCGGCGCGCTGTCGCTGGCCATCGGCATTCTCAACGCCGCCTGCATGACCTATTGAGCGGCGGCGCTAGCGCGGCTGGATCGGCGTCTGAATCGGCGGCGCGTGGCCGGTGGTCGGCCAATACCGCCAGGCCAGCGCCGCGACCAGGCCAATCAGCACGGCGGCCAGCAGCGCCGCGACCAGCCAGGGCGACCGCCGCCGCCCGGTTCCGCCCCCCTTCTTGCCAGAGACCCGGTTTTGAACCACCCGCGCCAGTTCCTCGGCGTTGGCGAATCGCGCTTCCGGCGTCTTGGCCAACAACCGATTGATGATCGGTTGGAATTGGCGCAACGGCTCCGGCAGAGTCGGAATCGGCTCCTTGACGTGCATCAGCGCCGTCTCGAACGCATCGGCGCCCTTGTAGGGCCGGCTGCCGGTCAGCGCCTCGTAGAACACCACGCCCAGGCTGTACAGGTCGCAGCGCGCGTCGACGGGCTTGCCCAGCGCCTGTTCCGGACTCATGTAGTTGGGCGTGCCGATCCGCCACCCGGCGGCGGTCAACTGGGTCTTGTCCTCCAGATTCTTGGCGATGCCGAAATCCGACAGCACCGCGGTCTCCGGGTCGCGAAACAGGATGTTGGCCGGCTTGATGTCGCGATGGACGCAATTCTGGCGGTGGGCGTAACCGAGCGCCTGGGCGATCTGAACCAGAATCTTGACCGCCTGCTCCGGGCTCAGTCCCTGCTTGATCCGCTCCTTCAGCGTGCCGGCTTCCAGATACTCCATCGCGATGTAGGAATAATCCTGATGCACGCCGGTATCGTAGATGGTGACGATATGCGGGTGGGCCAGCTTGGCGATGATCTTGCCCTCCTTGATGAAACGCTTGTTGAAGGCGGGATCGACGGCCAGACTGAGAGACAGCACCTTGAGCGCCACGCGCCGATCCAACGATTCCTGGATCGCCAGATAAACACTGGACATGGCGCTTCTGCCAATGATCTTCTCGATGCGGTAGCCGGGAATTTGGGGCGTTTCCACGGGGGTCATGGCGGGTCCTGAATTAAAGTTCCGGGATAATTATTGTTGATAATGGGCCAGACTGGCGCGAACGGCAAGGTAGCGACGGCGACCGGCGGCGAACGCGCGTCTTAACCCCATTCTCGATTCGGCGACGTTGATAACCCTGAATTCCCAACCCGCGAGGAGGACCCCTCATGAATCGATCCCTTTGGTTACCGCTGTGCGCGCTCGTTCTGATCGCGTGGCTGGCCGGTTGCTCGCGCGGCGACGCGCCCGCCAGTTCACCCATCGCGGGCAAAACCATCGCCACCGAGGAAGCCCAGCGCGCGAAACCGGACGCCGTCCGGTCAGAATCCCTCCCGCCGCCCCAGGCGATAGCGCCACCTCCCCCGCCCATGAGCCCGGCGCCGGTTGCCGAATCCCCAGCGCGCCCCGCCATCAAGGCGGCTGACCTGGCGTTAAGCCACTCGCCTCAACAGACCGCCTCACCATCGGGTGGAACGCTGGACTCGTTGCGCCTCGCCAGCGAACCGACCGACCGCGAGCAGTACGCCCCTCAGGAGGAAAACCCGGTCAAGCGCGCCGCCGAGCAACCGGTTTCCACCTTCAGCATCGACGTGGACACCGGCGCCTACGCCAATGTCCGCCGCTTTCTCAACGCCGGTCGGCTGCCGCCGCGCGACGCCGTCCGGGTCGAGGAGCTGATCAACTATTTCGATTACGACTATCCACCGCCAGACAGCCGCCAGCCGCCGTTCCGGGTCAGCACCGAACTGGCCCCGACGCCGTGGAATCCGAAAACCCTGTTGCTGGCGGTGGGGATCAAGGGCTACGAAGTGCCGAAAACCCGGTTGCCACCGGCCAATCTGGTGTTTCTGGTTGACGTGTCCGGCTCGATGAACGCGCCCGACAAGCTGGACCTGCTCAAACCGGCGCTGAAACTGCTGGCCCGGCAGTTGCGGCCCGAGGACAAGGTCGCCATCGCGGTCTACGCCGGCGCGGCAGGCCTGGTGCTGGAACCCACGCCGGGCAGCCAGAAGGCCAAGATCGAAGCGGCGCTGGATCGACTGAGCGCCGGCGGCTCCACCAACGGCGGGGCCGGCATTCAACTGGCCTACAACCTGGCCCGCGAGGGCTTCGTCGAGGGTGGGGTCAACCGGGTGATCCTGGCCACCGACGGCGATTTCAACGTCGGCACGGTGAACTTCGAGGCGTTGAAGAACCTGGTGGAAACCCAGCGCAAGAGCGGGGTGGCCCTGACCACGCTCGGCTTCGGGACCGGCAACTACAACGACCGGTTGATGGAACAACTGGCCGACGCCGGCAACGGCAATTACGCCTACATCGACACCCTCCGGGAAGCGAACAAGGCCCTGGTCGAGCAGATGAGCGCCACCCTGCTGACCATCGCCAAGGACGTGAAGATTCAGATCGAATTCAATCCGGCCGTGGTCGAGGAATACCGACTGATCGGCTACGAAAACCGGGTGCTGCGCCGCGAGGATTTCAACAACGACGCGGTGGACGCCGGCGACATCGGCGCGGGCCATACCGTCACGGCGCTGTATGAAATCGCGCTCAAGGGTAGCGGCGGCAACCTGACCGAACCGCTGCGCTACGGCAAACCGGTCGAAACCGCCGAACCGCGCGGCGACGAAATCGCGTTCCTGCGACTGCGCTACAAGCAGCCGGACAGCGATGTCAGCCAGTTGCTGGAATGGCCGATCCGCCGTCAGTCGGCGGTCGGGGACGCCAGGGAAACCAGCGAGCGGTTCCGCTTCGCGGCGGCCGTGGCCGGTTTCGGCCAGATCTTGCGCGGCGGTCGCTATACCGGCCGGTTCGGTTACGACGACGTGCTGGCGCTGGTCCGCGCGGCGCGCGACCCCGATCCCCATGGCTATCGCGGCGAATTCCTGACTCTGGTCGGACTGGCCAAGTCGCTCGATCCCGGCCAGGGTGGAGAATCGGGGCAGATGGTGCGTTGAAGCGAAGGTCAAGGGCGAAAGAGCAAAGGCCGCCGGTTATCAGGATTTGGAAGATCGCCTTGCGCCTTGCGCCTTGCGCCTTGCGTCTGGCGCCTTTACCTTACGGCTTCATGCCGACCGACGACGATGCCGACGAGAACCTGATGCTGCGCTACGGCGCGGGCGATGCCGACGCCTTCGCCCGGCTGTACGCCCGGCACAAGGGACCGTTGTACCGCTATCTGCTGCGCCAGTGCGGCCAGCCGGCGGTGGCCGAGGAACTGTTCCAGGACGTGTGGCTGAAACTGATCGCCGCCCGGACCGGTTATGTCCCCCAAGCCAGATTCACCACCTGGCTCTACCGGCTGGCGCATAACCGGCTGATCGACCACTACCGCGCCGACGCGCGCCGCCCGCCGGCCTCCTACGCCGATGACTGTCCGGAATGGACCGAGGTTCCGGCTCCGGCGGAAACCCAGCCGGAGAACCAGGAAACCCGCCGCCAGCAAGCCGAGCGCCTGTTGCACCTGCTGACGGAACTGCCGGAAGCCCAGCGCGAGGCGTTCTTGCTCAGGGAGGAAGCCGGATTGTCGCTGGAGGCCATCGCCCAGGCCACCGGGACCGGCCGGGAAACCGTCAAGAGCCGTTTGCGTTACGCGCTGGCCCGGTTGCGGCGCGGTCTGGGAGGAACGCCATGAACGATCCTCGCCCCGGCGAATGGAACGAACCGGACGAAGTCCGCGACGAGCGCCTGTCCGAACTTTACCGCGCGACGCGCGCCGCCGATCCGCCCGCCTGGCTGGATCAGCGCATTCTGGCGGCGGCGCGAACGGCGGCGGAACCGCGCTCGACCCCGTCGATTCCGTTGCCCCGCCGGCGGGGATTCCGATTCTGGGGAGCGCCGGTGGCCCTGGCGGCGACAGTGGCGCTGACGGTGGGGTTATTGCGCTGGTTGCCGCCGGTCGGCGAGCTGGGCGGGAAGCCGGCCGCGCTGGAGGAGCAAGCCTTGCGCGCCCCGGCGCAACCGGCCGCCAAACTGGACGCCGCAAGGGCCGAAATCGCTCCATCCGCCCGGTCCATGCCCGCCGCGTCGCCACCGTCGCCACCGCCGGTTCCCGCGTCGTCCGCCCCGGCGCGGCCGTCGACGCCGGCTTCGCGGCTGGCGGAGCCGCTACCACCAAGCGAGGACAAGGCGGTTCTTCACGACGCGACGACGCGACGTTCGCCGGCGGCGTGGCGGGCCGAAATCGCCGAGCTGCGCCGTCAGGGCCGGCACGCCGAGGCCGAAGCCCGGCTGGCGGAGTTTCGGCGGCGCTATCCCCACGAACCGTCGAACGAAGCGGAACCGCCGCGATGAACGACGTCATCCCCTCACCGGCCGCGCTGGACGCCCTGGAAACGCAACTGGAGGAACTGTTGATCGCCCATCCCGCCGGGATCGGCGAGCACGAACTGCTGAAAATCCTGCGCCGGGAACAGCCGCTGTTCGCCGGGTTCGACCCACGCGAACCACTCAGCCTGTTCCAGGGTCACTACCTGCTGTTTCACGTCTTGTACCGGCTGCGCGACCGGCTGGCGCGCGAGCGGCGCGGCCGTCTGGCCATCGATCCGCTGCGCATCGTGCTGGAACCGGTGGGATCCGCCGGCCCTGACGAGAGGAACGCGGCGCTCGCCACGGGCTGGCTCGATCTGGCCCACTGGTACGCTGATTTGCGGCGGTTGACGGCCGTGACCGCCGCCGAGGTGGGCGAGTGGTTGCGCCAATTCCACGCGGCCCGTCGGGCGGGCGAACGACGACAGGCGGCGCTGGTGGTGCTGGATCTGCGGGATCCAGTGGATGCGACCGCCATCCGGCGGCAATACCGGCGGCTGGCGATGCGCCACCATCCCGATCGGGGGGGTGACGGTCAGCGGCTGCGCGAAATTCACGCGGCGCTGGCGGCGTTGGCGGGCGGTCGCGCCCGATTTCGTGGAGGCTGAGCGGGCGCGGCGGTGACGGGCGCGGGTTGGCGACGGCCTACTTGGCCAGGAATTTCTTGATCGTTTCGATCAGCGTCTCTTCATCCACCGGCTTGGTGACATAGCCCTTGGCGCCTTGCCGCGCGCCCCAGATTCGGTCGGTTTCCTGATCCTTGGTCGTGACGATGATCACCGGGATATGGCTGGTGGAGGGGTTCTTGGTAATTTGCCGGGTGGCCTGAAAACCATTGATATTGGGCATGACCACGTCCATGAGGATGAGATCCGGCAATTCCGCCTTGGCGACCTCGACGCCCTCGACACCATCCTTGGCGGTCAGGATTTCGTGTCCATGTTTCTTGACGATTTTGCTAAGACTCAGCGTCTGGGTCGGCGAATCGTCAACGATCAATATACGGGCCATGTTGCCACTCCTAAGGGGGTCTCGCGTCTATATTCGCGCGGGTTGAGGCAGCCGCGGAGCCGGGACGATTCGCGCCGCCGCCTGGATCAATCGGGCCGATCGCGCCGGCCTTCGCCAGTAACACATGATAAGGCAAATTCAGCTTGGTCGGGGATGGTTTTCTTGTCCTCGGCGCGACGCGAGCGCATGGTAGGATAAGTAATTTTATCGGCTTGGTTCACTGGAGTTGGCTTGATCATGAGCGATTCACATCCGAGTTTCTTCACCCGCCTGATCCTGGCGCTGCGCGCGCTCGGGCGGATTCTGGGCGACGCCGGGTTCGCGGCCGAGGTGTCGCGGCTGGAACGGGGCGAGCGAGTCGGGCCGGCCACCCCGGCGGTCGCCGAATCCAGGCCGTCATTGCGGGAAGCACCGCCGGATTCGGCCTTGCAACTGCTGGCGCTGTTGCAGCGGGAAGGGCGGTTCGTGGACTTTCTGGAAGAGAATGTCAGCGCCTATTCCGACGCCGAGATCGGCGGCGCGGCGCGGGTGGTGCATGAAGGTTGTCAAAAGGTGCTGCGCGAGTATCTGTCCATCGAACCGGCGCGGACCGAGGCCGAGGGCGCGCGGCTGACGCTGGCGGCCGGCTTCGACGCCGCGGCGGTGCGGTTGACCGGCAACGTGGTGGGCCAACCGCCGTTCACCGGCACGCTGACCCACCGGGGCTGGCGGGTCACCGAGATCCGGTTGCCCAAGCTGGCGGAGGGTCACGATGTCCGGGTGCTGGCCCCGGCGGAGGTGGAGCTATGAGCGAGGTCCGCTACGCCGTCGGCATCGATCTGGGCACCACGCATTGCGTGATGGCGGCGGTGGACCTGGCCGCCAGCGACCGCGACGACGTGGTCGAGGGAGTCGAGGCCATTCCGCAGTTGACCGCGCCGGGTTCGATCGAAGACCGGACGATGCTGCCCTCGTTCCTGTACCTGCCGCATCCCGACGAATTGAAGCCCGACGACCGCGTCCTGCCCTGGGGCGAGCCGCCGCCGTTCGTGGTGGGCGAACTGGCCCGCGCCCTGGGCGGTCGCACACCAATTCGGCTGGTGGCCAGCGCCAAGAGCTGGCTGTGCCATCCCGGCGTGGATCGGCGCGCGGCGATCCTGCCGGTGGAAGCGCCGGAGGAAGTGGCGCGGGTCTCGCCATTGCAGGCCACGATGCGCTATCTGGCCCATCTACGCGCCGCCTGGGACCACCAGCACCCCGACGCGCCGCTAACCCACCAGGAGGTGGTGCTGACCGTGCCGGCGTCCTTCGATCCGGCCGCCCGCGAACTGACCGCCGAGGCGGCGGCGGCGGCGGGACTGAACCAACTGGTGCTGCTGGAGGAACCGCAGGCGGCGCTGTATCACTGGATTCTGGCCAGCCGGGGCGAGTGGCGCAAGCAGGTCCGGGTCGGCGACATCATCCTGGTGATCGACCTCGGCGGCGGCACCGCCGACTTCTCGCTGATCGCGGTGACCGAGCGCGACGGCTCGCTGGACCTGGTGCGGGTGGCCGTGGGCGACCATATCCTGCTGGGCGGCGACAACATGGACCTGGCACTGGCCCACGCGGTTCGCGCCAAGCTGGCCGCGCAGGGAACCCAGCTTGATCCCTGGCAGGTGCAAGCGCTCACCCACGGTTGCCGCGCCGCCAAGGAAACCCTGCTGGGCGACGCCAGGGTCGAGGCCGTACCGGTGGTGGTGCCGAGCCGAGGCTCCAAGCTGATCGGCGGCACCCTGCGCACCGAGATGACCCGCGCGGAAGTGACCCAAAATCTGGTCGAGGGTTTCTTTCCGGTGGTGGAGGCGGCGGCGCGGCCCGCCAGTCGAGCGCGGGCGGCCTTGACCAAGATCGGCCTGCCCTACGCTCAGGACGCGGCGATGCCTCGCCATCTGGCGGCGTTTCTGGCTAGACAAGTGAACGCGACCCGCGATCTGGCCGGTTTCGAGGACCGGTTACCGGACGATGCAACCTTCCTGCATCCCACCGCCGTGCTGTTCAACGGCGGGGTGTTCAAGGCCCAGCCGTTGCTGGCGCGGACCTTGGAAGTCTTGAACGGCTGGCTGGACGCCGAGGGCGCTCCGCCGGCCCGGCTGCTGGAAGGCGCCGATCTCGACCTGGCGGTGGCGCGCGGCGCGGCCTATTACGGCTACGTGCGGCGCGGGCGCGGGGTGCGGATTCGCGGCGGCACCGCTAAGTCGTTCTATGTCGGGGTCGAAAGCGCCATGCCGGCGGTGCCGGGGATGGAACCGCCGATCGAGGCGCTGTGCATCGCCCCGTTCGGGATGGAGGAAGGGACGCAGGCCGAATTGCCGCCGCAGGAAGTGGGACTGGTGGTCGGGGAGCCGGTGCGGTTCCGCTTCTTCGGCTCCTCGGTGCGCCGCGCCGACCATGTGGGAGCGGTGCTGGACCAGTGGACGCCGGACGAGGTCGAGGAACTGGAGGAGATCGAGGCGACCCTGCCCGCCGAGGATCGCCAGCCGGGCGAGGTGGTGCCGGTGCGCCTGCGGGCGGCGGTGACCGAGGTTGGCACCTTGCGGCTGGAAGCGGTGCCGCGCGTCGGCGCGGCAAGCTGGAAGGTCGAGTTCGACGTGCGCGGGGAGGGGTGAGCTGAAGCCAGTGAAAGCCGTTTTTAAGAGTAGCGAAATGACCGATTCGCCGACCCAGTACTGGAATGCCCGCCAACTTTTGCGTCGGGTGCTCGATCACCCGCTGGCCGATTTTCACCCCGGCCAGTGGGAGGCAATCGACGGCTTGGTGAACCGTCGGGAAAGGTTGCTAGTGGTGCAACGCACCGGCTGGGGCAAGAGCATGGTCTACTTCCTCGCCACGCGCCTCCTGCGCGACCAGGGTTTGGGACCGACTTTGATCGTCTCGCCGCTGCTGGCCCTGATGCGTAACCAGATCGAAGCCGCCGAACGACTGGGTATCCGGGCGCTGACCATCAACTCGGCCAATCGTGACGACTGGCCGCCGCTCATCCGCGCCATTCTGCACGATCAGGCCGATGCGGTGCTGATTTCTCCCGAGCGGTTGGCCAACGATGAGTTCGTGCGAACTGTGCTGTTGCCCATCGCCCAGCATCTCGGCCTGCTGGTGGTGGACGAGGCCCACTGTATTTCCGACTGGGGCCACGACTTCCGCCCGGATTATCGCCGTCTGGTCCATGTGTTGCGGCGAATGCCGCCGAACATATCGGTGCTGGGAACCACGGCGACCGCCAACAACCGGGTGTTGCGGGATATCGGTCAACAGTTGGGCGACGTCAAGATCCAGCGCGGGTCGCTGGCGCGCGAATCGCTGGCTCTGCAAACCTTGCGACTGCCTGATCAGGCAGCGCGGCTGGCCTGGTTGGCAGAGCATCTGCCCGAGCTGCCGGGCACCGGCATCGTGTACACCCTGACGCGCCAAGATGCCGAACAGGTGGCCGACTGGCTGACCCGGAATGGCATCTTCGCCCGCGCCTATCACAGCGACAGTATGGCGGACGGTTTCGCCGACTCCAACGCCTATCGGCAACATTTGGAAACCCTGCTGCTGACCAATCAGATCAAGGCGTTGGTGGCAACCACCGCTTTGGGGATGGGTTACGACAAGCCGGATTTGGGCTTCGTCGTTCACTATCAGGCGCCCGGTTCCATCGTGGCCTACTATCAGCAGGTGGGCCGCGCCGGTCGCGCCATCGCTTACGCCGTCGGGATTTTGCTGGCGGGGCGGGAGGATGAGGAGATTCATGCCTTTTTCCGCGACAGCGCTTTTCCCGATGAGACTCAGGTTAACGCGATTCTCCATGCGCTGGAGCAGTCCGATGGCCTGACGGTGATCGAACTGGAAGCAGCAGTCAACCTTAGACGCAACAAGCAGATCGAGCACGTTTTGAAATTTCTGAGCGTTGAAAATCCCGCGCCGGTGCTCAAGGATGGCTCGCACTGGCGGCGAACGCCGGTGGCCTACCGCCTGGATCGCGAGCGCATCCGGCGTCTGACCGATCAGCGCGAGCAAGAGTGGCGGGAGGTTCAGGCGTATATCAACAGCCGGGACTGCCTAATGCGGTTCCTTGCCATCGAGCTGGATGACGAGAACCCGCAACCCTGCGGTCGCTGCGCCCGATGCTTGGGGCAGCCGGTGGTCGGGGAGAATTTCTCGCCGATCCTGGCGATTGAAGCGACGCGCCATCTCCGGCATTCGGAGTTGCCGCTGGAATGCAAAAAGCAGGTCGCCAAAGGCGCGTTCACCGTTTATCCCTTTCGCGGCAATCTGAAAGCAGAGATGCAGGCCGAAACCGGGCGGGTGCTGGCCCGCTGGGGCGATGCCGGCTGGGGGCGGTGGGTGGCCGAGGACAAACGGACCGGCCATTTCCGCGATGAGTTGGTGGAGGCGATGGCCGAGATGATCGGGCAACGCTGGCGTCCCGACCCCCCGCCGACATGGGTCACCTGCGTCCCGTCCCGCAAGCATCCGACCCTGGTTCCCGATTTCACCCGTCGATTGGCCGTGCGGCTGCGGTTGTCGTTCGTGTCCGCCGTCAGCAAGCGGCGCGACAACCAGCCCCAGAAATTCCAGCAGAACCGCTATCATCAGTGCCGCAATCTGGATGCCGCGTTCGCGATTAACGCTCCAATTCCAAATGGTCCCGTATTGCTGGTGGACGACATGGTGGATTCGACTTGGACCTTGACGATCGTCGCGGCCCTGTTGCGGCAGGCAGGGAGCGGTCCGGTATGGCCGGTGGCCTTGGCGACTACCGCCGGTAGCGGGGATTGACATGGACCTGCATACACAAGCCCAGGCGGTATTGCTGTTGACCGCTCATCTTTCTAAGCCTACTCCAAACGAGCCGCGTCCCCTGTCGCCGGCGGAATGGGGGCGATTCGCCCGCTGGCTGAAAGAGCGGGAAATTTCCCCGGAGAGGGTGCTGCGCGATGAGCCCGCTCGCTTGCTGGCGGGATGGATGGATCGCACGGTGACACTGGAGCGCATTCATGCGTTGCTGAACCGTGCCGGCGCCTTGGGGCTGGCCGTGGAAAAGTGGCAACGCGCCGGACTCTGGATTCTGATTCGGGCGGACGCCGATTATCCCAGCCGCCTGAAAAAACATCTGCAAGCCGACTCGCCACCGGTGCTGTTCGGCTGCGGCAACCCTCGATTGCTGGATCGGGGCGGGATCGCGGTCGTTGGTTCGCGCCACGCCAGCCCGGAGGATTTGGCGTTCACGACGCGCCTGGGCGCCGAAGCGGCGTTGCAAGGGCTGTCGGTGATTTCGGGCGGCGCGCGGGGCGTGGACGAGACGGCGATGTTGGGCGCGCTGGGGCGAGAAGGAACGGCGGTCGGCGTCCTCGCCGACGGTCTGCTGCGCGCCGCCACGTCGACCAGGTTTCGCCCGAGTTTGTTGAACGGCAATCTCGCTCTGATTTCGCCCTTCAATCCAGAAGCTGGGTTCGAAGTGGGCAACGCCATGGCGCGCAATAAATACATTTATTGTCTGGCTGACGCCGCCATCGTCATCGCGGCGAACCGGGAGCAGGGCGGCACCTGGCATGGTGCGGTGGAAAATTTGAAGCATGGCTGGACGCCACTGTGGGTGAAGTCGCATCTCGAGCCCACTTCTGGCAATGCCGAATTGGCCCGGCGGGGCGGGCGCTTGTTGACGGGGGAGTCGTGCGATCTGGTGGCGCTGTGTGGCCGGGAGGCAACGCCCGGAGCTGATCGTCCGCCCGCGCTGGTCGCGTTCAAACCGCGGGACACTTCAACCCCGGTGGTAGATGCCATGCCAGACAACCTGGGTTTTTATCAATTGTTCCTGCGCCACTTGCGGACGTTAACCGCAAAGACGCCGGCTACCGATCAGGAACTGCTGACCCGTTTCGATATCGGTAAGCCGCAATTGCGGGATTGGCTGAAACGAGCTATGGAGGAAGGACAGGTGAAAAAGCTCAGCAAACCGGTGCGTTATCAGTGGCAGTCGACGCGGCCAGAGCAAAACTCCTTTTTCGCTAACGAGTAGCACGGGGAGCGCTAAACCATCGCCCGCTCCAGCACGTCCCGCTATCTGGTGGGGATCGATCTCGGCACCACGCATACGGTCGTCGCCTACGCCGAGCCCCGCGCCACCGACATCCATTTGTTCGCCATCGAACAATTGATCGCGCTCGGCGCGGTGGCGGCGCGGCCGTTGTTGCCCTCGGTGCGCTATCACCCGGCGGGGAGCGAACTGGCGGCGGTGGACCGGCAATTGCCCTGGCCCTTCGCCGATCCCGGCGAGGTGGCCGACGTCGTGGTAGGCGAATTGGCGCGGGAGCGGGGGTCGCGGACACCGGGGCGGCTGGTGGCCAGCGCCAAGAGCTGGCTGTCCCACGCCGGGGTGGACCGCACCGCGCCGATCCTGCCCTGGGGGGCGGCGGAAGACGTCGCCAAGGTCTCGCCGGTCGCCGCCAGCGCCAGCTATCTGGCTCATATCCGCGCCGCCTGGAATCACCGTTTTCCCCGTCAGCCGCTGGAACGACAGGAATTGGTGTTGACCGTGCCGGCCTCGTTCGACGAAGCGGCGCGGGTGTTGACGGTGGAAGCGGCACGGCTGGCCGGCTTGCCGCAACTCCGGCTGCTGGAGGAACCGCAGGCGGCCTGCTACGACTGGCTGCATCGTCATCGTGGCGATGTGGCGGCGGCGCTGGGCGAAGCCCGACTGCTGCTGGTCTGCGACGTGGGCGGCGGCACCACCGACCTGACCCTGATTCAAATCGAGACGGATGAGACGGGGCCAAAATTGACCCGCATCGGCGTCGGCGACCATCTGATGCTCGGCGGCGACAACATGGACCTGACGCTGGCGCGCACGATCGAGGCCCGGCTGGGTGGCGGACGGCTGAACGCCGGCGAATTGTCGCAACTGTGGCAGCAGTGCCGAAGCGCCAAGGAACGCCTGTTGGCCGACGATGCGCCGGAGCGAACCTCGGTGACGGTGCTGGGCAGCGGTTCGCGGTTGATCGGCGGCGCGCGGTCGGCGGAATTGAGCCGCGCCGAGGCGCGGGTCCTGCTGCTGGATGGTTTTCTGCCCGTGGTCGAATGGGGAGAGCGGCCCCGGGGCCGACAGGCGGCGGTGGTCGAGTTCGGTCTGCCCTATGCCGCCGACCCGGCGATCAGCCGCCATCTGGCGGCATTTCTGGCCCAACACGCGGAAGCATGCCAGCGGGCGCTGGGCGAGCGGGCATCAGCGGCGGGACCGGCGTTGCCGGACACGGTGCTGCTGAACGGTGGGGTCTTCCACGGCGCGGCTCTGGCGGGGCGACTGCTGGACCTGCTGGCCGGCTGGCGCGGCGAACCCCTGGCGCGACTGGACAACCCCGAACCCGATCTGGCGGTGGCGCGCGGCGCGGTGGCCTACGGGCTGGCGCGGCGCGGTCAGGGTTTGAAAATCGGTGGCGGTTCGGCGCGCGGCTACTTCCTGGTGGTGGACGGCGAGCGCCGACAAAAGCAGGGCGTTTGCCTGTTGCCGCGCGGGGCCGAGGAAGGGCGGGAAATTCGGCTGGACCGCACCTTCTCGCTGCGGCTGGGCGCACCGGTGCAGTTTCATTTGCTCTCCTCGACCGGGGACGCCGCGCATCTGCCGGGTGAGTTAGTGACGCTGGACGCGGAGGAGTTTGCACCCCTCCCACCAATTGCCACGGTGATCGAGAGCGAGGCTGGGGCGGGCGAGGTTCCGGTGCAATTGCTGGCGCAATTGACCGAGGTTGGCACGCTGGAGGTGGATTGCGTCGCGGTGGAATCCGCACCCCCAGCGCCTCTCCCAGTGGGCGAGGGAAGCGCGAACCAGGGACGCTGGCGGCTGGCGTTTCAACTGCGCGGCGGCGACGCGGCGACCCTGGCCCGGCTGCATCCGCGCTTTCCCGAAGCGGCGGCGCGGATCGAACGGTTTTACGGTTCCCGCGCGCCCGACGTGGAGGCCAAGGAAATCAAAACCCTGCGCGCCGAACTGGAACGTCTGCTCGGCAAGCGCGAGAGCTGGGAGACGCCGTTGTTGCGCGAACTGTTCGGCGTGCTGTGGGCCGGGGCGCGGCGGCGGCGACGCTCGGCGGAGCACGAGCGATTGTGGTTCAGCCTGGCCGGCTACTGCCTGCGGCCGGGCTTTGGTTATCCGCTGGACGACTGGCGGGTTCGACAGTTGTGGAGTCTGTACGAGCAGGGCGTGCAATATCACCAGGATGCGCAGAGTTGGGCGGAATGGTGGACCCTGTGGCGGCGGGTGGCCGGAGGGCTGGACGCGGCGGCGCAAGGACAACTGGGCGAGGAATTGATGACGGAACTGCGTCCGTTGACCGGCAAGGCCGCCAAGGACAAACCAGCGGGCGTGGAAGACATGGCGCGGCTGGCGGCGGTGCTGGAGCGGTTGCCGGCGGCGCGCAAGGTCGAACTGGGCGAGTTGTTGCTGGCGCGGCTGGCCCGCAAGGGCGAATCGCCGCAACTGTGGTGGGCGGTCGGTCGACTGGGCAGCCGGGTTCCCGCCTACGGCAGCGCCCACGACGTCGCGCCGGCGGCGGCGGCGGCGGTCTGGCTGGAACGGGTGCTGGCGCTGGACTGGAAATCGGTGGCTCCGGCGGCGTTCGCGGCGACCCTGCTGGCCCGGTTGAGCGGCGACCGGGAACGGGATTTGGACGAAGCGTCGCGGGCGCGGGTATTGCAACGCCTGCGGGCGGCGAAAGCCCCGGCGACATGGTTGCGAATGGTGGAAGAGGTGGTGGAACTGGACGAGGCCGACGCCGGCCGGGTGTTCGGCGAAGCCCTGCCGCCGGGGCTGCGGCTGGTGGGGTGACGCGCAACGAAATTCAACTATGGTTATCTCATACCGGCATCGGCCGGCCCTGGAGCCACGACATGACCCTCAAGATCGACAAGAAGATCGTTCGCTACAGCGTCGTCAAACCCGACGAGTCCGTGACCGAGCCCGCGCCGACCGTGCAGCAGATGCACGAAAGCGTGGCCCGGCCCGACGTCCTGCCCGGCGCCACCTACAAGGTCAAGACCCCGCTGTCGGATCACGCGCTCTACATCACCATCAACGATATCGTGCTCAATCCCGGCACGCCCCACGAAACCCGGCGGCCGTTCGAAATCTTCATCAACTCCAAGGCGATGGAACACTTCCAATGGATCGTCGCCCTGACCCGCATCATCTCGGCGGTCTTCCGCAAGGGCGGCGACTGCACCTTCCTGGTTGAGGAAATGCGCTCGGTGTTCGATCCCAAGGGCGGCTATTTCAAGAAGGGCGGCAAATACATGCCCTCGCTGGTCGCGGAAATCGGCGACGTGATCGAATCGCACATGCGTTCCATCGGCCTGCTCAAGGAAGACGGTCCCGACGCGCACCAGCGCAAGTTGATCGACGAGCAGCGCGCCAAGTACGAACTCGGCATGAAAGCCGTTGAGGAGGCCGGCGAGGAGTCCTTTCCGCCGGAAGCCACGCTGTGCGGCAAGTGCCAGACCAAGGCGGTCATCGTGATGGACGGCTGTCTGACCTGTCTGAATTGCGGCGATTCCAAGTGCTCCTAAAGCCGCTTTAGCCCGAGACCGTGCCATGACCCCGACCCTGCCCGAAGCGATGACCGCCATCGAAATCACCGAACCCGGCGATCCCGAAAAGCTGGCCCCCACCCGCCGGTCCGTGCCGCAAC
Organism: Candidatus Contendibacter sp.; assembly: GCA_029624765.1. Lineage (GTDB taxonomy): Bacteria > Pseudomonadota > Gammaproteobacteria > Competibacterales > Competibacteraceae > Contendibacter. Next base: position 1,409 of record JARSSO010000060.1, on the reverse strand, counting down.
CCGCGTCCGGCGAGGTGCTGATCCAGGTCGCCGCCGCCGGCGTCAACCGCCCCGACTGCCTGCAACGCCAGGGTAGCTATCCACCGCCGCCGGGCGCGTCCGACCTGCCGGGTCTGGAAGTCGCCGGCACGGTGGTCGCGCTGGGCGAAGGCGTGACGGACTGGAGGATCGGCGATGCGGTGTGCGCCCTGCTGACCGGCGGCGGCTACGCGGAATACTGCGCCGCTCCCGCTCCGCAATGCCTGCCGGTTCCCGTCGGGCTGACGCTGCAACAGGCCGCCGCGTTGCCGGAAACCTTTTTCACGGTGTGGAGCAACGTCTTCGACCGGGCGCGGCTGCAACCCGGCGAAAGCCTGCTGGTGCATGGTGGAACCAGCGGCATCGGCACCACTGCCATTCAACTGGCCAAAGCGCTGGGTTCGCGAGTGTTCACCACCGTCGGCGGCGATGAAAAGGTCCAGCCCTGCCTGGACCTGGGCGCGGAACGGGTGATCAACTACCGCGAGGAGGATTTCGTTCAGGCGATCAAGGAAATCACCAACAGCAAGGGCGTGGACGTGATCCTGGACATGGTCGGCGGCGATTACGTCCAGCGCAATCTCAGCGCGCTGGCGGTCGAGGGCCGGCTGGTATTCATCGCCTTCCTGCGTGGAGCCAAGGTGGAACTGAGCCTGGCGCCGGTGATGATGAAGCGTTTGACGATCACTGGCTCGACCCTGCGCGCCCGACCCGTCGCCCACAAGGCGCCGATTGCCAAGGCGTTGCGCGAAACCGTCTGGCCGCTGCTGGCCAGTGGCGCGATCCGTCCCATCATCGACCGGGTGTTCCCCCTAACCGAGGCCGCCGCTGCCCACGCGCTGATGGAGTCGAATCGCCATGTCGGCAAGTTGGTGTTGCAGGTCGCTCCCGCGTCTTGATCGTTCGTTTGTGGAATCCATGGAACTTGTAGGCCCATCCTGGTGTCTTTCGCTGCCTTGGACAAGGAGTCATCGCAATGGCCAACAAGCAGCTTTTCAAATCGCGGCCGGGGCGGCTGCCGCCGGAAACCGACGCCCGCAATGAAGCCGGGGGTAGAGCCTATGCGCTTTCCCCCAAGGCCGCGCTGGCGCAATACGCCGTCACCGGTTGCCTGAACACTACTTTTTACGCCAACGCCGACCTGCAAATGGACGCCGTGCTGAGTTTGTGCGCGGCGGTGGAGCAGCCGGCGTTCGTCGCCAAAACGGCGATCTACGCCCGCCAGCGTGGCCAGATGAAGGACATGCCGACGCTGCTGACAGCGTGGCTGGCGCAACACGGCCCGGACTGGCTGGAGCCGACCTTCGCCAAGGTCATCGACAATGGCCGGATGCTGCGCAATTTCGTGCAAATCCTGCGTTCCGGCGCGGTCGGGCGCAAATCGCTGGGCA
>JARSSO010000059.1 GCA_029624765.1 Candidatus Contendibacter sp. | reverse complement strand
CCAACCAGGGAGACGCGCATTATAGGCACGGAATGATGAACGTCAAGAGAGGGCCGCTTTTTTACTGCAAGGAGCGAACGAAAGCGCCTCTTGCAATAGTGCTCTTACTGCTCTTCGTAACCATTGTGACCACACGTATCAGTTTGTTTAATTGGCATTTCCTGGCACCGCGCTACTGGCCGATCTGGCTGGGGCTGGGGCTGATGAAGCTCATGGCGGCGTTACCGCTTCCCTGGCAACTGACGCTTGGCGGTCAAATTGGCCGCTGGATCGGTAAAATCGCCCGTCGGCGCCGACGCATCGCCGAGATCAACTTGGCGCTATGTTTCCCGGAACTGTCGCCGACTCAACGGGCCACCTTATTGGAGGAACATTTCGCCGCTCTCGGCGTTGGCCTGTTTGAAACAGCGATGGCCTGGTGGGCATCCGATGAAAAGTTGCGTGGCTTGGCGCGGATCGAGGGTCTTGAGCATCTGCAACAGGCGCTGAATCGTGGCAAGGGCGTTATCCTTCTAACTGGCCACTTCACCCCCCTGGAGTTGGGTGCCCGCTTCATCACCTGGCATCAGCCTTTCCATGCCATGTACCGGTCCCACAAGAATCACCTCTACGAAACCGTAATGCGCCGCGAACGCGAGCGTCGGTCCCGATTCCCACCGTTGCCGCACGAGGATCTGCGGGGTTTGTTGCGCGCCTTCAAAAAGGGCCGCGCGGTCTGGTATGCGCCCGACCAGAATCATGGCAGACGCAATAGCGTTTTTGTACCATTTTTCGGCATCCCCGCCTGCACGATCACCGCCACGCCACGGCTGGCGGCCTTGAGTGGCGCGGCGGTGGTGCCCTATTTCCCCCGGCGCTTGCCAGGAACGGCGGGCTATGAGGTCGTCATTCTTCCCGCCCTGGAGGATTTTCCAAGCGGTGATATCGCCGCTGACACCCAGCGCATCAACGTATTACTGGAGCATCATATCCGCCAAGCACCCGAGCAATATCTCTGGGTTCACCGCCGGTTCAAGACGCGGCCGGCGGGCAGTCCGAACCTCTACAACTTCTAAACCCAGTTCTCGCCGCCATGCGTTACCGCGCAGATCTCCCCGCCGATCCCACCATTCGCCGTATCCTGATCATCAAGTGGAGCGCCATGGGTGATGTGATCATCGCCACCGCCCTGTTCAAGGACATTGTCGAAGCCTTCCCCAATCGGGAAATCCATCTCGACACCCAGGTTGCCTGGCGCGACCTGTTGTTCGCGCATGATCCCCGGTTTCAGCGGATTCTGGCCGTGGACTGGCGCGACCGCCACCGCCGACTCCACCAGATCGGGACCTGGCTGCGACAAGTACGGGAGGGCAACTACGATCTGGTCATCGATCTCCAATGTAACGACCGCTCTCGCTTGCTACTCAGCCTGCTGGGGCTGAGTGGTCACCGCATCCGTTACCGTCTTGGCAATCGCCGCCAATTGCCCTACAACATCGCGCCAGAGGAACTGCCTCGGCCCGCGCATACCATAGCCCGTGGTCGCGCCGCCCTACAGGCCGGCGGCATCCCGGCCACGACGCCACGGCCAGTTCTCCATATCCCCGAACGCCATCGCGCGCACGCCCAAACGCTCATGGAACACCATGGGCTAACGCCGGGCGGCTATGCGATCTTTTTGCCCGGCTGCAATGTCAATGGTCATCTGAAACGCTGGGGCGCCGCTCGCTACGCCATGCTGGCCAATCAATTACATCGGGAGGGATTGGAACGGATCGTGCTGATCGGCGGGCCGGACGAAATGGACGAATGCCAGCGCATCACCAAGCAATGTGGTTCCTGGTTGGTAAATTTGTGCGGACAGACCGAGATTCTGGATATTCCACCTTTGTGCGAGCCAGCCCGTTTCATCGTCGCCAACGACACCGGTACCGCCCATCTGGCCGCCGCCACGCCCACGCCGATGACGGTACTGTGCGGCCCCACCGATCCACGCCGGGTCAAACCACTGGGCGACAATGTCACCGCCCTGCAAGCCGAGCTATCCTGCATCAACTGTTATCGCAAGACCTGTTCGCACCACAGTTGCATGGCGATGCTGACGCCCGCCCGGGTGTTGCGACATCTGCGTGAACCGACGCAAGGGAAAGTGTGATCTGTCGCTGCAGGCCGAACGCGCATCAGGTTTTATCGGTCGATCCTGGTCGCTGCCCACTCGGCGGTGCTGGAGCGTCTTGCGGCAACAAGCGGGTTCCGTGCCTGGCCAATTGCTCATGTTCGTACAGCTTGGCGTACTTGAGGAAGACATAGAACGCCGCGACCACCGAGTTGATGAAGCCGGCCCAGCCGTTGAGAAAGTTGCGCTTGAACAGATAGCTGCGGATGAAGAACAACGGTGGGTAGAACAACAGGATCAACGGGACATTCCAACGCTTTTTCCTGATCTTGTCGGCCACGAGCCCGGTCGAGTAGGCGTTGATCTTCTCGACCTTGGTGTGAATGTCGGTCTCGCCATAGTGATACAGCGGCGCCTTGAGCCGGACGATGCGGCCCTGAATCTTGGGCGCGGCGTGAATCGGCATGTCGTCGATGCCGCCGCGGCGCTTGTCGAACAGGCGCAGATAACGATTCATCCGGGTCGCCGGATGGTACATGCGCCAGAATAACTGTTCCTGACGCGGGATCTCATAGCCTTCGGCCGTCAGCCCGGCTTGCAGCAACTGGCGAATCTCCACCTGGAGCGCGGGCGACAGCGCCTCGTCGGCATCCAGCAACAAGACCCAGTCGTTGGTGGTCGCGGCCAGCGCCATTTGCTTTTGCGGACCGTAGCCCATGAACTTATGCTGAGTGATGCGCGCGCCGTAGCGCCGACCGATGGCCAAGGTATCGTCGGTGCTGAAGGAATCCAGCATGACGATTTCGTCAGTCCATTTGACGCTTTCCAGACACGCCGCCAAGGTACGGCCATTGTTGTAGGTGGTGATGAACACCGAAAGTCGGGTTCGTTCAGTCATGAATCCGTCCGTTCCCGAAAGAGCGTTTATTAGAAGCCGTGCCCGCTGGTTCATCGACGAGGCGTCGCATTTCGCTTGACCTTGAATCGGTTATCATAAACTCATGATCATGTCGGCCCACATCGTCGCTGGCCAGGCGCTCGGCGGAGCCGAGTTATTTTATGTTCGCCTGGTCAATGCCTTGCTGGAGCAGGGCCAACCGATACTGGCCATCAACAGCCCGGGTGGCGGGGTGGCGACCAAGTTGCGGGCGGAGGTCACTCAAATCCATGTGCCGATGCGGGCCATCTGGGATTTGCCGTCGCGCTGGCGGATCGGGAAGATTCTACGCGAGCATCAACCCGACATTGTCCAGACCTACATGGGTCGGGCCACGCGGCTGACTCATCTGAACCTGGGCCGACGCCCGATCCATGTCGCTCGCTTGGGCGGTTATTACGACCTTAAGGGCTACCGCCACGCTCATGCCTGGGTCGGCAACACCCAAGACATTTGCGACTACCTGGTCCGCAACGGCTTGTCGGCGGCGCGCATCGCCCATATCGGCAACTTTGTCGATATTCCCGCCGCCAGTTCGCCAGAACAGATCGCGGACTGGCGACGACGACTGGCCATTCCCGAGGACGCGCTGGTGCTGGCGGCGGTAGGCCGTTTGCACCCGGTCAAGGGGTTCGAAGACCTTTTGGCCGCCCTGGCACTGCTCGAAACGGCTTTGCACCACCGACCGCTGGTTCTGGTCATCGTGGGCGACGGTCCCCTGAGCGCCAAACTTCGCGACCACGCGAATCAATTGGGCATTGGCGGTCAAATCCGCTGGGTTGGCTGGCAACTCGATCCCCATCCCTATTACGAGCTGGCCGATCTCTTCATCTGCCCGTCGCGCCACGAGACGTTGGGCAACGTGATCCTGGAAGCCTGGGGGCATCGGCGGGCGGTGTTGTCCACGCAAACCCCCGGCGCTTTGGAACTCGTCGCCCACGGCGAGGACGCCTGGCTGGTTCCCCCTCGACAACCGCGCGCCCTGGCCGATGGCATTCGGCTACTCCTGGAAGATGGACCGTTGCGGGCGCGACTGGCCGCGCAAGGCTGCGGGAAAGTGGAAGCGCGTTACAGCCAGCAACGCATCGTCAGCGCCTATCTAGACTTTTATCAGCGGCTGCTGGCGACATAGCGAAATAGCTCAATCCTCCCAGACAGGCAAAGCCATAGCAGGCGAAATACCGGGATGTGTAACCAAAGCTCAGCAACCCGGCGGTGATAATGGCCAGCGCCGCCGCCAGCAACACGCCGGCGCGCTGGCGGTCCTCGGCGGACAGTCGCCGCCATGCACACCCCAACCGCGCGAACACGAGGCCGATCAAAAGCACCAACACTCCAACTCCCAGCAGACCGGTCTCGTACCAGGCGTCCATCAGGAAGTTATGGAGATGCTTGACCTGTATTCGGTCGCCGCCCATCTCGAAACTCAACACCTCGCGGGCGTGAAAGCCATTGCCGATTCCGACGCCCAGCCAGGCTCGCTCCGGGGGATGTTGCAGCGCCTGTCGCCACAGGATGGTGCGCCCGCTGGTGAAGGCATCCAGCGGACGGTGCGGGTCCAATTCGCTTTTTTGGAAAGGCGCCGTATTGGCGAGAACGCCAATCCCCAACACCAGCGTCGCCAGCAGCACGCTCCAGCGCAGTCGCCAGCCCAAAACCAGCCAATAGAACACCATCAGACCGACGATCAGGCCCAGCAGCGCCGCCCTGCCCTCGGACAGCGCCACATAACCCAGGACGACCGCGACGATGCCGACCATCGCGCCATGGCACCAGCGCCCATCGTTCCGCCGCCAGACCCAGCCCAGCAGGAACGGCAATAGAAAGGGCAGATTGTCCTCCCGCAGTTGGCTGCCGGGATCGAACGGCTGACCGGACCAGCCGAAGCCATGATAGGGCAGCATCAGAACCACTGCCACCAAATTGATCCCGCCAAACAGCGCCATCGCGTTCAGCAGGCGGTCGGGATGGGCCGGGGATTCTCGCAGCGCCACCTGCATCAGCGGCAAGCTCAGGCTGTGCATGAAAAAGGCTGCCCAGCTTTTAAGCGCCTCGGTTGGATCAATCGCGCCGGGAATCCCCAGCAGGAATACCCCCAGCAGGATCAGGTACCACAAGGCCGTGGCGCGATCCAGCCGGGCGCGGCGGCTCCAAAGGCTGAACAGTCCCCATACGGCATACAACCCGGCGACGCCGTTGAACAACGCGCGCCCGCCAACCTGGGTCAGCGGCAGTACCGCCAGCAACAGCCAGCCCCGCTGAAAAAAAGCTTCCTGGACAGCGTTAGGGAGCGTGGCAAGTTTCATCGGACCAACTCAGCCGGGCCAGCGTTTCGAGAACGTGGGCAACCGTGATCGCCGTCATGCCCCGTTCGCCGGGTGGCGGCGTGATCGCGTAAATGAAATGGGAATGGGTCAACGGCGTCGAGCCACCGAACAGGCCCACGGCCGGCACGCGCAAGGCAGCCGCCATGTTGAGCACCCCGGTATCGTTGCCGATATAGGCGCGGCATCGAGCCAGCAACGCCGCCGTCTGTTCCAGCGGCAAGGCCACCGCATCCGCCGCCGTGGCGCCGTCGGCCCGGACGCGCGTCAATACCTCGTCGGCCAACTCCCGCTCGGCGGGACCGCCGACGATAAAAATCGAGCCGACCCGGCGCCACAACGCCAGCGTCAATTCCGCGAATCGCGCCGCGCCCCATTGCTTCCAGGGTTCGCTGCTGCCGATGCCCAGCGCGATCCACGGCGCGGGCCATGCGGCGAACCGGGCCGCCACCGCCCGGGCCGCATGGGGATCCACCGCCAGGCACGGCTTCAATTCGGCACGGGGAATGGCCAGGACATCAAGCAAGGCGTCGGCCCGGAGAATGGGATGGGCGTGGCGCAGACCGGATGGCAACCGTACCGGCACGTTCAGCAGGAACGATTGCAGGCCGATCCCATAGCCGATCCGCTCCGGGACGCCAGCCAGCCGCGCCGCGAGGACGTAGCGGGCGCTGCCATGCAGAAACCACGCGCGCTGATAACGCTCCCGCCGCAGCAGGGCGGCCAAGCGGAACAGGCCGCGCGGACCGGCGTGACGGCCAATTTCCCGCTCCAGCCACAAAATCCGCCCAACGCAAGGTTCAGCCCGCAGCAACCGATCCGCCTGGGAACGCGGCTTGGTCAAAATATCCACCCGCCCTTCCATGGTCGTCGCGGCGATGGCGTGAATATGCGGCAGATGCCAGACCATGTCGCCGATGCCGGGCAACGGCTGCACGATCAGCGTTCGTCCGGAGGGGGCAAGTTTCATGCGAGATTCCTGGGCGCCCGATGCAAGGATTCATACAGCGTCAGCGTTTCATCCAGCATCCGCCGCAAGGGGAAGACCGGCTCCGGCGGCACCGGAGGCGCGGCGGTCAACAAGTCGACCACCCGCGCCACGAGCGCGTCCAGATCACCGAACGGTGTCAGCCCGGCGGGATAGAGTCGCGCCAGAATCTCGCCGACGCCGCCATGCGCATAGCCCACGACCGGCGTACCAAGGCTCAGCGCCTCAAGCACCGTGCGGCCAAACGATTCCGGCTGGGCCGACAGCGACAGGACCAGGGTGGAGACCGCGTAAATTTCACGCATGTCGGCGCGGTGACCGGTAAACAGAATCGCATCTTCCAAACCCAGTGACCGCGCTTTCTCCTGAAGCTGGTTCGCGTAACGCTGTCGGCGCGGCTCGACGCCGCCGACGATCAGACCATGCGTCGGCCAGCCGCGCGCCCGCAACCGGCCGATCAGTTCGATGAAATCCTCGTGGCCCTTGAGCCGGCTCAAGCGGCCCGGCAGAGTCAGTACCGGCGCTTCCCGAAGTTGTGGATACCGCTGAAACCACCTGTCCAGCCATTCAGACGACGGGCGGTAACCATGGGGAAATTCCGCCGGGTCCACGCCGCGATGAATGATCTGAATCCGCTCCGCCGGCAAAGTTGGATAATGGCGTTGCAGATAGTCGCGCATGGTTTCCGACACCGCGATCACCCTTTCGCCGCGCGTCATGACGGCGCTGTACCGGGAAACCGAATATAAGCCGTGAACGGTGGTGACGAAGCGCGGTCGAGTGGCCGGGTCCATGCCCCGCCAAGCCAGCCAGCCGATCCAGGCTGGCAACCGCGAGCGGGCGTGCACGATATCGATGCGCTGTTCGGCCAACCAGCGCCGCAGTGGCCAGACCCAGCGCAGGGTCAACGGCGATTTGGCGCCGAGCGGCCAAGGACAATGTTCGCTGCCCTCGCGCGCCAATTCCGGGACCAGTCGCCCACCGGCGGAAACCACCACCGAGCGATGACCGCGCCGGACCAGTTCCCGCGCGATCTCCAGCGTTCCCCGCTCCACACCGCCGCCATCGAGGGCCGGCAGCAATTGCGCCACGCTCAGCCGAGCCACTGCTCGACGATCCAGCGGGCGCAGCGCTCCGCCTCATTAAAGTTTCCAGGCGGGCGCCGCAACCGCGCGCCGCCTTGCCAATTCAGGAACGAGGTTACCCAACCGTCGGCGATCAGACCGTCAAGCCCCTTGCCGATTCGGCTGGCGCGCTTGCGCGGTACCTCTAATACGCCGACCATGGCGCCGGCGGTCAGCGCCTCGTAAACCATGGAGACGCTATCGGCGGTTACCCATGCTTGCCCGGTTCGCGCCAGTTGCGCCGGCAGCCAGTCCGGGCCGGTGGCCGCGACCGGAACCACCGTCAGCCGCGCGTCGGCCATCCCGGCTAAACCTTCCAGAAAGTCGGGGGGCGTGCGGCGGGACGTGGTCAGGGTCCATTGGATCGCGGGATTGGCGGCGACAAGGGTCGCGATGGCTTGGCGCAACGCGGCGTTATCCCAGCCGAAGTGCGCGGACGGACCGCCGATCAGCAGTAATCCCCGGTGGGGGTTCAGCGCGGCGGGTCGAATGCGGTTCAGCGCCCCCCGTGTGACGAGCACGTTGGGGCGGACCGGCGGCGCGTCGTGCTCCGGGATCAGGCAAAGATCGAACAGGCCCAGCGGCAGGGAGGGACGCATCAACACCACCGCCTTGCCGCCCCGGATGCGGCGGGCGGCCAACAGCGACAGATGGGTGCGATGGCCAGCGCCCAGCAACAAGTTTGGAGTTGGGCATGCGTTCCAGCCGGGCTGGCAGCCCAACAACAGACCGCGCAGGGCGGCGACAGGCGACAGCGGCTCCAGCGTGACGACCTCGACCGACCGCAACCGGGCCAAGGCTTCGGCCAAACCCCGGGTCTGATTGTCGTGCCCGGCCTTGCCGTCGCAGAACCGCCAAACGACGAACGACATCCGAGATCGGTTGGCCCGCGTTCGAAAAGTTGGTCAATCCACCAGCACGAAATCAGCCCCGCAATACGGGCACTTGGCCTTGCCGGTGGCTTCGATGGGCAAATAGACCTTGGGATGGGAATTCCACACCGCCATGTCCGGCATCGGGCAGGACACCGGCAACTCGGCGCGGCTGACTTCGTAGGTTTTCTGGGCGTTGGGCATCGCCTTGGCGGAAACAGCGGCGGCCATGATAACGATTCTCCTGATTTTTTATGATGATCGGGATCAGTCGGAAACACTCAAACCAGGGTCAGCCACTCGGGATAGGCATCGCGGCGGCCATGAACCTGGTCGAAATACAGCGCTTGCAACCGTTGCGTGATCGGACCGCGCCGGCCGGAACCGATGGCGCGACCGTCCACCTCGCGGATCGGCGTCACCTCGGCGGCGGTACCGGTGAAGAACGCCTCGTCGGCAATGTAAACCTCGTCGCGGGTGATGCGCTTTTCCTTGAGTGGAATCCCCAGGTCGGTGGCGAAACGCAAGATGGTGTCGCGGGTGATGCCTTCCAGGGCCGAGGTCAGGTCCGGGGTATAAATCACCCCGTCGCGGACGATGAAGATGTTTTCGCCGCTCCCCTCGGAGACATAACCCTCGGTATCCAACAGCATGGCCTCGTCGTAGCCGTCGCGCAGGGCGTCGGCCAGCGCCAGCATCGAATTCATGTAATTGCCGTTGGCCTTGGCCTTGCACATGGTGACGTTGACGTGGTGGCGGCTGAACGAGGAAGTGCGGATGCGGATGCCCCGCTCCAGATTCTCCGCGCCCAGGTAGGCGCCCCATTCCCAGGCGGCGACGATGACGTGAACCTTCAGATTGTCGGCGCGCAGTCCCATGCCTTCGGAGCCGTAGAAGGCCATCGGGCGGATGTAGGCGCTGGCCAGGTTGTTGGCGCCGACCGCCCGCCGGCAGGCTGCGTTGATCTCTTCCTTGCTGTAAGGGATCGGCATGCCGACGATGTGCGCCGAGCGAAACAGCCGGTCGGTGTGGGCCTGAAGCCGGAAAATCGCGGCGCCCCGGTCGGTGGCGTAAGCGCGGACCCCCTCGAAGACCCCCATGCCATAATGCAGGGTGTGGGTCAAAACATGGGTGTTGGCTTCGCGCCAGGGGGTCAGTTCACCGTCGTACCAGATCAGACCATCACGGTCGGCCATCGACATGATCAAAATCTCCTCGCTCTGTATTTCAATCCTTCATTCCACGGGACAGGCCATCAATCGCCTTCCATCAATCGCCGCCAAACCCGGATGACGCCCTCGCGCTCGTCCCGCGCTTCATCCACCGGAACCTGGGCCGGCTGCTCTTGCAGCTTGAGCCGATGGATGCGCCGTCGCAGTCCGCGATAGGCGTTGCGCAACCGGGCGGCATCGGCGACGGACAGGACACCGAACCGTTCCAGCCCATCGAGTTGGCGGATGTTATCGGGATAAATCAGCAAATCCGGGTGGCGGTAAGCGTTTGCCAGAATTTCATATTGCACCATAAATTCAATATCGGCGATACCACCCCGACCCTGCTTGAGATCGAAGATCTCGGCGGTGCTGGTATCCAGCTCGGCGCGCATTCGCTCGCGCATGTCGCGAACCTCCTGGCGCAACATGGCGGGATCGCGCTCGCGCCCCAGCACGTCCCGGCGGACCGCCTGGAACCGCTCGACCAGCACCGCCGGCCCCGCCACGACCCGCGCGCGGGCCAGGGCTTGATGCTCCCAGGTCCAAGCCTGGTTGCGCTGGTATTCGGCGAACGCTTCGAAGGAACTCACCAGCAGGCCGGCGCGGCCACTGGGCCGCAACCGGGTGTCCACTTCGTACAGAGCGCCCGCGCCGGTGCGGGTGGTCAACCAATGGACAATGCGCTGCACCAGCTTGGCGAAGAAGCTGGGATTGTCAATCGGGCGCGGTCCGTCGGTCACTTGCCGGTCGCCGGCGCTGTCGTGCAGGAAGACCAGGTCCAGGTCCGAGCCGTAATTGAGTTCGATCCCGCCCAGCTTGCCGTAAGCGACGATGGCGAAACCGGCGTCCCGCTCCACCCCGTTCACCACGCAGCGGGGTTGACCGAACCGTGGCCGCAGGTCGGCCCAGGCCAGTTCCAGCACCGCGCGCAGCAAGGTTTCGGCGATTTCGGTCAGATGGTCGCTGACGATCATCAACGGCATGGCGCCGCTGACATCGGCGGCGGCGACCCGCAACACCTGGGTCTGCTTGAAATAGCGCAGCGCGTTCAGCCGCTCCTCGGGTTCGTCGACCGGCGCCCGCGCCAGTTGCAGCTCCAATTCCGCCGCCAGTCGCTGGCGATCCAGCGGCGCGTACAACACGGCGGGATTGAGCAGATCGTCCAGCAGCAAGGGATAACGGGCCAGGTGGGCGCCGATCCAGCCGCTGGCGGCGCACAGTTTGACCAAATGGGTCAGGGCTTGGGGATGGTCGGCCAGCAGCGCCAGATAAACCGACCGGCGGGCGACCGCTTCGAGCAGGTTCAACACCCGTTCCAGGGTCGCGGTCGGCTCCGGCGCGGCCGCGACCGCCGGCAACACCGCCGGCAACAGCGCGTCCAGGCGCGCGCGCGCGGGTGGGCTCATCGTTCGATAGCTAAAACCGTCCCGCAAGGCCCGCAACCGATTCCAGGCCAGGGTCGGCGGCTCGAAACCGTGGTCGGCCAGCAACCGCAACGCGGCTTCCTCGTCTGGCCCGTTTCGCCACAGTTCCGCCAGCGCGGTTTCACCCGCGTCGCTCCCGGGCGTCGTCGCCGGCCCGCCGAACACCTGAGCGAACTGCTGACTCACGGCTTCGACATGATGGGCCAGTTCCAGCGCGAACGCGCCCCAGCCGGGCTGGTTCATGGCGAAGGCCAGTCGCAGTTGCGCCAGTTCCTCGTCCGGCAGATCGTGAGTCTGCTGATCGGCCCAGGCTTGCAGGCGATTTTCGACCCGGCGCAGGAAGGTGTAGGCCTGTTTGAGGCTGGCGACCGCCGGTTCCGGCAGGCGGCCGCTGGCGGCCAGATGATCCAGCACCCGCAGGATACCACGCTGGCGCAGCGCCGGATCGCGCCCGCCATAGATGAGCTGGAACGCCTGGCCGATGAATTCGATCTCGCGGATGCCGCCTGGCCCCAGCTTGATGTTGCGCCGCATCCCCTTGCGCTCCATCTCCTGGGTAATCATGGCCTTCATCTCGCGCAGGGATTCGAACGCGCCGTAATCCAGATAGCGGCGATAAACGAAGGGCCGCAGCCCCCCCAGCAGCCGCTCCCCGGCTTCCCGGTCACCGGCGATGATCCGGGCCTTGATCATGGCGTAGCGTTCCCAGTCCCGGCCATGATTCTGATAGTAGTCCTCGAACGCGGCGAACGAGACGACCAGCGGCCCGGAATCGCCGAACGGCCGCAACCGCATGTCCACCCGGAACACGAAACTGTCGGCGGTCGGTTCGGCCAGGGTCTTGATCAGCCGTTGCCCCAGCCGGCGAAAGAATTCCTCGTTGCTCACCGCCTTCGCGCCATCGGTCCGGCCCTGGCGGGGATAGGTGAAGATCAGATCGATGTCGGACGAAAAGTTGAGTTCGCGCCCGCCGAGCTTGCCCATGCCCAGCACGACCAGCCGTTGCGGCCGGCCCTCGGCATCGCGCGGCTCGCCAAAACGGCGGCTTTGCCAGGCGTGCAATCGCTCCAGCGCCGCATCGACCAACTGCTCGGCCAGATCCGTCAAATCGCCCAGCGTTTCCTCCAACCCCGCCAGCTCGGCTAAATCGCGCCAGGCGACGCGGATCATTTCGCGCTGCCGAAACCGGCGTAGAACGACCCCAGCCTGGTCTTCATCCGTGGCCTTCGGTAGTACCCGCTCCAGCCGTAGCGCATAATCACCCGGTGCGTAGCGGGTCGCCAGATCGCCACTGTCCAGCAAATCCACCAGCAGCGCCGGATCGCGCACGCAGGCGCGAGCAACAAAGTCGCTACCCGACCAAACCGTGACCAATTGCCCCAGCGCCGCGCCCTCGGGAAGATTCAGGTCCGCCTTTCGCGCGGCGGTTGCGAAGGCTTCCCAGTGCCGGACCACCTCGGGGCGCAGCGGCTCGGGCAATCGGCCCAGCCAGTCGGCAAACTCGGTCATGACCCTGGCGATCAGTTTCGCGCCGGTTCCTCGGCGCCATCGTCCGGTTCCAAAGGGATCTCATCCTCGGTCGCGCCATCCTCCGCGCCCGTCGCGCTCCCCAGTGGAATTTCCTGGCCATTCACAAACAGCCTGCCACTCTCAAAGCGCGCATTGGACCGATACTGATTGCCCTCGAGCCGGATGAAGCCAGCGGTCGTCAGTCCTTCAAGTTGCTGGGCGACCTGCTGGACCGCCAGGTTTTGCACCGCCGGTTCACTTGCTGGTTTGCCCTGGGCCTGGGCCTGGGCCATCAGTTGTTCCTTGATGGTGCCGATCAGCAGGGCCTCGACCAGCGCCTTGGACGCCGCAACCTCCGCCGCGCCCTTCTCCACCGCGCCCAGCAGGGCGGATGGATCCAACAGCAGATTGGCCTCGCTGAAATCCTGGAAATTCAACGTCAGCTTGCCCTGCCAATCGCCCTGGGCCAGCTTGGCCTGGGAATCGAGCGTAAACTCCGGCTTGCCGCGCAGCAGGGTTTTGAGCAGCTTCACCAATTCATCCAGCGCCCGGGGGTCCTCCGGCTGGCTGGCCAGTTTCTGCTGCCAGTCCTGTATCCGCGCCACGGTGACGCCGTCCAGATTGCGCAGAGTCAGCTTCAGACTGCCGGAGCCGCTCTGCTGGTCTACCGTAACCTTGTCGGCCTTGATCACGACTTCGCCGGCCACCTGTTGCGCGCCTTGCGGACTAAGCGCGCCGGTAACGGCAAGGTTGGTCGCGACGAACGGGGCGCCGGTGGTTTGATCCTGAACGCGCAACTCGCCAATTCCAACGCTGGAATCGCCAAACAGCAGATCGAAGGCGCCCTTGCGCTGGTTCACGTTCACGTTCAGCCCGCTGAGCTTGACCTGCGCTCCCTCACCGGCATCGGGTTTGCCGACCAAGTCGAGACTGGCGACGGTCAACTTGCCCTGCACGGCGACGCCACGCGGCGCGACCTGGAACTGCCCCTGCAACCCCGAGAACTTGAGGTCTTGCAACTCCTTGACGTTGCTCAGGGTCAGTGGTGGCATGGTGATCCGGGTATCGCTGGCGCCGTCGAAGCCCACTCGCGAAATGGCTTCCACCGGTTCCAGTTTACCGTACAGCTTGGCCAGTTCGCGGGTCCAGGCGCTGCTGTCCGGGTCCAGAGTGGCGCGAATGACCGCCCCACCCCATTGCATCGGCACGCCGGGAACGGTCCGCCCCGCCAACGGTAGTGGACCATGGTAGATCTCTTGCCGGATCGAGAAGGAAGGATCGATTTCCTCCGACTCACCCTCCGGCAATACGAGCTGCACGCGGGTGATGGATCGTGACGAGAATAACCCACGGTCGTAGCGGATCGTGCTGAACTTGACGTTGGGGTTCTTCGCGCCTTCCGCCAGGGCTTCCTGATACCAGCGCTCCGCTCGCATTCCCGACCAGTACGCGGCGCCGACGAAGCCCGCCGCCGCCAGCACCAGGATAACGACGATCACACCAACCAGTTTTTTCATGCCTGTATCCTCGATGGTTCCGATGGGCGGCATTATTCCATGAAACCGCCCACAAAAAAGCCCCGCCGAAGCGGGGCTCTTTCTGTCGGATCGGACGATTTTCGGGCGACGCTTACATCATGTCGTCCATGCCGCCCATGCCGCCCATGCCGCCGCCCGGCATCGGCGGCTCCTTCTTCTTGGGCAGTTCGGCGACCATCGCCTCGGTGGTGACCAGCAGGCCCGCGACAGACGCGGCGTTTTGCAGGGCAAAGCGGGTGACCTTGGTCGGGTCCAGAACGCCCATTTCCACCATGTCGCCGAACTCGTTGGTCGCGGCGTTGTAACCGTAGTTGCCGGTGTTCTCCAGCACCTTGTTCAGGATCACCGAAGGCTCCTCGCCGGCGTTGGCGACGATCTCGCGCAGCGGCGCTTCCATGGCGCGCAGAGCAATTGCGATACCATGGCTTTGGTCCTCGTTGGCGCCCTTCAGTCCCTTGATGGCTTGCAGCGCACGGATCAGCGCCACGCCGCCGCCAGCCACCACGCCCTCCTCGACCGCCGCGCGGGTCGCGTGCAGGGCATCCTCGACCCGGGCCTTCTTTTCCTTCATTTCGATTTCGGTCGCGGCGCCCACCTTGATGACCGCCACGCCGCCGGCCAGCTTGGCGACGCGCTCCTGCAATTTCTCCTTGTCGTAGTCGGAGGTGGCTTCCTCGATCTGGCGGCGGATTTGCTCGACCCGGCCCTTGATCTCGTCGGGCTTGCCGGCGCCGTCGATGATGGTGGTGTTTTCCTTGGCGACCACCACCTTGCGGGCGGTGCCCAGATCGGCCAGGGTAGTCTTCTCCAGGCTCAGACCAACCTCGTCGGAAATCACCTGGCCGCCGGTCAGAATGGCGATATCCTGCAACATGGCCTTGCGCCGGTCACCGAAGCCCGGCGCCTTGACGGCCGCGACCTTGACGATGCCACGAATGGTGTTGACCACCAGGGTCGCCAGCGCCTCACCCTCAACGTCCTCGGCCACGATCAGCAGCGGCTTGCTGGCCTTGGCGACGCTTTCCAGCACGGGAAGCAGGTCGCGGACGTTGGAAATCTTCTTGTCGTACAGCAGGATGTACGGAGATTCCAGCTCCGCGTTCATGCTCTGCTGGTTGTTGATGAAGTAAGGCGAAATGTAGCCGCGGTCGAACTGCATGCCTTCCACGACATCCAGCTCGTTCTCCAGGCCCTTGCCTTCCTCAACGGTGATCACGCCTTCCTTGCCGACCTTCTTCATCGCGTCGGCGATGATCTGGCCGATGGCTTCGTCGGCGTTGGCGGAGATGGTGCCGACTTGGGCGATGGCCTTGTCGTCGGTGCAAGGCGTGGACAGCTTCTTCAATTCCTCAACGGTGGCGACGACCGCCTTGTCGATGCCGCGCTTGAGATCCATCGGATTCATGCCGGCGGCGATGGCCTTCATGCCCTCGCGGACGATGGCCTGCGCCAGCACGGTGGCGGTGGTGGTGCCGTCGCCGGCCACGTCGGAGGTCTTGGACGCTACTTCCTTGACCATCTGCGCGCCCATGTTCTCGAACTTGTCCTCCAGCTCGATTTCCTTGGCAACCGATACGCCGTCCTTGGTGACGGTGGGAGCGCCGAACGCCTTGTCCAGTAGCACGTTGCGACCGCGCGGACCGAGGGTCACCTTGACGGCGTTGGCCAGGATGTTGATGCCGCGCACCATGCGCGAGCGGGCATCGTCAGCGAACTTGACTTCTTTTGCAGCCATTGGGGAATTCCTCTAAAACAAGTTGAAATTTCGGGACGATAGAGATTCGCGCAAACGCGGCGTTTACTTCTCGATGACGGCCATGATCTCGTCTTCGCGCATGATGATCAGTTCCTCGCCGTCCACCTTGACTTCGCTGCCCGAATACTTGCCGAACAGGATATGATCGCCGACCTTGACGTCCAGGGGCCGCACGTCGCCGTTTTCCAGCAGCTTGCCGCGACCCACCGCCTGCACGGTGCCGCGCGACGGCTTCTCGGCGGCGGCGCCGGGCAGAACGATGCCGCCTGGACTCCTGGTTTCTTCCTCAACCCGCTTGACCAGCACCCGATCATGCAACGGCCGAATGTTCATCGTCGCTATCTCCTTAAAAAAACTGACTTTAAAGTTTCGTTGGCTGAAAGTTGGCGCTTGCTTTGTTAGCACTCGCCCTTAGTGAGTGCCAATCATAGCCGGCAAAACCCCACTGTCAAGGGTTTGCCGATGAAGTGGGGCGGGGTGGAAAATTTTCAAGGGCGCGGCCCGAAGAAAAAAACTCGGGCCACCGGATTGGAACCGATTCACACCGTCGTCGCGTTGCCGCCTTCCCACAGCCGCCAGCCATTCTTGCCCGCCAGCTTGGCGGCGTACATCGCCAGGTCGGCGCGGTGCGCCAGTTCCTTGGCCGTGTTGGCGTGTTCGGGATACAGGGCGATGCCGATACTGGCCGAAACCCGCGCCGACCCCTGTGGAAGCATGAACGGCCGATCGATCCGGTCGATGATTTTTTGGGCTACGTTGGTGGCGTCCTGGGACCGGGCGATGGTCGTCAGCACCACGGCGAATTCGTCGCCGCCCAGACGGGCCGCCGTGTCGCTCTCGCGCAGGGTGGCTTGCAGGCGCCGGCCAACCTGGCGCAACAGCTCGTCGCCGGCGGCGTGGCCCAGGTTGTCGTTGACCGCCTTGAAGCCGTCGAGATCGAGCGCCAGCACCGCCACGGTTTGCCGGCCACGGCCGGCCAGCCGCAGCGCCTGCTCCAGACGATCCCAGAACAAGGTTCGGTTGGGCAAGCGGGTCAGTCCGTCGTAGTGGGCCAGTTCCCAGTTTTCCTGTTCGCGCAGCCGACGATCGGTGATATCGTTCAGGATCACGATGGCCCCCACGGTCGCGCCGTCGTGATCGTAAAGGGTGGACCAATAAACGCCCAGCCACCGATCGGTCAGACTTTGAAATTCACCGTCGCCCGCGCGCAGATTCGAGGCCATGCGCCAACGGCGCTCCACCTCGGCGCGCTGGTCGGGGCGGACGCTATCCAGCCAGGAATGCCCCAGCACCGTGGTCGCCGCCTGACCGGTCAGGATGCACCAGGGGAAATTGACATACTGACAACGCCCTTCGGCGTCCACCTCGGCCATGCCGACCGGCGCGGCCGCCAGCATGGCCCGGTAGCGCTGTTCATTGAAAGTCAGATCGTAGTTGATCCGCTGCAACTCGGCGGTCTGGGCCGCAACTTCCCGGCGCAACTGGTCGGCGTAATCGGCCAATACCTGCTCGGCGACATATTGGGTGGTGATGTCGGTCGCCGCGCCGCGATAACCGGCGAAACGGCCCAATTCGTCCTGGTAGGGCAGGCCATTGACCCGCAGCCAGCGCAGTTCGCCCGCGTGGTCCCAAATGCTGAGCAACACTTCCCGGAACGGCCGCCTGGCCCGCAGCGCCGCTCGCAGCGCGGCCCGGTACCGCGCCGGGATGGCGCGGATGCCGGTCCGCCACCACAATCCGGTTCTGGGGGCCAGTTCCCAGGCCAATTTGCCGCTGAGCTGGGTAATCAGCCCATCCGCGTTGGTATCCCACAGCAGGTCATCCGCGACCCGGGTCAGATCACGGAACTGCGTGCGCGCCCAGTCGCGAGCCTCGGTCACGCCCCCCAGCAACAAGCCCATGAGCGCGACCGCGACCATCACCATTTGGTAATACAGCGCCGCATCCTGTCGTTCACTCCACATCGCCAACATCGCCAGCCCCGCGTCCAGCAGAAAAATCGCCACGGTCACCATCGACAACCCGCCGACGATGGCGATCCAGGCCAAGGGCAGCAACATGAACAGGATCAAGAACGGGTTCGACGCCGCGTTCAGTCCCAGCCATGGCGGTGACCTGAACAAGACCACCAAGGTGAGCAGCAGCCCCGCGAAACAGGCGGCCCAAAGCCACCATCGTCCGCGCCCCATTCCCAGGGACGACTGTCGCCAGTGGATGCCCTGGAGCCAGTCGCGCAGGCGCGGACTCAGATGCACCAGCAACAGCGGAGTGATGGTGACGATGCCGACGAAATCGCCGACCATCCCACGGAGCCAGGTTGTGGACCATTGGTCGAACGTGATGGAGCCAGCGTAGAGCAACCACAGCGTGTCGGCGCTCGCCGCCAACCCGCCGCCCAGCAGCGCCGCGCCCAAAAACCGCCCGGTATAGGCTTGATTGGCGAAGCTGTTATGGGTCCGGCCGGCGTTCCAGGCCCGCAACACCAGCGCCGCCAGCAGATAAGCGGCCACCGTGACCAGCAGGAGCGCGAAATGGCCGACCAGCCATGCCGGGAGTGAAACGGGCGAAGGCGCCATCAGCCACGGCAAACCGCTCAGCACCCCGTGGATGAGCAGCACTGGCGGCAACCCCTGCCAGCCAAAGGTCAGCAGGGCAAAAAACAGCAGCCCCGCCGATGAATGCCACAGGCTAATCCGGCTGTCGAGGACGCCGAGTCCCGGAGCACCGAACCAGGCGGCCGCGCAGATCACGAAATAGGCGAGCCAAAACGCCAATAACCGCGCCTGCT
This sequence comes from Candidatus Contendibacter sp., assembly GCA_029624765.1. GTDB lineage: Bacteria > Pseudomonadota > Gammaproteobacteria > Competibacterales > Competibacteraceae > Contendibacter. Next base: position 195,351 of record JARSSO010000059.1, on the reverse strand, counting down.
CCGCTTGCCGGCGCCGAAAGCACTCTGGATGGTTTTCGGCCGGGAGCCCGGATGATGTCGCGTCGGAGAGCTTCCGCATGATTTCACAGGGTCCTGCTAAAAAGATCGGCAACGGGTGGACGCTTCGATTCCGGCATGGCGACCGCAACCACCACCGCCTTGACTGGTCATAATTCCAGCGTTGTCGACCGGAACCATTCCAAAATAGCAGTTTATCCAAAAAGACACACCATGAATCCATTGCCATTGATCATTCTGTGCACGTGCCCGGACCTGGCCACCGCCGAGCGCATCGCCGAAACCGTGGTCGGCGAGCGGCTGGCCGCCTGCGTCAACATCGTGCCGGGCCTGACCTCGATTTACCGCTGGGAAAATCGAGCACAGCGCGATACCGAACTGCTGCTGCTGATCAAAACCCATCAGGCGGTCTATTCGTCGCTGGAAGCGCGCATCCGCGAACTGCATCCCTATCGGATCCCGGAAATCGTCGCCTTGCCGATTCAAACCGGATCGGCCGCGTACCTGAACTGGATCGCGGACTGCACGGGAGCGCTGGAATGAGGCCATCGTTTCCGACGTGGCCCTGGCTGGCGCTGTGGCTGGCGCTGCTGGCCGGGCCGGCGGCGGGCGGATTGCTCGACCGCTGGGGCGGTTCGCCCCAGGACCAGATTCTCGAAGCTGATCAGGCGTTTCAATTGACCATCGCCGTCCCCGACCCGTCAACCCTCGAAGCGCGCTGGATCATCGCGCCCGGCTATTACCTGTACCGCGACAAATTCCGCCTGAGCCTGCTGGACGGCCAGGGCATCGCGATCGCCGGCGTGGAAATTCCGCCCGGTGAGCCGAAGGACGATCCCTATTTCGGCCGACAGCAAGTCTTTCACGGCGAAGCGGTCCTCGTCGCCCGACTGGGGCGCGAATTCGCCGGCGCGCAAACGGTGCGGATCAAGGCCGATTATCAGGGTTGCGCCGAGATCGGGGTCTGCTATCCACCCCTGAGCCAAACGATCAGCGTGACCCTGCCGGCGATCACCCCTGGCCCGCCGGTGGGGAAAGAACCAGGGGCCAGGGCCGAAAAACCGGCAACCGCCATCCCCGCCCCGCCCCCCAGGCTCCAGCCGGCGAAACCGGAAACCGAACGCAACGAAGCGGAACCGGACCGGCTGGCGCGGTTGCTGAGCGAACAGCGGTTCCTGGCGATTCCCGCCTTCTTCGGTTTCGGTCTGCTGCTGGCGTTCACGCCCTGCGTGTTCCCGATGATTCCCATCCTGTCCAGCCTGATCGCCGGGCAAGGCTCGAACCTGACCCGCGGCCGGGCCCTGCGGCTGTCGCTGACCTATGTACTGGCGATGGCGGTCACCTACACCGTCGCCGGCGTCTTGGCGGCGCTGCTGGGGCGCAACATCCAGGCGTGGTTTCAGCATCCCTGGATCATCGGCGCGTTCAGCGGTCTGTTCGTGCTGCTGGCGTTGTCCATGTTCGGTCTGTACGAGCTCCAGTTGCCGGCCCATCTGCAAGACCGACTGGTGGACTGGAGCAACCGCCAGCGCGGTGGTCACCACATCGGGGTGGCGGCAATGGGTCTACTGTCGGCGCTGATCGTCAGCCCGTGCGTGGCGCCGCCGCTGATCGGCGCCCTGACCGTCATCGCGGTGACCGGCGATGTCGCGCTGGGCGCGGCGGCCCTGTTCGCCCTGGGGCTGGGCATGGGCGCGCCGTTGTTGGCTATCGGCGCTTCCGCGGGCCACTGGCTGCCGCACGCCGGCCACTGGATGGAACGGATCAAGGCCGTGTTCGGCGTGTTGTTGCTGGCGGTGGCGCTGTGGCTGCTGGAGCGGATTCTGCCGGCGGCGGTCATCATGGTGTTGTGGGCTACCCTGCTGATCGTGACCGCCACCTACATGGGCGCGCTGCAACCGGCTGTCCATGGCGCACCGGCCTGGCGCACCCTGGTGAAGGGGCTGGGACTGGTGTTGTTGATCTACGGCGTCCTCTTGCTGGTCGGAGTGGCCGCCGGCGGCCGCGATCCCTGGCAGCCGCTGCGCGGGGTAGGTTTCGCGGCCAACGCCACCTCCGCCGCGCAACCGTTACCGTTTCGCCGGGTCAAGACCGTGGCCGAGGTGGAAAGGGCGGTGCGCGAAGCCGCCGGCCGGCCGGTCATGCTGGATTTTTACGCCGACTGGTGCGTGACTTGCCGGGAAATGGAACGTTATACCTTCGCCGATCCCAGGATACGGGTGGCGCTGGCCGGCCTGACCACGCTCCAGGCCGACGTCACCGCCAACGACGACGCCGACCAGGCGTTGCTGCGACGATTTGGTCTCATCGGACCGCCCGCGATCCTGTTCTTTGGTCCGGACGGCGGGGAACGCCGCGAGCTGCGAGTGGTGGGGTTCCTGGACGCCGGATCGTTCAATGAACAACTACGGTCGCTGTCGGGAGGCGAAGGTTGATCATCGAGCCGTTTTGGCCGGGATTTGCGGCGAACATGCGCAAACCGATGGGAAACGACCGCATTCCATCGACCGCCGGCTGGACACGGTAGCCGGGTTGATGCAGAATCGCGCCCCTGTTTTTGCAAGGTTGCCACCCGACCCATGGCCAAGTTGTTGTTGCTGAACGGACCCAATCTGAACCTGCTGGGAACCCGGGAACCGGGTGTCTACGGCTCCACAACGCTCGCCGACATCGAACAGCGCTGCGCGGAACTGGCTCGAACGCTGGGCCCCCATGAACTGAGCTGTTTTCAGAGCAACGCCGAGCACGAATTGCTCGACCGCATCCACGCCGCCCGCCGGGAAGGCATCGCCTTCGTCGTGATCAACCCCGCCGCCTTCACGCATACCAGCGTGGCGTTGCGCGACGCCTTGCTGGGGGTCGCCATCCCGTTCATCGAGGTGCATCTGTCCAACGTGTTCGCGCGCGAACCGTTCCGTCACCATTCCTATCTGTCCGATATCGCCGTCGGCGTGATCAGTGGGCTGGGCGCGCAGGGTTACGAACTGGCGCTGCGCGCCGCCGACCGTTACCTCGCCACGTCAAGATAACCGTCATGCCGATCGACATCCGCAAGATCAAGAAGCTGATCGAACTGCTCGAATCCTCCGCCGTGGCCGAAATCGAGATCAAGGAGGGCGACGATTCGGTGCGCATCAGTCGCCATCCCCAGAGCGGCGCCCCGGTCATGATGCCCCCGCAACCGCTGTGGGCCGCGCCCGCGGCCTACGGCTTCGCCCCGCCGGCGCCTCCTCCGCCGGTTCCCGCGGCGCCCCTCCCGGTGGCTGACGTCGATGCGCCGCGGGGGCATGTGCTGCGCTCGCCGATGGTTGGCACCTTCTACCGGGCCGCTTCGCCCGGCTCCAAGCCTCTCGTCGAGATCGGCCAGCATGTCAATGTCGGCGACCCGGTCTGCATCATCGAGGCGATGAAGATGTTCAACCAGATCGAGGCCGACCACGCCGGCGCCGTCACCCGAATCCTGGTCGAAAACGGCCAGCCGGTCGAGTACGACCAGTCGCTGCTGGTGATCGAATAATCGCGCCATGCTCGAAAAAATCGTCATCGCCAACCGCGGCGAAATCGCCCTGCGCATCCTGCGCGCCTGCCGGGAACTGGGAATCCGGACCGTCGCTGTCCATTCCACGGTGGATCGCGAACTCAAACACGTGCGCCTGGCCGACGAAACCGTCTGCATCGGTCCACCTCCCGCCGCCGACAGCTATCTGAACATGCCAGCGATCATTAGCGCCGCCGAGGTGACCGACGCGGTGGCGATCCATCCCGGCTACGGCTTCCTGTCGGAAAACGCCGATTTCGCCGAGCGGGTCGAGCAAAGCGGTTTCATCTTCATCGGCCCCCGCCCGGACACCATCCGGCTGATGGGCGACAAGGTTTCGGCGATCCGGGCGATGAAGGAGGCCGGCGTGCCCTGCGTGCCGGGTTCCGACGGGCCACTGGGCGACGACGGTCAGGAAACCCTGCGGATCGCCCGCGACATCGGCTACCCGATCATCATCAAGGCGGCCGGCGGCGGTGGCGGGCGCGGGATGCGAGTGGTCCACGGCGAGGCCGCGTTGCTGACCACCCTCGATTTGACCCGCAGCGAGGCCAACGCGGCCTTCGGCAATCCAACCGTATACATGGAGAAATACCTGGACCATCCCCGTCATGTGGAAATCCAGGTGCTGGCCGACACCCACGGTCACGCCATCCACCTGGGTGAGCGCGACTGTTCGATGCAACGCCGCCACCAGAAGGTGATCGAGGAAGCTCCGGCGCCCGGCATCAGCGCCGACCAGCGCCGCCGCATCGGTCAGCTTTGCGTCGAGGCTTGCCAGCGCATCGGCTATCGCGGCGCGGGCACTTTCGAATTCCTGTATCAGGATGGCCAGTTCTACTTCATCGAAATGAACACCCGGGTCCAGGTCGAACATCCGGTCACCGAGCTGATCACTGGCGTGGACATCGTCAAGGAGCAGTTGCGGATCGCCGCCGGCGAACCGCTCGGCTACCATCAGGACCAGATCCGCATTCAAGGTCATGCCCTCGAATGCCGGCTGAACGCGGAGAACCCGGACACGTTCGCGCCCTCGCCGGGCACGGTCACCCAATACCATCCGCCGGGCGGGCCGGGCATTCGGGTCGATTCCCATCTCTACAACGGTTACCGGGTGCCGCCGAACTATGATTCAATGGTGGGCAAGTTGATCGCCCATGGCGAAACCCGCGCCGCCGCCATCGCCCGAATGCGCAACGCCCTGGCTGAACTGGTGATCGAAGGGATCAAGACCAACGCTCCCCTGCATCGACGCATCCTCGGCGACGCCCGCTTCATCGCCGGCGGCACCGACATTCACTATCTGGAACGGCAGTTGCTCGAAGCCCACTGACCGGTTCCGCGCGGCTGGAGCGCGGCGGTTCAGAAACAGAGGCGCTTTTCACGCCTTCAAGGTTTTCCGTGCCTTCCGTGGACAACTCCCCCATGAGCGATCCCATCACCGCCCCCTGGCTGCAACTGACCCTCGAAGCCATCGACCATGCCCCCGAGCAACTGGAAGACGCCCTGCTGCAAGCCGGCGCGCTGGCGGTGACGCTGGAGGACGCCGGCAACGCGCCGGTGCTGGAGCCGGCGCCGGGCCAGACTCCGTTGTGGGCGCATACCCGCGTCACCGGCCTGTTCGACGCCCAAACCGATATTGAGGTGGTCAAGGGCCAACTGCGCCGCTTCCTGCACGCCTCTCCTCTGCCGGAATGCCGGCTGACCGCGCTGGAGGAGCGGGACTGGGCGCGCGTCTGGATGGACCATTTCCACCCGATGCGGTTTGGCCAGCGGCTATGGATTTGCCCGACCGGCCAGACGTCCCCCGATCCGCGGGCGGTCAACGTCCGGTTGGACCCCGGACTGGCCTTCGGCACCGGCACCCATCCCACGACCGCGCTTTGCCTGGAATGGCTGGACGGGGCGGACTTGGCGGAAAAAACCGTGCTGGATTATGGGTGTGGTTCCGGAATCCTGGCCATCGCCGCCGCCAGGCTGGGCGCGCGCCGGGTCTGGGCAGTGGATATCGATCCCCAGGCGTTGCTGGCCAGCGACGACAACGCCGCCGAAAACGAGGTCGAGGACCGCATCGAATTGACCAGCCCCACCGGACTGCCGGAGGCGCTGGGCGTGGATATCCTGCTGGCCAACATCCTGGCCGGGGTGCTGGTGCGACTGGCCCCGGCGTTCGGCCAGTGGGTCAAGCCCGGCGGCTCGCTGGTACTGTCCGGTATTCTCGAATCGCACGCCGACATGGTGCGGACCGCCTTCAACCGCGATTTTACCTTCAGCCCCGACCGGCATCGGGAAGACTGGGTGTTGCTGACGGGTGTCCGGCGGGGAACGGTGGAACAATCGTCTCCGATCGTGGAGGGATGAGCGCCGCGCGCGGGCCGGTTGGGCGGGTGAAAAAACCGCTGGCGACGGCACCGCCAGCGGCCGGGATGGACTGTCAGAACAGCTTGAGGACGTAGCCCAGCAGCGCGGTGGCCGACCCCAGGATGGCGACGAGCGCCAGGACCAGCGCCAAAGTGGCGCGCGAGGCCGCCGATCCACCTCCCTGGGCCGTCAGATTAGCCGAGGTCTGCTGCACGGTGCGCTCGGCGGTTTCCCGAGCGATGGTCTCGATCACGGGCTGGATTCCGGAGCGGACTACCTGGATGATTTGCTGCCTGAACTCCGGGGTCCCGGTGATCATGCCCAGCGTTTCCCGCGTCTTGTTGCCGACCTGCTCGTCGATCTGCTTGAGCAACTCGTCCCGATTGATTTCCAGACCACGGGCGACGTTGCGCTGGGAAACCCCCTCGCTAACTTCGCGAGCGGCCTGCTCGGCCACGGCCCGGGCGCTTTCCTGCGCGGCGGTGCGCGCGGTCTTCTCGGCGGTGCCGCGAGCGATTTCGGTGGCGACCTGCTTGGCGGCTTCCTGCGCGGCCCGCACCGCTGCGTGCGCCGCCCGCCGGCCCAAATCCTCGGCTACGCCGCGCGCGGTTTGCAGGGCGACCTCCCGCGTCAGGTTGGGCACCAATTCCTGGATGAGGTCGCGAGACACCTTTTCGGCGGCCGCCCAGGCGGCGCGTTCGGCGATTTGCTCCACCGCCCCGGTGGAAACCTCGGCGACTGGGGCGACGATCGGAGCCGCGGTGGGGGGCGGAGCGGGCGGAGCGACCGGAGCCGGTGGCGGCGCTTTTTCGACCACGGTTGGCTTCACCGGCGCCGGCGGCGCGGCGGGCGCTTCCGCGGGAATGACCGCGATACCCTCGCTGACCATGCGCAACACTTCGTCAAGCTGTTCCCGCGTGTAGGGTTTGGACAGAAAGCCGACCGCGCCGCTATCCTTGGCGTCTCGCTTGTCCTCGTCGGTGGCGTTGGCGGAACACATGACGATGGGCGGCGAACCCTGAAGCTTCTGGCTGGTGACGGTTCGGCTGGTTTCGAAACCGTCCATCCCAGGCATCATGACATCCATGAAGATAATGTCGGGTTTCTTGGTGTCCAGGTATTTGATGCAATCCTCACCCGATCCGACCCAATCGACCTCGACGCCGCGGTCGAGCAACAGCTTGCGCAAGGTTGCATGGGCTACCTTGGAATCGTCCACCACCAGCGCCTTTTTGATATTCATGCAGGCCTCCTACGGCATGAGATGCGTTGTTCCAAGCGATGCGTCGCGGTTTCAGACCGCGCGACTGTCTTCGATCGGCGGCGGTCTCCGACGGATCATGCGGAGACCATGGCCAAGCTCGTCGGGCCATCGGCGCGGGATGCGCGAGTCAGGCGCGCGAGACCCATCCAATCCACGGTTAAGAATACTCTAAGCCAAATCCCTCCGGGGAACCATGTCGCGAAAAGAACCCCAATCGCGCGGCTCCCCGCAACGATCATGCCTGGCCGTGTCGCGACGGGTTCTCGACCGGACCCGTGCCCGAGGCCAGCGTGGAGAACTCGATCTCTCTCCCAGTTCGATTCAGGGGCGGTCGTCCACCGCCTCCCGCGCGCGGGGCAGCAGATCCTCGCGGCTGACGCCCAGATACAGGGCGCTGGCGCTGGCGATGTAGATGGACGAGTAGGTGCCCACCACGATGCCGACGATCATGGCGATCGAGAAACCTCGCATCACGACACCGCCAAAGAAATACATCACGATGACCGACAGCAGGGTGACGAAACTGGTCATGATGGTGCGCGAGAGCGTTTCGTTGATCGACAGATTCATGATTTCCATGGCGGTGCCCTTGCGCCGCTTGCGGAAATTCTCACGGATGCGGTCCAGCACCACCACGGTATCGTTGACCGAGTAGCCGATCACCGCCAGCACCGCCGCCAGCACCGTCAGATCGAACTCGATCTGGAACAGCGAAAACCAGCCGACGGTGAAGATCACGTCGTGGACGGTGGCGGCGATGGTGCCAAGCGCCAGTCGCCATTCGAAGCGAAACATCACGTAGATCAGGATACCCGCCAGCGCGCCCAGGGCCGCCAGTCCGCCCTGTTCGACCAGTTCCTGGCCCACCTGGGGGCCGACGAACTCCGCCCGCGCCAACATGGCCCCAGCCCCGCCCTCGGCAGCTTGCAGGGCGTGCAACACGTCGTTGCTCAACGTGGCGGCGTTACCCTGACCGTGACGAGGGGGGATGCGGATCAGCACGTCGCGCGAGGTGCCGAAATGCTGAGTCTGGGCGTCGCCGAAGCCGACCTTGGCCAGGGTCTCGCGGACCTTGGGAATTTCCACCGGCTGCGGATATTGCACTTCGATCACCGTGCCGCCGGTGAAGTCCAGCCCCAAGTCCATGCCTCGGACCAGCAGCGAGCCGACTGCAATCAGCAGCACGATGATCGACCAGGCCATCGCCAGCTTGCGCCAGCGCAGAAAATCGATGTTGGTGTTGTAGAGACTGAATCGTCCCATAACCGTATCCCGTTCCGTTCAGACGGTCAGTTTTTGCAGCTTGCGGCCGCCGTAGATGAGATTGACCAGCGCCCGCGAGCCGGTGACCGCCGTGAACATCGAGGTCAGGATGCCGATGCTGAGCGTCACCGCGAAGCCCTTGATCGGGCCGGTGCCGAAGCCGAACAGCATGATCGCCGCGATCAGAGTGGTCAGGTTGGAGTCGAGGATGGTGTCGAAGGCCCGGTCGAAGCCGGCGTGAATCGCCGCCTGCGGAGTGTTGCCGTTGCGCAGCTCTTCGCGGATGCGCTCGTAGATCAGCACGTTGGCGTCCACCGCCATGCCCATGGTCAATACGATGCCGGCGATGCCAGGCAGGGTGAGCGTCGCTTGCAGCATGGACAGGGCAGCGATGATCAGCACCACGTTCGCGGCCAGCGCGGCGGTGGCGATCAGGCCGAAGTTCTTGTAGCGCCAGGTCATGAAGACGGCGATGACCACCAGGGCGATCACCGCGGCGCGGAAGCCCTGAGCGATGTTCTCCTTGCCGGCGCTCGGACCGACCGTGCGCTCCTCGATGATCTCGATGGGACTGGCCAGCGCCCCGGCCCGCAACAGCAACGCCAGATCGCGCGCCTCGCGGGTGCTGTCCAGACCGGTGATCTGGAAGCGCCGGCTCAACCGGTCGCGGATGGTGGCGACGTTGATCACTTCCTCGACGGTGTAGGCGGTCTTCTTCAACTCGCCGTCCACCCGCTTGGTTTCGGTCTTGTTCTCGATGAACACCACGCCCATGCGCTTGCCGATGTTGTCCTTGGTGGCGTCTTCCATGCGCTTGGCGCCCTTGCCGTCCAGGGTCACGTACACCGCCGGCCCACCGCTCTGCTGGTCGAGGCCGGAGGCGGCGTCGACGATGGAGTCGCCGGTCAGCATCACCCGCTTTTGCAGCAGGACCGGCCGGCCGTTACGGTCCTTGTAAAGTCGTGAATTAATTGGGGCGCGACCAGTGGAAGCGGCCTGGTTCCAGTCGTTCTCCTCGTCCGCCAGGCGGAATTCCAGGGTGGCGGTGGCTCCGAGGATTTCCTTGGCGCGGGCGGTGTCTTGCACGCCGGGGAGCTGCACCACGATGCGGTCGCTGCCCTGCTGCTGGATGATCGGCTCGGCCACGCCCAGTTCGTTGACCCGGTTGCGCAGGGTCGTGATGTTCTGCTGTAGGGCGAAGTCACGCTTTTCCTTGATCTCGCGCTCGCCAAGGGTCAGTTTCAGGCTCAACGGATCGGGTTCGCTCCGTTGCAGGTTCGGCAGTTGCTTGGCCAGCGCCTGAGCGGCCTTGTCGCGTTCGGCTTCATCCTTGAATTCCACCTGCACGCCGCCGCCGGCGGCGCGGCCCACCGACGCATATTGCACTTTCGCATCGCGCAACTGGACGCGAATCTCATCGACGTAGCTATCCTCGATCTGCTTGAGGGTGGCGTCCATGTCGACCTGCATCAGAAAATGCACGCCGCCGCGCAGATCGAGGCCCAGATACATCGGATTCAGGCCCATGGCCCGCAGGAAGCCCGGCGCCGATGAGGCCAGGTTCAAGGCCACGATGTGGTCGCGGCCCAACCGGTCCTTGAGGATGTCGGCGGCCTTGAGTTGCGCTTCGGTGTCGGGGAAGCGGATCAGCAGACGGCCGCCCTCCAGTTCCAACCGTTTGGGAGACAGCTTGTCGGCGTCGAGCAGGGCGGCGACCCGGTTCTGGAACGCCGCGTCGATGGCGATGTTGGCGCGCGCGCCGGAAATCTGCACGGCGGGATCCTCGCCGAACAGATTGGGCAAAGCGAAGATCAGGCCCCAAAGCATCACCAGGCCGATCAGCAGGTACTTCCACCAGGGATATTGATTGAGGGTGTACGGAGTGGACATGACGCAGCGGTTCCCGCCAGGCGCCGGGCGGCGCGCTGGCGCTGGATTAGAGATTGCCCTTGTAGGTGCCCTTGGGCATCAGCGATCCCACGGAAGCTTTTTGAACCTTGATCTGCACACCGTCGGCGATTTCCACCTGGATGAAATTTTCGCCGATATCGGTGACGCGGCCCAGCACGCCACCGCCGGTTACGATTTCGTCGCCTTTCTTGAGTCCTTCGACCATCTGCTTGTGTTCCTTGGCGCGCTTGGTCTGTGGGCGAATCAGCAGGAAATAGAATGCCGCGATCAGGACGATGGGAAACAGCAGGTTCATCAAACCCATCTGGGCGCCGCCGGGGGGGCCTTCAGCCTGGGCCAGGGCGGCCGGGATCAGGAAATTCAGAATACTGTCCATGCAAGTGCCTCGTTGATTGTTCGCCACGCCTTGGCGTCATGCGGAAAAGCGCCGCCGCTCTCAGCGGTCAAGACAGCGCGGGGTGGGCGATGGGAATCATTGTCAAAGGGCGGCATTATACACGGGCAACGAAGCTTGCCCGCGTTTTTCATGAAGCCCGCCGCGATTCCCCGCGCGGCGCGGGCGTTAAAATCACCGGTCTGGAAATTTCCGCTTCCAAGCTGAAAAAAACGATTTGACCTTCACTCACCCCGATTGATCCATGCCTCGGCGCTGGCGGTTTGGCCGGACTGATCCAGCACGGTGATCCGGACCAGCCCGACGCCATCCGGCGACCAGAACGCATCCCGCCGCCACGGGTCCGCCGCCAGCGGCCGACCGTTCACCAGCCAGCGCAGTGGTCTGACCCCGCCCTTGGCCACCAGCGGCAGTTCGGCCAGAGCGCCGCCGCGTTCGGGCAATTCCACCGTCGAGCCGGCCACGGGAAAGGTGAGAGTCAGTGGCGGCGCATCGAGGGTTTCCGCCGCTGGTCGGGTGTGGAAGTAGCGCAACCGCTCCGGCAACCGGTCGCGGCCGACCCGAAGGACGCCCGGGGGCGGCGCGGCCGGTCGAGACGCCGGCTCCGGCAGCAGGTCGAACACCCGAAACAATAGCGGCGCGGCGGTGTTGCGGCCATAGTGGCCCGGGCTGGGCGAGCCGTCCGGCCGGCCAACCCAGACGCCTACCGTGTAGTCGGGGTCGAAACCCAGGGCCCAGGCGTCGCGGAACCCGTAGGAGGTACCGGTCTTATGGGCGATGGCGCGCGGCCGGGCGACGCTGGCCGGCCCCACCGCGTTTTGCGGGATCGGTCCATGGCGGAGGATGTCTTCCAGGTACCAGCAGGCCGTTTCCGTCAACAGGCGACGACCGGGTTCCTCGGGATCGGCGGGACCGAACCGCAGCGGCGCCACCAGGCCGCCGTTGGCGAAGCCGGCGTACAAAGTCACCAGTTCCTCCAGGGTCGTGCCGACGCCACCGAGCGCCAGCGGCAGCCCCGGCCGGGGATGGGCCGCGGCGCTCCAGTGCAAGGGCAGGCCGACCTCGCGCAGCCGCGCCGCCAGCCGCGCCGGCCCCACCTGCTCCAAGACCGCCACCGCCGGAACGTTCAACGATTGTTGCAGGGCCTCGCGCACCGTCAACTGCCCGGCATAGGTATTGCGAAAATTGCTGGGGCTGTAGTCGCCGAAGCGGGTCGGCACATCCTCGATCAAGGTTTCGGGATGGATCAGCAGATCGTCGAAGCCGAGACCGTAGACCAGCGGCTTCAGGGTCGAACCGGGCGAGCGCACCGCGCGGACCATGTCCACCTGCCCGGCGCGGCGCGGATCGCGGAAATCGCTGGCGCCGACGTAGGCCAGCACCCGCCGGTCGCGGTGGGTGATCACCAGAATCGCCAGGCTGCTTTCCGGCTCCAGCACGGACTGCTGCTGGCGGGCCAGGGTTTCCAGGGTCTGCTGCAAACCCCGGTCGATGAAGGTGGGGTGCAGGGCCGCGCCGGGCCGGGAAGTCCGCAGCCGGTCGGCGAGATGAGGGGCCAGGAAGGGCAAGGGATGCAAGCGGATCGGCAACGGTTCCTGCCGGGCTTCCTCGACCTGCCGCCCGGTCAGCACGCCAAGCTGACCCATGCGCGTCAGCACCTTGTCGCGCGCCGCCTTCGCCCGGTCGGGAAAGCGGTCCGGACGCAACCGCGACGGCGCCTGTGGCAACACCACCAGCAGCGCCGCTTCCGCCGCCGTCAGCCGGGCCGGTTCCTTGCCGAACCAGGCCAGCGCCCCCGCGCGAACGCCTTCCAGATTGCCGCCGAACGGCGCCAGCGTCAGGTAGAAGCCGAGAATTTCATCCTTGGGGTGGCGCCGTTCCAGTTGCAGGGCGCGCAGCATCTCGCCGAGCTTGCCGATCAGATCGCGCGCGTGCGGCTCCAGCAACCGGGCCGCCTGCATGGTCAGGGTCGAGGCGCCCGACACGACCCGGCCATGGCGCAACCACTGCCCCAGTGCCCGCGCCGTCGCCAGTGGATCCACGCCGGGATGGGCATCGAACCGCTGGTCCTCGTAAGCCCGCAACATCCGCAGGTACAGCGGATCGACGTCCCCCGGCCGCGCCGGCAACCGCCAGACGCCCGGCGCCGTGGCGAACGCACGCAGAATGCGGCCCTGACGATCCAGCGCCAGCGTCGAGACTTGGCGGGCGCGATCCAGCGGTGGCGGCAACGCCGCGTCCAGCGCCAGCAGCAAGCCCGCCGCCGGGATCAGCGCCGCCAACCCGCCGACGACCCGCCGGGAAGGCCGGATGAAACGACGGAACCCGCCCACGAACAACTCCGCGCAACGCTGGCGGCCGCCCGCGCCACCCGGCTTTACGAGAACCGCCTAGTGGGCCGCCGCACAAGTTTTGATAGGTTCTCGTTCCCACGCTCCAGCGTGGGAATGCTGACAAGCCGCTCCAGCGGCCCGAATTCCCAATAAAATCGCGATGCTGGAGCGTCTGGACGTGCTCCCACGCTGGAGCGTGGGAGCCAGGCTCGCTAAGCGCTACCTGTCAGAATTTATGCGTCAATCCACTAGCGGCGGCGTCCGCCCCGCGCGGTGGGCGGACGCTCCTCGCTGACTTTCAAGCGCCGACCGCGCAATTCCAGGCCGTTCAGTCCGCCGATGGCGGCGCGCGCCTCGTGGCCTTCCATCTTGACGAAGCCGAAGCCGCGACAAAGACCGGAAAACACATCCCGAGTCAGCCGCAACCCGTGAACTCGCCCGTAGGCGGCGAACAAATCCGTCACCTCCTGCTCGGTGGCGTCCGAGGGCAGATTGCCGATGCAGACGGTTTTCATGCGCGGTCTCCTGTGGTTGCGACCCGCCGGGGCGGGTTGGGGTGATGGCGGCGCCGGGAAGCATTTCCGGCCCCGGCTTCCGGGCGCGCGGGCTGGCGTGGAGGCGATAGGATGGATCGCTCTCCAGTTGGCGGGACCACGCGATGCGTCGGGTGACGTCGCGCGGTGGGCCCGCCGGGCGCGGGCACCGGGCGCGCGCCGTTGGGCGCGAATCCTTCGACCACCGACGACGGCAATTGTCGGCCCAGCAGCCGCTGAATATCGCGCAGGCGCGCAACCTCGTCGGCGCTGACCAGCGAAATCGCCAATCCGGCGCGGCCGGCGCGGCCGGTGCGGCCGATGCGATGGACGTAGTCCTCCGGTACGTGCGGCAGTTCGTAATTCACCACTCGCGGCAACTGGACGATATCCAGGCCACGGGCGGCGATGTCGGTAGCCACCAGAACCTGAATCCGGCCCTGCTTGAAATCGTCGAGGGCGCGAGTGCGGGCCGACTGGCTTTTGTTGCCATGCAAGGCCGCGGTGCGGATGCCGTCGCGTTCAAGCTGGCGACTCAGCCGGTCGGCGCCGTGCTTGGTGCGAGTGAACACCAGGGTCGCATCACGCTCGCCAGCGCTCAGCAGATGGCTGAGCAAAGCGGTTTTCTGCTCCGCATCCACTGGATGCACCTGCTGCTCCACCCGGTCGGCGGGCGCGTTGCGGGGGGCTATGTCGATCACCGCCGGGTCGCGCAGAAAATCGCCCGCCAACTGACGGATCGGCTCGGCGAAGGTGGCCGAGAACAGCAGGGTCTGCCGCCGCTCGGGCACCAGCGCCAACAGGCGCCGGATCGCTGGCAGGAAGCCCAGGTCCAGCATCCGGTCGGCCTCGTCGAGCACCAGAATCTCGACCCCGGCCAGACTGACGGTCTTTTGGCTCAGATGGTCCAGCAACCGCCCCGGCGTCGCGACCAGGACATCGACCCGGCGGCGCAGGGCGTCGAACTGCGGTCCCATGCTGACGCCCCCGACCAGCAGCGCGGCGCGGGGCGCGACATGGCGGCCATGGACACGCACGCTGTCGGCGATCTGAGCGGCCAGTTCACGGGTCGGGGTCAACACCAGGGCGCGCGGCCGACCGGCGGGCAACGGCCCATTCCGGTGAAGTTGCAGGCGTTGCAATAGCGGCAGGGTGAAGGCGGCGGTCTTGCCGGTGCCGGTCTGGGCGGCGGCGAGAAGATCGCGCCCCGCCAGAATCAGGGGAATGGCTTGGGATTGAATCGGGGTGGGCGCGGCATAGCCTTGGGCGGCGACGGCGCGCGCCAGGTCGGCAACCAGGCCGAGAGCAACAAATGGCATTCACGACTCCTGAATCCGCCCGCCCATGCGTGGCGCAAGGAACCGGTCCAGGCGGAATAATTTGGAAATGGAGGGTGCGGAAAACCCCAACAGGGACGAACCACGGCGGGTTTGCGGGAGGAACAGAGGGCTGAATGACCCGCTAGCGACAATTCCAGGAGGAACGACGGGAACCTCGGGGCGCGAACCGGATCGCGCCGCGACAAACTCGGCGTCGAATGTACCACGCCGCGCGCGATTTACCTAATCGGGCCGATAAAGCGAAGGATGAGGATGCCGGGGGTTGAACCTGAATCGTTTCCTCCCCGGCGTCGCGCGTCAGAGCCGGCTGAGTTGCGCGTTGATCGCGCCACTCAGGCGTTGGACCCAACCGTTGTAGTTGCTGTGGATGTTGACGCCGTCGTAACCGAGGTTTTGGCTGTCCCGGTAGACGATGCTGTAGCTGGTCCGGTCATACGGAATCTCGACCTGAGCCATGTGATCGCGCACATAGAGCGTGCCGACGATCAGCCCGGACTGAGCATCCTTCATCTGCCAGCCCAGCGACGCCCCCGCCTGCAGGATGGCGTTGCGCACGTCTCTCAGGTTATAGGCGCGCGTGCTGGTGCTGACCGGCGCGTTCTCGACGTTGTAAACCGGGTTGCTCCTGCAACCCACCAGCGCCAGGGCCAGGATGCCGACCAGCGCGACCCATGTTCTAAATTTCATGTTTTCCCCCCGTTTCTTCGTGTTGCAAAAAGGTTTCCCTGCTAAACGTGGGTAATGGTAGTAGCCGCAGGGAACGCAGTAAACCCAGTGGATACATCCCGCGCCTCAACAGCGACCACGCCACCAAATCCACGATGCGCAACGTATCCCGCCAGGGCCGGTAATGGCTGGGGCGGCTCTGGGCGAGGTAAATCGTTTCGATGGGGACCATCCCCGGATAGCGCCGCTGGCAACCCGCCTGCATCAACAGGGCGCTTTCAAAGGCGAAACCGCGCCGTCCCGGTTCAGGTCCGTTCGCCTGGCGCAGAAACTCGGCCGGATACAACCGGAAGCCGGACTGGGTGTCGGGGATCGGACAGCCAGCCGCCCAGGATACCCAGAAGTCGGCCATGCCATTGGCGAAGCGCCGCAGCCGGGGAGCGGCCGCGCGGCATTGCAGGCGGGCGGCGACGATGGGGCAACCGGGCCAGCGCGGGCGGGCTTCCAGCAGTTTTGGAATATCCTCGGGCCGATGCTGACCGTCGGCGTCCAGGGTGATGACCGCTTCCGCGCCCCCCGCCAGCGCCGTTTGCATCCCGCGCCACAGACAGGCGCCCTTGCCCTGATTGACGGGCTGGCGCACCACCACCGCGCCCGCCGCCTCGGCCCACGCGGCGGTGTCGTCGCGGGAACCGTCGTCCACCACGATCACCCACTCCACCTGTTGCCGGGCACGGCGAACGATGTCGGCGATGGTGGCGGCCTCGTTGTAGGCGGGGATGACGACGGCGACGGTCATCGGCGCTCTTCAGACGACGCCGCCGTTGAGACCGATGATTTGTCCGGTCAGATAAGCGGCCTGCTCGGACGCCAGGAACCCCACCAGATCGGCGACCTCGGCCGGCGTGCCCGCGCGCCGCATCGGCACCAGGGTTTTGATCGTCGCCGGGTCGAATGTCGCCGCCGTGGCCGAACCGGCGACGATGCCCGGCGCGACGGCGTTGACGGTGATCCCGCGCGAGGCCAGTTCCAGCGCCAGCGCCCTGGTGGCGCCGTGCAAACCGGCCTTGGCGGCGGCGTAATTAGCCTGGCCGCGATTGCCGGTCACCCCGGCCAGCGAGGAGATGTTGACGATCCGGCCCCAGCGGGTGGCCATCATCGGCAACAGCAGCGGCTGGGTCACGTTGAAGAAGCCGTGCAGGCACACGTCGATCACCCGTCGCCATTGCGCCGACGACATCCCGGCCATGGGAGCGTCGTCGTGAATGCCGGCGTTGTTGACCAACACCTGAATCGGTCCGGTTTCGAGCAGTTCCACGAGGACACGGCCAGTCTGATCGGCGTCGACGACATCGAAGGTCGCCGTTTCCGCCGAGCCACCCTCGGTTCGAATGGCATCGACGACCTCCGCCGCCCGCTCGGGATGCTGGCGGGCGTGCACGATGACGTGGAAGCCGTCGCGCGCCAGCCGCTGACTGATGGCGCGACCGATGTCGCCGCTGCCGCCGGTGACCAGGGCGCGCTTCACGGCTCGACCTCCACGCGCAGGGCGACGTCCGCGCCAGCGGACAATATCACCCGCCCGGCCGCTCGCCGGGCGATGGCGCATAGCAACGGCAACCCACGCGCGGCGGGATTGCCGGCGCGCAATCGCTCCAGGCCCTCGTCTTCCAGCCGATCCGCTGCCTGTTCGCTCGCGCCGGATTCCAGCCGCAGCAGCGCCAGCCGGCTGGCCGTCGCCGCCGGATTCAGTAGCAGCGCGACGCCAAACGGCGCGACGATCTGGCGGCGCTCGGCCAGCGGAAACGGCATCGGCGGATCGTAGACGACCAGCAAAACCCGCGCCTGATCCGTCCAAGCCAGCGCCGCCGCCTCCCGCAATCCAGCGACCAAGCTGCCATCGTAGGCCGAGAGGCTGAGCGAGGGTTCCATGCATCCCGTGGCAATGGCCCAGTAGCCGGCGGGCGTATTATGGACCGACTGATGAAAATGGGTCGGCGAAACCGGCCGGTCGGGCTGGGTCAGCGCCACGCAGATCTTGTCCAGGATCTCGCTATCCCCGCCCGAGGACGCAAACACCGTCCGCACCGACAACTCCCCTCGCCCGTTGCTGGGAGCGGGGTCGGGGGTGAGGGCTGCCTGGGCCATCGCCTCCTGCGCGACATGAAGCGCCAGCTTGATCGTGGCGGTAACGCGCCGTCGCTCGTTGGCCGGCAGCAGCGTGGCCATGGTCGCCGGCATCGGTTCGGCGACGTAAGGTCGTTGGCCGGTGAGCACCGCCTGGCTGGCGGACCAGCCCGCCAGTCCTGGCGCCATGAGGCCGACGGCTTCAACGGCAAGCGGATTCATGGACCCCCCGTCCAAATAGCAGGCTGCAATTGGTGCCGCCGAAACCGAAGGAGTTGCTCAGCGCCAGCCGCAGTGGGCGTTTCCGGTTCTCCAGGACGATGCCCGCGCCCAGTCTCGGATCGCGTCGGCGGGTATTGAGCGTGCCGGGAAGCAGTCCCTGTTCCAGGCACAAGAGAACGAAAATGGCCTCGGTGACGCCCGCCGCGCCCAGCGTGTGCCCGGTCCAGCCCTTGGTGGAGCTGCACGGCGTGTCCGGCCCGAACACGCGCAGCACCGCCCGGTCCTCGGCGGCGTCGTTCAACGGCGTGGCGGTCCCATGCAGGTTGACATAGTCCACCTGGTCCGGGGCGACATCCGCCCGCGCCAGCGCCTGTTGCATCGCCAGCGCCGCTCCCGTTCCCTCGGGGTGCGCGGCGGTCATGTGATAGGCGTCGCTGCTTTCGCCGTAACCGAGCAGCAGAACCCGGTCATCGCCGGGTTCGGCCCATTCCAGCAACGTGAAGCCGGCCCCCTCGCCGACGTTCAGGCCATCGCGGTCGACATCCCACGGTCGGCAGGGTTGGGTGGACGTCAGCCCCAGGGCGTTGAAGCCATGCAAGGTGGTCAAACACAGACTGTCCACCCCTCCGACCACGGCGGCGTCGCAAAATCCGGCCCGCATCTGCCGCCAGGCCGAGGCGAAGGCCTTGGCGCTGGAGGAACAGGCGGTGGAAATGGCTATCGCCACCCCGGTCAAATCCAACCAGCGCCTGGTGAAATCGGCCACCGAAAATACGTTGTGGGTGTGCCGATAATCGAAGGTCGCCGGCAAGCTTCCGGTGATGGGGTCACGCTGGCGATAGGCGCGCTCGGTGGCGCCGATGCCGGACGTGCTGGTGCCGACGAACACGCCGATCCGGTCGGGACCGTAACGGTCGCTGGCCTGGCGCACGGTTTCGCCGAAATGGTCCTGCTCCAGGCTCAGCCGCGCCAGCCGGTTGTTGCGGCAATCGAAGGGCGCAAACGCGCCGCGCAACGGCTCCTCCTCCAGGCCGGCGACCCGGCCGATCCAGGTGTTCAGGGCGGCGTCCTCGAAATCGCAGGGCCGCAACCCGCTTTCACCGTCCCGCAGCGCGCGCCGCGAGGCCGCGAGGCCGCGCCCCAGGGCATTGGTCAGGGTACAGGCGGCCATCGCCAGCGGCTTGATCGCCATGGATCAACTCATCTTCGTCAGCAAAGGTCTGGCCGCCACCAGGGCGGCGATGAAACTGGCAGCCACGCCCAGGCTCACGGTCAAGCCGATGGCCCGCAGCGCCGGCAGCGCGGACAGGGAAAGCATACCAAAAACGGTCAGAGCCGAACCGCAGCAGACCAGGAGCGCGTGCAGGGTGCGGCGACGCAACTCCGGATCGGCGTCCGGCCGGCTGAAGAACAGCCCGTAATCGACGCCAACTCCCAACACCAGCAGCAGCGAGACCAGATGGAACAGCGACAACCGTTCGCCCAGCGCCAGCAGGGCGGCCACGGTGAACACCAGCGCCAATCCGACCGGCAAGAGCGCGGCGGCAACCCCGCGCCAGGAACGCAGCCCGAGCCAGACCACCGCCACGATCAGCGCCACGCCCCAGGCCAGCCGAACCAGGGTCGCTTCACGAAAGCCGGCTACGAGCCGGTTGGTTTCGGCCCGCAGGTCGAGGTAGTACGCCTGGCTGGATTGAACTTGCGGCAAGCCGGCGGCCAAGGCGCGCGCGTCGCGCACGCCGCTCAGCGGCAGCAGCGCGGTCCAGCCGCGCGCGCCGGGAAACAGCAGTGCGCTGACCCGTGTTCCGAGCAGCGTACCGCGCAAATCCTCAGGCCGCAGCGGTGGCGCGGCGCGGGCGGCGGCGACGGCGTCGAGAAACGGCGCGAACAGTCCCGGTTTGAACGGCAAGCCCTCCAAAGCGGCGTCCAGGTTGGCGGTCAGGGTCGCCGCCTCCGGCAATGCCGCCAGGCGCTGTTCCTGCGTCCACGCGCTGGGTAGATAGCGCATCGCGCCGTCGTAGCCGGCCAGCAGACCTTCCCGCCGACGGTCATCCAGATAAGCCGCGATGGTTTCGCCGTGGCGCAGCGCGGTTTCGGCGTCCGGCGCGGTGACCGCGATCAAATGGCCGACCTCCGGGGCGCCCAGCGCGGCGCGCAGTTCCTGGTCAAGCCGCATCAGTTCGCGCGGCACCGGGCTGAGCGCGGCCAGATCGTTTTCCCACAGCGGCGGAGCTTTGACGATCAAGGCCAGCAGCGCCAGCAAGCCGCACCCTCCCAGCGCCAGGGCCAACCGGGGCCGGGGCTGCAACGCCCGGTCCGCCCACGGGCCGATGGCAGTCGGTCTTGGCGGTGTCCAGGTCGACGGCAACAGGGCCGGCAACAGCCAGCGGGTGGTCGCCATGGCGGCGGCGATGCCGGCGACGGTAAACACGCCCAACTGGCTCAGGCCGGGAAAATCGGCGTCGAGCATCGCCAGACAACCCAGCATTGTGGTCGCCATGCACAGCCGCAAGGTCGGCCACAACTGGCGCAAGGTGTCCGTCACCGTTTCCGCCGCCCGTCGATGGCTGAACAGGTACGTGGGATAGTCCAGCGTCTCCCCCAGCAGGGTCATGCTGAACGCCAGGGTAATGAGGTACATCTTGCCGAACATCAGGTCCACCGCCGCCGCGCCGGCCAGCAACGCCGCCAGCATCGGCAACGCCCCAAGCCAGACGGTGCGCGCCGAGCGGTAGACCAGCAGCAGAATCAGCACCACCGCCGCCAGCGCCAGCGCGCTGAGAAACTCCGCCTGGGCGTGGATCGCATCCGCCGCCAGCGTCGCCAGCACGCCAGGGCCGCTCATCTCCAGCCGCACGCCGGTTTCCGCGCCAGCGGCGGCGAACGCCGCGCGGATGGTGGTCACCGCTTCGCGCTGGGCGGCGAGATCGTAACCGGAAGCGCGGGTCTCGACCAGCAGCAGCGCGCGGTCGCTGTCTGGCGAGAACCAGACGCCCAGCCGTTTCACCGGTTCGCGCAAACCACCCTGCCACTGCTTGAGCAGATTCAGCAGTTCGCCGGTCGGGTCGCCGGCCAGCCAGCGTTTCTGGAACACCGCCAACGGCGATTGCAGTTCCGCCAGGCGTTGTCGCAACCCGGCGCGCAGGCCGTCCACCGTGAAGCGTTCCGGGGCGACGGTCGGGCTCAGTCGATAACGGTGGGCGAACAGCGCCCGCAACTCGGTTTCGGACAGCGCGTCCGCGCCGTTGGCCACCCGGGCGAATCCGTCGCCGGCTTGCAGCCGTTCGGCCAGCCGCTGGCTGACGGCGGCACGCTCGGTTTCCGCGCCGCCGGCCAGTCCAAGCAGGATCAAGCGGGTGGTCGGGCCGCTGCGCAACTGATCCAGCAGCAGTTCCGCCACCGGATCGGCGCGGGAGGCAAACAGGGTCAGATCGGCGGCGACCGGCGTGGTCAGCACGATCCAGCCGCAACCCAGAGCGGCCAGCAACCAGAGCAGTGGAACGGGCCAGCGGTGCACGGAAATTTGCCTCAGCGCGGCGTGATCGTCATCAAGCCACGGTCGCCGTTCGGTTCCAGCGTCTCCATGCTGTCGATCCGGCCGTTCCGGCCGCGCAGCACGATGGCGGCGACGTAGCGTTGCGCGTCGGCGGCGCGGGGCGTCAGGCGCAAGCTCCAGGCGGCGGACGTCCCTTGAAATTCCAACTGGTAGTAACGCTCCAGCGCCGCCTGGTCGCCGGCCTGGGCCGCCCGGATCGCCTCGACGAAGGGACGCAGTTGCGGATAGCCATTGAGATCGAACTGGCGCCGGCCGGCATCCGGCGTTTCGACCGTCAGCCAGTGGCCGTCGGCCTCGTAATCCTCGGCTTGCGGACGCAGGGTTCGCTTGCGCAGAAAATCGGGCGCGCGGTAGTACAACACCCCTGTGGCGACCAGCGGCGCGTCCAGCACCGCCAAGGTCTTTTCCTCCCGAAACGTCGCTTCCACCGCCGGCACCGCCGCCAGCGCCCGCATCACCTGGGCCAGCGCAGCATCGTCGGCCATGCCCACCAACGGCCAGCACGCCAGCGGCAGCCATATCCAGTATCTCACCCGCAGGCTCCGTTTTTCGGCTGCGGCGCGATGGTGATCCGGGCTTCCGCCAACACCCGGTCGGCGGCGCTGATCTGGATCGCGTAGATGCAATAGTCGGCGTCGCCCAGCACCAAGCAGGCGGCGACTTCCAGCGGTGCGTCCACATCCGCCAGGTCGGCGGCGAACCAGCGCACGTCGCGCAACGCCGCCAGGTAGCCGGCCGGGGCGCTTTGCCCCGCCGCCTGGGCGCGCAGACTGCCGTGAATCGCCGCCGCCTGCGCCCCATATTCGCAAGCGTGCACCATCGCCAGCCGACCCTGCCGACGTAACGGATTGGCGAGATCGCGATGCGTCTGGGTCAGGCACAGGATACTGTCCTCATTCCAGGCGATCACCGCCTCCAGCAGACACATGGCGTCCGCGTGAGGAATCAAGGTGTGAATTCGCGCCTTGTCGAGCAGCATGGTTGCAACCGGGTCAGGTAATCCGCGCCAGACTGTGGCGGTTGCCGGTCCAGCGCGACCAGGCCTTGCCCACCTCATACCAATGCAGGTACCAGGCTTCCAGACCAAGCCGCCACAGCGTCCACGGATTCAGACGCAGGCGCTCCTCGGCGGCGCACGGCGTTGGCCGCAGGCCCAGGCCACGCGCCAGCGCCTCGCCGCGCGCCAAATGATAACGGCTCGTCACCAGCACGAAGGGCCACGCACCGTCCCCCGCCAGCAAACGCCGCGCCTGACGCAGGTTGTCGAGGGTGTTCAAGGACTGGTCCTCGATAAACAGACAGGATGCCGGCAGGCCCAGCGCGCGGAGAAACTCTCGACCACGCTCGGCCTCGCTGACGCTGCCGCCGGTGTAGCCGCCGACCAGCAGAATCCGCCGCCGGGGATCGGCCTGGTGCAGCGCGGCGGCGCGGCGCAGCCGGCGGGCATAACCGGGCGCGACCCGGTCGTGGAGCAGCCGGGCGCCCAGCACCACCACCCAGTCCCCCTCCATTCCGGCAATCGGCGTGTCCCGCGCGATGCGCCAGACCCGGCGCAGCAACCACAACCCGCTCAAACCCAGGGTCGCCAGCAACAACAGATTCGACAGCGCCAGCATCGCCAGGCCGTCCCAGCCCATGCCCAGTTGCCGGGCGAAGCGCCGGGACGCTGCTCCCACCTTCATGCCTCCTCCTGCCAGTAATCGTAGAAATTGAACCAGTTATAGGGTGCGAGACGGGTGTAATGCTCCAGCCGGTCAGCGTAGCGTTGCGCCCAGACGACCAGTTGTTCCTGGCGCTGGCACCGATCCAGCGCGATCCGTTCCGCCAGTCGCTCGAAGTGGATTTCGTAGCGATGGCCACCGCGATACAGGCCGAAGAACAGGATGACCGGACAATCGGCCAGCGCCGCCAGCAACAGCGGCCCGGCTGGAAACGCCGTCTCCCGGTCGAAAAAACGGACGCGCACCGTTCTTTCGCCCCCCGTCACCCGATCACCCAGCACACCAACCATATAACCCTGGGCCACACTTTCCTGAACCCGGAGCAGGGTATCGGGCCCGCCGATGGGAAGGATGGCCTGGGCCAGATCAGGATTCAGCCGGTTAAGGAACCCGGTAATGCCGCGGTTATGGCCGGTGTTCATCAGGATTTTGATCGGAAATCGCCGCAAGGTGACGCCAATCGCCCGCAGCGCTTCAAAGCTGCCCAAATGCGATCCCAGCAGAATGCAGCCCCGCCCGGACATCGCCTGCTCCACAACCCATCGGTCGCCGAAGATCTCGATGTCGAACGGCCGCAGTCGTCCGGTCAGAAAATACACGCGATCCAGAATGGTCGCGGCGAAACAGTGGATGTGGCGAAACAGCTCCCGCCAACCCGGCTCGCGGCCCAGCGTCCGCCGCAGGAACAACCAGGACCCGCGCCGCGCCGCCGGGGCGGTCACCAGGAAATACAGAGTGATGGGGTACAGCAGGGCGCGGCCCGCCGGCCGGCCGATCCGCAGGGCGATCCATACAATCAGCCGCAACACCAGCAAGTTGCCCCGTTCCGGCAACCGCGCCCAATCCTGACTCATGCGGCGCGTCTTGCCCGGGGGGCGACCGGGGCGGCGCCACGGTAACCCATCGCTTTGTCCACGCCATTCTCAAGCAGCAGCACACCCGCCTCCAGCGGCGATTTCTGGTCGCTCGACACAACCGTGGGATCCGCCTGCTCCAGCAACCGGTCCAAGCGCACGAAATGAAAACCACGCGCGCGCAATTGATCGATGGTCGCTTGCGCGGTCGCCAACGCCTGGCGGGGTTTGAAGCACGACGTTCCGTAATAAAGTTCATGCAGCAGGATGATCGAACCATTGCGCGCCCGGCGGGCGACCCGGGCCGCGATGCGTTCGGGATCGCGATAAAAACCTTCCAGGCCCCGCACGTCCCAGGCAACGTTACGAAGTTGCAATCGCCGCAATACATCGTCCAACCGCGGGCGGGATATCCCGGCCGGCATCCGCGCGAAACGCGGCGGGTAACCCAAAATATCGGCAAGGGTTCGGTTGGCGGCCGCAAATTCGGCGAACAGTCGCTCGGTGGACGACACTGTCCAGCCATAACCGTGCCGGTCGGAGTGATTGCCGATCAGGTGACCGTCGGCGGCCGTTCGCGCGACCAGATCCGGGTAATGACGCGCCGCCTCGCCCACAAAAAAAAACGCGGCGGATATCCGCTCGCGTCGCAGCAACTCCAGCAATAACGGGGTGGTGACCGGATCGGGACCATCGTCGAAGGTCAACGCCACCCATGGCCGGCTAGCCGATCCGCGCCGCGCCGCGCGCAGATAGAAATCCAGGCGCGGTGTCAACGAACCCGCCGCCAGCAGCACGATATAACAGCCGCCCACACCGATCAGGGCACAGGCTTGACGCCAATCGGGCTCCGCCAGCGCCAGGATCGATCCCAACGCGACCAATACCCACACGGTACTCCATGCAAACCGGCTCATAAGCTGCTTATCGAATGCGGTGACGATCAGAATCCCACTATCCCGATCCGGCGCGGAAACGATTCTCCGATCAACCGGTCCTCAGCGGGTGCGTTCTTGCGCGACGTGCTGACTCAGTGCTCGCAGCGAAGCGAAAACGCGCAGGTTGTCCTTGTCCTCGGAACGCAGTTGAAAGCCGTAAACTTTCGAAATCGCCAGCGCCAGTTCCAACGCATCGATGGAATCCAGGCCCAACCCGCCGCCGAACAACGGTGCTTCCGGCACGATGTCTTCCGGCTGGACGTCTTCCAGATGCAGGGTCTCAACCAACAGTCGAGCCACCTCCAACTCGAATGGCGAGAGAGCTTCCATGGGTAACCTCTTAAGTATTGGGATGGGACAGGGTATCGGCGAGCGGCGGTGCTATCGGCTTTTGCAAGTTCGCCTTTAAACTATATCATGTCCCATGGCCAACGCCCGCAACGTCCAAGCTCACCGCGCATGCCCATCAAACTCCCTGCCCCATCGCCAGGACTGGCCGTTCCGTTCCGCCGCCCCGCGCTGGATCGACCCGATGCACGCAATCCCACCGCATGACGCCCTTCACCATTCTTTATTGCGACGCCGCGTCGGCGGACGCTTGGCTGAATGACGACCGTCTGCTGGCGCTGCTCCACTTTGGCTCGCCAACCGCTTCCCCCACCGACCCGCGGATTTGCGCTGTTCCCTTGCCGGAACTGGGCGGCGCCACCGCCGAAGTCTGGCTCGGCGCGCAACCGGCGCGGACCGGCGTTCTGGATGGGGTGCATTACGCGGACAACGGCGCCGTCCTGTTCCTGCATCTTCGTCTGGACGAATCGGCTCCGGACGCCCTGAGATCCCTCACCGTCGCCGCCTACCAACGGCTGTTCGCGGCGGCCCGTGCTCTGGGCTATCCGCATCCGCTGCGAATTTGGAATTATTTTCCCGCCATCAACCAGGAGGTTGACGGCCTGGAGCGGTACCGGGCGTTTTGCGTGGGCCGGCACGCGGCTTTGGGGGCGGAACAAGTGGAACTGGAAACCCGTCTGCCGGCGGCATCCGCCATCGGAACTTGCGAACCCGGCCTGCGGCTGTATGCCCTGGCCGCCCGGGAACCCGGCTGGCAAATCGAAAATCCTCGCCAGGTCAGCGCTTTTCATTACCCAGTTCGGTATGGCCCGCAAAGCCCTTCGTTCTCGCGGGCCATCCTCAAACACTGGGGGGAACGGGACGATCACCTGTACATTTCCGGCACCGCCAGCGTGGTTGGTCACGCCAGCCAGCATCTTGATCCGATGGCGCAATTGGATGAGACCCTGCTGAATTTGGAGGCGCTCATCGCCCAAGCCAACCAGCGGACGTCGGCGCCGCTGCACCCCGCGCTGCTTCGGGTATACGTTCGGCCAAACCTCGATCCAGTGCTGGCGCGCGCGCGGATCGCGCGGGCGTTCGGGTCGGATACCCCATTGCTTTTTCTGCGCGCCGACATCTGCCGCCGGGAACTGCTGATCGAAATCGAAGGGCTGGCGACCAGCGTCACCACCCACCACCGCCGGAACCACGCCCCTTGAAATCCGACCAACCGCTGCAACCGCATCCGACACTGCCAGACTATTATTCCGATCTGGCGCAACGACCGGCCTTCGTGCGTGGGTTGTTCGACCGCACCGCCCGCTACTACGATCACGTCAACCGGCTGTTGTCGCTCGGCTCCGGCAACTGGTACCGCCGCCGAGCCCTGTTGCGGGCGGGGCTGCGCCCCGGCATGACCGTGCTCGATGTCGCCACCGGCACCGGCCTGGTGGCGCGGCAGGCGCTGGCCATCACCGGCGACCCGCGCGCCGTGATCGGGTTGGATATCAGCGCCGGGATGCTGGCCGAAGTCCGCCGGCTGTTGGGCATTCCGCTGATGCAGAGCCTGATGGAGCGGTTGCCGGTCGCCGACGCCTGCTGCGATCTGGTCAGCATGGGCTACGCGCTGCGCCATGTCGCCGATCTCAACGTCACGTTCCGTGAATTTTACCGCGCGTTGCGGCCAGGCGGCGTGCTCCTGATCCTGGAAATTACCCGGCCCGCTCATCCGGTCAAGCGCGCCCTGCTCAAACTCTATCTGGGGCGACTGGTGCCGCTGCTCGGCTGGCTGACCACCGGCCAGCGCGACCTGCAAACCCTCATGCATTATTACTGGGATACCATCGAGAACTGCGTTCCCCCCGAAACCATCCTTCAAGCGATCCGCGCCGCCGGCTTCGCCGAGGCGGGCTGCGACGTGGAATTCGATCTGTTCCGGGCTTATTTCGGGCGCAAGGACGGTGCAATCCCCATCTCACACGCCTAATTCTCATCGCACGCCATGGTCAGGCAACCTTGCGCGACCGCCCGACCGTCGTCGCGGACGCACTCGAACCGAACGCCGCGAACGCCTGACTCGGCGAACCGGATAACGAACGGCTGCCCCGGCCGCAACGGCGCCAGAAACTTTACCACCGGCATTCCGACCACCCGGCTCTCCGGCCGCCAATCCTCGAACGCCTGGATTACCTCCTCCAAAATCACCACGCCCGGCACAATCGGATGACCGGGGAAATGCCCCTTCAGGCTGGGATGGTCGGCGGCGATCACCTGGCGTCTGGCGGGATTTGGAAACGGCGGAGGCGGAGCGACGGAGCACGGCGATTTAGAATTCATGGGTGCTCGGGGAGGGGTGAGCAATGGCGATCAGGGCCAGCAAGGCGGCGCGCGTCACCTTGCCGGTCTCGTTGCGCGGCAGCGCATCCACCTTGACGAGAGGCCGGGGCAGAAACACCGGATCGAGCCGCTCGGCCAGCGCGGCGAGCAATCGCCGTTCGTCCAGTCCGGGCGCGACCACCACGGCCAGCAACCGCCGAACCTCGGTTCCTGCGGCGTCGGGGATCACGAACACACCCTCCACCACGCCTTCGATGGCGTTGAGTTGATGATTCAGATACCCCAGCGAGGTTCGCTTGCCGGCGATATTAACCAGGTCTTCCCGGCGACCGAGCAGCTTGAATTCGGTTGGGCCGCATTCCTCGACCATATCGTTCAAGGCGACCGGCTCCGGCAGATGCGCGCCGGACAAGCAGCCGTCATGCAACCGGAACCCCTCGTACAGTCGCCAGCGGTCACCGTCCAGGGTGCGGCGACTGGCGATGGAACCGGCCTCGGTGCAGCCGTAGATTTCCAGCACCGGAGCGGCGAACACGGCCTCGGCCCGGGCGGCGAGCGTCGGGGACAGGGGCGCGGTCGCCGAAATCAGGAAAGTCGATTGCGGCCAGGACAGGTCAGCCTGGACACAGGCTTGGAGATGAACCGGCGTGGTGACCAGTACCCGCGGCGGCGGCACGGCCTCCAGCGCGGCGCGCACGTCGTCCGGAAAGAAGGGCCGTCCGCCATGAACGCTGACACCGCTCGCCAGCGGCGCCATGATCGAGGTTTCCAGGCCGTACATATGTTGCGGGGGTACGGTCGCCACGATCGTCATGCCCGGCGCGAAGCCAAACCGTTGCCGCGCCTGCGCCGCGCCGTTGATCAATTCACCCCAGGTTTTGGTATTGGGTCTGGCGCGGCCGGTGCTGCCCGAGGTGAAGGCGATGGCTACAACCTGCTCGGCTGGTAGTTCGGGCATGGCGGGAACAGGCTCGGCAACCCCCTCCAACGCCAACCACGCATCAAGGTCGTCATTCGTGATCGGGGCGCTGTCGGGATAATCCTCGGCCAGTTGGCGCAGGTGCAGGCTGGCGCGGCTAGATGGCAGGAGGTTGGTCTGACCATTCACGCCCACGGCGGCGAACGCAACCAGAAACCGATAGCGATCCTCGCACAGATTGAAGATGAAGCGCGCGGGCGGCAGCCGACCAGCGACACCGGCGACATGGCGCAGAAAGGCCGCGCGGACGACAGGCTGGCCATGCCGCCAGGCGATGGGCGTGTTTGGCGCGGCCCGCGCCAGCAGGGGGAATAGGGCTGGTATCATGGCCTGCAAATTTAGCAGAATTTAGCATCGCTTCACGCCCACCGTCCGCTCCCCTGGAGCCAAAGAAGGGAAATCCCCAGTGAGCCGCATCACTCTAACACCGGAATTGCAGCACGAATACCAGCGCCTGTTCGCCACCTGCCCGATTCGCTTGGAGCGGGTCGCCGAGGTGGAGGAACGGGTAGACGCCATCATGGCCGACCGTGATCGGTACTGGACGGTGGGCCGGCGATTGAACGTACCCTGGTTCGTAGTGGCGGTGCTCCACGAAGTCGACACCGGTCGCGATTTCACCGTCCATTTGCATAACGGCGACCCGCTGACCGCGCGTACCCGCCACCTGCCGGATGGCCGGCCGGCCGAAGGCGAGCCCCCGTTCACCTGGGAGGACAGCACCGCCGACGCGTTGTGCCTGTACCACTTCGACCAGTGGTCGGACTGGAGCATCACCGGCGCGCTGTTCAAGCTGGAAGGCCATGGCGGCTGGAATTACCGACTGCATCATCCCGAAGTGCCCTCGCCCTACCTGTGGAACTATTCCACCCACTACCAGCAAGGCAAATACGTGACCGATGACGTTTGGAACGAAACCGCCGTCGCCCAGCGTTGCGGCGCAGCGGTGTTGCTGCGACGACTGGCGGAACGGGATTTGGTCGAGTTCGCCGCCGATGGCGAATCCGCTCCTGGGCCGCTGCGCTACGCCGAAACCGAAAGCTCGCCGGGAGTGAAAATACTGCAACAATTTTTGAACACTTTGCCCGGAATTTATCTGAAAGTCGACGGTTTGGCCGGTCCACGAACCTCAAGCGCGTTTCACAAGCTGACTGGACTGTATTTGCTGGGTGATCCCCGCGATCCCAACCCCCATTGATCCCATCGACGCCTGGACCGCTCCAGTACCACATCAACGATGGTAACTCCTCCAAACCCAACGTCCGGGCGACTACTTTAAGTTGAAGCGCGCGGAATTTGTTGTCATAATCAGAAAAACAACAGTCAGTTGTTTTTTTATAACAAAACGAAGGTTTTGTGTTTTTTTTGAAAATATCAGTTGCGTTTCCGCTTCAGAATGCGTATAAATTTACCCCATGAGTTGCGAATGCCCTTTTGTTGTGTAAATACAACACAAACCTAGGAGTTCAGTCATGAAAAAGTCTGCTCTTGCGCTGGCCGTCGCCGCTGCGCTGGTTGGTTTTGGTTCCGCCGCCCACGCCGACACGACCTTGTATGGTTCCGCCCGGGTGTCGGTCGATTACAGCGATTTCAACTCCAACTATGCTCGGGCGCCCGACGGCTCGCTGGTTCGGCTCACCGCCGGCACCGATTCGTGGGATGTCTTCAACAACGCGTCTCGCCTGGGCGTGCGGGGTGAGGAAGATCTGGGCGGTGGTCTGAGCGCCATCTATCAGTACGAGTTCGGCGTGGACGTCACCGATGGCGGCAATCTTAACAGCAACCGCCCGAAGTGGGTCGGTCTGAAGGGTTCGAGCTGGGGTTCGGTGACTATCGGCACCCAATGGACTCCCTACTACAACGTGATGGGCATCGCCGATATCTTCAACAGCACCAAGCTGTTCAGTAGCGACAGCGTCTATCTGGGCAACACCTTCGGCACGCGCATGGACAACAGCCTGATCTACACTTCGCCCAACTGGAGCGGCTTCAGCGCCCAGTTGATGCTGGTGATGAACGGCCAGTGCCCGCCCACCGATCCGCAGGTGCCCACGGAACTTCGCTACGGCACGGGCTGCGGCGATACTCGCATCTCCGGCACGACCAATCTGGTTCCCGCCAATCTTTCCAGCGACATCGACATGTGGGGCATCTCGGCCTCCTACAAGAACGGGCCGTTCTTCGCGGGTGGCACCTACATGGCGCTTGAAGGTCCTGGTTTTGATGCTTTCTTCACCCGGCCCACCTGGGACGGTGAACAATATGGCTTGGCGTTTGGTTATAACGCGGGCCCCTTTGCCGTTACCGTCAATTGGGAACGGGGTGATGTCAACACTCAGTACTTCGGCCAGACCGATAACTTTTATCTGACCGGTCAGTACACCTTTGGCAACAATGTCATCCGGGGTGCGTATGGCTACATGACCCCCGACGATGGCCAGCTCTTCCTTGCCAATGGGAATATTCTCACGCAAAGCGACATCAACAACTGGGCCTTGGGTTACCAGTACAACTTCAGCAAGCGCACCCGGGTTTGGGTTGAATACATCGGCCAGGACGTTGACTCTGAGTTGGTTGGCAGCAAGCAGACCGTTTCCATCGGTACCCGCGTCGACTTCTGATTCACCCGCCTGAATCCGCCTGAACCCAACGGACGCCTTCGGGCGTCCGTTTTTTTTCTGTTCCAATTTCCTTGTTTCCATTCCAGACCGTTGTATTGAAACAAAAAGTTGTATCTTTTATAAAAAACAGTTGCTTTTTTGCCGCGATCAGTATATAAATTCATTCCAAATAGTGATTCAAGACTGTTTTCCAATCAGCCCATCTATTTGATTGGAAAGCGGATTTTGAGCTTGGTTGGACATGCGCCACAACTTGGGAATCATGCCATGAAAAAGTCTGTTCTTGCCTTGGCGGTTGCCGCCACCCTTGCCGCTCCCCTAGCCGCGCAGGCCGATACCATCCTGTATGGCTCGGCGCGGGTGTCGGTGGATTACAACGACGATGATAACCTTTTCAATCTCTTTGAAGGCGACGCCAATTGGGATGTGGTCAACAATGCCTCCCGGCTCGGCGTCCAGGGTTCCGAGGATCTGGGTGGCGGTTTGAGCGCCGTCTACCAATATGAGTTTGGCGTCGATGTCACCGACGGCGGCAATCTACAGGGAGATCGGCCCAAGTTCGTTGGCCTGAAGGGTGGTTTTGGTCAGTTGACGGTCGGCACGCAAGTCACCCCCTACTACGAAGTCGTGGGTATCAACGATATCTTTAACACTTCCTTAAGCTTTGGCCCAACGGTATGGCTGGGGGGTTCCAACAACGGCTTCGTCCGTTCTTCCACCACGGATGTTTCCAATGCGCAATCCGGAGGGACCTTGGAACGCCTGCCGAGCAGCGTTTACTATTCGACGCCGGATTTCGGTGGATTCAGCGCCTCGGCCATGCTGGTCATGGCAAGTAGCATCACCAGGGATGGCGTAGGAACTTTCCCCACCAATGAGCGGGATGGATGGTCGGATGGGATTGATGAATGGACGGTCGCCCTGAAATACACCAATGGACCGTTCTTCGTCGGCGCCACGTATATCGCCCTGAATGGAAGGACGCTCTATGATAGCGCGGGCATTCCCGTCGTTGATCTGGATCGGGATCAGTGGGGTATCGGCGTGGGCTATCAGACTGGAGCGTTCAGCATTGGCTTGACCTACGAACAAGGCACACTGAATCAGTGGGGGGTCTACGAGCCCTTGTTCGCGGCTTTCGGTGGACTTGACACCCCTTGGAGCGCCTATCTGACCGGTTCCTATACCTTCGGCAACAATGTCATCAGCGCCGCCTATGGTCAACTGGACACGGGTCTTTCTGGGGCCGACCCCATCCAAAACTACGCCTTGGGCTATCAGTACAACTTCAGCAAGCGGACCCGGCTATGGATTGAATATGTCGGCCGTGACGCTCAGCAACCCACCATAACCAGCGTATCCGGCGGTACTGTTTTCATATCTGATCCAGGCACCATCTTCTACGGCGATCAGAACGGAATTTCCATCGGCACGCGCGTGGACTTCTAACACCAAAGCCTGACATCAGGCGTAAGGGCAGCGACGGGCGCTGGCGACAGCGCCCGTTTTTATTGCGCCCGATGATCGAAGCGCCGAGGCTGGAAATTGTCGGGTACTTGCAGTTCAAATAGATCATCATGAATCTGCGCCAGATAGAGACCCTGTTCCAGAACCCGCTCGCGCAGCGCTTCAGGGATATGGACGGCGGCCAGAATACCGTAAAGCTTCTTGTCGCCGTGCTCTGGAAACCACTCAGCGAAATGCTCAAGGATATCCAGAAGTTGCTGAATGTTCTCCTCGCGCAGATGGCTTTTGACCTCCACCACGTATGCAGCATTGAGTTCACCATTCGCATACGCCAGCACGTCGATTTCCAAGTGTTTCCCGTTTCGGAAAATCCGGACGCTGGGACCAACCGTATCCACACCGAAACGCTGGCGCAGGATCTTTTCCATGGAAGGCAAGGCCAGACCTTCGGTGAAGCTGCCGAATTTATTGCCCAAACCGCCGATTTGCTGGCCAAGCTCGCGAATTTTCTGACTGGTTTCCCGTGACAGCTTCTCGATTAATCGGTCGGTTTCCTGAAACTTGCGGTCGGTTTCCTGAAACTTGCGGTCGGTTTCCTGAAACCTGCGGTCGGTTTCCTGAAACTTGCGGTCGGTTTCCTGAAACCGAAGCGCGGTTTCGGCAAATAAAGCCCGAATATCCTCAAAGGAAAGTTCTGTATTCATACCGTTGGCCTTAACAATGAAATGACGCAAATTCTCAGCTTAGCCATCATCGCTCCCAATCTCCCGAACGCCCTGTTCCGTACCCAGCAGCAGCACGTCCGCCGGCCGCAACGCGAACAATCCCACCGTGACGACGCCGGGGATGTTGTTCAGTTCCGCCTCCAGCCTGGCCGGCTCCAGAATTTTCAGGTTATAGACATCGATGATCAGGTTGCCGTTGTCGGTGACGACATTCTCGCGCAATACCGGTTGGCCGCCTTGCTTGAGCAGTTCTCGACCGACATGGCTGCGCGCCATCGGAATCACCTCGACCGGCAGCGGAAAAGCTCCCAACACGTCGACCAGCTTTGATTGGTCAGCAATACAAACGAACACCTCGCTGGCGGCGGCGATGATTTTCTCGCGAGTCAACGCGCCGCCGCCGCCTTTAATCATTTGCAATTGACGATTCACTTCGTCGGCGCCATCCACGTACAGCGGCAACGGGCCGGCGGCGTTCAAATCCAGCACCGGAATCTTGCAGGCTTTCAACTGCCGCGTGGTCGCCTCGGAACTCGACACCACGCCATCGAGTCGGTGCTTGATGCGCGCCAGGGCGTCAATAAAATAGCTGACCGTCGAACCCGTGCCGACTCCGAGGACCGTATTGTCTTCGATATACCGCAATGCCGCTTCAGCGGCGCGCTTTTTCATGTCTTCTGTGGACATCGACCGTTCTCCTCCAAATTTCGCCACTCAATCCCCATGCACGACTACATCAGGAAAATTCTGACCGCCCGTGTCTACGATGTCGCCATCGAATCGCCGCTGGAGGTCATGAGCCGGCTCTCGCGGCGGTTGAATAACCGGGCGCTGCTCAAACGCGAAGATCTGCAGCCGGTATTCTCGTTCAAGCTGCGCGGCGCCTATAACAAAATCGCTGGACTACCGCGCGAGGCTCTGGAAAAAGGCATCCTCTGCGCCTCGGCCGGCAACCATGCCCAGGGTGTGGCCCTGGCCGCCCAGAAACTCGGCGCCAAGGCCACCATCGTCATGCCCCGCACCACCCCGGCGATCAAGGTCCAGGCGGTGCGCGACCGGGGCGGTCGAATCGTGTTGTTCGGCGATACCTACGATGAAGCCTACCAGCACGCCCGCCAACTGGAAGCGGAAAAGGGCATGGTCTTCATTCACCCCTACGACGACCCGGACGTGATCGCCGGCCAGGGCACCATCGGCATGGAGATCCTGCGCCAGCATCCGAATCCCATCGAAGCGATCTTTGTCGCGGTTGGCGGCGGCGGCCTGATCGCCGGGGTCGCGGCTTACGTCAAGTTCCTGCGGCCCGAGATCAAGATCATCGGGGTGGAGCCGGACGATGCCGCCTCCATGCACGAAGCGCTTAAACAAGGCCATCGGGTAACCCTCGATCAAGTGGGTCTCTTCGCCGATGGCGTGGCGGTGCGCCAAGTGGGCGAGGAAACCTTTCGGCTGGCGCGGGATCTGGTGGACGATATCATCACGGTCTCGACCGACGAGATTTGCGCCGCCACCAAGGATATTTTCGACGATACCCGCTCCATCGCCGAACCGGCCGGCGCGCTGGGAACCGCCGGCCTGAAAAGATACGTGGAACGAACCAGCGTCGTCGACGCGAATCTGATCGCGATCCATTGCGGCGCCAATCTCAATTTCGACCGTCTGCGCCACATCGCCGAACGGGCCGAACTGGGCGAGCGGCGCGAAGCACTGCTGGCGGCGACCATCCCCGAGCAGCCCGGCAGCTTCCGCAAGTTCTGCCAGGTCATCGGCCGGCGCTCGATCACCGAATTCAACTACCGTTACGCCGACTCCCAGCGGGCCCAGGTGTTCGTCGGCGTGCAACTGACCGAGGGCGAAGAGGAAAAGAATCGCCTCATCGCCGCCTTGCGCGAACACGGCTATCCCGTGATCGACATGAGCGACAACGAAATGGCCAAGCTGCACGTGCGCTACATGGTGGGCGGCCACGCCCCCGGCATTCGCGACGAAATCCTTTACCGCTTCCAGTTTCCCGAACGGCCCGGCGCGCTGCTGAAATTCCTGAACGGGATGGCGCACGGCTGGAACATCAGCCTGTTCCACTACCGCAATCACGGTTCCGATTATGGCCGGGTGCTGGTCGGCATTCAGGTGCCGGAAACCGAACGGCCGCGGTTCGTTCGGTACATTCGCGAATTGGGCTATCCCTGGCGCGACGAAACCCAGAATCCGGCTTATCGGATGTTTCTGGATGGGCATCGTTGAGCGGCGGGAACCCTCTTACTCCCCTTGCCCACCGACTGGAGTGAAAGCTTGGATGCAAGAGCCGAACCTTCGACGGCGGAGAACACGGAAAGCGCCGTTTCCGTGACCGCCGCGTCCAGCGGCACATCCCAGGCTTGCCGAACCAACGCGGCCACGCGCTGAAACTCGTAACCCAGCCCCAGCAGCACTGGTCGATGGCCGCTCCGGCAAGCCGGATCGCGCAAGAACGCAAAGGCGCGGTCGTACCATCCTCCACCCATGCCCAGGCGTGTTCCGGCGGAGTCGAAAGCCACCAACGGCAGCAACACGACATCCAACCGCGACGGTTCCAGCCATTCCATCGGCGAAACGTCGGGTTCGGGGATATGGAACCGATTGCGGCGCAAGGGCGTGCCGGGGAGATACGGCGCGAAGCGGAGCGAGCATTCGCCGTCCAGCACGGGAAGATAGACCTGCCGGTGGGTGGCCCAGGCGCGCTCCAGCAGTGGCGCCGGGTCCAATTCGCCGTCGCAAGCCCAATAACCGGCCACCCGGATCGCGCCGTCCCACGCCGGCCAATCTTCCAGGCGGCGGGCGACGGCCAGTGCCGCCCGATCCCGCTCGATGGGCGACAAGGCGCGGCGCCGGGCGCGTAACCGCCGGCGCCGGGCGGGCGGATCGTCGTTCATGTCCAAGGCTGTGCAGCGGCAAAAATAAAGCGACGTTGAGACGTCGCCTGAGTTGCAAGGAGGGGGCGCTCTCCGCCTGTGCCGTCTTGAGCCGTTACCCTTGAACCGTGAGGTTCAAGTGGGGAGCAGAGCGACGCATCAGGCTTTCCGCGGCAAGGCGGACATGCACACTTGCGTCGACAACCGCACACCCTGGGTCAGATTAATTAGGATCAAGGGGTTGTCCGGCTCATTACTCGAACACCGCAGCGAGCGCCCGAACTTAAGATCATGCCCCACGCGCATTATACCTCACCCAAGGTTGCTTGGCTTAGGGCCGCGTCGACTTTTCGCGATAAATCCCGCAGGCGGCGGTTAAGGAAGGTTTCCGTCTCGGTGGCCTGCCGTTGCTGTCGCAACAATTCGTGACTGAGATTCAACGCGGCCATCATCGCGACCGATTCCAGGGCGAGGGACTTGCCACTGTGATCGCGAATCTCCCGCATCTTCTGGTCGAGATGGCAGGCCGCCTCCACAAGCTCCTCCCGCTCGGCGGGCGAACAGGCGAAGCGGTAATCGCAACCGGCCAGATGCACGGCCACACTGATGGTTTTCTGGCTCACAGGTTTTGCCCCAACCCTTTCAACCGCACGATCATGGTGTCGATCCGCGCGCGCAGTTGTTCGTTTTTCCCACGCAACGCATCGCGTTCGACCTGAACAGCAGCGATTCGCTCGCGCAGGGATTGATTCTCCCGCGCCAGGCGCTCGCACCATCCCACCAACTGATCCACCCGCTCGGTGAGAATGATCAAGTTGGTTTCGACGGTTTCGGCAGTTTCCGGCATCTCGTCGAAGCTGTCCGCCTCGGCGAGCGGTTCGTTTTCAGCAAGATTATTACTTTCCATGTCGATTACTATAGAGCGGCCCTTCCACGTTGGTCAATTTCAGCTGCTCCTCATTAACCACAATTTCGCCGCCTGGGCGCGGAATGCTACGATGATCGCGCATCCCGCCGTCCACGCTGGAGTGTCCGCGCATGTCCACGGCTCACCTGCCCCTGTTCGAACGCCTGTCCCGCCTGCTCAATCCACTGGATCCCGCCGAAGTTCACGGTTTCTTGTGCGGCCTTCTTTGCGCCGATTCCACCTTGGCGCGCGACCACTGGCTGGCCTTGGCGCGCGGCGAACTGACCGATGGTGTCGAACTCACCGAACCGGTTCGCGGCCTGCTGTCCAAGCTGTTCGAGTTTGGCGTCGCCCAATTGAACGCCGCCGACGGTTCGGTGACTCCGCTGTTGCCCGACGACGACGCGCCGCTGCGCCAGCGCACCGACGCGCTCGGCGCCTGGTGCCACGGTTTACTGTATGGACTGGGGCTGGGCCAAGTGGAGCGGCGCGGCCTGTTATCGGAGGAAAGCCAGGAATTTCTCCGCGACGCCACGCAGATCGCCCAGGTCGGTTTCG
The DNA here is from genome assembly GCA_029624765.1 of Candidatus Contendibacter sp. GTDB lineage: Bacteria > Pseudomonadota > Gammaproteobacteria > Competibacterales > Competibacteraceae > Contendibacter. The sequence continues at coordinate 157,497 of JARSSO010000059.1, read as the reverse complement.
AGACCGACACCGCCAGCGAAGCCGATGAAATCGCCTACGCCGAAGTGGTCGAATACCTGCGGGTCGGGTTGTTGATGATCCTGGAGGATCTGCGCCGTTTCGCCCCTTCCTCCCGCCTGCACTGAACCGGAATCCATCGATGCTTGCCCGCGCCATCCCCGCCGCCGTGTTCGCCCGGCGTCGCCGCGCCCTGATGGAACGCATGGGACCAGGTTCAATCGCATTGCTGCCCGCCGCGCCGTCGACGCCCCGCAACCGCGATGTCCACCACCCCTTCCGCCAGGACAGCGATTTTTATTACCTGACCGGCTTTCCCGAACCGGAAGCCATCGCCGTGCTCGTGCCTGGCGGCGAGCACGAATTCCTGTTGTTTTGCCGTGACCGCGATCCCCACATGGAAATCTGGCATGGTCGCCGCGCCGGACCGCAAGGCGCGCGGGAGCGCTACGGCGCGAACAACGCCCATCCCATCGCCGAGATCGACCGGTTATTGCCGCCGCTCCTGGAAAATCGCGAGCGGGTGTTCTACGCCATCGGCTGCAACCCCGACTTCGACCGGCGGGTGATGGACTGGATCAACCAGGTGCGCGGCAAGGCCCGGACCGGGGTGCGGGCGCCGGTGACGTTCGTCGCCCTGGAACATCTGCTGCACGCCATGCGCCTGCGCAAGGAGCCGGAGGAAATCGCGGTGATGCGCGAATCCGCCCGGATCGCCGCCGAGGCCCATCGACGGGCGATGCGCGCCTGCCGACCAGGGATCATGGAATATGAGCTTGAAGCGGAAATCCTGCACACCTTCATTCGAAATGGGGCTGGCTGGGCCTATCCGTCCATCGTCGGCGGCGGCGACAACAGTTGCATCCTGCACTACACCGAAAACAACGCCCCGCTGCGCGACGGTGACATCGTTCTGATCGACGCCGGCGCCGAAGTGGACGGCTATGCCTCCGACATCACCCGCAGCTTCCCGGTCAACGGCCGCTTTTCCGGCGAGCAGCGCGTCATCTACGAACTGGTGCTGGCCGCGCAGAAAGCCGCCATCGCCAAGGTCTTACCGGGTTGCCATTTCAACGAACCGCACGACGCGGCGGTGCGAACCCTGACCGAGGGACTGGCGGCGCTCGGTCTATTGCAGGGCGACGTCGAGGAACTGATCGCGGCGGAACGGCACAAATCGTTCTACATGCATCGCACCGGCCACTGGCTGGGCATGGATGTGCACGACGTGGGCGATTACAAGACCGGCGATGACTGGCGGCTGTTCGAACCGGGCATGGTCACCACCATCGAACCCGGCCTGTACATCCCCGCCGGCGGCAAGATTCTGGACGCCCATTGGGCGCGGCTGGGGGTTGATCTGGAAATCGAACTGGACGAGCGCTGGCAGCGGATCGGCGTCCGCATCGAGGACGATGTGTTGGTCACTACCGAAGGCCACGAGGTGCTGACCGCCGCCGCCCCCAAGGAGATTGCCGATATCGAAGCGCTGATGCGGGAAGGGCGATGACGACCAGCGATTACGATCTGCTCATCATCGGCGGCGGCCTGGTCGGCGCCAGCCTGGCCTGCGCCCTGAGTGGTCGGAACTTGCGCATCGGTTTGGTCGAGGCCGCGCCGCTGACCGTCAGCCAGCATCCCAGCTACGACGACCGCACCCTGGCCCTGGCGCAGGGAACCCGCCGCATTTTCCAGACCCTGGGCCTGTGGGACGCACTGGCGGCGACCGCCACCCCGATCTGCTGGATTCACATCTCCGAGCGCGGCGGTCCCGGCTTCGCCCGTCTCGACAGCGGCGAGGAAGGCGTGGACGCGCTGGGCTACGTGGTCGAGGCCCGCATAATCGGTGCGGCCCTGCTGGCGAAATTGCCGACCCTGCCCGACGTCGAACTATTGTGCCCGGCCCGACTGGAAACCGTCACTGTGGAACCGGAGGCCGCCCTTGCCACCATCCGCTTCAGCGATGAACGGACCGTCGAACTGCGCGCCCGGCTGCTGGTCGCCGCTGACGGCGCCCACTCACCGGTGCGCGAGCAACTCGGCATCGCCGCCTTGCGCTGGGATTATGGCCAGCAGGCGGTCATCGCCAACGTCACGCCGACCCTGCCCCACGACAACGTCGCCTACGAGCGATTCACCACCGATGGTCCGGTGGCGTTCCTGCCCATGAGCGAGAACCGCTGCGCGGTGGTCTGCACGGTAAACGAGGCCGAGACTCCAGCAGTCATGGGTTTGGACGATGCCGGTTTTCTGGCCTTGCTGAGCGAGCGGTTCGGCGACCGGCTGGGACCTTTGCTACGGGTGGGCCGCCGCCAAGCGTATCCGCTGTTTCTGCTGAAATCCCGCGAACACGCCCGCGCCCGTGTCGCCATCGTCGGCAACGCCGCCCACACCCTGCATCCCATTGCCGGCCAGGGTTTCAATCTCGGAATGCGCGACGTGGCGGCGCTGGCGGAAGTGATCACCGACGCCCGACAGGCGGGAGAAGATATCGGCGACCCGCGGGCGTTGAACCGCTATGCCGACTGGCGGCGCTGGGATCAGCGCCAAACGATTGCGTTCACCGACGCCCTGAACCGGCTGTTCGCCAATCCCCTGCCGCCGGTGCGCGCCGCCCGCAATCTGGGTTTGCTGGCCTTCGATCTGCTGCCGCCCGCCAAACACTGGTTCGCCCGGCAGGCGATGGGATTGGAGGGGCGGCTGCCGAAACTGGCGCGGGGGCTGACGTTATGAAGATGCCCGAGACCGACTACGACATCATCATCGCCGGCGGCGGCATGGTCGGTTCGGCGCTGGCCTGCGCGCTGGGACAAGGTGATCTGCGCATCGCCTTGCTGGAAGGCTTGCCGTTGGAGCGGGTTCGTCCAGGCGTGAACCTCGATTCGCGGGTGTCCGCCATCGGCCGCGCCTCGCAGCGCATCTTCGCCGCCGTGGGCGCCTGGGACGGCATCGCCGCCTGGCGGGTCAGTCCGTTCCGCGACATGCGGGTGTGGGACGCGACCGGTTTCGGCGGCATCCATTTCGACAGCGCCGACTTGGGTGAACCGCTGCTGGGCTGGATCATCGAAAATCGAGTGATCCAATACGCTCTGCTGGAACGGGCGCGGCAACTGCCGACAGTCGAACTGCTCTGCCCAGCGGCGCTGGAAACCGCCGAGCCTCTGCCTGGAAACGGCTGGCGGGTACGCTTGAACGACGGGCGCGAATTTACCACGCGCCTGCTGGTCGGCGCGGATGGAGCACAGTCCAGGGTCCGGCAACTGGCCGATATCCAGACCGGCGGCTGGAGCTACGACCAGCATGCGGTGGTCGCCAACGTGCGCACCGCCGAGCCACATCAGGAGACGGCCTGGCAGCGGTTTCTGCCGACCGGGCCGCTGGCGTTCCTGCCGCTGTCCGACGGGCGTTGCTCCATCGTCTGGTCCACCACGCCCGAGCAGGCCGATGCGCTGCTGGCCCTGGACGAACGCGATTTCGGCGCGGCGCTGGCGGTGGCCTTCGATGCGCGGCTGGGCGCCATCGTCGAGGTTGGACCCAGAGCGGCGTTCCCGCTGCGACTGCAACATGCCCATGCCTACGTCAAGCCTGGCGTTGCCCTGATCGGCGACGCCGCCCATGTCGTGCATCCACTGGCCGGCCAAGGCGTGAATCTGGGTCTGCTGGACGCGGCCACGCTGGCTGAGATTGTGCTGGACGCGCTCGCCGCCGGCCAGGATTTCGCCTCGCTCAAGACGCTGCGTCGCTACGAACGCTGGCGCAAGGGCGACAACCTGCTGATGTTGGGGGTGATGGACGGCTTCAAGCGGTTGTTCGGTACTTCGCTGCCGCCGGTGCGGCTGTTGCGGAACGTCGGCCTGAATCTGACCGACGCCGTCGGGCCGCTCAAGAACCTGATCGCCCGCCGGGCGATGGGGCTGGAGGGCGATTTGCCGAAGCTGGCGCAAGCAACGGGTTGGAAAGTCCAGTCATGAAGGATAGCGCGCGTTATTTGAAAATCGTCGAATGGTCGGAAGAAGACCAATGTTTCATCGGTCACTGTCCGGGTTTGATCGGTCCCTGCTGCCATGGCGACGACGAGGCGCAAGTCTACGCGGAACTTTGCCGGATCGTCGAAGAATGGCTGGAACTTCTTAAGAACGATCACAAGGATCCGCCACCGCCCACCGTCAACCGGCAACTCACCGAACGAATCCTGTCGGGTTCGATTTCGTGAAGCACCGGTTTTTCATCGGCTTGCCGGGAAGCTCGCTGGATTGTATTGGTGACTGAATCCCTCGTTATCCAGGTCACGGACCTCAGCAAGCACTACGGCCCGGTACGGGCGGTGGACGAAATCACCTTCGCCGTCGCCCGGGGCACGACCTGCGCCCTGCTCGGCGGCAACGGCGCCGGCAAGACCACGACTATCGCCATGCTGCTGGGCCTGCTGCTGCCGACCGGCGGCCGGATTCGCATTCTCGGCGAGGACATGCCGCGCCATCGCCAGCGGGTGCTGCCGCGCATGAATTTTTCCTCGCCCTATGTCGACCTGCCGCAGCGGTTGACCGTCGCGGAAAACCTGACCGTCTACGCCCGCCTGTATGGGGTGCGCCGCGTGCGGGAGCGACTGGCGACGCTGGGACGGGATTTGGACATCGACGCCTTCTTCAACCGCCCCTACGGCAGTCTGTCCGCCGGCCAGAAAACCCGCGTGGCCCTGGCCAAGGCGCTGTTGAACGCGCCGGAAATCCTGTTGCTGGACGAGCCGACCGCCTCGCTCGATCCCGACACCGCCGACCGGATGCGCGGCATCTTGACCGATTACCAGCGGCGCAGCGGAGCAACGTTGCTGCTGGCCTCGCACAACATGAGCGAAGTCGAGCGGCTCTGCGATCAGGTGATCATGCTGCGCGCGGGGCGGATCGTCGCCACCGGCGCTCCGCGCGAGTTGATTCATCGTTACGGCCGCAAGGACATGGAGGAAGTGTTCCTCGACATCGCCCGCGGCATCCAGAGCGGGGAGGTCGTCGCATGAACGGCATTTCCCCCCGCCGGATCGGCGCGCTGGCGCTCCGCTATCTCTATCTGCTGCGCAGTTCGCGGATTCGCATCATCGAACTGGCCTACTGGCCGACGGTGCAGATGATCCTGTGGGGTTTCATCACCCGCTATCTGGCCGGCCACAGCGACGTGTTGAACCAGGCGACGGGCCTGTTGCTGTCGGGCGTGCTGCTGTGGGACATCCTGTTTCGCAGCCAACTGGGCCTGTCGGTGGTGTTCTTCGAGGAACTGCACGCCCGCAATCTGGCGCAATTACTCATCAGCCCGCTGCAACCCATCGAACTGATCATCGCGCTGATGGCCATCAGCCTGGTGCGGACCGTGCTCGGCGTCGGCATCGCGGTCTTGTTGGCGATCCCGTTCTACGGCTTCAACCTGTTCAGTCTCGGCTTGCCGCTGGCGGGATTCTTCCTCAACCTGCTGCTGATGGGCTGGGCCATCGGCCTGCTGGTGTCGGCGCTGGTGCTGCGCTACGGCATGGGCGCGGAAAGCATCGCCTGGGCGGCGATTTTCGCCCTGGCGCCGTTGTGCGGCATTTATTACCCCATCGCCACCCTGCCCGGCTGGCTACAGCCATTGGCTTGGGCGTTGCCGGCCAGTTACGTGTTCGAGGGGATGCGGGCGGTGCTGCTGGACCATGCGTTCCGGTTGGATGATCTGCTCCATGCCCTGCTGCTGAACGCCGGCTATCTCGGCCTTGGCATCGGCGTGTTCCTGGCCACCGTCCATACAGCGCGGGAACGCGGTTCGCTGCTGCAGTCGGGGGAGTAGCCGGAGAAGGATTTCAAGCGCAATCAGGGCGGGGAATTCGCATCCCTGTCCGGCGGATTTCGCGGCTCTACTGGCGCGCTACGCAAACGCACATCCCGCTGCGGGAAGGGTATCTCGATACCGTTTTCGCGCAGCGCCCGCAAGATGCCGTTGTGCAAGTCGTGGGTCACCGGCAGGCGGTTGGCCACTTCCCGCACGAACACCCGCAGCTCGAACTCCAGCGCGCTCTCGCCGAATTTGAGGAACAGAACCGCCGGAGCCGGGTCCTTGAGCACCAGCGGATGCGCGGTCGCCGCCGCCAACAATACCTCGTGGACCCGCGCCGGATCGCTGTCGTAACCGACCCCCACCGGAATCACCAGGCGGGTGATGGGATCGCTCCGGGCCCAGTTGATCAGCGAACTGGTGATGAAGGTGTTGTTGGGGACGATGATTTCCTTGCGATCCCAGTCGGTGATGGTGGTGGCACGGATGTTGATGCGCGACACCGTGCCGCTCAACTGATCGAGCGTCACGGTATCCCCCACCCGGATCGGCCGTTCCAGCAGCAAGATTAAGCCGGAAAAGAAATTGCTGAAAATTTCCTTCAACCCAAACCCCAAGCCCAAACCGAGGGCGGCGACCAGCCACTGCACCTGATCCCAGCCGATGCCGATGATGTCCAGCGCCACCACCAGCCCAATGGCGGTAATCAGATAGCGGCTGATGGTGATGATGGCGTTACGGTTGCCTGGGTCCACCGCCAATCTTTGCAACACCACCAGTTCCAACACGCCGGGCAGATTGCGGGCCAGGAAGCCGATCAGCCCTAGCAACACCCCGGCCACTACGATGCTGCCCAGGGTGATGTCCGCGACCCGCGCTCCCGTGGCGGTCTGAACGGTTTGTTGCCAAAGGGTGATTTCGTTGAGGATGGAGAAGGCCGGCAGCAATCCTCCCCAGACTTGCCACAACCCGAAGCCCAGCCCCAGCAGAACGGTCAAGTTCATCAGGCTGCGGGTCTGTTCACTGATGGTGGTCAAATCCAGGTCCGGCAGACTCAGGATTTCCGGCACGCCCTCTCCGGACGCCAACGCGGTATCCTTGCTGGCGCGGGCCGCCAGCCGCGCCTCGCGTTTGGCGAGGGCCTGTTGCAACGCCAGACGGCGCTGGCTGATGTTCAGCCAGCGCAAGAACAGATTGACCAACAGCACGGCGCCCAGCAGCAACCAGGCTGTCAGCATCATGCGGCCGCGCAATTGCATCGCGGTGTAGTAGTAACCGGCCAATGCCAGCAAAACAATCAACACATACGTTCCGACGATCAAGGGATACCACAGGTAACGAAACCGCCAGGTCGCGCCGGCGCGACCCGCCGCCAGGCCGGCAAGTAACGATTGACGCGGGTCCAGCACCCGCCAAAGCACGCCGGTCAGCGCCAGCGAACTGATGGAGAAAGCCAGCCGTCCCAGGGTATCGCCGTACACCGGATCGGGTTGCGTTTCGCAAAGCCCGACGATGATTGGACCCCATGGGCCAATCCATAAAAACCAGCCAAGGTGGCGGCGCAGCAGCCGGCACCCCGCCTCGCTCCAGCCAAAATGCGCCATCGCCAGTCCCTGGGGACGGCAAAACTGGCGCAGGAAGGTGATATTCACGGTCAGGATCGCGCCGGCGACCAGGCCAAGACCCAGCCCCCGTGAGAAGTCGGCGGCGTTACCGGAGACGAACAACAACCAAGCTAGCCAAGCCAACAGCCAGGGCCAGGGTAGCGCCAGCAACGCGGTGATCACCAGGGCGCGGCCGGTCAGTCCAAAGCGGTCGCGGCGCACGTCGCCGATGGTATCCACCCCGTCGCTCAGCCGTTTGATCAGCGACCGGCGGTAATACAGCAGCCCCAGAAAAATCAGCGCGCCGAGAATCGCCATCTCCGGCTGATTGCGCGCTCCGCGCTCCAGGTTTTGCCCCGCTTCCCCCCAGTTGGCCGGTGCGACCAGCCAGTCCAACGCCCCTCCCAGCGCCTTCAGCCATTCGGCGCCAAGCCGCGGACTGCTGCGAATCCACAGCAGATGCCGGTCCAGCAACGTCCCGTACAGTTCGGCTTGATCGATCAACTTGCGCTGGGCCTCGTCCAACGCGACCAAGTCGGTGGTGAGGTTGGAGTAGCCGCCGCTGAGTTTTTCCAGCAATTGCTGGCGCTCGACGAGCAAGGGCCGCAGTTCGGCGACGACCGCCCGCCGTTGCGCCTCCGACCATTGCGGGTCGAATTGGGCCGCCAGTTCCTGAAGATTCTCCTTGATGGCCCGAACGCGCCGGAGCTGTTCCTCGGTCTGGAACTGCTCCAAACGGGCCTGGACGATGCCTTGCTGGCGTTCGCTGGCGTTGCGCTGGTACTGGCGCACGTCGGGTAAGTTGCGCCGCTCTTTCAACAGGATCGGCCCGATCGCGTCGCTGAACCCGGCAATGCCGAGCTGCTGACGGATTCCCCGTACTCGTTCCGTCAATTGTGTCAAACGCGCGTTGAAATCGGCCTGGCGGTCATTGACTTCGTCGCTGCTTTGGACCAGTTCGGCCAAGCGGCGGCTGATGGCGGCATTCTCGGCGGCGACGGCCTGGACCACCGCAGGCTTGGCGGCGGCTTCCTGCTTGGTCTGGTCGGTTTGCTGCATCACCGCGGTTGCTTCGTCGCGACGGCGGGCGCTCAGCAGGCTTTGCAGGTGCTGCGCCTGGGTCTGGGCCTGCGCGACTTCCCGCGCCGCCACCGCCCGCTGGGCGTTCAGCAGGGCGTAGCGCACGTCGTAGCTCAGCCGCTCCTGCTCCAGCATGGCGATTTGCTGGTTCAGCGCTTGCCGCTGGGTCGTCAGCGCCAACAGCCGCGCATCGGCCAGCAAGGGGGTGGTGACGGCCGGGGCGGCGGCCTGCAGTTTGCTTTCAAGATCGGCCGCCTGCTCCTTCAAGGCGATCAATTCGGCGGGAATGTTCTTGGGGCGGGCCTGTTGCGTCACCAGTTGCTGGTCCAAGTCGCCCAGGCGCTTCTGGGCATCGCTCAAGCCGACTTGGGTCTGCGCCAGTTGCTGGGTCAGTTCCTCGGTGGAGAGCGATGGCGACGGTGGAGCCGGTGATTCGCCGGTCAGGGTCTGTTGGAGACGGGTGGTTTCCAGCGGGGCCGATTGCTGGAGTTGCTGGTGAGAGGCAGCGGTGTCGGCGTAATTTCTCGCCGCCTGCAACTGGCTGATCGCCTGCTGATAAAGTCCTTGCGCCTGGGTACGCTCGTTCTCCGGCAAATCGCGGAGGGTGGCGAGCGCGGCCAGCTTGGCCTGCGCCTCTTCCAGCGTGGGTGTGGCGGACGCGGCGGGCGACGCCGGGGTGGAGTTGGACTGCGCGGCGGCGTTGCCCATCCACAATATCAGCAGAAGGGGAACCAGCGGCGCGAGGCAGCGTAGCCAGGCAATATTCATGTCTCGATATCCCAATGCGCGACGATTCCAGCACAACAGAAACGGGCTTTGTCAAAGCAAGGCTTCAATGCAGCTCAACAGCGCCACCAGCGCCCCGCGATGCCGTTCCACCACCGCCCGGCCACGCTGCCCCGCCCCTTGACGCAATTCCGGATCGGCCAGCAACCGGTCCACCGCCGCCGCCAGTTCCACGGCGTCGGCGACCCGCCAAGCCGCTTTCGCCGCCAGCAGCCGCTCGCTGGCTTCGGTAAAGTTGAACATCTGCGGGCCGAACAGGACCGGCAAGCCCAGCAGCGCCGGCTCCAGCACGTTATGGCCGCCGGTGGGAACCAGGCTGCCGCCGACGAAGGCCAGATCGGCGGCGGCGTAGAACAGCAGCAACTCGCCCATGCTGTCGCCGAGGAACACGGTGGTATCCGGCGCGCGGGACCGCTGTTCGCTACGTCGGACCACGTCGAAACCCCGCTGTCGGCACAGCGCCGCCACCGCGTCGAAACGCTCGGGATGGCGCGGCACGAGGAAGAGCAGCAATTCCGGCCAGCGGGCGCGGAGGCGGGCGAAGGCCTCCAGAACGTGCTCATCCTCGCCGGCATGGGTGCTGGCGGCGATCCAGACCGGCCGGCTCTCTCCCAGCCATTCCCGCCGCAATCGCCATCCCCGCTCCGGCAGATCGTCCGGTAACGTCAGGTCGTACTTGAGATTGCCGGTCACCCGCACCCTGGGTGCGCCCAGGGCGCGAAACCGTTCGGCGTCGGCCTCGGCCTGGGCGGCGACCAGGGTAATGTCGCGCAGCATGACGGCGGTCAACCAGCCAACCCACCCATAGCCGCGCGCCGAACGTTCCGACAGCCGGGCGTTGGCGATCAGTACCGGGACGCCGGCGACCGCGCATTGGCGCAGCAGATTGGGCCACAATTCGGTTTCCATGATCACCGCCAGCCGGGGCCGGGTCCGACGCAGGAACCGCGTCACCGCCCCAGGCAAATCGTAAGGCGCGTAAACATGACCAACCCGCTCGCCCAGCGCCGCCCGTACCTGGCGGGAACCAGTCAGGGTGGTGGTGGTCACCAGCAGCGGCAACCCGGGATAACGCTCCAGCAGGGCGCGAATCAATGGCAGCGCGGCGCGGGTTTCGCCCACCGACACGGCGTGCAGCCACAGACAGCCGGTCGACGGCGCCGCTGGGACAAAACCGAACCGCTCGGCCCAGCGGCGGCGGTGTCCCGCGTCTCGCCGGCCACGCCAGTACAGCCGCAGCAGCGCCACCGGCAGCAGCAGGTACAGCAGGCCGGTATACAGCAGGCGCAAGATTGGCTCCCGCCAAGTCCCCCTTTCCCTCATGCGGAATCGGACAACTCTTTGTTCCACATCAACGTCGCGCCGATCACCGCCGCCGGCATCGCCAGGAAATTCAGCCCCGGAATCAGGGTGAGCAACAAGGTCATGCCGCCGAAGCCCAGAGTAAGCAACCAGTGCTGACGCAGTAACCGGCGCTGCGCTCGAAGGGCCAGGCCCCGGTTACCGAGCGGATAGTCGGCGTACTCCAGCGCCAGCATCCAGGCTGTGGAGACCGCCCATATTACCGGCGCGACCACGTTGACCGCCGGCACGAACGAGAGCACCAACGGCGGAATCGCCCAGGTCAAGAAGTACAGCAGCTTGCGCAGTTCCGTCAGCGGACTGAACAACAACTCGCGCCACGACGGCTCGGTCGGCGGTGGCGAAATCCGACCGGTGGGGTTGACCATCCGCTCGACCCGTGCGGCCAGCAGGTCGTTGAAAGGCGCGGCGATGAGGTTGGCCACCAGGGAAAAAGTGTAAAAGACCACCACCAGCACGGTCAGAACGAAGAGCGGCCACAACAGCCAGTGCAACCAGGCCAACCAGTCCGGCAACCAGCCCTGAATCGCCTGGTCGAGCCGCTGCAACCGGTTCGCGCCCCACCAGATCCCTCCACCGAACAGAAGGGTGTTGATCAATAGTGGAACCGCCACGAAACCGCGCAGGCCGGCCCTGGGCAACCAGCGCAGGCCAGTCAGGACATAACCGGCGCCTTGGGTAAAGGAATTGCTCATCGCGACAGACATCCCCGCCGGCGAAACCGGCTTTCGTTTCAAAACACGGCAATCTACGTTACTATTTTTCAACTTTAAAGCCAGCCGCCGCGGGCGGTTGGCGTTCCATTATAAAAATTATGGCCACGGCCCCGTCCGTCGCCTGGCAGGTTTCCGCCACCCCATGTTCATCGTCGTCCCACCCAGCTCCAGGAACGTACTTCGACTACGGCCCCGGAGCATTCCCAGCCGTACTGGCATCCTCGCTAACGTCAAAGGAGCACACGCATGAAAGCACCCGTCCGCGTCGTCATCACCGGCGCTGCTGGTAACATCGGTTATGCCATGGCCTTCCGGATCGCCTCGGGCAGCATGTTGGGTCCCGATCAGCCGGTGATCCTGCAACTGCTGGAAATCACCCCGGCGCTGCAAGCCCTGCAAGGCGTGGTGATGGAACTGAACGACTGCGCGTTCCCGCTGCTGGCCGGCATCGTCGCCACCGACAAGCTGGAAACGGCGTTCAAGGACGCCAACTTCGCCATGCTGGTCGGCGCCCGGCCGCGCGGCCCCGGCATGGAACGCAAGGATCTGCTGACCGCCAACGGCGCCATCTTCGGGCCCCAGGGCCGGGCGATCAACGACCATGCCGCCGCCGACATCCGGGTGCTGGTGGTCGGCAACCCCGCCAACACCAACTCGTTGATCGCCGCCAGCAACGCGCCGGACCGGGATCGCCGCCGCTTCCACGCCATGACCCGGCTCGATCACAACCGCGCCCTGAGCCAGTTGGCCGAGAAGACCGGCGCCCACGTCAACGACATCAAGAAGATGACGATCTGGGGCAACCATTCCTCGACCCAGTACCCCGACATCAGCCAGTGCGCGGTCAAGGGCCAGGCGGCGACCGGTTTGGTCGACCAGGGTTGGTACCGCAACACCTTCATCCCCGACGTGCAGCAGCGCGGCGCGGCGATCATCAAGGCGCGCGGCGCGTCCTCCGCCGCTTCCGCCGCCTCGGCGGCCATCGACCATATGCGCGACTGGGCGCTGGGCACCCCTGACGGCGACTGGGTCAGCATGTCGATCCCGTCCGACGGTTCCTATGGTATCGGCGAAGGCGTGATTTACTCCTATCCCTGCGTCTGCAAGAACGGCGATTATCAGATCGTGCAGGGTCTGCCGGTCGACGAGTTCAGCCGCGAGAAGATGAAGGCCACCGAGCAGGAGCTGCGCGAGGAACGCGCCAGCATCGAAGACCTGCTGAAGTAGGCAGCATCCCGCCGCCCTCGACGATTTCGAGGGCGGCGGGCGAGAAATTTCAGTTTGGGCGACTACACTTCACTGCACGACAATCATAACGTCGCCCTCAACCCTTACCATTGGAGGATGTCTCCGAATGAATTACGAAGAATTTCATCGCTGGTCCATCACCGACCCAGAGGGTTTCTGGGGCGAGCAGGCCAAGCTGATCCATTGGAACAAGCCGCCGCAGAAAATCCGTGATTACAGCAAGCCCCCGTTTTGCAAGTGGTTCGTCGGCGGCGAAACCAATCTCTGCTACAACGCCGTGGACCGGCACCTGGCCGACCGCGCCGACCAGCGGGCGGTGATCTACATCTCGACCGAAACCGACGAAACCAAGATTTACACCTACGCCGAGCTGCACCGCGAGGTGAACCGGTTCGCGGCGGTGTTGCAGTCGCTGGGCGTGGGCAAGGGCGACCGGGTCATCATCTACATGCCGATGATCGCCGAGGCCGCCTTCGCCATGCTGGCCTGCGCCCGGATCGGCGCGATTCACTCCGTCGTGTTCGGCGGGTTCGCGGCCTACAACCTGGCGGTGCGCATCGACGACGCCAAGCCCAAGGTCATGGTCACCTCCGACGCCGGCATGCGCGGCGGCAAGGCGGTGCCCTACAAGCATCTGGTGGACGAGTCGTGCAGCCTGGCCAAGTTCCCGCCGGAGAAGGTGGTCATTTGCAATCGCGGCCTCGACAAGGGGCTGACGCTGGTCGAGGGCCGCGATCTGGATTACGCGACCCTGCGCGCCCAGCACATGGACGCCGAGGTGCCGATCACCTGGCTGGAATCCAACGAGCCGAGCTACATCCTCTACACCTCCGGCACGACCGGCATTCCCAAGGGCGTGCAGCGCGATGTCGGCGGCTACGCGGTGGCGCTGGCCTCGACCATGAAGCATCTCTATCACATCAACCCCGGCGAGACCATGTTCGCCACCTCCGACATCGGCTGGGTGGTGGGCCACTCCTACATCGTCTATGCCCCGTTGATGAACGGCTCGCCCACGATTTTCTACGAGGGACTGCCGATCCGCCCGGATCCGGGTATCTGGTGGAAGATCGTCAACGAATATCAGGTACGGTCGATGTTCTCGTCGCCGACGGCGGTGCGGGTGCTGAAGGGACAGGATCAGAAGTACATGACGATGCACGACGTGTCGTGCCTGCGCTACCTGTTCCTGGCCGGCGAGCCGCTGGACGAGCCGACTTCGCGCTGGATCACCGACGCGCTGAAGATTCCGGTCATCGACCACTACTGGCAGACCGAGACCGGCTGGCCGATGCTCTCCTACCTGCCGGGCGTCGATCTCAAGCCCAACCGCTTCGGCTCGCCGGGCTTCCCGGTCTACGGCTACGACATTCGGGTCATCAGCGAAGGCACCGGCGAGGAAGTGCCGCGCGGCGAGAAGGGCGTGCTGGTGGTCGAGCCGCCGCTGCCGCCGGGCTGCCTGAGCACGGTGTGGGGCGACGACTCGCGTTTCGTCAAGAGCTATTTCTCCAGCTTCAAGGAGATGCTGTACACCTCCTCCGACTGGGCGGTGCGAGACGAGGACGGCTACTTCTTCATCCTGGGCCGCACCGACGACGTGATCAACGTGGCGGGTCACCGGCTGGGCACCCGCGAGATCGAGGAGGCGATCCAGGCCCATCCAGCGGTCGCCGAGGTGGCGGTGGTCGGTCTGGCCGACAAGGTCAAGGGTCAGGTGCCGGTCGGTTTCGCCCGGCTGAAGGATCCGACCCAGCTCGACGTACCGGGTGCCGCCGAGAAGCTGGAGAAGGAAATCATCAACAAGGTGCAGGAACTGCTGGGCGCGGTCGCCAAGCCGCACAACGTCCATTTCGTCAGCGCCCTGCCCAAGACCCGTTCCGGCAAGCTGCTGCGGCGGTCGATCCAGGCCCTGGCCGAAGGCCGCGATCCGGGCGATCTGTCCACCCTGGACGACCCGAATTCGCTGGAGGAAGTCCGGCGGGCGGTCGGGCAGCACTGAACCGCCGGGTTTTCTATCCGCCCGTCGCCGAACGCGGCGGGCGGGTGGGAGTAGGCTGATGATGACCAAATCCCTTCCTCGATACTTGAGGAAGGGATTTTTCGTTTGGCGCTTCCAAACAACGCTTCCAAGATGAAACGCAAATGGGTTCGAATTGAAACCGGCCTGGCCGCCAACTGGCGCGATTGCCCTGGCGCGCGCCATGACGCGGTTGAACCACCTCGCCCCCACCGGTAAACTTGCACGCTCGCTCAACCACCGCCCGTCTTGCCCATCGCTCTTCGAAGCCGGCACGGATCGCCCGATGCTGTCGCTCGTGACACCGCCCCTGGGAATGACCACCTTGAACGCCGACTTTCAACGCATCAAACGCCTGCCGCCCTACGTCTTCAACATCGTCAACGAGTTGAAAGCCCAGGCCCGCGCGCGCGGCGAGGACATCATCGATTTCGGCATGGGCAATCCCGACCAGCCGACTCCAAGGCATATCGTTGAAAAACTGGTCGAAGTCGCCCAGCGCGACGATACCCACCGCTATTCGGTGTCGCGCGGCATTCCGCGCCTGCGCCGGGCCATCTGCCGCTGGTATCAGACCCGCTACGCCGTGGCGCTCGACTGCGAGACGGAGGCCATCGTCACCATCGGCTCCAAGGAAGGGCTGGCGCATCTGGCGCTGGCGACCATGGGTCCGGGCGACGCGGTGCTGGTCCCCAACCCCGCCTATCCGATTCATCCCTACGGCTTCGTGATCGCCGGCGCCGACATCCGCCACGTGCCGCTTGCGCCGGGCGTCGATTTCTTCGCCGAACTGGAAAAAGCGATCAAGGATTCCTGGCCCCGGCCCAAGATGCTGGTGCTGAATTTCCCGGCCAACCCCACCACCCAGTGCGTCGAACTCGACTTTTTCGAAAAGGTGGTCGCCATCGCCCGCGAACACGACATCTGGGTCATCCACGATCTGGCCTACGCCGATCTGGTGTTCGACGGCTACGTCGCGCCCTCGATCCTGCAAGTGCCGGGCGCCAAGGACATCGCGGTCGAGTCCTTCACTCTGTCCAAGAGCTACAACATGCCCGGCTGGCGCGTGGGCTTCATGTGCGGCAATCCCACGCTGGTCGGGGCGCTGGCCCGGATGAAATCCTATCTCGACTACGGCATGTTCACCCCGATCCAGGTCGCCGCCATCGCCGCGCTGGAAGGCCCGCAGGACTGCGTCGGCGAGATCCGCGACCTGTACCAGAAGCGCCGCGACGTGCTGTGCGACGGCTTGAACGCGCTCGGCTGGAAACTGGACAAACCCAGGGCGACCATGTTCGTCTGGGCGCCGATCCCGGAGCAGTATCGGGCGCTCGGCTCGCTGGAATTCTGCAAGAAACTGCTGGCCGAGGCCAAGGTCGCGGTATCGCCCGGCATCGGCTTCGGCGAATACGGCGACGATCACGTGCGCTTCGGCCTGATCGAGAACGAGCACCGCACCCGGCAGGCGTTGCGCGGCATCCGCGAGATGTTTCGCCGGGACGAGCGGGACGTTCACCCGTTCCCGGTTGCCCGGGCGGCCGCGCGATGAGCGCGCAAACCTATCCCCCGGTCAAGGTCGGCCTGCTCGGGCTTGGCACGGTCGGCGGCGGCGTCACCCGCGTGCTGGCCCGCAACGCCGGGGAAATCAGCCGCCGCGCCGGGCGCGAGATCGTCATTACCCACGCCGCCGCCCACAATCTGGACACCACCACGGCCAATACCGCCGGCATGAAACTGACCAGGGAGGCCCTGGAGGTGGTGGACGATCCCGAGGTGTCGATCCTGGTCGAGCTGATGGGGGGGTACGAACCGGCGCGTAGCCTGGCGCTGCGGGCGCTGGCCAACGGCAAGCACGTGGTTACCGCCAACAAGGCGCTGATCGCCCGGCACGGCAACGAAATTTTCGCCGCCGCCCGCGCCGCCGGGACGATGGTCGGCTTCGAGGCGGCGGTCGCCGGCGGCATCCCGATCATCAAGGCCATCCGCGAAGGGCTGGCCGGCAATCGGCTGGAATGGGTGGCGGGCATCATCAACGGCACGGCCAATTTCATCCTGTCCGAAATGCATGACAAGGGCCGCGATTTTCCGGAGGCGCTGGCCGAGGCGCAGGCGCTGGGCTACGCCGAGGCCGACCCGACCTTCGACATCGAAGGCATCGACGCCGCCCACAAGCTGACCATCCTCGCCTCCATCGCCTTCGGCATCCCCCTGCGGTTCGACCAGGTCTATGTCGAGGGCATCAGCCGCATCACCCGCGAGGACGTGGCCTACGCCGAACAGCTCGGCTACCGCATCAAGCATCTGGGCATCGCCCGGCGCGACGCCCGCGGCGCGCAGTTGCGGGTTCACCCGACCCTGATCCCGCAGCGGCAGTTGCTGGCCAACGTCAACGGCGTCATGAACGCGGTGCTGGTCAAGGGCGACGCCGTCGGGCAAAGCCTGTTCTACGGCGCCGGCGCCGGGGCCGAACCGACCGCCTCGGCGGTGGTGGCCGACATCATCGACGTGGCGCGCACCCTGACTGCCGATCCGGACAATCGGGTTCCGCATCTGGCGTTTCAACCGGACGCCCTCTCGGACTTGCCGGTTCTGCCGATGGGCGAGGTGGAAACCGCCTGTTACCTGCGCTTGCAGGCGCTGGATCGTCCCGGCGTGCTGGCCGACATCACCCGCATCCTCGCCGACTGCGGCATCGGCATCGAAGCCCTCATGCAGAAGGAAGCGCCGCCCAGCGCCAGCGTGGTGCCGATTGTGCTGTTGATCAACCGGGTTCGGGAGCAGCGGATGAACGCGGCGATCGCGGCCATCGAGGCGCTGGACAGCATCCCCGCGCCGGTCGTGCGCATCCGGCTGGAATACCTTGATTCGGACTGAATCGCGCGGGCGATAGACGACCGTGGCGCCGACCCTGCACCTGCTCGTCCCCGGTTTGCTGGCGACCGGACGATTTGGATTCGCCAATCCGGCGGTTCCCGTGCCCGCCGCGCCGGCGTTGCGCTGGTTGCTGGCCCGCGGCGATGCGCGTCCGGCCTCGGCCACCACGGATGCAACGCTGTTTCGGTTGTTCGACGCGCCGGTTCCCGAGGCCGCTGACCTGCCCGTCGCGGCGGTGAGCCGGCTGGCCGATGGCGGCGAGCCCGACGACGGCTGGTGGCTGCGGACCGACCCGGTGCATCTGCGCCCCGATCTGCATGGGGTCCTGCTGGTGGATGCCCGGGCGCTGGCCATCGAGCCGGTCGAGGCGGCGCTGCTGGCGGCGGCGTTCGACCAAACCTTCGCCGCCGACGGGCTGCAGCTGCACGTTCCACGCCCCGACCGCTGGTATCTGCGATTGCCGGCCGATCCGGGCTTACGCACCCATCCCCTGGTTGACGCCATCGGCCGCGACATCAACCCGTTGCTGCCCCACGGTCCGGCGAGTGGGCGCTGGCATGCCCTGCTCACCGAAATCCAGATGCTGTTTCATCAACATCCAATTAATCGAGCGCGCGAGGCGCGTAATCAACCCTTGATCAACAGCGTCTGGTTTTGGGGTGGTGGGAGGTGTCCAGCCGGCGCCCGCGCCCCCGCCGCCGACCTGTACGCCAACGATCCGCTGACTCGGGGTTTGGCGCGGCTGACCAACGCGACGGTCGGCCCGGTCCCCGAACACGCCGACGATTGGCTGGACGGCGCGAGCGGAGAACCCGACAGCCTGGTGGTCCTGGAAACGATGCGCTACGATCTGGCGGAGGACGATCCGGCCCGATGGGCCGATCACGTCGCGGAATTGGAGCGGACCTGGTTCTCGGGTTGCCGGCGATGGCTGCAAACCGGGAGACTGGCGACCCTGCATCTCTACCCTGGCGACGGGCGGGTTTACACAGTGACCGGCGCCGCCCGCTGGCGGTTCTGGCGGCGGTCCCGACCACTGGTCGATGATCCGCGCTGATTTTTCCACCATCCCGGCCGGGCGCGGACGACTCGCGCGAAACGGCCATGACTGGATCGAACCGGCCTTTTCAGCACCCCATGCCCTCCGTCATCGTCCGCCGTCCCAGCCCCCCTGGCGCGGCCTTGCCCGTCTCCCCCCTGCTGCAACGCATCTACGCCGCGCGCGGCGTCGATTCGGCGGATCAACTGGACCGGCGCTTGCAAATGTTGCCCTCGCCCGCGTCGCTGGCCGGTCTGACCGAGGCGGTGACGCTGTTGGAAGACGCCCTCCGCCAGCGCCGGCGGATCACCATCGTCGCCGACCTCGACGCCGACGGCGCCACCAGTTGCGCGTTGGCGGTGCGGGCGCTGCGGGCGCTGGGCGCGGTGGACGTGCGCTACGTGGTGCCCAATCGCTTCGTCCATGGCTACGGCCTGACCCCGGAAATCGTCGCGGTCGCCGCCCAGGATCGGCCCGATCTGCTGATTACCGTGGACAATGGCGTTTCCAGCCACGAGGGCGTGCGAGCGGCCCAGACGCTGGGGATGCGGGTGCTGATCACCGATCATCATCTGCCTGGCCCGACGCTGCCGGCCGCCGACGCCCTGGTCAATCCCAATCAGCCGGGCGATGCGTTTCCCTGCAAGCAACTGGCCGGCGTCGGCGTGATTTTCTACGTACTGTCGGCGCTGCGGGCCCGGCTGCGGGAGAGCGGCTGGTTCGCCTCGCGCGGGCTGTCCGAGCCGAACATGGCGCAATTCCTCGATCTGGCGGCGGTGGGCACGGTGGCCGACGTGGTCCCGCTGGCGCACGCCAACCGGGTGCTGGTCGAGCACGGACTGCGGCGAATTCGCGAAGGCCGGTGCGTGCCCGGCATCGCCGCGCTGTTCGCCGTCGCCGGCCGCTCGATGGCGCGGGCGAGCGGCGCCGACATCGCTTTTCAACTCGGACCGCGCCTGAACGCCGCCGGCCGGCTGGCCGACATGAGCCTGAGCATCGATTGCCTGTTGTGCGACGATCCAGCGCGGGCTTTGGCTCTGGCGCGGGAACTGGATCGGCTCAACCGCGAGCGGCGGCTGATCGAGACCGACATGCGGACCCAGGCGCTCGGCAGTCTGGAGCAGGGTCGGCTGGGGGCGGGCGAACTGCCGTTCGGATTGTGTCTGTTCGATCCGGACTGGCATCCCGGCGTGATCGGCATCGTGGCCGGACGGATTCGGGATCGCGTGCACCGGCCGGTGATCGCCTTCGCGCCCGATAACCACCCCGGTCACTTGCGCGGCTCGGCGCGCTCGGCGCCGGGGGTGCACATCCGCGACGTGCTGGCGACCATCGACGCGCGCCAGCCGGGCCTGATCGGGGGCTTCGGGGGTCACGCCGCCGCCGCCGGCCTGAGTTTGCCGGCCGCTCACCTGCCGGCTTTTCAAAGCGTCTTCGACGCCGAAGTGCGCGGTTTGCTGCGGCCGGAGGACCTTAACGGCTGTCTGTGGAGCGACGGCGAGCTGGAACCGGCGGATTTTTCCCTGGAAACCGCCGAGCAATTGCGGGAGGCCGGTCCCTGGGGCCAGGGCTTCCCCGAGCCGCTGTTCGATGGCGTGTTCGAGGTAACCGCCCATCGCATCATGAAGGACCAGCACTTGAAGCTGTGGTTGCGAGCGCCGGGTCTGGACCAGCCGGTGGAGGCGGTCGCCTTCCAGCGGGCGGCCGAGTTCGCGCCGGGCGCGACGCGCTGGCGCATCGCCTACAAGCTGGACGCCAACGAATGGCGCGGCGAGCGACGGTTGCAGTTGCGCGTCGAGCATCTGGAACCGGCCTGACCGACCCCGCTTCGGGGCTGGATCGGCGGGTTCGGCCTCAATAATGCCGCACCCGGAACAGCGTCTCGTCCCGCAGCACCGCCTCCAGCGCCTCGCCCACCACCGCCGCCCAGCGTTCGCCGCCCGCTTCGTCGGCGATCAAATCCTGACGAATCTCGATCTCCACGTGCGGCAGGCCGGCCGCGCCGCCGTGGGTGTCCATGGTGAAGCCAACCTCGCGGCCGGAATAGGGCTGGTTGTCGCCCACGCACAAGTCGGGACTGGCCCGGAACCGGGCGATCAGCGGCTCGGCCAGCCGGGGATCGCGGTTCCACAGCACGCCCAGATGCCAGGGGCGCTCAAAGCCGTTCATGGTGGGCGTAAAGCTGTGAATGGCGATCAGCACCGGCGCCCGGCCCCGACCGTGACGCCAGCGGTGGGCCAGCGCCTGGGTAATCGCGTGATGGTAGGGCCAGAACACGTCGTTCAACCGCCGGTCGGCCTGGGTGTCGTCCACCGCCTGGTTGCCGGGAATGACGATGCCGTCGCTGATTTCGGCGATGGAGGTGGGATCGCCGGGGGAACGGTTGCAGTCGATGACCAGCCGCGAATAGCCGCCGAGCACCGCGGGCGCGTCCAGTCGCGCCGCCAGCCGGCGGGCCACCCGCGCGGCGCCGATGTCCCAGGCGATGTGTTGGGACAATTCGGCCGGCCCCAGTCCCAGTCGACCGAGCATGGCGGGAATGGCGTTGCTGGCGTGGTCGCAGACCAGCACCAGCGGCGCCTGGCCCTCCGGATTGAAGAGGGTGAACGGCGGCGGATCGCCGGAACCCAGCAGCGGGGCATCAAGCGGCGGATCGGGTGGAAGGTCGTTCGGGTGAAGCATGAAAAGCGATGGTCGCCGTCGCCGCCGATTCGGTCTTGTTCGAGCGCGGGGCCGCGGCGACGGCGGGTTGAGGTCCGCGCGAACCCCCCGTTAAAGCGGCAAGCCCTTGGGCAGATTCTCGCCGTAAAAGATTTCGGCCATTTCCCGCCGCACCCGCTGCTCGATCGCCGCCTGTTCGTAGGGAGGCAAATCCCGCTGGTCCACGCCGAACAGATAACCGTTCAGCTCGAAATCCTTCAGGATCATCTTGGTGTGAAAGAGGTTCTCCTGATAAACGTTGACGTCGATCATCTGATAGCGTTCGCGCGTGTCCCTGGATAAGAAATTCTGGATCGAATTGATGGGGTGGTCGATGAAATGCTTCTTGCCGGTGAGATCCCGCGTGAAGCCGCGCACCCGGTAATCGACGGTGACGATGTCCGCCTCGAAACCGTGGATCAGATAATTCAGCGCCTTGAGCGGAGAGATGCGGCCGCAGGTCGATACGTCGATATCGGCCCGGAAGGTGCGGATGCCGTTGTCGGGATGGCTTTCCGGGTAGGTATGCACGGCGATATGGCTCTTGTCCAGGTGGCAGACCACCGCGTCCGGCAACGGACCGGGTGCCTCGGAATTCGACAGGCGGTCGGAGGCGGCCGATTCCTCGGCGATCAACAGAGTGATGCTGGCTCCTTTCGGCTCGTAGTCCTGGTGAGCGATGTTCAAGATGTTGGCGCCGATGATCCTGGAGACGGTGGTCAGGATTTGGGTCAGTCGCTCAATGCTGTACGTCTCGTCGATATAGGCGATGTAGCGTTCCTGCTGCGCCGGCGTCGCGGCATAGCCGATATCGTAGAGGTTGAAGCTGAGCGTTTTGGTGAGATTGTTGAACCCTTGCAGCCGCAGTTTGGACATGGTTGGCCTTAGCGACACCGCGTCGATCCTCCTCCAGACGAAAAAACCCGCTCCGCCGCCCGGGATGGCGGCGTTTCTTTCGAAAAACTGGCAAACCCAGCGGGATGAAAGGGTAGCACTGAATGGGGAAGAGTTTCAGGTGTCGCGGATTTCGAAGGTATGGGTGATCCTGGCCGTCTGGCCGAGCATGATCGAAGCCGAACAGTACTTTTCCGCCGACAACAGGATCGCGCGCTCGACGTGCTTGGCGCTCAGGCTCTTGCCGCTCAGGATGAAATGCACGTGGATCTGGGTGAAAACCTTGGGGTCGCTGTCGGCCCGCTGGGCTTCGAGTTGTACCTCGCAACCGCGCAAATCCTGTCGGGATTTACGCAGGATGTTGACCACATCGATCGCGGTGCAGCCACCCATGCCCATCAGCAGCATTTCCATGGGGCGCGGTCCCAGGTTTTGACCGCCCAGTTCCGGCGGACCGTCCATGACCACGGCGTGACCGCTGGGCGGCTGGGCCACGTAGGTCATGTTTTCCAGCCAGACGACGCGAGTTTTCATCTTGATTCCTCAAATTTGGCGATCACTCCCCCGCGCCGTTGGCGGGAGAGGCCGGACGCGGAGTTTAGCCGAACAGTTCCGCCAGTTTCGCACCGGGGTCGGAGGCGCGCATGAAGGCCTCCCCCACCAGGAAGGCGTGAACGCCATGCGCGCGCATCAACGCCACGTCGGCGGGGGTGTGAATCCCGCTTTCGGTGACCACGGCGCGGCCGGCGGGGATGCGAGGCAGCAGGTTTAGCGTGGTATCCAGCCGGGTTTCGAAGGTGCGCAAATTGCGGTTGTTGACGCCGATCAACGTGGCGCCGCTGGCCAGCGCCCGCTCCAGCTCCTCGGCGTCGTGAACTTCCACCAGCACATCCATGCCCAGGTCCGCCGCCAGTTCCGCCAGCGCCGCCAGGGTGGCGTCGTTCAGCGCGGCGACGATCAGCAGAATGCAGTCGGCGCCGATGGCGCGGGCTTCGTACACCTGATACGGGTCGATGATGAAATCCTTGCGGAGCACCGGCAACTCGCAGGCAGCCCGCGCTTCCCGCAAAAAATCTTCGTGACCCTGGAAGAAATCGTGGTCGGTGAGCACCGACAGGCAACAAGCACCGGCGGCGGCGTAGCTTTGGGCGACAGCCGCCGGCAGAAACGGGTCGCGCAATAAACCTTTGCTGGGCGAGGCGCGCTTGATTTCGGCGATGACCGCCGGCCGGCCCCCGGCGACGGTCCGTTCCAGATGGTTCCGGAACGGCCGGGGCGGCGGCAGGCGCTCGGCCCGCCGGCGCAGTTCCCGCAGGCCCAACCAGGCGCTCCGCTCGGCGATTTCCTCGGTCTTGCGGGCCAGAATTCGTTGCAGGATGTCGCTCATGACGCCAGTTTCTGGGTGCAGCGCACGAATTCGTCCAGCTTGGCCCGCGCCGCGCCGCTGGCGATGGCTTCCCACGCCAGCGCAAGACCGCCTGCGATGGAATCGGTTCGATTGGCGGCATACAGCGCCGCGCCGGCGTTGAGGGCGACGATGTCGCGCGGGGCGCCGGGCTGATTTTCCAGGGCGCCGAACAGCATGGCCTTGGATTGCTCCGGGTTTTCGACCCGGAGAGCGCGGTTGGACATCATGGCCAGGCCGAAATCCTCGGGATGGATTTCGTATTCCAGGATCTCGCCGTTCCTGAGTTCGCCGACCAGGGTGGCGGCGCCCAGCGAGATTTCGTCCATGCCGTCCTTGCCCCAAACCACGAGGACATGGTGCGCGCCGAGCCGTTGCATGACGCGCACCTGGATGCCGACCAGGTCGGGGTGGAATACGCCCATGAGTTGATTGGGGGCGCCGGCCGGGTTGGTCAGCGGACCGAGGATATTGAAGAGGGTGCGCACGCCCATCTCGCGGCGGACCGGGGCGACGTTCTTCATGGCGCTGTGATGGTTCGGCGCGAACATGAAGCCGATGCCGGTGGTTTGCACGCATTCGGCCACCTGTTCCGCGCTCAGGTCGATGCGCGCGCCCAGCGCCTCCAGCACGTCGGCGCTGCCGGATTTGGACGAGACGCCGCGATTGCCGTGCTTGGCGACCCGGGCGCCGGCGGCGGCGGCGACGAACATCGCGGCGGTGGAGATGTTGAAGGTGTGCGCGCCGTCGCCGCCGGTGCCGACGATGTCCACGAAATGCTGGTGCGGCGGCGGGATGTGGACCTTCGTGGACAGCTCGCGCATCACCGTGGCGGCGGCGGTGATCTCGCCGATGGTTTCCTTCTTGACCCGCAGACCGGTGAGGATGGCGGCGGTCATCACCGGCGAGATATCGCCCGCCATGATCTGGCGCATCAGCGACAGCATTTCGTCGTAGAAAATCTCGCGGTGTTCGATGGTGCGTTGCAGGGCTTCCTGAGGGGTGATGGACATCGAAAGGCTCTCCGGGGCGTTCAATACGGGTTGAGAAAGTTGCGCAGCAGGGCGTGACCGTGCTCGGTCAGAATGGATTCCGGGTGGAACTGCACGCCCTCGACGGGCAGGGTCTTATGCCGCACGCCCATGATTTCGTCCAGCCCGCCGTCCGGGGTTTCGGTCCAGGCGGTGACTTCCAGGCAATCCGGGATGCTGGCTTTCTCGATCACCAGGGAATGATAGCGCACCACGGTGAAGGGGTTGGGCAGGCCGGCGAATACGCCCTGGCCGTGGTGGTGGACGGCGGAGGTTTTGCCGTGCATGACCTGGCCGGCGCGGACGATGCGGCCGCCGAAAGCCTGGCCGATGCTCTGGTGGCCCAGGCAAACCCCGAAAATCGGCATCCGTCCGGCGAACCGTTCGATGACCGCCAGCGACACGCCGGCCTCGGTGGGCGTGCAAGGGCCGGGCGAAAGCACGATGCGCTCCGGGTTCAGCACGGCGATTTCGTCGGGCGTAATCCGGTCGTTGCGGTACACCCGCACCTCCTCGCCCAGCTCGCCCAGATATTGCACCAGGTTGTAGGTGAAAGAGTCGTAATTGTCGATCATGAGGAGCATAAACAGTAGGTCCTTTTGGTTATCTAACTGATTTGTCTGTAAAATATTCCGGCTCCGCCGTTCGTGCCCTGGCTTTAGCCCGCGTCACCTTCGAAGCCGTGCAAGGTTTTGCAATAAGCTCATTACCGATCCTCCACCGTCCGATACGCCTGCTGTGGATCGTTCGGCTCGTCCGGATTGGTCATCATCAACCGTTTTTCTCGCATCAGCGGGCGTAAGTAGTTCTGGCGCACGGTCTCCGGGTTGCGTCGAAGCAGGATCGCGAGTTCTTCAGCGCGCCAAGGTCGCAGGCGGCAGAGGTCGAGCACCACTTGACGTACCTCATCTGGTGGGTGTCTCTGCCCAAGCGCGCCTAAGCGAGCAGCCAAAGCTCCCGGTAGTTCGTTCAAAAGTTGAAGGCGCGCTTCGTCGTCGGAGTTGCCAGATAAGGCCGGGGGGTTACTAGATAAGGCCGGGGGGTTACTAGATAAGGCCAGGAGGTTACTAGATAAGACCTGCTCCTCGATGTTCAGCCTGTCAGTCGGCACATAGTAAGTTGCCGAACCCCGCCCCTTTTGAGCAAGCAGCCCGGCATCCCGCAACCGCCGCAACGCGCCGCTGGCGTTCAGGGCATCCACTTTGTTCAAATCCCGATAGGTGGCGTTGTCGATGGCGCCGGCTTCCCGCACCACGATCAGAGCTTTAGCCTCCTCATCCGACAAGTGCAAATCCCGGAACCGCGCCAACCAAGCAATATCCTCGTGGCCCAGAAAATGATGGAAGAAGTAGCGGGCAACGAATTGATCGGCCGCACGGTCGGATTCGAACAACGGCGGGGTCAATCCCGCCTGCTCCATGCCTTCGCGCATGACGCGGATGCCGCTACCCTTGGTTTCCGCAAAGCGGGTCTCGTGCAGCACGGCGGCGATCTTGGGGTTGCGGGGTTGAGAGCCAGGTTCGCCCAGATGCTCGGGGGATTTGAGCGAAAAACCGGGGTTACGGATTTCCAGCCGGTTGGCGTAGCGGATGATCTGCACCGGGCTGTGGCTGCGATAACTGCGGTGCATGAGTGCGTTGACCAGCGCCTCACGGATCACCCGCAGCGGGATCACCGGCTTGTCCTGCCGCTGCAACTCGCCTTCCTTGAGACCGAAATGCTTGGGCAAGTCATCCAGCACGGCGGCTTGGGCGCGACGGATCAGGCGGAATAGCGGATCGCGCAGTTCGACCGTATCGAAACGGCGGTCGGGATCGGGCACCCACTCGCGTCCGGGCACGCGGATGTAATCGACCCGGGTCATGGGGAAGCAGCGGCGCAAAGCCAGCGGAGTACCAAACAAGATCAGGCCGGCGATGGTGGGTTTCCACTCGCCTCGTTGATTACGGCCAATGCAGCCGAGCGCCTGCATGAGTTCCTGATCCGACCAGCGCAATTCCTCGGCATCCGGGTTCGCCTCGGCGCGAAATTTTCGGTAATCAGCAATCGCGTCGGGCGAAAAATCCTCGAAAGTGGCATCGGCCACGATCCCGGCATCGAAGCTTTCCTGCCGGCGTCCTTGGTAGAACACCGCCAGATCGTCTTCGGTGCAGTGTTGGTCGGTACTGCCGACACGGCGAAAAGCGCCCCGTGGCAAGCCCTGGGACTTGAAAAAAACCGGCTTGTCTTGGGGCTGGGCTTCGGGGGCGAACACCACAACGGCATTCTTGCCCTGGACATTCTCGGTGGCTATATCCACACGCCACGGAATGTTGAACATGTTGCGGCATTGAGTAGCGATGTCGGTTGTGATCTTGTCTGGATGAACCACACCTTCAACTTCGTAAACTGGGAAGAGCGCCAACTCCTCGCGTGCGACGCCCAACACGATCCAACCACCACCCAGACCGGGTTCGTTGGCAAAGGCACAGATCGTTTCCAAAACCGATTTACCGGCTTCGGAAGCGCGTTTGGCTTCGATGCGCTCGTGTTCGTCAAGAAGATTGAGGTTTTGGATCAGTTCAAGCGCCGTCATTCCGTCGTCTCCCACAGCAACGCGGCGATTTCGGCTTCCACCACAAAAACCGCTGCCTGTAATGGGTTCAACCATCCGAATCGTAAAGTTCGAGAATGCCGATGGCCACCGTCATCTGGATCAGTTGCGACAGGGTTTCCGCTTCCATTTTCCGCATGACCCGGGCGCGGTGGATTTCCACGGTCTTGCGGCTCAGGTTGAGCGTTTCGGCGATTTCCCGGTTGGGCAGTCCCGCCACGACCCAACGCAGCACGTCTTGCTCGCGCGCGGTCAGGGTATCGAACCGGCGCAACAACTCCTGGTGTTGGGCGCGGGCGCGTCGTCGGGCGGCGCCCACGGCCAGCGCGTGGTGAACGCCATCGAGCAGAATCTGTTCGTTGAACGGCTTTTCGATGAAATCCAGCACGCCCCGCCGCAAGGCGGTCACCACCATGGCGACGCTGGCGTGCTCGGCGAGCACGATCACCGGCGCGTCGATTCCCTCCTCGCGCAGGCGGCGCAGGGCGCCGGGATCGTCCGGCCCCGAGGCCCGCGCGTCCAGCAGCAGGCAGCCGGGCCAGTCCGGCTGATAGGCGGCCACGAACGCCGCCACGTCAACGCAGGCCAGGGTCCGCAAGCCGACCGATTCCAGCAGACCCCGAAGCGCATGGTGGAGGGCGGGATCGGCGCCCACGATATAGACTATCGAAGTCGGCGGCGGATTCATGGACGAGGGACCTGGATAAAAGGAAAGCGGCGGGGTTGGTGAAATCTCGTCGTGGGAGTCGCCAGGCTAAAATAAACCCGAACAAAATCGCACCGGCGCCGCGCTGCCACCGTCCGATTTTCCACCAACGGTTTTTCATCTTCGAGGAAAACGACCATGACCGCAACCGTTCTTGCCGAGGACGCTCTCGTATTACGCCAGGATGAAGCCAGCGTCGCCACGCTGACCCTCAACCGCCCCAAGCAGTACAACGCGCTGTCGCGGGCCATGCTGGGGGCATTGCAAACGGCGCTGGACGCCGTCGCCGCCGATAAAACGATCCGGGTGGTGGTGATCGCCGGAGCCGGCCCGGCGTTCTGCGCCGGCCACGACCTCAAGGAAATGCGCGCCCAGACCGACCCCGCCTTTCACCAGGCGCTGTTCGCCCAGTGTGGCCGGGTGATGCTGACCATCAACCGCCTGCCGCAACCGGTCATCGCCCGGGTCCACGGCATCGCCACCGCCGCTGGCTGCCAACTGGTCGCGGCCTGCGATCTCGCCGTCGCTTCCGACAACGCCCGCTTCGCCACTTCCGGCATCAACGTCGGTTTGTTCTGCGCTACCCCCGGCGTGGCGCTGAGCCGCAACCTGAGCCGCAAGCAGGCGCTGGAGCTGTTGTTGACCGGCGACTTCATCGACGCGCCGACCGCCCTGCGCCAAGGACTGATCAACCGGATCGCCCCGCTGGATCAACTGGACACCGCCGTCTGGCAATTGGCGGATTCCATCCGCGGCAAATCGCCGCTAGCTATCGCCATGGGCAAGGAACTGTTCTATCAACAGTTGGAGCTGGGCCTGGAGGCGGCCTACGCCCGCGCCAGCGAAGTCATGGCCTGCAACATGAACAGCGAGGATGCCCGCGAAGGCATCGACGCCTTCATCGCCAAGCGCAAACCCACCTGGCGGGGCCACTGACCCGCTCGCCTGATTGAACCACCATCGCCATTCCACCAAAAACAAATGAGGACAACACCCGCATGAACACCACCAATCCCTACGAAATCAGCCTGGACCGGAACCCGGCCAATTTCGTGCCGCTGACCCCGCTGACCTTCATCGAGCGCGCCGCCTCGGTCTATCCCAACCGCCTCGCCGCGGTGCATGGCTCCACCCGGCGCACCTGGGCCGAAGCCTATGCCCGCTGTCGGCGCCTGGCCTCGGCGCTGCAACGGCGCGGCATTGGCCTGGGCGACACGGTGGCGGCGATGCTGCCCAACATTCCCGAGATGTTCGAATTGCACTTCGGCGTGCCGATGAGCGGAGCGGTGCTCAACACCCTGAACATCCGGCTGGACGCCGAGGCCATCGCCTTCATGCTCCAACACGGCGAAGCCAGAATTCTATTCACCGACCGCGAATTCTCCGACACTATCGGCAAGGCGCTGAACCTGATGGAAGTCGGCAAGCGCCCGCTGGTGATCGATGTCGACGACCCGCAATACAGCGGCGGGCAAAAGCTCGGCCAACTGGATTACGAAGCGTTGCTGGCCGAGGGCGATCCCGAGTTCGCCTGGCAGAATCCCGCCGACGAGTGGCAGGCGATTTCGCTCAACTATACGTCCGGCACCACCGGCAATCCCAAGGGCGTGGTTTATCATCATCGCGGCGCCTACTTGAACGCGATCAGCAACGCTCTGGTCTGGAATATGAGCCTGCACCCAGTCTATCTATGGACCTTGCCGATGTTCCACTGCAACGGCTGGTGTTTTCCCTGGACCATCGCCGCGACCGTCGGCACCAACGTCTGTCTGCGTCAGGTCCGCGCCGACCTGATCTTCGAGCTGATCAAACAGGAGAAGGTCAATCACTTCTGCGGCGCGCCGATCGTGCTGAACACCCTCAAGAACGCCCCGGACGAGATGAAAGCCGGCATCGATCATCGGGTCAAGGTGATGACCGCCGGCGCCGCGCCGCCCGCCGCCGTGATCGAAGGCATGGAGCGGATGAACTTCGAAGTCACGCACACCTATGGTCTGACGGAAACCTACGGGCCATCGGTGGTCTGCGCCTGGCACGACGAGTGGGACGAAAAGTCCCTGGAAGAACGGGCCTTGCTGAAATCGCGCCAGGGGGTGCGCTACCCGATGCTGGAAGGGCTGATGGTGGCGCATCCGCAAACCCTGGAGCCATTGCCGAAGGACGGCAAGAGCATCGGCGAAATCTTCATGCGCGGCAACAACGTGATGAAGGGTTATCTCAAGAATCCCAGCGCCAGCAAGGAAGCCTTCGAAGGCGGCTGGTTCCACAGCGGCGACCTGGCGGTCTGGCACGAGAACGGCTATATCGACATCAAGGACCGTTCCAAGGACATCATCATTTCCGGCGGCGAGAACATCTCCACCATCGAGGTCGAGGATGTGCTGTACCGGCATCCGGCGATCCTGGAAGTGGCGGTGGTGGCGCGGCCCGACGAGAAGTGGGGCGAAACGCCCTGCGCCTTCGTGACGCTCCAGCCGGGCAAGGAAGGCACCACCGAGGAAGAAATCATCGAGTTCTGCCGCAGTCAACTGGCGCGGTTCAAAGTGCCGAAAAACGTGGTGTTCGGCCCGCTGCCCAAGACCTCGACCGGCAAGATGCAGAAGTTCATCCTGCGCGAGCGGGCCAAGCATCTTTAGGCGATTTCCAGAAATGAAACGACCTGGCCCGGCTGGTCGCCAGGGGTAATCCTGAAATCCGAAGGATCCATCGGACATTCCTCCTGTTAGGCTATTTCCAGCAAATACCTTACCGACATCTCGTTCCCACGCTCCAGCGTGGGAACGCCGTTCGGGCCACTCCAGCGGCCCATAACGCCCGCGGCATCGAGACGGTTGGGGCTCCCACGCTGGAGCGTGGGAGCCAGGCCAGGTAATTTCATTGCTGGAAATCGCCTTAGCAACGGAGAGTTCCTATCATTTGAAGCTCAAAGTGGTGGAACTGAGCGAGCCGGGCCGGGCCTTGGCGCGGATCGAGAGCCGGAACTACCCCAGAAATACACCAGCCAGCCGGTCACCTTGATCGGCATGGAATTCAGCCGCGCCGCGCGCAATCTGGCGGGGTTCGAATGCCGACGAACGCCGTAACCGATGGAGGACAACGCCATCCGTATTCTGCTCGTCAAGCCCAAGGCCCGGCTGCAAACCGTGCGGGGCCTCGAACGGTTCCAGCGCCTGGAACCCCTGGAATTCGGTTATCTGGCCGCCGCGCTGCCGGCGGAGCACGCGGTACGGGTGCTCGATCTGCGGCTGTACCGGTTCGCCGACGCGGTATTTCGGCGGGAGTTGGCCCGGTTTCGGCCTGATTTGGTGGGATTTACCGCCTACAGCCACGAAGCGGGCAGCATGAAACGGCTGGCCGGCATAGTGCGCCAATTGTTGCCGAAGGCTCGGATCGTGGTCGGCGGCCATCACGCCACCGTAGTCCCCGCCGATTGCAATATCCCGGCGCTTGATTACATCGTGCGCGGCGAGGGCTGCGCGCCGTTTCGCGCCCTGGTCGCGGCATTGAGCAGGGGTGAAGAACCGGAAGGTGTGGACAACCTGCTGTTCACCGGCGAACGCTTCGACGCGGAAGCCACCAAGACGTGGCCCCGTTATCCCGACCCCGCCACCATCCCAATCCCGCGCCGCGATCTGTGGGACCGCCGCCACTACTACTGCATCTGGGTGTGCGAGAACCCGCGCGACTGGCAGGTACTGCTCCCACCCGTGGCGATGGCGCGCACCTCCTACGGCTGCAAGATGGTCTGCTCGTTCTGCATCGTGCCGCTGTTGTGCGGCGGCGCCCATCGGCCGCGCCCAGCCGAGATGGTGGCCGAAGATCTGGCGCGGATCGCCGCCGATCACGTCTACTTTTCGGACGACGAAAATTTCATCGACGAGGCTTACGGTTTCGAACTGGCCGAGGCGCTGGCGCGGCGTGGGGTCAAGAAACGGTACTTCGCCTGGGCGCGCGCCACGACGGTGCTCCATTCACCGGAATTGTTACGACGCTGGCGAGAGATTGGCCTGGACGGCGTGTTCGTCGGCTTCGAGTTCGCCACCAATCAGGAGTTGAAGGCGGCGCGCAAGGGCGGCACGGTGGCGCACAACGAGCGCGCCCACGACACGCTGCGCCGGCTGGGCATCGCCTGCCACGCCGCATTCATGGTCCGCCCGGAGTACGGTCACGCCGAGTTCCAGCGCCTGCGCGATTACGTCGGCGCCATGCCGCCGGCGCAATGCAGCTTCACCGTCTGCACCCCTTCGCCCGGCACCCCCGACTACGAGGCGGCGCGGCCAGGGTTTTGGTGTGGAGATGCCTACGACCTGCACGATTGCATGCATCCGCTCACCTCGACCGCGCTGCCGTTGCGCGAGTTCAGCGCGCTGCTGGCGCGGCAGATCGGCGAAGCGGGCCGGCGCAATCCGTTGCGGGTCGAGCGCCATCTCACCCGCCCGTGGGAACTGGCGCGGATTGTCCACGCCGACCGGCATTATCAGCGGGCGTTTCGGGAACTGTACCGCGACTACCCGCGCGAATTGTGGGAGTGGCCGGGAGACGCCGGCCTGTCGGCCCGTGGCGACCTTCAGACCGATTGAGCGCGCATTGGCGCGGTGTCAAGAAACCGTCAATTGTCCCTATAATGCCGCCTTTCGTTCGCCACTCCTGATCCGAAACCGGCATGGAACTGATTCGCGGCCAACACAACCTGCGGCCCCGCCACCAAGGCTGCGTCGCCACGATTGGCAATTTCGATGGCGTGCATCGCGGCCACCAGGCAATCCTGGCCCAACTGGCCGCCCAGGCCGCGCGCCTGCGCCTGCCCCAACTGGTGATCACCTTCGAGCCCCAGCCCCAGGAATTTTTCGCCGGCCCCCACGCGCCGCCGGCCCGGTTGATGCGCCTGCGGGAAAAACTGCTGGCGCTGGACGACCTTGGCATCGAGCGAGTGTTGTGTCTGGAATTCGACCATCGGTTGGCGGCGTTGCCGGCGGAGCAATTCATCGAGGATTTGCTGGTCCAGCGGCTGGGCATCCGCTATCTGGTCGTCGGCGACGACTTCCGCTTCGGCCATCACCGCGCCGGCGATTTCGCGATGCTGGTCGAAGCCGGCCGGCGCCACGATTTCGAGGTGGCGGACAACCACAGCTACCTCCTGGACGGGGAACGGGTCAGCAGCACCCGCGTCCGTCAGGCGCTGGCCCAGGGCGATCTGGAACTGGCGGCGCGGCTGCTGGGCCGGCCCTACGACCTGTGCGGGCGGGTGGCGCACGGCGACCGCCGCGGCCGCACCCTCGGTTTTCCGACCGCCAACATCCATCCGCACCGTCGCGTCACCCCGGTTTACGGCGTCTACGCCGTGCTGATGAGCAGTCCCGGCCTGCGGCCCTGGCCCGGCATCGCCAATGTCGGCCGTCGCCCGACGTTCGAAGGCGAGCGCGAGCGCCTGGAAGTGCACCTGCTCGACTTCCAGGGCGATCTCTACGGCCGGCACGTCAAGGTGGATTTTCTGCACTATCTCCGTCCGGAACGACGCTTCGAATCCCTGGCCGCCTTGCAGGCGCAAATTCAGCGGGACGAACGGGGCGCCCGTGCCTGGTTCGCGACACGGGGTATAGGAACCCCCTCACCCCCAGCCCCTCTCCCACTTGGGGAGAGGGGAGCCAACCCCTCACCTCTCACTCCTTTCCCGTCCCGGGAAGGGAGAGCTTGAGCACCGGTTTTTTCAGAGGTTCACCGTGGCCGATTACAAAGACACCCTCAACCTTCCCCAGACCGCCTTTCCGATGAAGGCCGATCTCGCCAAACGCGAGCCGGAGTTGCTGCGTCATTGGCGCGAACTGGACCTTTACCAGCGGCAGCGCGTCGAATTCGCCGAGCGGCCCAGGTTCGTGTTGCACGACGGTCCGCCCTACGCCAACGGAACGATTCACATCGGCCACGCCGTCAACAAGGTGCTCAAGGACATCATCGTCAAGGCCAAGACGCTGAGCGGTTTCGACGCGCCCTACGTGCCGGGCTGGGACTGCCACGGTCTGCCCATCGAGCAGGTAGTGGAAAAGAAGCTGGGCAAAGTGGGGGTCAAGGTGGACGCCCGCCAGTTTCGCGCTGCCTGCCGGGCGTTCGTCGCCGAGCAGATCGCCAGTCAGAGCGCCGATTTTCAGCGGCTGGGGGTTCTGGGTGACTGGGAGAAACCGTACCTGACCATGGATTTTCGCGCCGAGGCCGACATCGTGCGGTCGCTGGCGCGGATCGTCGCCAACGGCCATCTGTATCGCGGCTCCAAGCCAGTCTACTGGTGCATCGACTGCGGGTCGGCGTTGGCCGAGGCCGAGGTCGAATACGAAGACCGGGACGCGCTGGCGATTGACGTGCGCTTCGCGGTGGTCAACCCCGAGGCGCTGATGGCCCGGCTGCACCATGTCGAGGGCCACGAAGGCAAGGGACCGCTGGCCGTGGCCATCTGGACCACCACGCCGTGGACGCTGCCGGCCAACCAGGCAGTGGCCATCAATCCAGGGCTGGAATACGTGGTCGCGCAAGTCGAAACCGACCGGGGCCAGGAACGGCTGCTGGTCGCCGAACCGCTGCTCAAGGACTCGCTGGCCCGCTGGCAGGTCGAAAGCTACCAGGTGATCGCTTACGGGCCGGGCGCCGAACTGGAAGGGCTGGCCCTGCGCCATCCGTTCTACGACCGGGAAGTGCCGGTCATCCTCGGCGATCACGTCACCACCGACGCCGGCACCGGCGCGGTCCACACCGCCCCCGCCCACGGCCAGGAAGACTACGTGGTCGGCTCGCGCTACGGTCTGCCGGTGAACAACCCGGTCGGGCCGGATGGCCGCTTCCTGCCCGATACTCCCCTGTTCGCCGGCCTGCACGTGTTCGCCGCCAACGAGCGGGTGATCGACACGCTGAAGGTCCATGGCAAGCTGCTGCGCGTCGCCAGCCTGAAGCACAGCTATCCGCACTGCTGGCGGCACAAGACCCCGGTGATCTTCCGCGCCACCGCGCAATGGTTCATCGGCATGGATCATCCGCATGCCTTGCGCGCCCAGGCTCTGACGGAGATCAAGAAGCTCCGCTTCACCCCGGACTGGGGCGAGGCGCGGATTCAGGGCATGGTGGCCAATCGCCCGGACTGGTGCGTGTCCCGGCAACGCTACTGGGGCGTGCCGATGACCCTGTTTACTCACCAGCGAACGGGTGAGTTGCATCCGAACACGCTGGAGTTGATGGAACAGGCGGCCCAGCGCATCGAGCAGGGCGGCATCGACGCCTGGTTCGAACTCGACCCGGCGGAACTGCTGGGCGCGGACGCGGCGCACTACGACAAGGCCACCGACACCCTGGACGTCTGGTTCGACTCCGGCACGACGCATCTTTCGGTGCTGGATCGCCGCCCGGAACTGCATTTCCCGGCGGAACTGTATCTGGAAGGCTCCGATCAGCATCGCGGCTGGTTCCAGTCCTCCTTGCTGGCCTCGGTGGCGATGCGCGGCGTCGCGCCGTACAAGGGCCTGCTGACCCACGGTTTCACCGTGGACGCCCAGGGCCGCAAGATGTCCAAATCGCTGGGCAACGTGGTCGCGCCGCAGAAGGTGGTGAACTCGCTGGGCGCCGACGTGTTGCGGCTGTGGGTGGCGGCGACCGACTATCGCGGCGAGATGGGCGTTTCCGACGAGATTCTCAAGCGCATGGCCGACTCCTACCGGCGGATGCGCAATACCGCCCGTTTCCTGCTGGCCAATCTCAACGGCTTCGATCCCGCCCGCGACCGGCTGCCGCCGGAGCGGATGCTGGCGCTGGATCGCTGGGCGGTGGATCGCACCCGCCGCTTGCAGGAGGAAATCCTGGAGGCTTACGACCAATACCTGTTCCATCTGATCTACCAGAAGATTCACAACTTCTGCTCGGTGGACCTGGGCAGCCTGTATCTGGACATCATCAAGGACCGCCAGTACACCACCGGGCGCGACAGCGTCGCCCGCCGCTCGGCGCAGACCGCGATGCACCACATTCTGGAAGCGATGACCCGCTGGCTGGCGCCGATCCTGAGCTTCACCGCCGAGGAAATCTGGCGAAACCTGCCCGGCGAGCGCGGCCCGTCGGTGTTCCTGACCACCTGGTATACCGGGCTGTTCGCGGTCGGCGACGACGAACCGCTGAACGCCGCCTACTGGGACCGGCTGATCGCCGTGCGCGAGGCAGTCAGCAAGGAACTGGAAAAGCTGCGCGTCGCTGGCGGTATCGGCTCGGGGCTGGACGCGGAAGTGGACTTGTATTGCGATGGGAATCTGGCCGGCGATCTGGGGCGAATCGGTGACGAGTTGCGCTTTTTCTTCATCACCTCCTACGCGCGGGTTCAGCCACTGGCCGCCAGGCCGGAAGGCGCGGCGGACGTTCAGGTGAACGGTCAACCGCTGGCGATTCGGGTGACGCCCAGCGCCCATGCCAAGTGCGTGCGCTGCTGGCACCACCGCGAGGACGTGGGTACGAACGCCGACCACCCGGAACTGTGCGGGCGCTGCGTGGACAATGCGTTCGGGGCCGGCGAAGAGCGCCGGTTCGCCTGACGTGGAGAATGGCCGGTCGTGAGTCCTTCCCTCAACCATAGCTATCTGTGCCGCCGGATCATCCTGGCGGTCGAGCAATCCGGCCAGTGGGAAGCCTGGCCGGAACTGATGCTGGATATCGCGGGCGGGCTGATTCCCGACATCGCCATTTATCGGGTCGGCGTTCTCGCGCCGAATTTCATCGAAGATCAAACCCGGTGCACCGTTCTACCCACGGTCGTCGTCGAAGTCGTTTCGCCCAGCCAGCCCATTCATGGGCTGATGCGCAAAGCCGGCAAATTCCTCAAGGCGGGCGTGGCGGCGGTGTGGACCATCGAACCCTATGGGCAAGTGATCTATATCTCCACCGCCCAGGGCCGGAAGGCGCAACTGGCCGGCGTGGTGGAGAACGAGGGAGTTCGCGTGGACTTCGCCAGCATCTTCGGCGGTGGGATCTGAGATGTTGAAAAAATGGATCTGGCTCAGCGTCCTGGTGGTCGCCCTCGACCAGGCCACCAAATTCCTCGCCGAAACCTTTCTGGCCATGCACCAGCCGGTCCCGGTACTGTCTT
Source organism: Candidatus Contendibacter sp. (assembly GCA_029624765.1). Classification (GTDB taxonomy): domain Bacteria; phylum Pseudomonadota; class Gammaproteobacteria; order Competibacterales; family Competibacteraceae; genus Contendibacter. The sequence continues at coordinate 120,540 of JARSSO010000059.1, read as the reverse complement.
GGTTCAACCTGATGCTGACCTACAACACCGGCGCCGCCTTCAGCTTCCTGGCTGGCGCGGGCGGCTGGCAGCGCTGGTTCTTTCTGGGACTGGGCACGGCGGTCAGCATCGGACTGGTCGTCTGGCTATGGCGACTCAAGCCGGAGGAGCAATGGCTGGCGGCGGCATTGGCGCTGATTCTGGGGGGGGCGGTCGGCAACCTGATCGACCGGGCCTGGCTGGGGCAAGTCATCGACTTTATCCAGCTTTATTACGACCGCTGGTACTGGCCGGCCTTCAACATCGCCGATTCGGCCATCACCGTCGGCGCGACGCTGCTGCTGCTGGACAGCCTGCGGTCCCGGAGCGCGAGCGACCTGAAAGACCCCGCCGCCTGACTGTCCACCATTCACCATTCGCCATTCACCATTCATTGTCCACCACGAGGCCCGCATGAACGTAAATATCCATCTGGCCAATCCGCGCGGCTTCTGCGCCGGGGTGGACCGGGCCATTGGCATCGTCGAACGGGCGCTGGACCTTTTTGGCGCCCCGATCTACGTCCGTCACGAAGTGGTCCACAATCGTTTCGTGGTGGATAACCTTCGTCAGCGCGGGGCGGTGTTCGTCGAGGAGCTGGACGAGGTTCCCGGCGGCGCGACGGTGATCTTCAGCGCCCACGGCGTGTCGCGAACGGTGCGGGAAGAAGCCGAGCGGCGCGGTCTCAAGGTTTTCGACGCCACCTGTCCGCTGGTCACCAAGGTCCATCTGGAAGTCAGCCGCCACGCGCGCGTGGGCCGCGAGGTCATCCTGATCGGCCACGCCGGTCACCCGGAAGTCGAGGGGACCATGGGCCAATACGACGAGAGCCGGGGCGGTCGGCTGTATCTGGTGGAAACGGTCGAGGACGTGGCGGCGCTTACGGTGCGCGACCCCGCCGAGCTGGCCTACGTGACCCAGACCACCCTGTCGGTGGACGACACCGCGCAAATCGTCGCCGCCCTGCGCGCCCGTTTTCCTGGGATCCAGGGGCCGCGCAAGGACGACATCTGCTACGCCACCCAGAACCGGCAGGATGCGGTCAAGGATTTGTCGCAACGCTGCCAGTTGCTGCTGGTGGTGGGTTCGCGCAACAGCTCCAACTCGAACCGATTGCGGGAACTGGCGGGGAAGGAAGGCACGCCGGCCTGGCTGATCGACGGCCCCGAGGATATTGACCCGGCCTGGCTGGCCGGGAAAACCACCATCGGGGTGACCGCCGGCGCGTCGGCGCCCGAGGTGCTGGTGCAACAGGTGATCGCCCGCCTGCAAGAGCTGGGCGCCACGGCGGTGACGGAAAGCGCGGGGCGGGAGGAAAACGTGGTGTTCGCGTTGCCCAGAGAGTTGCGGTGATTGGCCTGCTGGGGGTCGTCCGCCGGCGTCTTTCAGGACTACCTCATCAGGTCGCCCGCCGAAGCGGATCACGCAACAATCACTTGGGGGTCACCGGATTCCAAGGTACCGATAGCGGTGGCCTCCAAAAAACCGGCGGCGTGGAAGCACTCCAGAATTGCCGTCACCGCCCCCGGCGCGCAGGCCACCAGCAACCCGCCGCTGGTCTGGGGATCGCAGAGCAGGCGTTGCGCCCAGGCGGGTAACCCCGAACTCAGTCGAACCTCGTCCCCGTAGCTGGCCCAGTTGCGTTCGATGGCTCCGGGGCCGATGCCTTGGGGTGTCAAGACTAGGGCGGTGGATAGAACCGGCAGAGAGTTAAACCGAACCCGCGCCGCCAGCCCCGATCCCCGGCAGATTTCCAGCAGATGCCCCAGCAGGCCGAAACCGGTGACGTCGGTCATGGCATGTACCGCCTCGAACGCACCGAGGCGCTGACCCACCGTGTTGAGTTGGGTGGTAACCCTCAGCAGCTCCGCATAGCCCGCCGCATCCAGCAGGCCCTTTTTCAACGCGGCGCTGAGCACGCCCACGCCCAGCGGCTTGCCAAGCACCAGCGCATCGCCGGCTTGGGCGGTATCGTTGCGCTTGATGCCGCTGGGAGTGGCCAAGCCAATCACCGCCAAGCCATAAATCGGCTCGGGCGAATCGATGGAGTGGCCACCGGCGAGCGCGATGCCCGCCTCGCGACAAACTTCGGCCCCGCCCTCCATGATCCGGCGAATCACATCCAGCGGCAGGGTGTTGACCGGCATCCCCAGAATCGCCAGTGCCAGCACTGGCATCGCGCCCATGGCGTAAACGTCCGAGATGGCGTTGGTGGCGGCGATGCGGCCGAAGTCGCGGGGATCGTCCACGATGGGCATGAAGAAGTCGGTGGTCGCCACCAGCGCCTGCCGGTCGTTGAGGCGGAACACGGCGGCGTCGTCGGCGGTGGCGCTGCCCACCAGCAGATCGGGATGGGGAAAGCCGCCCGAGACGCCGGCCAGCGCCTCGCGCAACACCCTGGGCGCGATTTTGCAGCCGCAGCCGCCGCCATGCGTCAGCGTTGTGAGGCGGATGGACGCGGGATCGGTCGCGGCGAGCGGTTCCGGGCTGGTCATGGCTGTGCTCCCTGGTTGAAGTCGATTCGATCAACGTCACGCGCCAAACTGGCGACCAACTTGACCGCTCGCCTCCCAAGGCGGGACCCGGTCAATAACAGCTTGTAAACCTCCCCCTTCCTCTGGAAAAAGGATTGAGGGTGAGGGTGTTTATTGGCGGAAGGACGTGGGAGTCGAACCCACCAAGGACCGCCTGACGGCCCCCACCGGATTTGAAGTCCGGCCGCCTCACCGGATGACGCCGCCCTTCCAAGTTATTTTGATGCGTGAGTCGCAAGATCCAGCAGGGTATCGCGGAAGATACGATGCCCCTCTCCTACCCGATGAGAGTAGCCAAGGCGGTCGAAGAATTCCAGGATGTGAATCGCGACTTTGCGCCCGCCGCCGATCCGGTCGCGAAAGCTCGCCGCGCGGGCCTCGCCCTCGCCTTCGGCCAGTTCAAGCGCGATGGCCGACAGTTCCGCCACCGCCGCCCGCGTGAAGAAGTGATCGTGGGCCACCCGAAACACCTCGCCCATGCCCGCCAGTTGCTTGAGCAGGCGTCGCGTTCGTTCCTCCTCCAAACCCAACTGGCGGGCGATGTCGCGCACGCGGGGCGGATTGTAGGGCGTCGCCCGCAACAGTGGTTCGATGCCATCCCACCACAACGGCTCGTCGGCGGGCGCCAGTTGGACCCGATGGTCCGGCAGATGCACCCACGGGCCGGTTCGGGCGACGCGCCCCTCCGCGACCAGATCGTCAAGCAGGGCCGCGAATACCGGCCGCGCCAGGGCGGGCGCGGCGATGCGGCGCAGGCGCTCGCGGTCGGGTCCCAGCCGTTCGAGATGGCTTTCGTGTTCGGCGGCGAGGGCGGCGAGCAGGGCATCCCGCAACGCCTGCCAGCGCGCTGGTGGAAACAGCACCGGGCCGTTGGAACCCGGCACGGTCACCGCCTCCGGCAAAGCCGCCAGCGCCGCCGTCACCGCCGGTCCCAGGTTCCACTGTCGCGCCAGCGTACCGAGATCGATCCCCTGCTCCGCCACGGCCAGCGCCCGGCGCACTGCCTCAACCGGGTTTGGGTGCGAGAAAGCCCGGAGCAGTTCCAACCGTTGCGGTTTGCGCCGGCCGCGGGCGGGCGGGGCGACATCAAGCACCCGGCCACCGCCAAGCGTGCGCCGGGCCGACTGGTCGCGCAGGATGAAACGGTCGCCATGCAGGACGGCCAGTGGCTGGTCGAGCACCAGTTGCGCCAGTCCCGTTGCGCCCGGCGCGATGGCCTCCCCTTCCAGCACCGCCACCCGGCCCGTGACATCGGCCGCGCCCAGATGGCCATGTACCGGGGTCCAATGCCGCAAGGGTTGTTCCTCGGCCGCCAGCACCCGCAGTTCCACGTCAAGGCGCGCGGTCGGAACGTGCAGCGTTGCGTCCAGCACCCAGTCGCCGCGATGGATGTCTTGCCGGTGCAGATCGGGACCGACCAGGTTGAGGGCGCAACGCTGGCCCGCTTCGCCGCGCTCCGCCGGCTGCTTCTGGGCATGGATGCCGCGCACCCGCGCTTCCCGGCCCGAGGGCGAAACCAGCAAGCGGTCGCCCACCCGCACGGAACCGCTATGAACGGTGCCGGTGACCACGGTACCGATGCCTGCCAGGGTGAAGCGACGATCCACCGCCAGCCGGAATCGTTCTCCACCGCAACGGGCCGGAGTCTGGCGCGCGGCTTCGTGCAGATAGCGGCGGAGATCGCCGATGCCGTCGCCGGTGACGGCGCAAACCGGGAAGATCGGGCTCTCCGCCAGGCCAGTGTCGGCCAGCAGTTGGCGAATTTCAGCCGACGCTTCGCTTGCCCGTTCCACCGGTACCCGGTCGATCTTGGTCAGCGCCACCGCCCCGTGCGCCAGGCCCAGCAGGTCGAGCACCTGCGCATGTTCGCGGGTCTGGGGCATGGGGCCGTCGTCCGCCGCCACCACCAGCAGCACGAAATCAATCCCGGTGGCCCCAGCCACCATGGTATGCACCAGCCGCTCGTGGCCGGGCACGTCGACGAAGCCGAGAATGTCTCCCGACTCCAGCGGCTGGTAGGCGTAACCGAGGTCAATGGTGATGCCGCGCGCCTTCTCTTCCGGCAGGCGGTCGGTGTCCACGCCGGTGAGGGCGCGCACCAGGGCGGTCTTGCCATGATCGATGTGGCCGGCGGTGCCGATGATCATGGCGCGGCCAGCCCCGCCAGTTGCGCCACGAATGCCGCCTCGTCATCCAGACAGCGCAGATCGAGTCGCAGCGCCCCATCGCCGATCCGGCCGATCACCGGAATGGGCAGCCGGCGCAGCGCGGTTTCCAGATCGCGCAGTATTGCGCCCTTCTTGCGCCGGGGAGTGATGACCAAGGCATGGCTTGGCAGCCGGTCCACTGGCAGGGAGCCGCTACCGATCTGGCTCAGCGCCGATTCGATGCCGACCTCCACCGGCCAGCCGGCGAGCGCGGCTTGCAGCACCGGCAACAGCCGCGCGGCCTGCGCCTCGATGTCGGCGGCCGGACGGGTCAGCAGGCGCAACGTCGCCAGCCGCTCCGGCAGCCGGTCGGGATCGCGGTGGAGCCGGAGAACCGCCTCCAGCGCGGCCAGGGTCAGCTTGCCGACCCGCAGGGCCCGTTTCAGCGGGTTCTTCTTGAGTCGTTGAATCAGATCGCGCCGCCCCACCAGCAAGCCCGCCTGGGGACCGCCCAGCAGCTTGTCGCCGCTGAAGGTGACCAGATCGGCGCCGTGAGCAAGGGTTTCCCGGGGCGTCGGTTCGTGGGGCAACCCGTGGCGCTCCTGCGCCACCAGGGCACCGCTGCCCAAATCCACCACGAACGGCAAGCCGCGCGCGTGCGCCAGTCGCGCCAGTTCGGCTTCGGGCACGCTGGCGGTGAAGCCGGTGATGGCGTAGTTGCTGGCGTGGACCTTCATCACCAGGGCGGCGCGCGGACCGATGGCGTTCTCGAAATCCCGTAAATGGGTCCGGTTGGTGGTCCCCACTTCCCGCAGCCGGGCGCCGGCCCGGGCCATGATGTCGGGAATGCGGAACGCGCCGCCGATTTCGATCAACTCGCCCCGCGAGATCACCACCTCTTTCCGCAAGGCCAGGGTGTTGAGCAGCAGGAATACCGCCGCCGCGTTGTTGTTCACCACGGTGGCGGCCTCGGCTCCGGTGAGTTCCCGCAGCCACCCTTCCACGAGGTCGTCGCGGTCGCCGCGCCCCCCGGAGTCCAGATCGTATTCCAGCGCGCAAGGATGGCGGGCGGCCAGGACCAGCGCCTCCACTGCCGCCTCGGGCAGGGGCGCGCGACCCAGATTGGTATGCAGCACCGTACCGGTCAGGTTGAACACCCGCCGCAGGCGGGCGGCGTGAGCACGGGCCAACCGCTCGCCAAGACGGGCGGACAGGACCGGCTCGGTCAGCGCCTGGCCGTTTGCCTCGCCACTCTGATTCTGTTGGCGCAGTTCCTCCAACAAGCCGCGCACCGTCTCCAGCACCGCCGCCCGGCCGTACTCGGTCAGCAGCAGCGCCACCGAAGGCCAGTTCAGTATCCGGTCAACGGAGGGAGGATGGTGGGGAATCGGGGTGTCAGGCATCGGGGTCGGGGAAAAATGGATGGATTTTGGCGGTTCCCAACGCTAACGCAGCGGCAAATACAGAATCTGGCCTTCCCATTCGTTTTCCAGGCTGCTTTCGGCCAACAGGAGTAGATCGTCGATTGCCACCCCAACCGCAACCTGGTGGTTGACCTCAAAGACACCCGGCATGGGTTGGCCGGCCCGAATCCGGTCATAGGCGTACTTGGTGATGGTGGCGACATCGTGCGTCAACAAAATCCGCTGGTCTCGCGCAGTCCATGCAAGCACGGTAGGATCGTCCGCGCCGGAGAGTTCGGTATCCTGAATTCGGACGATATCCAGATCCGGAACACGGCGCAGCAGACCACGCACGATATCGTTGTTCAGATTCTCATCGGCGGCAAAGCGGAGCATGTTTCAGACGGTTCCGCCGGCACGCCGCGCCAGCAGTCTGGCCCGGATGCCTGCCGGATCGAAGCGCGCTTCATTTTCCTGACGAACCCGTCCGGCCGCCTGCCGCCGCCGGACCAGATATTCTTCGATTTCCGGACGTCGGCGCAGGTAGTAGCCGATCAGCGAGTAAATATCGGCCAAGGGTACGGCAGGGTATTGCTGGGCAATCTCCTCGGCGGTTGCTCCTTCCTGAAAGGCATCGACCAGCGTGTCCAAGGTTACGCGGGTACCGGCGATGCGAATGACGCCATCGTTATCCGTGACGATCGGGACAGTTTCCGTTATGGCGGGTGCGTTCATCACGATCATGGGACGTCTCCAACCAGAATCGGGCAAAGTCAAATTGGGAAAAAGGTATTCGATATCGGGGAACAGGCAGGATACCCGATACCTACTCTCCCTGAAATATCAGGTAGTTGACGCCGCTCCTGGCGAATTTTTCCTCGCTCGTCAGCAAATCGAGGGCGAGGCTCGCCAAATCGTCGGCCGTCGGTTCCACGTCGGGGTCCCGATCCATGCGACAAAGCTTCAGGTAGGTTCCGCATTCGGGACAGGCTTCGGCCTGAACGGGGTCCTTGCGGTCCTCCACCGTGTAATAGACGATGCCCTTGTCGTTGTCGCAGTGGCTGCATTGGGCCCGGGCGACGTGCCACTCCGTGCCGCACAGGGCGCAATGGAGATAGCGCAGACCATGGCCCGCGTCGCCGACGCGCACGATCCCGGCCACCGGAGGGCTACCGCATACCGGACAGAGGCCATGCGACTCCGGTCGCGGTATCCAGGCGGTATCCAGCGCGGCGGCAAGCCGGGTCCAGTAGACCTGTAGCGCCGCGCCGATCACTGGCGCGCAGGCCACATCCAGCCCCTGCCGATCACCCATCAGCAACCGATCCGCTTGAGATTCCAGCCACTCGTCCCCGGCTTCGCGCAGGCGGGCGAAGGCGGCGCGGGCGGGCGCGGGGGCGATGCCGTCCAATGCGTCCGCCAGTTGGATGACGACGGTTCGCCAGACCGGATCGCGCGGCCATCCTCCCGGCGCCAGCGGCGGCATGCCGTGCTCGCGGCAACGGGCGAGCAGCTCGGCATCGGGCATCGGCAGGGCCGGGAGTCGATCAAGTTGTTCCTGCTGGGCCTCCGCCAGGGCGGCGGCGAACATCAGGTAATCGCCGAGGCTGTGACCGGCGGCAAGCTGGCGCAACCGTCGCGCCCGTTTGGCGAACGGCTGGAAGTTTGGAAGGCGCAGTTCGGGAATGTCGCCGGTGGCGACCTCGAATTGTCCAGGACGGATGATGGTGGTGGTCATGGCGGGCACTCAGTCGTGCAAATAGACGGCGGAAGTCGCGAACGCCTCCTCCGGCGTCCCTTCCCAACTGCCGCTGGGAAAGATACAGGGCTCGTACTTCTCATGGCTATAGGTGTAGAAAGCCATCGACCAGCGATCTTCAGCGAAGTACCGGAGACGACAAAGATGGGTTGGCGAATTGCGCATCCGCTTGAGAAATTCTTCACGGGTCTCACCCGTTATTTTCAGAAGGGATTCTTCTGGCTCCTCTGGTTCGGTATAAGCATCGATATAGCAGAATTTTCCATGGAATCGAACATCAATCCGCGCGTACTTTCCCGCGTAATGTTTCTCGGCATAGTCCTGAATGCGCTGATTGATCCGTGGTTTGATCGAATCGGGGATTTTTCGTCCACCGGATTGGGGATCGTAGACCCATGTTCTTCTGGCCATCGTATGTGGTTTCCTCTCAAATTGAACTTGGCCAAATTCCCTGTTTACAAGAATGCTACAAATGGCTCCTGATTAATTTCATACGCTTCAATCAGATCGCCAACTACGCAAACAAGCGAATAGAGGGGATGACTGGTATCGTCAAGGACAATATCGAGCAGGCTATTTAGCAAATTCGTAGCCTGTTCGTAATCGCTTTCCGACTCGATGTGCGACAGTGGGGCAATTGATCTAAGTGCTTGCCAAGCAGGAATAAGCTTCTCAATATTAAGTGCTACATTCATTTTCTTCTCCAGTCATTTCTATCGTATTCCGAGTGGGTCATGACCTGCCGGACATAGAGACGCTGCTTGTCATAGTGGATAACAGTTGCGACCCGATATTTGTTTCCACCTACATCAAAAAGCGTGTAGCCATCGACATAATCTGCTGAGCCGAATGTTCGCCGTAACTCGGGAAAAGACGCCGCTGCAAGTTGGCTAGCTTTACGAAACTATTCTTCCAAAGCGGGCTTGGATTCTGGACAACGTTCCCAGAATTCTCTTATTAGCCTCTTAGAGATGACGCGCATGGTTTCAAAGATTGATCGTTAAAACTCATCCAGTTAGGCTGCTTGTCTAGGCAATGGGAGTTGAAATCTTCCAGCGACTACACCAGCTACGGTCAAGTCTTCGTCAAGCTCGTCCCATCTGAGTGCAGATCCACTTAGCTCTACTTGAACCTCTTTAAGCTGATTTTCAGAGGCTTGGCTAAGAATCTGAAAGCGATCAGCAGGGAAGCCCACTATCCGTCCATCAGTTAATTCAAGATGAATCATCCGCTTCTCTGCCCAAGCTCTAATAGCTATAGGCTCTATTTCAACGATTGTGGTATTCATGGTATTTATCAATCAAGGTTTGCCAATTTTCAAATACGAGTTTCTCAATTTCTCTTAAATCATGGGGAGGTACACCACGATTATGCGCTAACGCTATTAGGGACAAGCCAGAACTTACATTCACCGCTAGAACAGCGTACATGAATGTGAGGAGGTTCATTTCCTCCATCTGAGTAGAAGTAGAAGCGAAAATTTCCAATTCTCAGAACTGTTGGCATATGTATGCTATATCGATAGTAGTCAGGGCCGCGTCTTGCTGTCTGTTCAAACACCAGCACAAGTTAATGGCGTGGTCTCCGGTGCAGAAGCCAATTAGGCGGGTTTCGCTTCGCTCTACTCGCCCTACGCGCTGTAGAAGCCGAACGACCCGCTTCACCTGCCCCGCATAGCGGGGTCAGGTGCAAGCCACAGTTAGGCGATAAGTCTGTCGTATTCTGCATGTGTGCCAATCCAAAACCAGATAAAACCATCAGAAGCTTGCACCGCAAGCGCACGATGATGTCCTCCTATTCTGGCTGACCAGTACGATCCTACCTTTTTGAAGCGCAGGGAAGGATGATGGGGATTCTGCTTGAGCAGCAGGTAAGCTCTATCAGCAAGAACCTGAACTTCCTGGGGCAACGCTCGATAGCATGTCCAGAAATCTGGATTAGCGTGATGGTTCAAAGTAGCGTAGTCCGACCCGCAGCGTGATCTTCCAGTGCCTTACGCGCCAAGGCATCTAATTTTCCAGCTTTGGCATCTTGCTCGATTTGGCGATCCCAAGCATCCGCTTCAAATTCAAGAAACCAGTCTCGAAATTCTGCTAATTCCTTGGGATCAAGCTGCTCGACTTGTCTTTCTAAGGTTTCCACTATGCTCATGTCTATCACCGATTATCTACATTTTCCATGTTTGGCTACCGGGGCCTTGCTATCCTCGTCGTCATCAGCACTCGTCAATAGCGCGGTCTCCGGCGCAGCACCCAATTAGGCGGGTTTCGCTTCGCTCTACCTGCCCTACGCGCTATCGCTTGGTAAGACGCCGACCGCATCTAGTCGAATAGGACACCTGGATTCATCTCTGACGGGGTCTTCCAGTCAATGCCGTGTTCTTCCAGCAAGATTTTTTTATCGTGGCCCAACCTACGTAGCAAAATCCCATCTGCCCGCGCCGAGGGTCATGCTCAAGCAGCTTCTCTGCTTTCAATGCGGCAGCATCGATTAGAGGCCTGATTGCTGGATCATTGTAAATCGGGTCGTATTCCATTTCCTGAACCTGAAAGAGGAGCCTAATATCGCAATAGGCAGAATAGGCCATAACAGTGCTACACAGAAACTTTGCCCTATCACTGCCCACCTTTCCCTACTGCCTTATACCGCCCTGGATACGCTCGTCTGGCGGTAGTCTCAAGGATACAGCGCCTTCGCCACACCCTCCAAGTATTGAATCTTTATCCCTCAGCCCCCTCTCCCAGTGGGAGAGGGGGGAGGTTAATACCACTACTTATCAATCCCCGTCACCTGCCGATACCAGGCGCGGTGATGCTGCCTGGCCCAGGCGCGGGTCACCGTACCGTACCACATGGCGCGGATGGTGCTCCTGACCCAGATGGAGGCGTACACGTGGAGCATGATGAGGCCGATCATCACCGCCGCCGTGGCGGCATGAACCACCGCCGCCCAGCGGACCTGTTCCACGGGGAAGTGGAACCAGGCCCGCCACAGCGCGATGCCGGACACGAAGAGCAGCACCGTGCCCAGCACCAGCAACCAGAACAGCAGCTTTTGCCCGCCATTGTACTTGCCCTGCTCCGGCATGTTCTGGTCGTCGCCGCTCACCATCTCTCTAATGCGTCCCAGCCATTGCCAATCCACTTTCCCCATCGTGTTCAGCTTCCAGAATTGCAGCACCATCAGCAGAAAGACCACCGCCATCACCACCCCGAACCAGGGATGCAGGATGCGGGTCCAGGTGCTGCTGCCGAACAGCATCGTGAACGGCCAGAAGGCCGGATGAAACAGCGCCAGCCCGGACAGCCCGGCGAGGATGAAGCTGATCCCCACGATCCAATGGGTCACCCGTTCCGATGCCGTGTACCGATCGAGATCATTCGGGTCGCGTCTCATTTTCCACCTCCTTCTCGGTTTCCTTGGAAATTTCGTTCGGCCCCTTCATCACGTAGTGGATCAGGCTGGCCAACACCCCCGCCGCCATCACGCCAATGGCCAGCGGCTTGGTCCATCCCTTCCACACCTCGACCAGCGGATTGATCGCCGGATCCTGGGGCAGACCCGCGTACCATTCCGGACGATCGGCGTGCTGGAGCACGTACATGACGTGCGTGCCCCCGACGCCCGGCGGATCGTACAGGCCGGCGTTCGTAAAGCCGCGAGACTTGAGATCGGCGATGCGTTGTTCCGCGTGTTCCTTCATGTCCTCCTTGCTGCCGAAATGAAGCGCCCCGGTGGGACAGGTCTTGATGCAGGCCGGGACCTGGCCCACCGCCACCCGGTCGGAACACAGCGAGCATTTGTACGCCTTGTGGTCCTGGTCGGAGAGGCGCGGAATGTTGAACGGACAGCCGGTCAGGCAGTAGCCGCAGCCGATGCAGTGCTCCTGATGGAACTCGACGATGCCGTTGGCGTACTGCACGATGGCCCCCGGCGCGGGACAGGCCTTGAGACAGCCCGGGTCCTGGCAGTGCATGCAGCCGTCCTTGCGGATCAGCCATTCCAGCCGCCCGTCGTTCTCCAGCTCGGTGAAGCGCATCACGGTCCACGCTTTCGCCGTCAGGTCGGGCGGATTGTCGTATACCCCCACGCAGTATCCCACCTCCTGGCGCAGGTCGTTCCACTCCATGCAGGCGACCTGACAGGCCTTGCAACCGATGCATTGCGAAATGTCGATCAGCTTGGCCACCTCGGTGGATTCGCGGGCCTGGGGCATCGGGGTGGTGGTCGCCGAACGGCGGCGGATGTCCAATGATTGCCATACCATGACGACCTCCTCATGCCTTCTCGATGTTCACCAGGAACGCCTTGAACTCCGGCGTCTGGCTGTTGGCGTCGCCGACGAACGGGGTCAGGGTGTTGGTGATGTAGCCCGGATGGGTGACGCCCCGGAAGCCCCAGTGGATCGGCATGCCGACGGTGTGTATCTTCCGGCCGTCCACCTCCAGCGTCCGCAACCGCTTGGTCACCACCGCGACCGCGACGATCTGGCCGCGGGTGGAACGCACCCGTACCCGGTCGCCGTTGGCGATGCCCTTCTCCCGCGCCAACTCCTCGCCGATCTCCACGAACTGCTGGGGCTGGGTGATGGCGTTCAGCAGCGAATGTTTGGTCCAGAAGTGGAAATGCTCCACCAGCCGGTACGTGGTGGCGACATACGGGAAGTCCCTGGCCTTGGCGAACGACTCCAGATCGCCCGGATAAATCCGCGCGGCGGGATTGCTGACTGCCTGGGGATTGTTCGGGTGCATCGGATTGCCGTCCAACGGGGTTTCGAACGGCTCGTAGTGCTCGGGCAGCGGGCCATCGACCATCCGCTCGGGGGCGAACAGCCGCGCCACGCCTTCCGGGTTCATGATGAACGGCATCACTCCCTCTTCCGGCCTGGCGTCCGGCCGCATGTCGGGAATGTCGTTGCCGCCCCACTTCGTGCCGTCCCACTTGATCACCGCGCGGCTGGGATCCCAGGGCTTGCCCGCCAGATCGCAGGAGGCGCGGTTGTAGAGAATGCGACGGTTGGCCGGCCAGGCGAAACCCCAGTTCAGCGTCTGGCCGAGACCGGTCAGATCGGCCGGATCGCGGCGGGCGGTGAGATTGCCGACCTGCGACCACATCCCGCAGTAGATCCAATTACCGGACGCGGTGCTGCCGTCGTCGCGCAGTTGGGCGAAACCGGCCAACTGCTCGCCGGCCCTGGCCAGAACCTTGGTCGGGTCCTTCGGGTCGGTCACGTCCGCCAGCGCCCTGCCGTTGATCTCCATCGCCACTTCCTCGGGATGGGGCTGCCGGGGAATCCGATAGGGCCAGGCCAGGCCGAGCACGGGATCGGGGAAGGCCCCGCCGTCCTTCGCGTACAGCGCCCGCAAGCGCGCGAACAGGTCGCCGACGATGTCCAGATCGCTCCTCGCCTCGCCGGGACCGTCGGCCGCCTTCCAGTGCCACTGGATGACCCGACCCGAGTTGGTGAAGGAACCGTCCTGCTCGGCGAAGCAGGTGGAGGGCAGCCGAAACACTTCGGTCTGGATCGCGGCCGGATCGGCGGGATTGAACTCGCCGTAATCCTTCCAGAACTCGGCGGTTTCGGTGGCCAGCGGATCGATCACCACCAGGAATTTCAGCTTGGCCAGCCCGGCAGACACCTTGGCCTTGTGCGACACCGAGGCCAGCGGGTTGAAGCCCTGGCAGACGAAGCCGTTCATCTTGCCCTGGTGCATCCGCTCGAACAGGGCCAGCACGTCGTAGGCGGCGTCCTTCTTCGGCAGCCAGTCGTAGCAGAAGCCGTTCTCCACCTTGGCGGCGCTGCCGTACCAGGCCTTCATCAGGCTGGTGTGCCACTTGGGGAAGTTCTGCGGGAAGTTCATCTGGTTGGGCCGCAGCGGCTTGGGCGTGCGCTTGGCCAGATACTCCTCGCGGGTCTTGTCCGCGTCCGCCGGCGCGCTCAGATAGCCCGGCAGCACCTCGGAATAGAGGCACTGGTCGGTGATGCCCTGCACGTTGGCGTGACCGCGCAGCGCGTTGACGCCGCCGCCCGCCATCCCCATGTTGCCCAGCAGCAACTGGATCATGGCCATGGTGCGGATGTTTTGCGAACCGACCGAGTGCTGGGTCCAGCCCAGCGCGTAGCAGATGGTCATGGTCCGGTTGGGGGCCGCGGTCTCGGCGATCAGTTCGCAGATATTGAGGAAGTCGGCCTTCGGCGTCCCGGTGACCTGGCTGACCACCTCCGGGGTGTAGCGGGCGTAGTGCCGCTTCATGATCTGGAACACGCAGTTCGGATTTTGCAGGGTCTCGTCGATCTTGACGAAGCCCTGGCCGTCGAGCTGGTATTGCCAGGTGGCGGTGTCGTACTTGCGCTTGGCGGCGTCGTAGCCCGAGAACAGGCCGTCCTCGAACTGGAAGCCGTCGTTGATCAGGAAGGCGGCGTTGGTGAACGCCTTGACGTACTCGTGATGGATTTTGTCGTTGGCCAACAGGTAATGAATGACCCCGCCCAGAAAGGCGATGTCGCTGCCGGCGCGAATCGGCGCGTAGAAATCGGAGACCGCCGCGGAGCGCGTGAAGCGCGGGTCCACGACGACGAGTTTGGCCTTGCGGCTGGCCTTGGCTTCCACCACCCACTTGAACCCGCAGGGGTGCGCCTCGGCGGCGTTGCCGCCCATGACCAGGACTAAATCAGCGTTCTTGATGTCCACCCAATGGTTGGTCATCGCGCCACGCCCGAACGTCGGAGCCAGACTGGCCACCGTCGGGGCGTGTCAGATGCGCGCCTGGGTGTCGAGAGTGACGACGCCGAGGCCGCGCAGGACCTTGTGCGTCAGATAACCCGCCTCGTTGCCGGCGGCGGAACTCGCCAGGAAGCCGGTGGTGTTCCAGCGGTTGACCGTGACGCCGTCCGAGTTGGTCTTGATGAAGTTGGCGTCCCGGTCGGCCTTCATGTGCCGGGCGATGCGGTCGAGCGCTTCGTCCCAAGTGATGCGCTTCCACTCGCTGGCGCCGGGTTCGCGCACTTCCGGATGCTTCAGCCGGTTGGCGCTGTGGATCATGTCCAGCAAGCCAGCGCCTTTCGGGCAGAGGGTGCCGCGATTGACCGGATTGTCCGGGTCGCCCTCGATGTGGACGATCTCGGCCCTGGCGTTTTTGGACTTGTCGCCGAGGGAGTAGATCAACACGCCGCAACTCACCGAACAGTAGGGACAGGTGTTGCGGGTTTCGGTGGTGCGGGCCAGTTTGAAATTACGGATCTCCGCCAGCGCTGGCTGCGGCGAGAATCCCAGCATCGCCAGGCTGGAACTGCCCAGCCCGGCGGCGGTGACCTTGAGAAATTGTCGTCGAGTGACGTTCATCGTTCTTGATCTCCTCTGCCCTTGCCTCGAACCCGTGGGGATCGGGATTCGAGTCTTCGCGGGAGTCTGTCGGCGGGTCCGGGCGGCGCTTCCGAGGATGGACGCACCGCCAGGACAGAGCCAGGCCGGCCCCGCGCCTGTCACCCCGTGCACAGCACTTTGGAGCGACACTTTCAGTGTAGCTTGGACGGCATCGCTGTCAATGCCGCGAACGGAGCAGGTGCATCCGCCCGCCAGCAAGAGCTAGGCGCCACGGCGGTGACGGAACGCATGGGGCGGGAGAGAATGGGGTATTCGCGTTCGCCCAGGGGGCTGCGGTGACCATCGTCTTGTTGAGGTTGAGAAACCGCAGTTCCGCCAGCCCGGCCAGCGGGGACGGGTCGGCGACCTTCGTGTCCATGAGGCGGAGGGTTTGCAAATCGGTCAGCTCGGTCAAGGCGCTGTCCCGCGCCCAAAAATGTACATGGTCCTGGTTGGTCTCGATATCGCCAGGGATGGATGGCGAAGCAATGATGCATCCAGGCATTGAGCCGAGAATGGTTCCACCGATGCCCTTGGAAAATATCCACTGGCTGGTGGCGAAGTTTCACGCCATCAGCATGAACATGTAGCGGCCGATTGAAGTGAATTTGCTGGGGATGGGCGCGGTGATCATGCGATAGCGATCATTTTTCATTGCTTTACCTTTATATGGTTGTTTTGGATCTTGCGGATGGGGCGACCCTGGTAATTTCCGCCAAGGCCAGGCGTAATCGGCCAGCCGAAGGCGTAAGCCGATAGGCGCGCTGGCTCGGTTGGTCTGGGTCTACGCTTTCTTACTGCTCTTCCTGCTCATGGGCTGATCATGGGGAACATTTTCCCAAATTTCAGTCTCTTCAAAGTGGTCTAGGTTAAGTGATTTCGCTTCGCCTTGTCGGCTAAACGTTATTTGAGCGAGCGAATCAAGCAATGCATTCAAATCCGTCTTATTCGGCAGCTTTTCCGCAACCTGGTGGCCGAGCAAAGACATAATTTCAATGGTGACGGGCAAAACGTGCTCAGTAGTATTTTTAAATCCGGTCATTAATTCTTCACCGTGGCGTTCTTCATCCCAGTGGGAGTATTGAGTGCCCGGTCCGTACTCTGTTTCCACACGCATATCCTTTAGATCGTTTATTGCCTGTATCGCGGATTCATCAAACTTTCCATTTGAATGGTCAAACAATTTTTCCCATTCGTTCCATCCTATGCCTAGAGTATGGCCTATTTCGTGGGCGATGGTTCCAGATATTTGATTGCGCGAGAATGTTGACAGGTACTTTGTGTTGAACTCGATAACACCGTAGTACACCCCATCCCTTTCGTAGGGTTTGTATGCTCTTGCAATCGTATTACTATTAGATGTGAATAATCCCAGCCTGATTACCACTGAGTAATTGGGTATCACAAACCGGTTCCAGAAATTACATGCTACGCGTCCTGCCTGTTTCAGTTTGCCGTCGAGATCGGCAACGATTTTATAGGTTATCAGAGTTGACTGGATCTTTTTTTCCAGAATCTCCAGCGCCTTCTTGAGATGCGGAAGGGCTTCATATATAGCCTGCACTCTAGCCATTTCGTCTGGCCGGAGGCCGCGACCTTGAATTTGAATCCGCGCGGCTTCTTGCGTAAGATCGTCAATGATTTGTTGTAGAGTAGTCATCGTAATGCCTCACTTGTTTAGAGTGAAGGTCACTGGCGCTGCGCGGCTTTATCGCGCAGCACCCGGTGGACCACAGGGTTATGTTTCTGCTTTCAGAAAAATTTCCTTCCCAAGAGAGCCTTTAAGCAACTTCAGCACTTTTTTCTCGGAAAAGTCTGCCGGCGTATATTCATTCGACGGCTTCTCTTCGCTTAGAAGTCCGAGCCGCTGATATGCCTCAGCGACCAATTCACTACAAAAGAGGCTGGTAAGGTCTTCAGAATTCCTCCCTAAAGGTCCGTCATAGGCGGCTCTGATAAGCTCGATTTTGTCCTGTTCGTATTCTCGACCCGCCAACTCGCGTCGAAGTTGCATCAGTCTCTTTATATCGTCGCTATCGAACGTAACGCCATCCAATTGGCGTACTGCAATTTCTCCGTCGTAGCCTTCAATACGCGAACTTAGAGGGACAAGTTGGACGCCTTTGCGAGGTACCTTTGTGTCAAGATCAACAATGGAGCTCAGTGTAGTGGACTCCCATACAGTGACAAAATCATATTCAGGCAGAAAGACGATCATTCCTACGTGTGACCACCGACTAAGCGTTGCCCACTTAATACCGGCGCTGACGCCTCCCTTACCAGAAAACAAGACCACATCACCGGTCTTGAGCTTGGCTCGCATACTTTCGTTGTATAGCTTCGGTTTTGTCATGTTTTCCTCCTGGGTGTGGATAAGAAACATTACCAGTGATTATGTCGCTTCGGTTTATCTACACAATCCGCCGTTCTTGGGAATGATGTTTTAAATCCCTCCAAAGCGGACTTGGCGCCATAAAACACCTTAACCGATAAAAAGCATCTTCCATGCCACAGTCGCACCCGGCGCGGATAGCCTTATTTATGAAATGGTTATCAGCGATAATTGCTTTTTTGATCGCGGGAGTAATTTCAATTTGAAACAGAGAGAGTTCACGCTGTTTCAATCTGAAACCAGCGCCCACCGATCAAGGAAGCCGGATTACCCGTGAAACCCCTCGGGCGAGGCCAGGTAGGCGATTTCCTCGGCGGTGCTGGTCCGGTCCAGCGGGGCATTGCGATGCGGGAACCGGCCAAACCGCGCGATCAGGTCGCGGTGATGGCGAGCAAAGCGCAGGCTGTCTTCCAAACCGGGTTGCTGGTACAGACGCACCGAGCGTTCCTGATCGGCCAGCGTTTCGCTGTGCATGAACGGCAGGTACAGGAATTGCCGCTGGATCGGAGGCACGACCTGATCGAAGCCGCGCGCGATGGCGCGATCCGCGACCGCGCGGGCGGCGGCTTCGGTGGCGAAGCTCTCCGCCCGACCCCGAAACAGGTTCAGCGGGAATTGATCCAGAACGATCACCAAGGCCAGCGCGCCCTCGGGCGTCGCTTCCCAATCGGCCAACTGGCCGGCCGCCGCCGCTTGGTAGGTGACCAAAAAGCGCATCCGCAACGCTTCGTCAAAGTCCGGGGTGGAGGCGAACCACAACGGTTGGGTCGCCTCCGCGAACCAGAACGTGAGAACCTCGTTGGAAGGGGCAACGTCGATGGCTGACGGCTTCATTGCGGCTATCGCCTCCGGCGGAGTGGCTGAAGAAAAGTTCAGGAAAGCGCGGCGGTAATCTCGTCCCGCATGGCCTTGACCACCGCAACCGGGTCCCTGGCATCGCGAATCGGGCGGCCCACCACCACATGATCGGCGCCGTTGCGAATGGCGGCATACGCCGACGCGATGCGCTTCTGATCGTCGCTCTGAACGACATCGTTGGCGCCAGGCCGGATGCCGGGGGTCACGATCAAGAGCTTTTCGCCCAACCCATCGCGTAGCCGGGGCACTTCCAACCCCGAGGAAACCACCCCGTCGCAGCCGAGATCGAGAGCTTTTCGGGCGCGATGGTAGACCAGTTGTTCGATGGTGCCGGTCAAGCCCATCTCGCGCATGTCGGACTCGTCGAAACTGGTCAGCACGGTGACGGCCAGAATCCGGGCGTCGCCCCGCTCCTGCACGGCGGCCCGCAGGATCGGGTCGTTGCCGTGAACGGTGATGAAGGTCGCGCCCCGATGCTTCAGGGCGCGAACCGCCAGCGCCACGGTCTCCGGAATGTCGAAAAATTTCAAATCGACCATGACCTTGTGGCCGCGCGCCAAAATCGTCTCGATGACCGGGAATCCGCCGGCCAGAAACAGTTGCAGGCCGACCTTGTAAAAATTCACCTGCTCGCCCAGCCGGTCCAGCCAACGCGCGGCCTCGTCTGGCGAATCGACATCAAGCGCGAAAATGATGCGTTCGTTCAGTGGGATATTTTTTGTCATAATCAAGCTCTGGGTAGGGTAAGGCGAAAGAACGGCACTGGATCGCCGACGGATAGGGTAATCGTTGCCCGCCGATGGAACAATGCGCTCCTCGCCGTTGCTCCGCCCAGTTGATCCCAGGCGGTCGCGCCGTCCCGCCAACTCCCAGCCGCGAGCAGCGTCATCATGAACTGGACTCACACCGTACTGACCGAGCGATTCGGCATCCGCTACCCCATCATCCAAGCCCCCATGGCCGGCGGGCCGGGTACGACACGCCTGGTGGCGGCGGTGTCGAACGCCGGCGGGCTGGGCTCCCTGGCCGGCGGTTATCTGCACCCCGAAGCACTGCGGCGGGCCATCGCCGAAGTGCGCGCCCTCACCGACCGGCCGTTCGTCGTCAACCTGGCCGTCACTGCTCCACCCAAGGCTGATCCCGCCCGGATTGCCCATGTTCAGGAGCTGTTGGCGCCCTACCGCGCTGAACTGGGACTGCCGCTGGACCCTCCCGCGCCGCCAACCCCGCCGGAATTCGAGGAACAACTGGATATCCTGCTGCAAGAGCGCGTGCCGGCCCTGAGCTTCATCTTCGGAGCACCCGACAACGTGTATCTGGACATGCTGCGGGATGCCGGAATCGTCACCCTGGGCACCGCCACCCACCTGCTGGAAGCCATCGTGCTGGAGGAAAGCAACGTGGATTTCATCATCGCCCAGGGCGCCGAGGCCGGAGGTCATCGCGGCACCTTCGTCGGCCACCCCGAACAGGGCCTGGTCGGCATCCTCACCCTGGTGCCGTTGCTGGCCAAACACGTCGCGGTTCCCATCGTCGCCGCCGGCGGCGTCATGGACGGGCGCGGCATCGCCGCCCTGCGGGTGCTGGGCGCGGCCGGCGTACAAATGGGCACCGCCTTTCTGGCCTGCCCGGAAAGCGGCGCTCACCCCGCCTACCAGGCGTTGCTGCGTCAGGGCAGCGAGATTTCCACCACCTTGAGCCGCGTGTTCACCGGTCGCCACGGCCGGGTGTTGCGCAACCGGCTGGTCGACGAACTGCGCGCCCACGAAGCCGAACTGCCCAGCTTCCCCTTGCAACTGTTGCTGACCCAGGATTTGCGCCAGGCAGCCGCCGAACGGGGCTTGACCGATTTCATGGCGCTGTGGGCCGGCCAGGGCTGCCATTTGTGCGAGGATCGCCCGGCGGCCGAACTGATCAAGTCCTGGGTGGAACAGGCGACGGCTCTGCTGGGAAACGGGGATGGGTCCACGCCGGTCGCTTTGAAGCCGGAGTCGGAGCCGGAACCGGAATCGGAGCCGGAGCCGGAGTCGAAGTCGGCGGCGCCGGAACTGGATCAACCCGGATCGCCGTGATTGCGGCCGGGTGACTCGGCGGGTCGGCGCCAAAGTTGGGCGAGGTATTCCGCGCACTCCGGGGCGGACAACGGTTTGCTGAAGTGATAGCCTTGGGCCACGTCGCAACCCTGCTCGCCCAAAAACCGCAATTGCTCGGGGTTTTCCACCCCCTCGGCCACCACGGTCAATCGCAAGCTCTTGCCCATCCGAATGATGGCGGTGGCGATGGCGGCATCGTCGGGATCGCCGGGGATGTCGCGCACGAAGGACTGATCGATCTTGATCCGGCTGACCGGGAATCGCTTGAGATAGCGCAGACTGGAATAGCCGACGCCGAAATCGTCCACGGCGAATTGCACGCCGCCGGCGCGAAGCCGGCGCATGGTCTCGATCATCTTGTCGGTATCCCGCATCAGCAGGTTCTCGGTGATTTCCAGCTCCAGCCAGCGCGGTTCCAGACCGGCCGATTGAAGCGCGTCGATGACCTGATTTTCCAGGTGGGGCTGCAACCATTGCCTGGCGGACAGATTGACGGCGACCGACAGCGGCGGTAGACCGGCGTCCCGCCAGAGGCGCCCCTGGGCGCACGCGGCGCGCAGGGTCCATTCCCCGATCGGATCGATCAACCCGGTTTCCTCGGCGACCGGAATGAAGCGGCCGGGCGGAATCAGCCCGCGCCGGGGATGTTGCCAGCGGATCAGGGCTTCCACTCCCACCGGCCGGCCGGTCGCCAGATCGATTTGGGGTTGATAATGCAGCACGAATTCGTCGCGCTCCAACGCTTGGCGTAATTCGTTGCTGAGCGTGAACAACTCCGACACGCGGACGTTGAGTTCGGCGGTGAAGAAGGCGTAGTGGGCGCGGCCGTCCGCCTTGGCCTGATACATCGCGCTGTCAGCGAAGCGGATCAGCGTCGGCGGGTCGGTCGCGTCCAGCGGATAAATGCTGATGCCGATGCTGGCGGCGACATGCAGCGCCTGGTGGTCCAGCACGAACGGGGCGCGCAACGCCTGCAACAGATGCTCGGCGACCCAGCCGGCGGCGGCGGGTTCGGAAAGATCGGCCAGCACCAGGATAAATTCGTCGCCACCCTGGCGAGCCAGGGTATCCTCCCGCCGGACGACGTCGCGCAATCGCTGACTGATCGCTTGCAGCAATTGGTCGCCGACGCCGTGGCCCTGCGAGTCGTTGATGGTCTTGAAGTGGTCGAGGTCCAGAAACAGGACGCCGACGTAATTCTTTTTGCGCTGAGCGGCGTGCAGCGCCTGGGCCAGGCGATCGAGCAACAGGGTGCGGTTGGGCAAGCCGGTGAGCGCGTCGTGGGTCGCCAAATGATGGATGCGCTCCTCGGCGCGCTTGCGCTGGTTCTCGCGCTCGAACAGGTCCAGGGCGAAGGAAACCTCGCCGGCCAGTTGGGTCAGCAAATCGATCAGATCCGCGTTGAAGAAATCCCGCTCGGCCGCATAGGCGCTCAGGCAGCCGACTACCTGATTGTTCCGGCGCAACGGAAACGCCGCGCCGGCTTGAATTGCCAGCGCCTCGGCGGTGGGCCGCCAGATCTGGAGACTGGGATCGGCTGGAAAATCGTTGCAAACCGCGGGAGCGCCCTGACGAAACGCGATGCCGATGGGGCCCCAGCCTTCAGGCAAGCTGGAGTTGCCGGACAGGGGGGCGCTGGCGGGAGCGTGCAAGCGGCCGGACGTCGCGCTGGCCTGGGCCGCCCGCTGGAACGCGCCGGTGGTCGGTTCGACGAACTCGATCACGACAATCCGAATCTGATCCAAATCGGCCACGATTCGGCAGATTTGCCGAAACAGTTCCTGGGGATCGGCGCAGCGCATGATGGCGGCGCTGGTGCGGCCGAGCGCCACGTAGCAATGGCTCAGCCGCACGATCTTCTGTTCCGCCTGCTTGAGCGGCGTCATGTCGCGGATGGCCGCGACCGTGATCTCGTAACCCTTGTAGGTAAAATGCCGTACCCACAGATCGGCCGGGAAAACCGTGCCGTCCTTGCGACGCTGCGGATAGTCGGTGAACCGTTTCGACACCGTGCGCGGCATTTCGCCGCTGGCGCCGTTCCCGGCGGCCAGATCGCTATCTCGCAACGCCAGCAATTCGCTCCGGCTGTAGCCGTACAGCCGGCAAGCCGCCGGGTTGGCGTCGAGGATGCGCCCATCGCGGTTGTCCAGCATCAAAAGCGCGTCGCCGACGGTGGCGAACACGTTGCGGTATTTCAGTTCGCTCGCGCGCAGCGCCGCTTCGGCCTTCTTGCGCCGGGTGATGTCTTCCTTGACCGCGACGAAGTGGGTGATGGCGCCGGTTTCGTCGCGGACCGGGGCAATCGAGGCCATCTCCCAATACAGGGCGCCATCCTTGCGCCGGTTGTGAAACTCGCCCCGCCATTCGCCGCCGCCGCTGATGGTTTGCCACAGCCGCGCGTATTGTTCGGGCGTGGTTTTGCCCGACTTGAGGATGCGCGGATTGGCACCGATGGCCTCGGCGCGGGAATAGCCGGTGGCTTCCACGAACTTCGGATTGACGTACTCGATGGCGCCGGCGCGGTCGGTGATGACGACCGTGTTGGCGCTCTGCTCGATGGCGCGGGAAAAGATGCGCAACGTCTGTTCCGCCTGGCGTCGCTCCTGAATTTCCGCCGCCAGTTGGCGTTGTTGCTGGAAAAAATCTTGAACCAGCCGGGCCAGTTGACCAAATTCGGTGTCCTGGTTCGCCAGGGAATCCAGCAGGGCGGGATCGCCGGTGCGCAGGCTGTGGATCAGACGGTCCAGCGGCCTGCTCACCCCATGCAGCAGCGCGACCGCCAGGCCGGCCAGCAACAGCACGTCATACAGAATGATCCACCCCGGTTTGGCCGGTTCCAGGACCAACACTCCGACCGCGAACAGGGTGATCGCCAGGATCAACATCCCGAGGATGCGAAACCGGATCGAACCGGCCGGCGCTTTCATGACGAAATTCCACGTCGCGAGGTCGTGGCCCAGGCGGGTTGTGGCCGATGACCGAACCAGGCGTCGGCGCTGTAGAGGGCCAGCGCCAGCCAGATACAGCCGAACGCGGCCAGATGAATGGGAGTGAACGGTTCGCGGTAGAGCGCGACTGCCAGCAGGAATTGCAGGGTCGGGGTCAGGTATTGAATCAAGCCGACGGTGGACAGACGCAACAGCCGGGTGGCCTGAAGAAACAGCAGCAGAGGCGCGACGGTGACCGGGCCGGCGGCCAGCAGCAACAGATCGGTTTGTCCGTTCACGGCGCCGAGCGCGCCGGCGCCGCGCAGCGCCAGGTTCGCCAGGAACAGCAGGGCCAGGGGAGCGAGCAGCACGGTTTCCACGCACAAGCCCAGGGTCGCGGCGTGTCCCGCCTTCTTGCGCAGCAGCCCATAACCGCCAAAGCTGAACGCCAGGGTCAGGGAAATCCAGGGCAATACCCCTTGGCCGACCACCAGGACCAGCACGCCGACGGCGGCGAGAGCGACCGCGATCCATTGGCGCGGATTCAGTCGCTCGCGCAGGAACCACACGCCCAGCAGGACATTGACCAGGGGATTGATGTAATAGCTGAGGCTGGCTTCCAGAATCCGCCCGTGCTGCACCGCCCAGATGTACAGCAGCCAGTTGCCGGAAATCAGCAGAGCCGTCATCAGATAAAAGCCCAGGCGGCGCGGGTCGCGAAATTCGGCCCGCAAGGCCGACCATTGCCCTTGCGCCAGGATCAGCCCCAGCAGCAGCGCGGCGGACCACAGCACGCGATGCGCCAGCACCTCCAGGGCCGGGACATGGCCAAGCAGCTTGAAATAGATGGGGAAGGCCCCCCAGAGACCAAAACAGCCCAATCCGCTCGCCACGCCGATCAAGGAGGCGTCGGAAGGGCGGGGAGAGGCTGACCCGGGTTGAACCATGCGCGCGGTCCGCCGCTCAATCGGCCAGCACGGCGATGGCCCGCCCGCCGGCCAGCACCGCCAGCAGCAGGAACAGCACACCGCTGATCCGGTGCAACAGGGGCAGCGGCAACCGTTGTAACACGGTGCGACCGGCCAGCACGCCCAGCGCCGAGACCGCCGCCAGGCCCAGCGTGCCGCCGACCCAGACCGGCGACGCGGCCTGGGTGCTGGCCAGGCCCGCCACGGCCAGTTGGGTCTTGTCGCCCAGTTCCGCCAGGAAGATCAGCACGAAGGTGGATAACAGCACGCTCCGGCCGCTTTTCTCCTCGACCTCGACCGTTTCCGCGCCCGCGTCGCGCAGGGCCTTGACGCCAAACGCCGCGAACAGGACCGCCACGACCATGGCCGTCAACCATTCGGGCAGCCAGGCGGCGACGGAAGCGCCGAACAGGACCGCAAGGAGATTCAACAACGCGAATGCCAGCACCGCGCCGCTCAGCACCGGCATTGGTGGATGACGAGCGGCCAGCGTCATGCAAACCAGTTGGGTCTTGTCGCCCAGTTCGGCGAGGGCGACCAGCCCCAGCGTGGTGAAGGCGGTGACGAAGAATTCATCCATTGGAAAAAGTCTGACCATCGAAGATGGTCTCACGGCGGCTAAGCGGCGGCCCGGCGGCCCGGCCGGGAACGCGTGGTTATTGGTTCTTGACAGGCATGATAGTAAACAATCCGGCGTTCGGCACGGGATTGTTGGCCACCCACCCCCTGCTTGATCTACACTCGAAACCAGTGACAATCCTGGGAGACGACTTCATGCGACGGTTCCTGCTTCTGCTTCTGTTCCTGATCCCATCGGCGCCGGCCAGCGCGGACAGCATCCGCTGCGATGGTTATCTGGTGAATACCGGCGATTCCCAGTCGCGGGTGCTGGAAGTTTGCGGCGAGCCGCAAAGCGCCCGGCAGGACGGTTTTATCGAGCAGGTAGTGCGCCAGAACAACGGCGCCATGATGGTCACCCCGATCTCGCCCAATCCCTATCCCAGCCCGCCCACCTATGAGGTCGAGTCCCGCCGGGTCATTCCCGTCTACAAGTGGGAATACAACCTGGGGCGCGGCACTTTTCTGAAAATCCTCACCTTCCATGGCGATACGCTGGTGGACATCGCCGACGGTCCCCGGCAGTAGCGCCGCGCGCCGGTCGAGCGGGACGCGATCATCCCAGGCTTTTCCTCCACCAGATCATCTGCGCGCAGCGAAACAGCGCGATCTTGCGAGCCGTTGCCTCGTCGGTGACGACAGCGTCCTCTACTTGACCATCCCGTCACGCCGCCGCCGGCCTGGCGACCGGCGCCTCCCGGATCGGCAAGTTCACCACCGCGGCCAGCGCGGCCAGGGTCATGTCGGCGTACCACATCCAGCCATAGTCGCCGAACCGGGTGATGGCCAACCCACCCAGATAGGCGCCAAAGAAACCGCCAAGCTGGTGCGAGAGCAAGGTCATGCCGAACAGAGTCGCCAGATAACGGACTCCGAACAGCTTGCCGACGATGGCGGCGGTCGGCGGCACCGTCGCCAGCCAGGTGAAGCCCAGACCCGCCGCGAACAGATAATAGGTGAGCGGCGTCCTTGGCATCAGCAAGTACCCGGCGATCAGCAGGGCGCGCGAGCCGTACATGACCGCCAGGACGTATTTGCTGCGATACCGGGCGACGCACGAACCGGCGTACAGACTTCCGAAAATGTTGGCGAGCCCGATGATGGCGAGCGACCAACTGGCGACGGTGGGCGGCAGGCCGCACAGAACCACTTCGCCCGGTAGATGGGTCACCAGAAAGGCGATATGGAAGCCGCAAGTGAAAAAGCCCGCGTGGAGAAGCAGATAGCTGGGATTGCGCAAGGAGTCGCCGACAGCCTTCAGCACTCCCTTATCATCCCCGACATGTTTGACCGGCGCTTCCGCCTGCTTGGTCAATGCACCGACCAGCGGCAACGCCGCCAACGTCACCAGCGCCATCGTCCACATCGTCCCCATCCAGCCGATGGCCTGAATCAGCTTTTGCAGGATCGGCGCAAACACGAACTGGCCAAACGAGCCGCCGGCGTTGATGACTCCCGCCGCCGAACCGTGCGCCACGGCCGGCAAGCGCCGGGCGGCGGCCCCGATCAGGACGGAAAAACTCCCCGCCCCCGAGCCCATGGCCGACAGCAGACCGAGCGAGACGACCAGGCCGAATCCCGAGGTCATGAACGGGGTTATCGCGCTGCCGAGAGCCATCGTCACCAGGCCGCCGATCAAGACCGCGCGCGGACCGAAACGGTCGGCGAGACCACCGGTAATCGGTTGAACCGCTCCCCAGGCGAATTGACCGACGGCGAGGGCAAAACTGATCGTGGTGATTCCCAGCCCGGTCGACAGCATCAAGGGGTTGACGAACAGGCCGAGCGACTGACGCACGCCCATGGTCACCATCAGAATCCCGGCGGCGGCCAGGGTAGTCACCAGAACGTCGGGTTTTCTCAATGAATGAAACATGACCCCTTCTCCCAAGCCACGGACAATCGCGATCAAGACCCAGAAACTGTAGTCCTGAACAGCGCGACAGTCTCGTGGTGAAAGCAGTGTGATTCATCCCGAACCACCTGGGTCGCTCCTCATTCCAGCTTCGGCGGCGCCGGTTTCAGCACCATCGCGCTCAACGGCGGCAAATCGAGGACGATGGAGAAGGCGAAGCCATGGCTGGAAACTTCCTCGGCCGCCACCCGCCGGTCGAGCAGCGTCCCGCCGGAACCGCCGTACTCGCGGGCATCGCTGTTCAACAACTCGCGATACGCGACCGGATACGGCACGCCGATGCGGTATCGCGGGTAGGACTGGTCGGAAAAATTCAACACCACCACCACCGCCTCGCGCGGGTCGCGGGCCTTGCGCGCGAAGGCGATGACGTTGGTTTCGGCGGCGTTCGCGTCCAGCCATTCGAAGCCGGCGCCACGAAAATCCACCTGGTGCAGCGCCGATTCCCGGACGTACAGCGCGTTGAGATCGGCCACGAACCGTTGCAATCCCCGATGCGGGGGCTTGCCGCGCGGCAATTCCCACTCCAGCCCGGCGTCGTGGTTCCATTCGCCGGGCTGACCGAATTCCCCGCCCATGAACAGCAGTTTCTTGCCGGGATGAGCGTACATGAAGGTGTACAGCAGCCGCAGGTTGGCGAGTTGTTGCCGCTCGGCGCCCGGCATCTTGCCGAGCAGTGATTTCTTCAAATGCACCACTTCATCGTGCGACAGCGACAGGATGAAGTTCTCGCTGAAGGCGTAGACGATGCCGAAGGTCAGCTTGTCGTGATGGTGGCGGCGATGAACCGGCGCCTGCGCCATGTAGAACAGCACGTCGTGCATCCAACCCATGTTCCACTTGAACCCGAACCCCAGCCCGCCGATGTCGG
Organism: Candidatus Contendibacter sp.; assembly: GCA_029624765.1. GTDB lineage: Bacteria > Pseudomonadota > Gammaproteobacteria > Competibacterales > Competibacteraceae > Contendibacter. The sequence goes on along the minus strand of JARSSO010000059.1, from coordinate 92,673 downwards.
TGGGTCGCGACACGTTCGGCCAGGCGGTGGATTCCTCGGCGATCATCATCACGCCGGGAAACTGGTCATGCACCACGGCGTTGGTGTGGCGAAGAAACTCGATGGCCTCAAGATTCTCGTTGCCGCCGTACTTGTTGGGAATCCAGTCCTTCTTGGAATAATCCAGGTACAGCATCGAGGCCACCGCGTCCACCCGCAGGCCGTCGAAGTGAAACTTCTCCAACCAGTACAGCGCATTGGCGATGAGAAAATTCTCGATCTCGTGGCGGCCGTAGTTGAAGATCAGGGTCCCCCAGTCCGGATGCTCGCCCTGGCGCGGATCGGCGTGTTCGTACAGGCAGGTGCCGTCGAACCAGGCCATGGCGTGGGCGTCCTTGGGAAAATGCGCCGGCACCCAGTCGAGAATGACTCCAATGTTGTTTTGATGGCAGCGATCGATCAATTCCATCAAATCGTCCGGGCGGCCATAGCGGGCGGTCGGGGCGTAGAAGCTGGAAATCTGATAGCCCCAGGATGGCCCGTAGGGATGCTCGGCCAGCGGCAGGAATTCGATGTGGGTGAATCCCATTTCCAGCACGTAGGGAATCAACTGGTCGGCCAGTTCGCGATAGGACAGAAAGCCGCCGTCCGGCTTGCGGCGCCAGGAACCGGCGTGGACTTCGTAAATGGCCACCGGCCGTTCCCAGACGTTGCTCCGCGCCCGCCGCTCCATCCAGTCGCCATCGCGCCAGACATGCTTGCCGACTGGATCGTAGACCACGCTGGCGGTGCCCGGCGGCGCCTCGGTATGAAAAGCGTAGGGATCGGTCTTCAGAAACACGGGACCGGTGCGGGGCAGAATCTCGAACTTGTAAAGTTCCCCTTCGCCCAGGCCGGGCACGAACAGCTCCCAAATCCCCGAGCCCGGCCGCAGCCGCATCGGGTGACGACGACCATCCCAGTGGTTGAACCGGCCGACCACGCTGATCCGCTGGGCGTTCGGCGCCCAGACCGCGAAGTTGACCCCGGCGACCCCGGCGACCTGGCCAGCGTGCGCGCCCAGTTTTTCGAAGATCCGGTAATGATTGCCCTCGGCGAACAGGTAGCAATCCTGATCACCGAGATTCGAGAATTTGAACGCATAGGGATCGGCGAAAACGTGATGTTGGCCATGCTCGATCGCGCCCAACCGGTAACGCAGCGTATTCGCGTCGGCGACGACGATGGTTTCGAACAGCCCTCCTTCGTACAAAGGCTGCAATGGATACAACAGGTTGGGCCGGTCCTCGGGCAGCAGACAGGGGCCTTCCGCGTCCGGCAGCAGAGCGCGCGCCACGCTCAACCCCGGCTCCCACGCCAACGGATGCGGTCCCAGCAGGCCATGCGGATCGGCATGGCGCCCCTGAACCAGCGCGTTGCTTTGTTCCGCCGTCAACGTGGGTCTGGCTGCATGCTCCCGGATCAGGAACCGCAAACCCGCCGCCGTCCCCGCCATCCCCAAGCGAGCAGCATAGGTGCGGGCATCGGTCCGCAGCGCGTCCACATGGTAGACCTGCCGCCAGAACAGGGCGTTGGCCACCAGAAAATTGCCGACTTCCGGCCGTTCCAGATCGAAGGTCAGCATCCCCGGCTCGTTTGGGACGTCGCGGTCGTAAATCCGCGCGCCGTCGAACCAGCTCAGCTCCTGGCCCTCGCGCGGAATCCACGGCGGAATCCAGTCGAGCACGACGCCGATGTCGCGTCGGTGGCAGGCATCGATGAACGCCATCAGCTCCTCGGGCCGGCCATAACGCGGGTTGGGGGCGTAGTAACTCGCCACGGTTTCGCCAGCGGCCCAAAACGCCAGTTCGACGTGGGTGAACTTTCGCTCCAGCAGATGCGGCAGGACCCGGTCCCGCAACTGGCCGTAACCGGCGACCCGCTCCGGACCCGGCTCGGCGGCCTCGTCGAAGGTGACCCGGTGCAGGGCGACCGGCAATTCCCAGCCGGGCGTTTCCATGGCGCGCGCCATCCAGGGACCGTCGCCCCAGTCGTGGCGGCGTTGAATATCGCAGGTGAAGGCGGCGGTCTTGGGATAGGCCTCGGTCTGGAACGCCAGCGGGTCGGACTTGAGAAACACCGCCCCTTCCGCGTTGCGAATCTCGTATTTGTACAGCTCGCCCAAGCCCAGATCGGGGATGAACAATTCCCAGACTCCGGACTCGTGCCGTTCCATTGGATGGCGGCGGCCATCCCACTGGTTGAAGGTTCCAACCACGCTGACCCGACTGGCGCAGGGCGCCCAGAGCGTGAAGTTGATGCCGACGACGCCGTCCTTCATGCGCAGGTGCGCGCCCAGCTTGGTGAACAGGGTTTCCAGTGTTCCCCGCCGCAATGCCTGCCCGTCGGCGGCGCTGAAGGACGGCTCGTGAATGGCGTAGGGGTCGCGGAAGGTGAGGGACTGGCCGCCGGCATCGACGGCAACCAGTCGGTACTCCAACTCCCTCACGCCGGGAAAGCGGGCGGTGAACACGCCATCCGGCCGCAATCGCTGCATCTCGCGTTTGCCGGCGCCATCGGCTGGCAGGACGTAGGCGCGTTCGGCCCACGGCAGGAAGGCGCGGACGATCAGCGCCCGCTCCCCTTCAACATAATGAGGTCCCAGAATCGCGTAAGGCGCGTCGTGGCGCAATTCGATGATTTTCCGAATCTGTTCTTCCAGCATTGCCCTTCCCTTCGTTGGTTATGCCGTTGTCGGGATAACATAACAAATTTACGGGTTTATTTAGAACAGATTCGCTCCGTCCGGGGGCAAGAACGAGGGAAAACCGTGCGCCACGAAAACACAGGGGCGACGCCCTGTCGAGCGTCGCCCCCGCCGATCGCCAAGGGGTGGGTTATTGCGCGGGCTGGGCCGGAGCCCCCTCCGGGCCGCGCATCATCCGGCGCATCGGTCCGTCGGTGAAGAACTTATCCATGGCCTGTTTCTGCTCCGGATCGAGCGTGGCGTAGAGATCGCCCGCCGCCTTGGCCATGGTCTTCATGCTGGCCAGCCGTTGCTCCATGCCCTGGATTCGCTCGGCGAAATGGGCCATGGCGGTCGTCTCCTTGTCGCGCATTTCCTGTCGGATCTTCAGCATTTCGGCATGATGGGCGTCCTGGGCGGCGAGGAAGGTCTTCCAGGCATTCCGCTGCTCGGGCTTCAGCTTGAGCCGCGCTTCCAGTAACTCCATTCGTTCGGCATGGAACTGTTGCATCATCTCCATCCGGCGTCCGGAGTCGCCCCCCCTCCAACCGTGTCCCTTCGGACCGCCGCCCATCATCGGACAATCTTCCATGCCGCCGCCCATCGAGCCGTGACCGCCCCAGGGGCCGGCGAGCGCGATGGTGGTCAATCCCAGACCCGCGACCGTGGCGGCGACCAGCAAGTTCTTGCGTAACGTCTTCATCGTCGATTCCTCGGATTGTGGTTGCTTCGGCGGTTATTGGACACCGCGCGTGTAACCGGGATTTTGCCAGGCATGGGGTTTTGTAACGATTTGTAATACCGATCCGCGCCATGTCCGGCCTGGAACCCGCCAGCGTTCGATCCCATCGCCCAGGTTTACCGCAACTTCGGCGATCTTTACATAGTAGGTTTTTGTTTTTACTGACGCCCGGATGCTGTTAATATTTACAACAAACCCGTGTGAATAAAACAACACACGACAACAGTCAGTCATCGGGACTGGTTCGATGGCGGAACCAGTGGCCGGAGGGGGACAAGACGATGTTGAATGGTAAGAACAATAGGCCGGTGGCGGTCGTCACGGGGGCCAATCGCGGTCTGGGTCTGGAAACGGCCCGGCAACTGGCCAAGCGGGACATCCGCGTGATCCTCACCAGCCGCAATGCCGGCAAGGGTGAAATGGCCCTGGAAAAGCTGTTGACGGAGGGCCTGGACGTCGCGTTCCACGCGCTGGACGTCACCTTGGAAAGCAGCGTCGCCGATCTGGGTGGGTTCATCCACAGCCGCTACGGCCGGGTGGACATCCTGGTCAATAACGCCGGGGTCTACCTGGACAGTCACGGCTCCGAGGAAGCCGGCAGCGCCAGCGTGTTCACCGCCAGCCTGGAAACGTTGACGGCAACCTTGAAGACCAATCTGTACGGCCCGTTGTTACTGGCGCAGGAACTGACGCCGTTGATGAAGCAACAGCACTACGGCCGCATCGTCAACGTCTCCAGCGGCATGGGTCAGTTGAGCGACATGGAAGGCAAGTCGCCCGCCTACCGGATTTCCAAGACCGCCCTGAACGCCCTGACCCGCATCCTGGCGGCGGAGACCCGGGGCTACAACATCCTGGTCAATTCGGTTTGCCCCGGCTGGGTGCGCACCGACATGGGCGGCCCCCAGGCCGAGAAAACGGTGGAGCAGGGCGCGGCCGGCATCGTTTGGGCCGCCACCCTGCCCGACGACGGGCCGACTGGGGGCTTCTTCCGCGACGGCCAGCCGATTCCGTGGTAGGTGACGTCAAGGAGCATTTTCGCCGGGTTTTCGACGATCCGGCCAATTAAAAAACGATCCACGCTTTCCCCTCTCGCCCATCTTGCGAGAGAGGGTGGGTGACGAGTGCTCAGGCAAAGCCGGTTTCCCAGGCCGCCAGCACCGCCTCCAGTTCCCTCAGATCGCCGATTTCCGCATCCGCCCGTGGGCCGCCCGGCCAGCTTCGACCGGCGCGATTCACCCACACGGTGCGAAATCCGGCGTTTCGGCCACCCTCCACGTCGTGTTCCGGATCGTCGCCGACATGAGCGATCTGGTGGGGCCGCAGCCGCAGCAAGCGGCAAACTTCCTCGAACATCGGCGGTTCCGGCTTGGCCGCGCCGACATCGATGGCGTTGAGCGACAGGTGGAACATATCGTCCAGCCCGATCAGCCGCAGATCGGCGTTGCCGTTGGAGAGCGACCCCAGGGTGTAGCGCCGGGCCAGCCGCTCCAGCGTGGGGCGCACCTCGGCGAAGGGCTCCACCGCGTTGCGGGCCACGAAGAACACCGCGAACGCGCTTTCGACGTCGAATTCCCGATAACCGGTCCGCGTCGCGGCCAGATTCAGCGCTTCCTTGCGCAACGCAGTCCGGTCGTGGGCGATTTCCGGGCGGGCGGCGCGGACCTCGCCCGCCAGCTCGCGCAGTTCCAGCGGCGTGAATCGCTCCGGGATGCGCGGATAGCGCGCCGCCAGCCAGTCGTGCAACAACCGCTCGGCCCGCTCGACCACCGGCCAGACTTCCCAGAGCGTATCGTCCAGGTCGAAGGTAATTGCCTTGATCATCATGGAGAGGCTGAGAGCCTATACGAAAACTCCCCTCGCCCTTTGGGGAGAGCGAAGCGAGGGGGGCGAAGCCGGTTGGGGGTGAGGGTTTTTATTCATGAAGCTAATTTTCGTATAGGCCCTAAATGACTTCGAATCCACGTCTCTCGATCAGCAACCCGGCAAGCGGGCTGTTGGAAGAGACGTAGGATGCAACAACCTCCGTCGCCAGCGCCAATATCAATCGGTTGCGCGCGAGCGCCGTTTCGCGGGTGGTGCGGCGCACTTCCGGCGGACAGGCGGTGACGACCAGCATCCGGCCGGCCGCCAGCGGTTCGCGCTCTTCCGCCGTCGGGCGGTAGTCGGTCATCCCCCGCGCCAGCACCTTGACCACGCGCCCCTTGCGCCGCAGCGCCGAGCGCAGCACCTGCTGTTCCAGCGGCGAGTGAAAGCCGCTGACAATCACGCGCCCGGCCGTGACCCATTCGGGCACGCGGTCGAGGGTTTCGAGCAGGACGTGGCCGGGGCATTCGCGGGAGGCGATGAGACCAAGCAGCGGTTCCGCCAGCAGCGCCGTCCCGCCAGCGTCGACGATTTGGGCGGCGAGTTCAGGCCCGACGTGCTGGGCGCGGTGGTGTGGTGGGGAGATGTAGACCATCTATCTTTCAGGCTACGGCAATGCCGCGATCAACTTCGATTCGAAACGAGAAAATGTCGGCGAGCGACGCAGCCGCGACAAGTTTGTCGGTGCGGCCCGCAACACCTTGATGGCGTGAGTTCGATCTTCATACCGCCAGCCGCGCGCGGTCTTGAAGTGATTCATCATGACCGATTTTGGATTGGCTACCCGGTCCGGCTTGCCGACTCGCGGCACGCGATAGGGATGGGCATCGGTTGAAAGACAGACCGAAATCTTCTGTTCGTCGGCCAGCAGCCAACCTTCCAGTTCCTGCTCGACACATACCAGAAAAACCGGTTTGTCGGCGACGCCAGCTTTAGTCAGCGAGGCAAGCACCGCATCCCGTTCGACCTTGCGGCAGGCTGTCTTGCCGGGCCACGCCGGGCGTAAATCCCAGATAATCAGAACACGCTCGCACCCCTCTTTCAGCAGCTTGGCGGTCACCAGGCCGCAGTCCTGAAGCAATCTGGGTTTGTTGTCCAGGGTGCGGGATAGGGGCGTGATGTCCGGGCGAATCTCGCGGGCGAGAAATTCGCAAACTTGCTTGTCCGCCCCATCTGGTCCGCATTCGAAGATGAAGCCGATTTTCATGGCCGGCTCCCTGTTAGGCCACCCATGGTGTAGAGCTTGCCGGGGGCGAAGTCCTCTGCCCATTTCGCCAGCGAGTTGTCGTCAGCGGGACGGTGGAATACCGGTTGCCCCTTGCCATCGCGTTCCACCAACACCAAGTGATCCAGGGTCAGCAGATCGAGTAAATAGGGCGAGTGGGTGGTGAGCACCACCTGGGTCGTGCCATCCAGCACCGCGTTGCGGATTTCTTCCACAATCAGATGAATGCTGCGCGGGTCCAGACCGTTCTCGATCTCTTCCACCACGATCAGGGGCGGTGGCTTGGGGTGGCGCAGCAGGGCCAGCAAGGCCAGCAGGCGCAGCGTGCCGGTGGAGAGCATCCAGCCCGGCACCTTGAAGTCGGCCTCGGTCAATTGCAGCCAAGCCTTGCGCTCGATCTCGGAAGAGGTCAGGGAGGGCTGGATGTCCTTGGCATAGGGCAACACAAAGGATAAGGTTTCGACGATGCCGTCGAAGGCGTTCTGATCCTGCCGACGCAGGTCGAGCAGGAAGTCGGCGATGTTGGAACCATCCCGCGCCAAGCGCACGCCGCCACCGGTGCGTTGCTGGGGGATGGGCAAACCCATCCGTTCGGGGGCCAGCATGAGGAATTGCCAGTTGTGTATGTGTTGGACTTCCTTGGCGTAATACTCCATTGATGAGGGAAGGATGGAGTACCCGAAGTCATACGCTTTAACCGGGTCGCGGACAATCAACCCTCTTTCAGGCGCTGAAATGCGCTCACTGGCGATAAACATCCGGTTGGCCGCCGGGTCGTTATTGGCTTCCAGTTCGATGCGGCACGCCTTGCGGGGACTGTCGCCGAGCGCCAGCTCAAAGCGGATGGGATTGACCATGACGCCCGCTCGTTCTCTGGCTTCCTGGCCCTTGTGGCGGGCATGCTCAATGCCAAACCAGCGTTGCATGGCCAAGTCCAGTCCGTCGCGGACGATGGCCTGCCAGGTCTCCAACGCTTCGATCAGGCTGGATTTGCCCGCGCCGTTGTGGCCGATGAACACGGTCAGCGGTCCGAGCTTGACTGTTTTGCTGTCGACGATGGCCTTGAAATTACGGACACGGACACTTTGAAGCTTCATCGGATCAACCCCCTTTCCACGTCGCGGTAGGCGTTGAGCGCGGCGATCTTGACCGGTTCAGGCACCAGCGGGAAGGTGGACAGCACATGGGCGAACTCGGTTTCAGTCAGGCCATAAAGGTGGGCAATCAGCCCGTCGAGTTCGGCACGCAGACGGGCGCGCTCGGCGGGGTCGGTCACGCCATCATGATGGGCCTTCAGGCCGACTTCTTTAGCGAGGGTATCGAATTCCGGTGTAGTGCAGGTGAGACGGGCGGCGCGGCTAACGATGGGAGCGAATCCGGTGTCCTTCGGCCCAAAGCGGGGTACGGGCAACTGGTAGAGGTAAAAGAAATTCAGTGTGGTCGTCACTTTTTGACGGAGCATCCAGTCAAGGATGAAGCTATTCCAGATGGCGCAAATGAATAACTGATCTGATCTGTCGATTATCCGTTTCCCGGTCTCATCAAACACCTTAATGGTTGGTAGCTTGTTGCCATGGAAGGTGGGCGGAATCATTGCCGCGACCATGGTGCGCTCATTCGTGTTTGCCGCAATGTCGCGAAACCCTAGCCGGTATGTTTGGTAGTCCAGAGCCTGACCTTCGTCATCGCGCCGTCCCAAAACTGACGCTCGCCCTTCCTTCTCATCCACCCAATAACGCGGTTTTTCGTAATCCGCCTGAAACTGCCAGATCATCTTGCCTTCGAACAACGGCAGACGATTCTTGCCAGGTTCGGTCCTGAACAAATGGCTGTCGTTGGTCATATGGAATTCGGCGGTTAGACCCAAGTTCCATTTCCCTTCGATCTCCTCCCCCAGCAACGGGAACTGGAGCATTTTCTCGGCAATGTGGATGTCCAGCTCGCTCTTGAACTCCATCACCGAATGGGAATCCGGCGAAAGCCGCCGAATCAGTTCCACGGACAAGGGCAAGCCCATTTCGCCGGGGAATCCCGCCAATTCCGCCACGTCGTGGCGCATGAAGGCGGCAGGGAAGCTCTCTGTTTTGCCGCCCTTCTCGAATGTCAGTACGACGAATTTGAAGCGGCTATCCACCCCTTCGAAAATCTCCTTGCGGTTCTCGAAACAGAACAGGCCGGTGACCTTGTTCTGGTCGAACAACAAGTCGCGCAGACCCTTGGCGCCCAGGTCGGTGTAAATGCCAGAGGGAATGACGATGCCGCAGTCGCCGCCCTCGCGCAGCAGGTTGACGCATTGTTCGGTGAACAGCTTGTAGAGGTTGATGTCGCTGCCGGTCTTCTTGCCGCCCACGATAGCCGACTGGTTCTTGAATTGCGGCGCGGCGCGAAACCAGGCGGACACGTGTGGAAAGCGGGACAGATATTCCAGCCAGGCAGTGCGGATTTCCGGTTCCCTCAATAACTTCGCTTGCTCTTTCTCGAACTCCTTGATGGTCATCTTGTTCTTGCTGACCAGGTTAGAGTGCTCCTGGAAGAACTCCTTGGCGTTGGGTTTGAAAATCTCCCACGGCGGGTTAGTGATGATGGCGTCGAAGCCGCCCCTCTGGTGGATGATTTGGTCGAACTCGAAACCCCAGTGGAAAGGGTGCTGGGCTTCGATGTCGTCTGGATTCAGCTTGCGCTTTTTCGGTTTGCCCTCCTTGCTCTTGGCCGCGTCCCAAGTCGCTTCCTCAAACTTGATGCCCGCCCGATCCCACTGGTCCAGCAACAAATCGTTCAAAGTGGCTTGGGCTTGGGCTTTATGTTCCTCGATGTCGGCCTTGAGCGCGGATAAATCCATTCCCCCCGCCCAAGCAACCGTATGGCGATAGGTCTCGATCTTCCGATTCTTCTCGGCCAAAACCTGCCGATAGCTCTTGCGAAAAAGATCGTCCTGCCGGGAATCGAACTCGTGGGCATCGACTCGCAACAGCCCGATGAGTGAATTGCCGGCAACGATGTTGAAATCGATATTGGGCAGCGGTTCCAGTTGATCCACGGTCTGGGCCGAGGCCACCAGCGCGAGGAAGAGGCGCAGTTTGGCGATCTCGGTTGCCTCTTCCATGAGGTCCACGCCAAACAGGTTGTCGGTGATGATGGTGCGTTTGATGAAATAGGCGAGGCTCTTGTGTTCGGCCTCCCATTTCCTGAGCGTTTCGGCGAGGCTCTTGTCGTTGAGGAACTTGATGCGCCCGATGACCGCCGAGTAGATGTTGATGAGCGTCTTCATGGCGGCGACCAGGAAAGCGCCCGAGCCGCAGGCGGGATCGAGCAACTTGATGTCGGGCAAGACCCGGAACAACAGCTCGCGACACAAGGGCGCGTCGAGATTGAGCAGCAGGTCGGCGACGGAATTGAATTTGCGGGCGACTAGTTCCCTCACCCCCGGCCCCTCTCCCAGCGGGAGAGGGGTGAGAAATGGGTTGATGCGCGCCAGGATGAGCCGGTGGATGGTGCGTTCACAAAGATATTCGGTGATTTCCGGACGGGTGTAGTAAGCGCCGAAGGCTTTCTGGTTGATGTATTTCTCGAAGATGTAGCCCAGCACGTCGGGGTTGATCTCATTGTCCAGCCCGCCGGGGGTGTCGTTGAGATTCCAAGAATAGGCGGCGAACAGGCTGAACAGGTTCGCGAACGCGGCATCGGGAACCCGGATGGCCGGGCCGTATTCACGTTCCAGACGGTGGGGAATGAACAGGCCGCCATTCAAGTAATGGATGTCGCCAATCAGGCGCTTGGCTTCGCTAGTACGTTGCTCGGGAGGCTTGGCAAATCCTTCGAAAAACAGGGCTTGCAGGAAGCCGCTATAAAAACCGTCCTTGCCCCGGCTTTGGCTCACAGCCAGCTTGTCGGCGAGATAGTTCGCGTTGCCGCCGTCGAGAAAGTGCTTGCGTTGCAGGAACCAGACGAACATGAGCCGGTTCATGAGGACCGAGGCATACCAGCGGCGATCCCGCTCGTCGGGGATGCCCTGGATCAGTTCGACGAAGACCAGGCGTTGGGCATCGTATTCCCTGAAAAACTTCTTGGTGACCCGTTCCACGTCCAGCGCGGACTTCATGCGGTCTACGAGCTGGGCAAGGGGGAAATGCCCCTGTTCATCCAGCTCGTTGATGTCGACCACGATTCCGGAAATTTTGGAGATGAAGAGATCGCCAGGTTGGCCCTTGACGTACAAGTGTTCGCGTGGGAAGCGCTTGCTGCCCTCACGTTTCACCCACAGCCAAAGGCTTTGGGTCGCTGCGGTGGTTTTGTCGCTGTCCACGAAAATGACCAAGTTTTCGTGCGAGCGCAGGGAGATTTCCTTGTGGATCGCCAAGCGCACGGGGCGATCCGGCATTCCCAAGACGGTGTAAGCGACAACGCCGGAAAGCTCCGCAATGGGTCTGGCTTGCCAGGTGTCTTCCTGAACCGTGACGGGAATCGACTTGGCGCCCTTGACGTGGGACCAGCCTAATTCCTCAGTAAACAGGCGTTTGAAGTCGAAGGACTGGAGGCAGTCGCGCAAGCGTTCGATTTGTAGTTTGCCCATATTCATGCCAGCCCCAAGGTACAGATGAGTTTCGGCTCGCGTTGGTATTCATCCTCGGTGATGACGCACAGGCGGCCATCCTCACGCAGGTTCAGTACCAATTCGGCCAGCTTGTGATCGTCAATGCCCGCCTTGATCTGGCGGTTCAAGGTGTCGGTGGCGGTTTGGCAGAGGGGATAGCGGTAAATTTCTTCCAGCGCACGGTCGATCTCGCGCACATGGGCGTCGGTGATGAACAAGTCTCGCTTGTCACCTAGGCCGTTGCGATACCGTTTGAGACGTTCGTAGGTCTTGAAGCGCACGCCGGAGGGCCGTCCCAGCGCACCGCCGAAGGATTTTTCTTCTTCGATGATATGCGCCAGGCCCTGTTGCGTGAGCGAGTGGTGATGCTCGGTGCGCGGCAGGGCCGGGGTGTCCGCCGCACAGGCGGCGGCTTTCAGAATGGTGAGCTGGGACTGGGTGACCGGCTTGCCGGCCTCGTCCATCCACGCGAGCGCATCGTTGCCCTGCGCGGTGCGCATGTAGACCAATACGCCTCTGGGCGATGCCGGGTGGTGTTCGTGCGCCTTGGTGGCGTAGACCACGTTGGGCATGGCTTCGATCCTGGCGGCCAGCGTGGGATCGGCATCCGTGGCGTTCTTCCAAATCTGATAAGCGTAGGAGGCGAGATCGACCTCGGTGTCGCCGTCGTCGTCAAGGATGCCGTTCTTCTCGGTGTAGAGATCGCGGATGAGTTGCTCGTCCGTATCGTCGTCGAAAAAGCTCTCATCGGACCCCACGACCTCGGCATTTTCGATCAGGCGCTGTTTGACGCGGGCGCGCAGATTGATGAGCCGCTCCACCCCATCGGCCGGAACGAAGGAGTAGCAGAGGATGGTGTCGGACTGCTGGCCAATGCGGTCCACGCGACCGGCGCGCTGAATCAGGCGAATGATGGCCCAGGGCAGGTCGTAATTGACGATGATGTGCGCGTCTTGCAGGTTCTGGCCCTCGGAAAGCACATCGGTACTGATCAGTACGCGCAGTTCTTCCAGTGGCCCAACCCTCCCCGGTTCCTTTCCCAGAGGAAGAGGGGAGACGAGGTGACGTTTGCCATTCGATTCCGGCGAGAAACGCCAGGCCAGCGAGGTCGGGTCGGCGCTTTGTCCAGTGGCTTCCTCCACCTGCTTGACGCCGCGCGCGGCCAACTGGGCGTTGAGATAGCGGGCGGTATCGGCAAACTGGGTGAAGACCAGGATTTTGTCTTGCGGGTGGCGTTGCTGGATCAGATCGACCAAAGCATTCAGCTTGGCGTCCACATCGGCCTTCCATTCGCCACACAGGGCGAGCACCCCAAGCAGGGACCGCGCATCCACGAGCAAGTCCTTGGCCAGCGCCTTGATGAACAGCGTTCCTGGCAGCCACTTGAAGCGATTTTTCAAAGGGCCGTTGTAGGCTTCATACGCCCTGGCGGCGCGGGCGCGATAGTCGGCCTCGGCGCGCAGGCTGTTGGTGGCAGCCGGGTCGGTAACGTCTTCATCGCCATTGTCGTCGGCCAACAGACCATCGGGGTCTTCGTCGTAATGGCGGGTATCGAGCAGTTCGGCCCCTTGCGCGCCCAGCGGGATATCCAAACCGTTCTCGATGGCGTGCAAGACGATAAAGTTGCGCAGGATGTGGCGTTCGATGGACAGGATGAACGCCGGGCCGGCGCTTTCCAGCCGCTTGAAGAGATTGGTCCGGCAAAAACCCATCAGGCGCGTGCCGGCGCGCGAAAGCCCTTCGATGATCTTGGCTTGGTCGGACGTGGGTGGCGTCTTGGGTTTGGGCGCAATGTAGTTGCCCAAGCCGTAGCGCGGCAGGATCAGTTCGTTGATCGCATTGACCACCGGATCGCTGTAGAACCTCGCGTAGGGATCGGACGGGTTCGCGTCGTCGATCCTGAAGCGGAGATTCTTGGGCAGACGCTTCGGAAAATAGGACTTGCGCCCATCCGAGAACAACAGGTATTTACCGCGATCATCCTCGCGGGCGTAGTGCTGCATGATAAAGCCGCGCGTGCGGCGCACCATGTACAGGCGCATGAGATCGCGCCAGTCATCAGGGAATTCGCTCTTCTCGAATGCGGCCAGCGAACGCACGCCGCACTGGTGGCGACGGATGAATTCGTGCTCACCACCCAGTTCAGCCAGCAGTTTTTCTGGACGAATGCCGATGTCGGCGTCTTCATTCAGGAACAAAGCCAGTTGCGCGGAAAGGTCCAGGTAGGTTTTGTTGTAGGGTGTGGCCGAGAGCAGCACGGTCAGGCTTTCATTGTGCTCGATGTAGTCGCGGATGACTTTCCAGCGCCTGCCGTCCTGGTTGCGCAGGTTGTGCGATTCATCGATGAGCACCAGTCGGTAACGCCGGGTTTTCTCCGGGAGTTCGGTCAGCACTCTGGACAACGGCAGCACCTTGGCATGCAGGCGATACCGGTGGGCATAGTCTTCCCACATCGAAACGAGGTTCCTGGGGCAGATGATGAGGGTTTCGGTGTGGTAATCGTCCTCGAACACCTTGGCCAGGGCGGTGGCCATCATCGATTTGCCCAGGCCGACCACGTCGCCGATCAGCACACCGCCGCGCTTGTTCAGGTGGTGCGCGGCGATCTTGACGGCGGCGACCTGGAAGTCGAACAGCGAGTCGCCAAAAATCGAGGGGATGCGGAATTCTGAAAGACCGGCGCGCGCCTCCCGCGCCAGGTGATAGGCCATCTTGAGGTAGACGTGATAGGGCGGGACCAGACGTTCACCCGCCCAGCTTTCATCGATGATGTCGGCCAGTTCCTTGGAAATGTCGATGCACCAGCGGTCACGCCAGCGATCTTCAAACCAATCGACCAGCTTGTTGCAGGCGTCGTGCTCCAACACATCGACGTTCAGTTCGCCCTGTTTGGCGAGGCCCGCGAGCGTCAGGTTTGAACTGCCCAGAAAGCCGGTGATCGGGTTATTGGCGTCCTGGCGATGCAGCAAGTAGAGCTTGGCGTGCAGCGGGTAGCGCAGATAAACCTTGACGACCAGCTTCTTGGCGCGGATTTGCCCGGAGAGTTGTCGCAGTACGGCCTCATCGTCATTGGTCGGAACGCCAAAAGTCAGTTGTTGGCGGAATTCTTCGGCGATGCGGCGCTTTTCCCGTAACGCCGTCTGGTTGTCGAGTAATCCGTCCTCCTCGCGCGTGCCCAGCGCCTGCCGGAGTTCATCGCTTGGAGCAACGTGCATGCCCACCAGCAATCGGCAACAATGACCGTCGCCGCCGGCCCACTGATCGACATGACCGGAAAGGTGACGCCAGCCGCGCAGGTTGAAGTATCCGACGCAGAAATCCGCGCGTTCGGCAACCCTGAGCGTCTCTTGCAGCGCTGGCAGCAGAGCCTTTTCGATATTGTCGAAGATTCTGGGCATCTTCCCTGCTCAACCGGAGACCCATTTCGTGAAGGACGAGAGGGCATGTCCTCTCGATAAGATTGCGGCCCACAGGCTATTCCGAATCAGTGCCAGCGGCATGTTACAAGCCTTTTGGAACTCATAAAAATTCCATCTTCCTTGAGGGGATCGATATTGTTGAAGACCTCAAGCGCATGGCTCCCCTGCTGGCAAGGTTGACTTTGGGCCATAACAGAAAAACCTGGAGGCGCTCCCATCCTCCTTTTTGGAGAAACAACGCATCGGAATCCCGATGCGGTTATAACCGTTCAGTCCCCTTGTATGTTTGGAATTGGTTAGAGTATCGGTTGAGCGTGGTAGCACGATACCCCTCTGGGAGGCTAAGAGCCCGCGGGAGAGCCTGAAGCGCCACGTTCGTTTTATCGTGAACCCAAAGCCCGGACAGTTGCCGGGGTCTGAGAGCCTATACGGGAAGTATAAACCCAAGGTACACATTTATGATGGGCACTTTTCATTCGTTTTAGGGAACAGCTTTTTTAACATAATCCGGATAGAAGCAACATAAATCATTGCGATACTTGAAGCGGGTTTTTTCTCATATTCCCTAACTAACCTGCGATAACGACTGAGCCAAGCAAAAGTGCGCTCCACCACCCAATGTCGCGGCAGTACCTCAAACTTCTTGCCTTTACGACGGACGATCTCTAATTCACAGGAAAACGTCTTTTTAACCCATTCGATCAAGGGACCTTGATAGCCTTGATCGGCCCAGATTCGTCGTAGGGTGGGTACGGCCTCCAAGACCCGTTCCAAGACCGAGTGGGCTCCCTTGCTATCATGAATATTCGCGGCGTGAACCAAGGCAACCAGCACGCAACCGATTGTATCTACAACAATATGATGCTTCCTCCCTTTGACTTTTTTGCCACCATCGAATCCCGATTCCTCGGCGGATTCCGCCGTTCCCTTCACGCTTTGACTATCGATGATCCCAGCACTCGGCTCTTCGTTCCGACCGTTTTTCTTGCGGAGCATCCGCCGAACTTCCTGGTTAGCTCGCTCGAAAAGTCCTGATTTCATCCATTTTTGATAATGATAGTTAACGGTGGTTGATGGTGGAAAATCATGCGGCAAATACGCCCATTGACAGCCTGTTTTATTGATATAGCTAATGGCATCCCAGACTCGTCTCAAATCGACTTCTCTCGGTCTACCCATTGAGCGACCTTCTTCTTTAAAGAGGATAGCTTTGATCACTTCCCACTCTTCATCCGTTAGATCACTCGGATATTTTTTATCAGTCATGACGTGGCTCCTCTCTCAAAATTAATTCAAACCAAAATTTTCACGAAAGTTATACACTAACTTTACTTTTAAAACAATATGTTAGTTTTCGTATAGGCTCTCAGTCCTCCTGCTTTCGGCAAGTCGTAACAGGATTGCTTCGATTGATAAACAATCCCAAACTGGCCCTCGATATAACCGCGTAGTTCTTCCACGCCACAGTGCGGCTTGTCTTTTAAATGCAGGAAGACTTGAATACGCTGCTGTTCGGTCAGAAAGCCAGTGCCGCCCTGATAGTTTTTGTAGAGGCTCTCATTCCGCCACGGCCACCCGCTCCACCCGCTGAAAGCCGCGCGGCAACGGTTTACCCCGGCGGCCCCGCTCGCCCGCATAGTTTTCCAGATCGGCCGGTTTGAGTTTCAAATCCCGTTTGCCGGCGGTCAGGACGAGGCCCCGTCCCGGCGGGACGAGGGTCAAAATCGTCAGCCGCTCCTCGCCCGGCAAGTCGAGAATCTTGTTGCCCTTGCCCTTGGGCAGGCGCGGCAACTCCTTGACGGCGAACAGAAGCAGCCGGCCACCGCTGCCCACCGCCGCCAAGCGGTCGGTTTCGATTCCGGTAACCGGCAGGGGCGGCAGGATGCGCGCGCCGTCCGGTACGGTCAGCACCAGCTTGCCGGCCTTGTTGCGACTCGCCAGGTCGTCGAACGCGCAGATGAAACCGTAGCCGGCGTCGGTCGCCAGCAGGTACAGGTCCTCGGCGTTGCCCAGCAGGACGCCGACGAAACTGGCCCCGTCCGGCGGGCTGAGCTTGCCGCTCAAGGGCTCGCCGTAGCCACGCGCCGAAGCCAGCCCCGCCACCGGCAGCGTGTAGGTTCGGCCGGTCGTGTCGAGAAACACCGCCGATTGATTGCTGCGACCTTGCGCTTGGTCGAGAAAGCCATCGCCGGCTTTGTAGCTCAACGCCGCCGCGTCGATCTCGCGTCCCTTGGCCGCCCGCACCCATCCTTTTTGCGACAGCACCACCACCATCGGTTCGCTCGGGGTCAGGCTGGTTTCGTCCAGGGCCTGCGCCGGCCGCCGTTCCACCAGCGGGCAGCGCCGGGGATCGGCGTAGCGTTTGGCATCCTCTTGAATCTCCTTGCGGATCAGTGTCTTCAATCGTTTGTCGGAGCCGAGCAGCAATTGCAATTGCTCTTGCTCCTTGCGCAGTTCGTCCTGCTCGCCCCGCAGTTTCATTTCTTCCAGTCGGGCCAGATGGCGCAGTTTGGTTTCCAGAATCGCCTCGGCCTGGGCGTCGGACAGTTGGAAACGCGCCATCAACACCGGCTTGGGCCTGTCCTCGACGCGCAGGATGCGGATCACCTCGTCCAGATTGAGATAGGCGATCAGCAAGCCGTCCAGGATATGCAGGCGCTGTTCGACCTGGTTTAGCCGATGTTCCAGCCGCCGCCGCACCGTCGTGACGCGATAGCGCAGCCATTCCTCCAGAACCTGCTTGAGATTCTTGACCCGCGGCCGGCCGTCCAGGCCGATCATGTTCAGGTTGACGCGGTAGCTCTTCTCCAGATCGGTGGTGGCGAACAGGTGATCCATCAGCAAATCCACGTCCACCCGGTTGGAGCGCAGCGCCAGCACCAACCGGGTCGGATTCTCATGATCGGACTCGTCGCGCAGGTCCTCGACCATCGGTAATTTCTTGTCCCGCATCTGGGCGGCGATCTGTTCCATGATCCGGGCGCCCGAAACCTGATGCGGGAGAGCGGTGATCACCACGTCGCCGTTTTCCCGCTCGAAGCGGGCGCGCATCCGCACCGCGCCGTTGCCGGTTTGGTACAACTTCCTCAGTTCATCGCGGGGAGTGACGATTTCCGCGCCGCCGGGGAAATCCGGCGCGGGGACGAGTTCGCACAAAGCGTCCAGGTCACAGTCGGGTTGATCCAGCAGGCGAACGCAGGCGGCGGCGACCTCGCCGAGATTGTGCGGCGGGATGTCGGTGGCCATGCCGACGGCGATGCCGGTGGCGCCGTTCAGCAACACGTGCGGCAGGCGGGCCGGCAACAACACCGGCTCGTCCAGCGTGCCGTCGAAGTTGGGGGTCCAGTCCACCGTGCCCTGGCCGAGTTCGGCCAGCAGTATTTGCGCGAAGGGCGACAGCCGCGCTTCGGTGTAGCGCATGGCCGCGAAGGATTTGGGATCGTCCGGCGAACCCCAGTTGCCCTGCCCGTCCACCAGCGGATAGCGGTAGGAGAACGGCTGGGCCATCAACACCATCGCTTCGTAGCAGGCCAGATCGCCGTGCGGGTGATATTTGCCCAAACAATCTCCCACGGTGCGGGCGGATTTCTTATGCTTGGCGCCAGCGTTCAGGCCGAGTTCGGACATAGCGTAGACGATGCGGCGCTGCACCGGCTTTAGACCATCGCCGATGTGCGGCAGCGCCCGGTCGAGGATGACGTACATGGAATAGTCCAGGTACGCTTTCTCGGTGAAGATTTTGAGCGGTACGCGCTCGGCGCCGTCGGCGGTGAAAGTCAATTCGGTCATTCAGAAAGGTCGCTTAGGGATTGGAAAAAAGCTCGGCCAAATCGATCACGGCGTCGGGACAGAGAATCGGGGCGATCTGGCCGGCGCAGCGGCAATCTCGTTGCCGGTATTCGCCATTGATTGGTTCGCGATAGATTTCCAGTTGGCGATTTTGAATATCCAGCAGCCAGACTTCCGGGATACCATTTTTTGCGTACAGAGGAATTTTGACATCTCGATCATAGCGGAGGGTACTGTCCGATATTTCGATGATGAGCAAAACATTTTCAGCATGAGGATGCGCAGTCTTGTAATAATCATTCCGCCAACGCAGTAAGGCGATATCGGGTTGGGGTTCTCCGTAATTGTTGAGTACCACTGGATTTTGTCCGGCAACGACTGCCTTACCATGCAGACGATAAGCAAGCAGACTTAGCAAGTGATTGTTGTGCCCCGCATGTTCGCTGCCTATCGGTGCCATTTCGATGATCTCCCCATCAATCAATTCGACCCGCGAGTCTTCATGCAATAAGCCGACTTCCGCCATGCGGTGATATTCGGCCACGGTCCAGCGGTGATGGGGCTGGGCGTTCAGTAATTCCCGTTCTGTTATCGGCGTTGACATGGTATGTTCTCTCGCCCGAATGGTTTTAATGCAAAGCAGTTATTCTCCAACAAAACTCAACAGCTTTTGCACCAGCGGCATGAGCAGGGTTTTATCAGTCGGTTCTTTGACGATCTCGATGCTCCAGCGACCGTCCTTGTCACGCTCGAATTTGACGTGCGTTTGCAGGACCAGGAGAAAGCGATAGATCGCACGCGGGTGAGGCGATGCGCTTTATCTTACAAGCAGTTGCTTTCTTTAGGATGGGCGGAGGAACGCAACCCATCCCAAAGAGGAGTTTGAACGGTTACGACGATCCGGGCGATGGATCAAAACGACTTGAACAGCGCCGCCGCTTCCTGTTGGCCAAGCTCGAAGTAACGCTTCTGCGCCGTGCTGTCCTTGAGCGAAATCGTCATGCTCTCCAAATCCTTGGGCCGCAGGATATGCAACGGCTTGGCGTAATAGCGCTTGCCGGCGATTTCCGCCGTCTGCTTGCCCATGGTCTTGAGCATCTCGTTGATTACGTTCGCCTGCGCGAACACCCGCGCGTTGGGCAAGGTCAGTTGAAGATCGCTGACCAGCAGGTGCGTGTCGATGCTGTTGAACGGCAAGGAAAGCAGGTTCGAGCGATACAGCTTGTCCAGCTCGCGGTGATAATCGTAATCGGTGAAATCGACGGCGATGATTTCGTCGACTTCGTCGTCCTCGAACAAGGTGCGCAGCGGCGTGTTGTCGAGATAACCGCCCTCGATGTAATAGTCGCCATCGATCGTGATCGCCTTGAAGTAGGGGATCGTGGTGATTCCGGCCAGAAAGGCGTTCATGAACCCGTCGAGGCTGGCGTCGTCGATGGTCGCCAGAATCTCGTTGACCTTGAAGAACCGCCCTTCCCGCCTGGTGACGTTGGTGGCCCGGATATCCCAGCGCAGAACCTTGAGATGCTCCGCCAACAGCGCGCGTCGCTTGGCGTCGTCGAGCAACAGCGACTTGCGGCAGCTATCCTTGTCGACGGTGAAAAGATGCGTGCCGCTCGGCAGCAAGGGTGGCCGCAAGCCCAGGAAGTTGGAAAAGACGTGGAAAATGTCGGTGACGCTGAGCCGGACCGTGCGCGTCAAGACCGGCGGCAACTCCTCCGCTTGCCAGTCCCACAGCAGGTAGTCGACGACGATGTTGTTGCCGGAGCTGGTCGAGGTGATGTGCACGACCGGCAGGTCGTTTTTCTTCATCCAGACCAACACGCCTTCGGTATAGAAACTCCGATAACCGCCACCCGATGCGACGAAGCCATATTTGGTCATCGCTGTCCCCTCCTCGTTGCTTGCCGGCAGGATAGAACGACGAGTGCCGACGCCTCAAGCCAGTTTGGCACACTCCCGGCGAAGTAGAAAGAACGGCCGATGGCCGTCAGCGGTTGTCAATTTCCTGGATCAGGCCTGCTTACCCATGCAGCAATTGCCGTGGCCGGATTCCCACCGCCAGCGCCGCCACCAGATAACTGCCCCCACCGGCGAGAATCAGCCCGCTTAGACGCCACAGTCGCTCGCGGGCGCCGGCGGTCAACCATTGCTCCAGATCGCCGGTCCCGAACCAGAGCACCACCCCCATCGCCAGATTCGCCGCGACCAGTTGGACCAGGAATTTCAGCCACCCGGCGCGCGGCCGGTAAATGTCTCGCCGCCGCAGGTTGTAAAACAGCAGCCCGGCGTTGAGAAAGGCGGCCAGCGAGGTGGCCAGCGCCAGTCCGGCATGGGCCAGCGGCCAGATGAACATCAACACCATGGCGGTGTTCGCGCCCATCGCAATCAGACCGTACTTGACCGGGCTGCGGGTATCCTGGCGGGCATAGAACCCCGGCGCCAGCACCTTGATCAACATGAACGCCACCAGGCCCAGGGCAAAGGCCATCAGGCTGCGGGTGGACATGACCACGTCGCGGGCGTCGAACTCGCCGTACTGGAACAACGCCGACAGGATCGGCCCGGAAAGAATGACGAGCGCCACCGTCGCCGGCACGCCGATCAGCAGCGCCCAGCGCAACGCCCAGTCCAGCGTCCGGGAAAAGCCATCCGTTTCCGCGCTGGCGTGTTGACGGGACAGCTTGGGCAAGATCACCGTACCCAGGGCCACCCCGAAGATGCCGAGTGGAAACTCCACCAGCCGGTCGGAGTAGTACAGCCAACTGACGCTGCCCGAGACCAGGAACGAAGCCAGCACCGTGTCGATCAACAAATTGACCTGCGCCACCGAGGAGCCGAACAGCGCCGGCAGCATCAGGTTCAAAATTCGCCGGACCCCCTGGGCCGCCCAGCCCCAGCGCGGACGCGGCAACAGCTTGACCTGCTTGAGGAACGGAATCTGAAAGCCGAGCTGAATGATCCCGGCGACGAACACCCCCCAGGCCAGCCCCATCACTGGCTTTTCCATTTGCGGCGCCAGCCACAGCGCGGCGGCGATCATGGTCAGGTTGAGCAGCACCGTCGTCACCGCCGGAACGGCGAACTTGCCGCAACTGTTCAGGATTCCGCCGGCGAAGGCGGTGAGCGAGATGAACAGCAGATAGGGAAAGGTGATCCGCAGCATCGCCACCGTCAGATCATACTTGTTGGCATCGGCGGTGAAGCCGGGGGCGAACAGCAGGATCAGCACCGGCGCGGCCAGCACCCCGACGGCGGTGATCAGCAGCAGGATCGCGCCCAGGGTGCCGGCGACCTGATCGACCAGTTCCTTAAGCTCCTCGGAGGAATGCCGGGTCTGATATTCCGAGAACACCGGCACGAAGGCTTGCGAAAACGCGCCCTCGCCGAACAACCGGCGCAGGAAGTTGGGGATGCGGAAGGCGACGAAGAAGGCGTCGGTGCCGGCCCCGGCACCGAACATCTGGGCGTAGACCATATCGCGGACGAACCCGGAAATCCGCGACAGGCCGGTCATGGCGCTGACGATGCCGGTGGATTTGAGAAGAGCCTTGCTCATGGGGATGCGGTCCCGCGCCGCGCGAATGGGAAAGGCGCGGATGATAGCCGGGAACGGTCGGGACTGTCAGCGGCGGTCAAGGATTGACAGAGGGCGGGAAAACGCCAAAATGGCCAATTCTTTTCGCATCCGAACGCAGCCGCGTTCATCCCATCGTGTCACTGCAAGGAGTCTTGAGTTTTGGCCAACACCGTTCAAGCGAAAAAGCGCGCCCGTCAGGCGGAAAAGCACCGCCAGCACAACGCCAGCATGCGCTCCATGCTGCGCACCTACATCAAGCGCGTGATCAAGGCGATTGATGCCGGCGACAAGGCGAAAGCCGAGTCCGAATACCAGACCGCCGTGCCGATCATCGACCGGATGGCGCGCAAGGGCCTGATCCACGCCAACAAGGCCGCTCGCCACAAGAGCCGCCTGACCCATCACATCCGCGACATGTCGGCCTGAACCGCCGCGCCTGCCCCCCGGCGCAGACATTCATTTCCCATCCCCAGCCCGCTCTCATCCCCGCAATCCATCTAACAGGCTGGATTGTTCAGGTTCTCCAGATAGCCATGAGTTCCCCCCTCTCAATTGAGGGGGTCCCCCATCGAAAGCTCCAACCACCCTGGTGCTGTACGCTACTCTGCGCATCGAGGTCTGTGCCATAGTTTCCAATTCGATATCCGGTTGCGCTCCTAAAAAGTTTGTAGCAACAAAAGCAACATAGAAAGACCAAAAATCTTAAAAAATGCCCATAAAAAGATACAAAGATTTTTGAAGGGTAAGTAAAAAACCCTATTTATTAGAAAATTATGGCTAATAAAATGGTGCCTAAGGAATGATTCTGGGTGTTTCATTAAAGATTGTTCTGTGGAAAACCTCTCGCGACAAGTGAATCTCCTGCTTTAGCGGCGGGAGGCGGGGCCGAGTGTAACCGGCGAACGTGGAAGAACATCCGGGTTCGCCAAACCGAGGGTAGTCTCAGTTTCCGTGATGGGCTTTCCCATTTTAGAGACAGGCTAACCATCCCTGATGGATTCGTGATCTCCATCGGGAAGACTGGCGCGAGGTGGGAAACGCTTTATGGTCTGAACGGTCGCTGCGAGCACTACGGAAAGCTCTTTAAAATTATATAGTTATTTCTCTATTGTGTTACCCACAAAACCTCTTTAGAGGAGATGGGTCATGAAAACCACGAAATTAAGTATAGCGATTGCGCTCATTCTGAGCGGTGCGATGGCTACCGGCGCAGCCTTTGCGGCAAGACCACCTGATGCAGGTGGCGGTGGCGGTGGCGGTGGCGGTGGCGGCGGTGGCGGCGGTGGCCCGCCGACCTCAGAGGCCGCGCAGAACCTGTCCGTGCCGGCCATACTGGTCGGCAGCCTTGGGACTCTTGTCTGCGGCACCTCGCCCGCCGCGCCGTCGGATCTGGTGCCGCCCACCGGTACCCCGCTGACCGGCTATGACGCCGCCGTAGGCTATT
This sequence comes from Candidatus Contendibacter sp., assembly GCA_029624765.1. Classification (GTDB taxonomy): domain Bacteria; phylum Pseudomonadota; class Gammaproteobacteria; order Competibacterales; family Competibacteraceae; genus Contendibacter. Next base: position 69,313 of record JARSSO010000059.1, on the reverse strand, counting down.
ACTGGGTCCAGAAGGTGCATACCTGGAAGGCGCAGTGCTTCAACGACACTGAGGCATTGGTGTTCGGCGCCTGGGGCGACAACCTCGCGGGTGACGCGAAGCTGAAGGCCGGCAGCCCGATTCGGGTCGAGATCGTTCTCACGAACATGACCGACTTCACGGGGGCGGAAGGCGGTTTGGGGACGATTCCGAGCGGGACCTTGCAGGGCTACAACGTCATCAAGCTGCAGAGCACCCTCGACCGGCTTTCCGCCTATGGGCACCAGGCCGGCGGTGACGAGATTAACGGCTGGACCGACATCCCGCAGGATGTCGGGCAAGCGTCGTGGGTGGTTCATGACGCCGGTATGCAGATCAGCGTCCAGAACCTGGACACCGGCGCGTTTGTGGTCCCGCTCCAGCCGATCGCGCCCGAGATCAACGCCACCGGCAAGGTCGTGTACGGGTACAACCTGCGCGTCAGCGCGGCGGGAAACTACCGGATCCGGTTCAACAGCACACCCGCTGTCACTTTCACGGGTTGTGACGCTGGAACCTGTGAGGCGGGCGGCAACGACGCCTACCTCGACATCGTCGTGATCCCGGGCGGTGGCGGCGGCGGTGGGAAACCGCAGCGCCCCTGATGCGGCAGCCGGACCCACCGTAAGCGTCTAGCAGCGCAGGCTGAAAGCAGGCCGGGGAAGGTTCAGCAATCCTTCCCCGGCTTTGCCGTGCCCGGATCAAGCAACGAACAACCAACAGTTCCTGGAAAGGAAGAGACAATGAGCACTCGTAAGCTGAGCCCAGCCCTCGCGGGCCTGGGGATACTTTCGCTCGCGATCGCGGCCGTCACGGCCGGGGCGGCGACCCCCGCAACCCCGTCGTTCACCTGGCAGACGGTTGTGAACAACAACGACCTTATGCCCCCGAGCCAGAAAAAGTTTAACAGCTACAACCAGCCATCAGTGAACGTGAACGGGTTGGTGGTGTTTCGGGCACGGAGCAAGGGAGGTGATGGAGGCGGTGGTGGCGCCGGCAATGGTGGCGCCGGCAATGGTGGCGCCGGCAATGGTGGTGCCGGCAATGGTGGCGCCGGCAATGGTGGCGCCGGCAATGGTGGCGCCGGCAATGGTGGCGCCGGGGAAGCGAACCAACCGGTCCACGGCATCTACACCCGCGACATGTCGGTTGCCGGCAGCCCGATCATCCGCATCCTCGACCGCAAGACCGAGGTACCCCAGCCGAACAATCTAGGCACCAAATTCGTCGAGACCCCGTCCTTCCCGCGCATCGACATGGGGTCGGACACCATCGCCACGCGCGGGAACCATCAGCCGGTCTGGAAGTACGGTGAGGAGGGCGATGAGACCCGGGCCGGGACCACGGGGATCTACACGAACCCGCTCGGTCCACTGGTCACCGGCGCCAGCAAGCTCGGCGCCGTCCCCGACTTCGAGTTCTTCGCAGTTCCCGGCGTCAATCCGCCGACCATGTTCGACGTGTTTCCCGGCGCCCCCGCTGTGACCGGCGGCAACACCATCGTGTTCAAGGGCAACTACACCGAAGGCGGCACTGCCAAAACCGGCGTCTTCTATCGCGTCCTCACAAATGCAGTCGCGGGCGGTTCCTCACCTGTGCAACTAATTGCCAGCTCGGACACAGAGATCCCCGGGTTGCCAGCGGGCATAAGAAAAAAATTTGGCTCCTTTGACTCGACCTCTCCCCCCAGCGCAGCCGCAGGCAAGGCGGTTTTCGTTGGACTGGACAACGAAGCCAACCCCAGCTATGGCGGCATCTATCAAGCGCCGCTTTCTCAGCCTCCAGAGCAACTCAACCTGCTCATCGGTCTGGGTACAAGAGTGCCCGGCCTCACCGGACCCAGCTTCAGCGGGCTGGGCGAAGGGCTATCCTACGACGGGCGTTTCGCGGCCTTCTGGGGCGCTTGGGGCAATTCGACCAAGACGGTACGCCTCTACTGTCCGACCGAAGGCAATAAGGATCGCATAGCCTACTGCCAGAGCAGTGACTCAGGCAGTACATTCGATCCGACTACTGGTAACTGGTATCAAGAAAAACCGGTTCCCATCAACCAGGGCATCTTCGTCTACGACGGCCAGACGGGTCAGATTCGGATAGTCGCCCGTACCAACCATGATTTTGATGACTTTATCTACTGGAACTTTTCGGGCAGGACTCCCGGCACCGGTGAAGGTGGCGAAGACGAAGACGACGGCGAACCGGCGCGGTGGCGTTCGTCTGCCTTCATTGCAGTTTCAGGCAGTTCGGTCGCCTTTAAGGCCAGGACCGGAAACATCGACCGTCTGACCCACGTCTATGTCAACCCTGTAGACGGCATCTATTTGCAGAGAAATGGGACCTCCCAGCTTGAGACCGTCCTTGACACAACGATGCCCGGGAGGACTCTCGATACTGATGAAGCACCAGCAGGTATTCAAATTACCGAGCTAGGCCTCGAACGCGACGGTTTCCGTGGCACCAATCTGGTGATCAATGCCAGAATGGGCGTTGAAGGAGGCACGGAAGAAGACGGTTGGGCGGGAATCTACCTGACCGAGGTACTACCGAATAATTAAGGACCCAGCGTTCATTTCGGATTGAACAGGCGTTCGCCGGGGTTCGCGGCTGAGGGATCGGACGTGGACCCCGAAGTCGTGTTCAAGGCTCCACCAACCCCTCTCGAATCGCCAACCGCGCCAGTTCCACCCGGTCGTGAATGGCCAGTTTATCCATCAAATGCGTACAATGCTGCTCCACGGTTTTCACGCTGATGCCGACCGTCCGGGCAATTTCCTTCTTGGACAGGCCGCGGGCAATATAGGCCAGCATCTCCAACTCCCGCTCGGTCAACAACCGGGTCCGGCTTTCGAAGGTGTGCGCCAATCGGGCACCCTGGTGATCGACCACGATCCGGGCCTGAACCTCATCGGAAAAGCAGACGGTTCCCGCCATCACCCGCCGGATTGCCTGAATGACGGCTGCGGGCGGCTCGCTTTTAGTGAGGTACCCGGACGCTTCCAACGCCAGAGCCCGTTCGATGTAATGATCGTGCGAGAACGCGCTGAGAAAGATCAGGCGCGTGGCAGGGCATTGGGTTTTGATCAGCCGGCCGCCCTCGAAAGCCGATAATCCCGGCATGTCGATATCCAGCAACACCACGTCCGGTTGCACGGCGACGCAACTTTGTACTGCATCCCGGGCATTGCTCTCGCAGCCCACTACCCGCATGTTGGCCTCTTCGTCCAGATACCGCTTCAGCATGTCCCGGATCAACCCGTGGTCGTCCACCACCAGAATCGTGATCAACTGACTCATCCGCACTCAACTCCCCGGCGATTGTTCGGCGATGAGGCTGGCGACCAGACGCGCGAGCGTGGCCATCTGAAAGGGCTTGCGCAGTAACACGGTTGAATCATCGAGTTGCCCGGTCAGATCCGCCGGCGGCTCCATGCCCGTGGTGAAGATCACTGGCAATCGTTCCCCTTCCGCCCGCATCTGTCGCACGCAGTCAAGGCCATTGCGCTGTGGCAAATCCAAATCGACGATCAGCAGGCGCAACCGCGCCTGGCAGGTGCGATAGCTTTCCAGTAGGGCGGTCCCGGTGTCGGCCTGCACGACCTGGTAACCTTGCGACTGCAAGATGGTCGCCATGATTTCCCGAACATAGCGATGATCCTCGGCCAGGAGAATTGTTTCACCCTTGCCGTGGGCCAGATTCGGCCAGGAGGCGGGGTCGGGCCGCGCGGAATTCGGTGGCGTTATGGCGGGCAGCACGACAGTGAAGGTCGAACCCAGACCGACTGCCGATTGCACTTCCAACCGTCCGCCGTGCTGGACCACGATGCCATGGACCATCGGCAATCCCAGCCCCGTGCCCTGTCCACGCGGCTTCGTTGTGAAAAACGGCTCGAATATCCGCGCCTGAATCTCGGGTGTCATGCCAGTGCCGGTATCGCTGACCCGGAGGTAGACCCAGGAACCAGGGGCATCGGCGCTGGCAGGAACCCGATTATCGCCTGTCGGCGACAGGGAGAGTGAAAATCGCAGGATACCGCCTTCCGGCATGGCATCCCGGGCATTGATCATCAGGTTCATGAGCACTTGTTGGAACTGCGTCTTGTCGCCGCTGACCCAAAACGCCTGTGTGTCGGTGACGGCGGTTTCCAGCGTGATGGCCGCAGGCAAAAACCCCCTGAAAATCTGAACGGTGGTTGTCACCAACTCGCGTAGTTCGACCGGTTGCCATTCCATGGCTTGCTTGCACCCGAATGTCAGCAATGCCTTGACCATGCCATTGGCTTGCTCGGTGGCCTGCTCGATCTGTCGCAGGGGCGTCAGGGCCGCATGGAACTCTGGAAGGCGCCTCTCGGCGATTGTCACATAGCCTGTGATCGCCAGCAGCAGGTTGCCGAAGTCATGGACGATTCCACCGGCCAGTTGTCCGATGGCCTCGATTTTTTGCGCATGCAACCGCTCTTCCTGAAAGCGTTTGCGCTCGGTGATATCGCGGGCGAAGCACTGATAAACCGTGTTCTCGCCATGGCCGATCAGCCTGCCACTGATTTCAACCGGAAAGAGGGTGCCATCCTTGCGGCGGAACATACACTCGGAAGCTGTGTTTGCGCCAGTGCAAAGCGTTTCCACAATCTTGTCATCGCAACCCTCGGTGGTTTCCACAATCACATCCTCTACTTGGAATTCAAGCAATTCATGGCGTTCATAATTGAGAGAACGCATGGCTTGTTGATTGAAATCCAGAAAGCGATGCGTGTTCGGATCCACGATGAAGATCGGTTCGTTGGCGTATTCGAACAAGTCTTGATATTTCTGCTCGGATTTTCTCGCTGCCTCCTCAGCTTTGCGATGCTCGATGATTTCCTGAGACAAGATGTCTCCCCAAAGTTGTAACCGGCGGATCAGCATTATCCAGAAGGAAAAAGAAATCAGAAAGATAAAAAACGCCGCCCATAACGATTGAAGTTCCTTGATCTTCTCTTCGTTCAGTTTGTTGATCAGACGCCGCCTGGATTGTTCAATAAAGTCATTCATAGCGTTCAGGAAAACTTGCTCCTGTCGTTCATAATTCTCATCGAACAGAGATTTTAGTCCAGCCTCACTGTGCCCGGATTGAATCTGATCCAACGCTGATTCTTCTATTATTCTGAGTTCTTGTCGGGCTGATCTTGCCTTGGCCAGTACATTGATGTCATCTTCATTTTCAATTCGTAAAGTGGTTTGCGCTTGCAAAAGCACATCAAACTCAATCGCCAGTCTTCGGTACTTGTTCAGCCAGATGGTATCCTGATGGATGGCGACCGTGCGCGAGGACAGGGTCATTTGTCTAGATAAATCAACTACTTTATGCCAATAACTGTCATTATTGACATAAATGCCTTGTATTTCCTGGATCATCAATGATGAGTTATACACATGCCAGCCAAGCCAAAATAACATGGATATCGTAAATAAAACGGCTAATGCTAACCATCCTAGAGGTGGTTTGCTGCCTGCCGTTATCCATTTGTGGACAAAAAGTTTCACTTGATTAGCCACGAAGTTCAGCAGGCTCACCTAGCGAGCCTGTTGGGGTGGATAATTGGCGTATTCCGATGAAGGAGATACGCGATGGGGATCAACCGGGTGCAGTTTCAAAAAGGTCTGTCGATAGCGGAGTTCATGGAGCGCTACGGAACCGAGGAGAAGTGCCACGCCGCGTTGGTGGCGTCGCGTTGGCCGACCGGTTTTGTCTGTCCGAAATGTGGCTGCACGCGCCATGGTATCTTCGAACGCAAGGGACTGCGGTATGGGCAGTGTTCGGCGTGCCGGGCGCAGACCACGGTGACCCGCGGCACGCTCTTTCAGTCCACCAAGCTGCCGTTGACGACCTGGTTTCTGGCCATGCACTTGCTGACGCAGGCCAAGAACAACGTGTCGGCCTTGGAACTCAAACACCACCTGAGGGTGCGCTACAAAACGGCCTGGTTGATCAAGCACAAGCTGATGGAGGTCATGCGCGAGCGTGAAGAATCGCGCCAACTCGATGGCCGTGTCGAGATCGACGACGCCTACCTGGGTGGCGCGTTGCCCGGCGGCAAGAGCGGCCGTGGCTCGGAGAACAAGGTGCCCTTCATCGCCGCCGTGCAGACGACCGAGGCCGGCCACTCGCTGTTTGCTTGCCTGACCAAGCTGGCGTTCACCAAGGAGGCGATAGCCCAGTGGGCCAAAAAGTCGCTGTGTGCGTCGGCTCATGTGGTTTCCGATGGGCTGTGGTGCTTTCAGGCCGTCACGGCATCCGGCGCCGCGCATGAGCGCACCGTCACCGGCGGTGGTCCCGCCAGCGTGAAGCTGGAGACGTTCCGGGCCGTCAATACCCTCTTGGGCAATCTGAAGACCGCATCCTCTGGCCCCTACCATGCCTTCGATTTCGCCAAGTATGCCCATCGCTACCTCGCCGAGGTCCAATATCGGTTCAATCGCCACTTTGATCTGTCCGTCATTCTTGCCCGATTGCTTCGGGCATCAGCCGTCACTTCACCCCATCCCGAACGCATCCTTCGCGCGGCTGAACAATGTGACTAATCAAGAAGTTTCATGTTTTAAATACTCGTCTTATTTTTGGTATCTTTTAGTACTGAATAGGGAAAATACCCTATATACATTAACTTTGCATTATTGTGATAATTTAATATAAGAATCAGAAATTTATTGGTCAGGAGGCGCATCATGGACAATAAAACTGTAGGGGTGTTGAAAGCGATTGCAATTGCCGGAGTCACCATTATCTTGGGTATTGGCTTGGTAGAAATCGTGAGTCATGAAGCGCAAGCCGGTGGGTACGGCGGCGCGGGTGCGAGCGGTGGCGCGGGCAGCGGTGGCGCCGGCGGTGGTGGTTCGGGCGCGGGTGGCGCGGGTGGTTCGGGCGCCGGTGGCGCGGGTGGTTCGGGCGCCGGTGGCGCGGGTGGTTCGGGCGCGGGCGGAAGTGGGGCAAGTTCTGGAGGAACTGGAGGAAGCAGTGCCGGTAGTCCCGGCGCCGTTGGTCCGGGGCCAAAAGGTTTGTCGGAACAGGCGAGGCAACGGTCTCATCAGGAACAGGCTCCTACGCTCCAGGAACAGGATCGACTGCGCGACCAGGATCGAATTCGGGATCGCGATCAGGATCGGACACGCGATCATGACCAGGATCGCTTGCACAATCAGGATCAGTCACGCCTGCATGACCAGGATCAGGATCGATTGTCGGGCTGGGGCAGTAAATTCTAAGAGGCGTTTTTATACAGCCTCTAAGTCAACCGGCATTACCAACATGGCTCCAGGTCTCGCGCCTGATCAAGGCCGGCGCGGACCGGAAGCCTTCGTGGATAGCGTGCTCAAGAGGCTTCCGGCGCCGGCTGCGGCAGGGCATCCAGTTCATCGATCTGCCCGGCCCAGTTCGAATCCTCCTCGATGGCCTGCGTCAGGAACTCCGCCTGGGCCGGCGTCCACCACGACGCCTGCTGTAGCGGAGTTTTGGGATCGAGCGGCCGGCGCCAGTGGACGAAGGTCTTGATGGCGACAGCATGGGATGGCAGGCCCAGTTGGTCGAACAGGGTGCTCGGGTCATCCACCGAATTATCCATGCAAATCCTCCCGGCACTCTGGTTGGCGTCAGGGAGTTCCCGGAGTATGGGCCCGCCGTCAGCGCGGAAGCTCCAGCACCGCCTCCAGCCCACCTTGCGGATGGTTGCGCAGCTTCAGTTCGCCGCCGTGGGCGCGGGCGATGTTGCGGGCGATGCTCAAGCCCAGACCCGTGCCGCCGGTGTCTCGGCTGCGCGAATGCTCCAGCCGGTAAAACGGCTCGAACACCCGCTCCAGCTCCGCCGCCGGAATGCCGGGGCCATGGTCGCGGACCAGCAGCGTCAGCCGCGCCGGCGTGTCCGTCACCGCGATCTCGGCGCGCTGGCCATAGTTCAGGGCGTTGTCCACCAGATTGGTCAGACAGCGCTTGAGCGCCAGCGGACGACAGCGCAAAGGTTGGTGAGCCGTTCCGACGAGGCTCACGGCGTGACCGGTATCCTCGGCATCGTCCCGCAACGATTCCAGCAAGGCGTTGAAATCCACCGGCGCGATGGGTTCGCTATCCTCGCCGCCGCGCAGAAAGTCCAGCGACGCCTGCGCCATCTGCGCCATCTCGTCGAGATCGGCCAGAAATTTCTCCCGCGGGGGAGCGTCGTCCAACAGTTCCGCGCGCAGCCGCAACCGGGTGATCGGCGTCTTCAAATCGTGAGAGAGCGCCGCGAGAATGCGGTTGCGATCCTCGATGTAGCGGATCAGCCGTTCCTGCATGGTGTTGAAGGCCCGGGCGGCGCGACGAACCTCCAACGGTCCGTTCTCGTCCAGCGGCGGCCGACGGATGTCGCGGCCCAGTTCGCCGGCGGCGTCGGCCAGCACGGCCAGCGGCCGGGTCAGCGCCCGCACCGCCAGCGCGGCCAGCACCGCGACCGAGACCAGCAGCACCAGCAGGATCAGCAGCAATCGAACCGGCCAGGCGATCACTTCCTCCGGCAACATCTGCTGGAACGTGACCGCCGCGCCGTCGCTCAACCGCACCTGCACCACGAAGTTGCGCAACCCCAGCATCATGGCGTGCCGGCGCCAGCGCGGCGGCCGGTCGGTCCAGTCGCGCGGCGGGGCCGGCGGCGGGGCCGGCGGTGGGTCCAGCGCCAGCCAGCGCGGCCGCTCGGCCGGTGGCGGCGGCGGTGGCGGATCGTCGTTGATTTCCAACTGGAACGGGCGACTTGGCCCCAACTGACGCCGCAACAAGACACGGAACAGGGTGGTGTGATAGCGCTCGTCCGGCTCGACGGCGGTTTCCCAGGGCAAATCGAGGCTGATGCGGGTCGGCGGCAAATCCAGCGCCGTCACCAGCCGCCGCCGTTCGCCCTCGTCCAGCGTGTCGAGCAGATCGACGATGGCGGCGATGCGCTGGGCAACGTGGCCGCCGATGGCGTGGTAAAGCGCCTGCTCGCGGTCTTGCAGCAGGATCGCCGCGCTCAGCAATTGGGCGACGATCAGGCCGCCGGTCAGGAACAACAGCAGCCGGCCAAACAGGGATTGCGGCAACCCGCGCATCAGGATTCCCGGCGGACGTGGGCCGCCAGCAGATAGCCCTCGTTGCGAACCGTCTTGATGATGACGGCCTCGCGTGGATCGTCGCGCAAGCGCCGCCGCAGCCGGCTGACCTGCACGTCGATGCTGCGGTCGAATGGCGTGGCCTCGCGGCCCTGGGTCAAGTCCAACAACTGATCCCGATTCAGCACCCGCCGCGGATGATCCAGAAACACCCGCAACAGCCGGTAGTCGCCGGCGCCCAGCGCGACCAGCACCCCATCCGGCGCGACGAGTTGGCGGGCATCCACATCCAGCGTCCAGCCGGCGAAGTGAAAGCGGCGGACCTCGCCGGGTTCGGCGGGTGCGTTGCGGGCACGGCGCAGGATGCTCTTGACCCTGGCCAGCAACTCGCGCGGATTGAACGGCTTGGGCAGATAGTCGTCAGCCCCCATTTCCAGACCGACGATGCGGTCGGTGTCGTCGCCCCGGGCGGTCAGCATGAGGATCGGGATGGGCGAGCGGGCGCGCAGGTTGCGGCACAGCACCAGCCCGTCGTCGCCGGGCAGCATCAGATCGAGGATGACCAGGTCCACCGGTCCCTGCTCCAGCGCCGCCCACAGTCCGCGCCCCTCGGCCACGCCGGTCACCTCAAAACCATTGCGGCCCAGATAGTCGGCCAGCAATTCGCGCAGCCCTGGATCGTCGTCCACGACGAGAATACGGTCGCTCACGGCGATTCGACCGTCGGGGAAGCCGCCTGGTCCACCATCTCGCGGGCGTGCGCCAGCGTGTTCTCGGTTACCGCCAGACCGCCCAGCATCCGGGCGATTTCCCGCACCCGCTCATCGGGTTCCAGCGCCAGCACCCGCGTGTGCGTGGTCGCGCCATCGGTCCGTTTTTCCGCCTTGAACTGCCGATGGGCCTGCGCCGCCACCTGGGGCAGGTGGGTGACGCACAGCACTTGCCGGCTACTACCACCCAGCATCCGCAATTGCCGTCCGACGATCTCCGCCACACTGCCGCCGATGCCGACATCCACTTCGTCGAAGATCAGGGTCGGGATGCGGGCGGCATGGGCGGCGATCACCTGGATCGCCAGGCTGACGCGCGACAGTTCACCCCCGGAAGCGACCTTGGCCAGCGGCCGCGGCGGCTGGCCGGGATTGGCGCTGACCAGAAACTCCACGCTTTCGAGTCCAGCCGGCGTGGGCTGCTCCAGCCGCTCCAGCACGATGGCGAAGCGCCCCCCCGCCATGCCCAGTCCCGCCAGCGCCGCCGAGACCCGTTCGCCCAGTTCCCGCGCCGCCGCCGCCCGCCGTTCGCTCAACCGGTCGGCATCGGCCTGATACGCCGCCCGCGCGGCTTTCACCGCCCGCTGCAATTCGTCCAACCGGGTTTCGCTGTGTTCGAGCGTATCCTGTTCGGCCTCGAACCGCGCCCGCAACGCCGGCAATTCCTCGGGGGCGACGCGATGCTTGCGGGCCAGTTGATGGGCGGCGGCCAGCCGCTGTTCGACCTGGGCCAGATGCGCGGGATCGAGATCGAGCGCCTGGACGTAACCGCGCAACTCGTCGCTGGCTTCCCGAATCTGAATCCGCGCGGTGCTCAGCATGTCGCCGACCGGGGTGAGACGGGCGTCCAGACGGCTCAGGGTATCCAGTTCGCGCAAACCGTGATCCAGCCGGTCGACGACGGAAGATTCCTCGTCCTCGCTCAGCCACCCCAGCAGGCGCTGGCCGGCGTCCAGCAACAGGCTGGCGTGAGCCAGGCGGCGCTGCTCGCCTTCCAGCGCCACGACCTCGTCCTCGGCCAGATTGAGGGCCGTCAATTCCCGGAGATGATGGCTTAGAAGGTCCAGCCGGGCGTCGCGCTCGCCAGCGGCCTGCCGCAGCGCGCGCAGATCCCGCCGCAACCGGCCCCAGGTCCGGTGCCGCTCCGCCAGTTCCGCCGTCAGCGCCTGATTGCCGGCGTAATCGTCCAGCAGTTGCCGCTGGGCCTCGCGCCGCAGCAGCGACTGGTGTTCGTGCTGACCGTGGATATCGACCAATTGTTCGCCCAACTCCCGCAACGTCTGGGTGGGCTGGGGCACGCCGTTGATGTAGCCGCGCGAGCGGCCGGCGCGGGCGATGACGCGCCGCAGGTGGCATTCCCGGTCGCGGTCCAGATCGCGCTCGGCCAGCCAGGCGCGCGCCGCCGGCAGGGCGTCGAGATCGAACGACGCGCTCAGATCGGCCCGCTCCGCGCCGTGGCGAATCACGCCGCTGTCGGCGCGGTCGCCCAGCAGCAGGCCGATGGCGTCCACCAGGATCGACTTGCCGGCGCCGGTTTCGCCGGTCACCGCGGTCATCCCGGCCGCCAGTTCCAGTTCCAGCTCCTCGACGATGGCGAAATCGCGGATGCGCAACTGGGTCAGCATGGGCGAACTCTTCAGGCGAAGGGGGTTGCTTCCGGGCGCAAACCCCAGTTCAGCTTGGCCCGCAGCAACTCGAAGTAGTCGTGGTTGAGAGGATGAACCAGCCGCACCTTGCGGCTCTTCTTGCGGATCACGATGTGGTCGCCCGGCTCGATGGCCAGGCTGACCTGACCGTCGCAGGTGATCTGGGCCTCGGTGGTGTTGGCGCTGTTCAACACCACTTCGATGACGCTGTCGGCCTTGACCACGATCGGCCGATGGGTCAGGGTATGCGGACAGATGGGCACCAGCACCACCGCTTCCAGCCCCGGATGGATGATCGGCCCGCCGCCGGCCAGCGCGTAGGCGGTGGAACCGGTCGGGGTGGAAATGATCAGGCCGTCGGCGCGGTAGGCGTTGAGGAAACGGCCGTCGAGAAAGGCGTCCACCTCGATCATGCGCGCCACTTCGCGCTTGTGGACCACCACTTCGTTGAGCGCGTCGGCCTCGGCGGTCACCTGATCCTCGCGCAGTACCTGGGCGTGCAGCAACGAACGACGCGCCTCGCGGAAATGGCCTTGCAGGACCGCTTCCAGCCGATGCGGAAGCTCGCTGGGGGAAACGTCGGCCAGAAAGCCGAGCCGGCCCAGATTGACCCCTAGAATCGGCACTTCGTAATCGACCAGCGAGCGCGCCGCGTTCAGCATGGTGCCGTCGCCACCCATGACGACGACCAGGTCGCATTGCTCGCCAATCACCGCGCGACTGGCGGTTTCCAGGCCGTTGTCGGGCATCAGCCGGGCCGAGCTTTCGTCGAGCAGCACCCGCAACTGGCGCTGGCGCAGGTAGGCGGCAATCTGGTTCAACGTCCCCGCGCCGGTGGGATCGCCGAACTTGCTGATGAGGCCGATGGTGTGAAAAGCCAGGGTGGACATGGTTCCCTACTGGGTGATTGCTCAAGCGCAATGAATATTCTACCGGAAACCACGCAACTATCGGACGGCTTGACACCTTTTCGGGGAGTTGCTACGGTGGTTTAGCACTCAGGGCCGAGAGTGCTAAAAACGGGAACCCAACGGCATGCACAGTACGGAATCCACCGGGGCGGGTCGTTCCACCCTCAACGAACGCACTCAGCACTTGTTGCGGGCGCTGGTCGAGCGTTACATCCGCAACGGTCAGCCGGTCGGCTCGCGCACGCTGGCGCGCGACGCCGGTCTCGATCTCAGCCCGGCCACCATCCGCAACGTCATGGCCGATCTGGAGGAACTGGGCTATCTGCGCGCCCCGCACACCTCGGCCGGGCGGGTGCCGACCGCCCGTGGTTACCGGTTTTTCATCGACACGCTGTTGCATCTCAAGCCCCTGGAGGATCGGGAAGTCGAAACGCTGCGCCGGCGCATCGACCAACCGGTGCGCGACGGCGCCGAACTGGCGCGCTCGGTCTCCGATCTGCTGTCGGGCGCCACCCACCTGGTCGGCGTGGTCATGCTGCCGCGCCGCAAGACGCTGACCTTGCGTCAAGTGGAATTTCTGCCCCTGGCCGAAAACCGGGTGCTGGTGATTCTGGTGTTGAATACCCAGGAGGTGCAAAACCGCGTCATCCAGACCCAGCGTCCCTACGGCGCCATGGAATTGCAACAGGCGGCCAATTACCTGAACCAGCAGTTCACCGGCCAGGATATCCATCAGGTCCGGGAGTCGTTGTTGCGGGATCTGCGCGAAACGCGCGACAGCCTCGACCGGTTGATGCAAACCGTGGTCGAGATGGCCGAGCAGACCTTCGAGCCCGAATCGAACGATCAGGATTACGTGGTCGCCGGTCAAACCCAGTTGATGCGGTACGCCGACCTGTCCGATCTCGACAAGCTGCGGCAACTGTTCGAGGCCTTCAACCACAAGCGCGACCTGCTGCACCTGTTCGACCAGTGCCTACGCGCCGACGGCGTGCAAATCTTCATCGGCGAGGAATCCGGCTTTGAGGCGCTGGAGGGTTGCAGCGTGGTGACCGCGCCCTATTCCGTGGAAGGGCGGGTGCTGGGGGTGCTGGGCGTCATCGGCCCGACCCGGATGGCCTACGACCGGGTCATTCCAGTGGTGGACGTAACCGCCCGCCTGCTGGCGGCGGCGCTGAACAACCAGGATTGATCGATTTTCGAGAAAACCCTGAGTTGGAGCCGGCTTTGGCCAAGTGCTGGCGACCTGTCCAGCCAACTCCACCGCCCAGCGCCGCGCGCGGTCAGGTAATGACGGTCGGTTCGTTCCGGCCGGTGCGCTCGCGAATGCCCACCAGGCCGTTGGCGATCTGGATCAGTTCCGCCAGCGCCTGCTGGGTGTCCAGATCGTGCCGGGCCGGGTCGGCCTCGTAGGCTTCGATGTAAACCCGCAGCGTCGCGCCCTCGGTGCCGGTGCCCGACAACCGGTAAACGATGCGCGAGCCATCCTGGAAACCGATCCGGATGCCCTGCTTGTCGCTGATGCTCTCGTCGATCGGATCGAGATAACGGAAATCGTCGGCATACGCCACCGTGTAGGAACCGAGCTTTTGCCCTGGCAGTTCGGCGGTCTTGGCGCGCAGGGCATCGACCAGACCGTTGGCGGCGTCGCTGTTGACCGCTTCGTAGTCATGGCGGGTGTAGTAGTTGCGGCCGTAGGTCCGCCAGTGTTCGCGCACGATCTCCGCCACCGACTGCCGACGGGCGGCCAGGATGTTCAGCCAGAACAGCACCGCCCACACGCCGTCCTTCTCGCGCACGTGGTCCGAGCCGGTGCCGAAGCTTTCCTCGCCGCACAGGACGATCTTGCCGGCGTCCAGCAAATTGCCGAAGAATTTCCAGCCCGTCGGCGTTTCGTAGCAATTCAGTCCCAGCTTGGCCGCCACCCGATCCGCCGCCTGACTGGTCGGCATCGAGCGGGCGACGCCGCCGATCCGGCCGCGATAGCCCGGCGCCGAGGCGGCGTTGGCCAGAATCACCGCCAGGCTGTCGCTGGGGGTGACGAAGAAATGCCGGCCCAGCACCATGTTGCGGTCGCCGTCCCCGTCCGAGGCCGCGCCGAAATCCGGGGCGTCCGGCCCGAACAGGTAATCGGCCAGTTCCTTGGCGTACACCAGATTCGGATCGGGGTGACCGTGGCCGAAGTCCTCCAGCGGGATGCCGTTGATCACCGTACCGGCCGGAGCGCCCAGCCGCTGTTCCAGAATTTCCCGCGCGTAGGGGCCGGTGACCGCGTGCATGGCGTCGAAACGCATCCGGAACCCGGACTGGAACAGGGCGCGAATCTGGTCGAAGTCGAACAATTGCTCCATCAGGTCGGCGTAGGCGCTGACCGGGTCCACGATATCCACCCGCATGTCGCCGACGGTGGCGGTTCCCAGGCGGTCGAGATCGATGTCGGGCGTATCCAGCGTGTGGTAGCGGTTGATGTGCAGGCTGGCCCGATAGAGGGCTTCGGTGACCTTCTCGGCCGCCGGTCCGCCGTTGGGCGTGTTGAATTTGATGCCGAAGTCTTCGTCCGGCCCGCCGGGATTGTGGCTGGCCGACAGGATGATGCCACCCCGGGCCTGATACTGGCGGATCAGGTGGGAGGCGGCTGGCGTCGACAGGATGCCGCCCTGACCCAGCACCACCCGCCCGCAACCGTTGGCGGCGGCGATGCGAAGGATGATCTGGATCGCCTGGCGGTTGTAATAGCGCCCGTCGCCGCCGAGCACCAGCGGCGCATCCTGGCGGTCGCGCTGGGTGTCGAAAATGCACTGGACGAAATTTTCCAGGTAGTTGGGTTTTTCGAAGACCTTGACTTTCTTGCGCAGCCCCGAAGTGCCGGGTTTTTGATCGGGGAACGGTTGGGTGGTGATGGTTTGGACGGTCATGAACGGGCGCTCTCCTTGGGGTTTTCAAAATACGTCAACTATTATGCGCGATTATGCGCCTGTCGGCATCGGGATAGAACTTGTGGGTGTAGGCCACGCCGGTAACCTGTCAAGGCGTGGACGGGAGCGGCGGCGCCGGCCGGCAACCATTGGCCCAGCAACGACCGATTTCACCCATTCCCGCCTTATGGCCTGGTCAACTTCGTATACTTCCCATCGAACCGGGCGCCGGCAGCGAGCTGGTGGTCCGGTGGGGCGCGTCATGCGTCCGGGGACGTTCGCCTGTTCCGCGAACGCGGTTTTTTTCCCTTTTCGAATCCCGACCATGCTGGAAAAATTCTTCGCATTGCAGGCGCGTGGCACCACCGCGCGCACCGAAATTCTGGCCGGCTGCACCACCTTTCTCACCATGTCGGCCATCCTGTTCGTCAACCCCGACATTCTCGCTCAGGCCGGCATGGACCGCGACGCCGTGTTCGTCGCCACCGCGCTGGCCGGCGCCATCGGTTCCCTGCTCATGGGTCTGCTGGCCAATTACCCCATCGGCCAGGCGCCCGGCATGGGCATCAACGCCGTGTTCACCTTCGGGCTGGTCAAGGGCATGGGGCTGCCCTGGGAAACGGCGCTGGGCGCGGTGTTCCTGTCCGGTCTGCTGTTCGTGCTGGTCAGCCTGCTGCGGGTCCGGGAATGGTTCGTCAACGCCATCCCAACCGGTCTCAAGCACGCCATCACCGCCGGCGTCGGGTTGTTCCTGGCGCTGCTGGCCCTGCGCGCGGCGGGCGTCGTGACCGCCAGCCCGGACACCCTGGTGACGCTCGGCAACGTCAAGGCCCCGACCGCCCTGCTGGCGATGGGCGGCTTTCTGCTGATGGTCACGCTCGATCAACGCGGCGTGCCCGGCGCGATTCTGCTCGGCATCCTGGCGGTCACGGCGTCGTCAGTGGCACTGGGTCTGAGTCCGTTCACCGGCGTGTTCTCCGCCCCGCCTTCCCTGGCGCCGACCCTGTTCAAGGCCGATATTCGCGCCGCGCTCGATCCGGCGGTGTTGGGGGTGGTGCTGAGTTTCTTCCTGATGAGTCTGTTCGAAACTTCGGGCACGCTGATCGCGATTGCCCAGCGCGGCGGTTTTCTCGACGCCCAGGGCCGCCTGCCCCGGCTGGAGCGCGCCCTGCTGGCCGACAGCACGGCGATCAGCGTCGGCGCGCTGCTGGGCACCTCCAGCACGACCAGCTATCTGGAAAGCGCCGCCGGCATCGCCGCCGGCGGTCGCACCGGCCTGACCGCCGTGGTGATCGCCCTGCTCTTCCTGGCCAGCCTGGCGTTCGCGCCGCTGGCGGCGATGGCGCCGCCGCATGCGACCGCTCCCGCGCTGCTGTACGTCGCCATCCTGATGCTGCGCGGCCTGACCGAACTGCACTGGGACGATCTGACCGAGAGCGCCCCGGCGGTGTGCTGCGTCACCGTCATGGCGTTCACCTTTTCCATCGCCGACGGCATTGCCTTCGGGGTGATCAGCCATGTGCTGTTGCAACTGCTGACGGGCCAGCGCGAGCGGATCGGCCTGCCGATGGCGGTGGTGGCGGGACTGTTCATGGCGCGGTATCTCTGGCTGTAGCCAGCGGACTCATCCACCCGACAGACTGGACGGCGTCACCCGGCGCAGGAAACCCGGAAACCACGTCTCGCCGGGCAGCAGGCGCTGGGTCACGCCCCGGTAGGTATCGCGATCCAGCATCAGATCGGCGAAGGGCCGGGGCGAGGGACACAGGAAAAACAGCGCGACCACCGCCAGATAGAGCGCCGCCGTGCCGATGGGCTGCTGGAAACTGCCCAGACTGAACGCGGTGCCAAAGGAGCTTTTCAGCAGTTTTTTGCCGGACAGATCGACGCTGTACCACTCGTCCAGCAGCAGATGGACGAGGAAGCCCAGGGTGACGAAGGCCCCGCACAGCCAGGCATGGACGACGGAGGCATTGAAGACCTGGAAAGCGACGAGGGTCGCGATCAGCCCGCAACCGACGCCCGCCGGGATGGAGTGAACCAATCCGCGGTGAACGGTGACCCGGTCGAATAGATTGAACAGACCATAACGGATGAATAAAAAACAGCCCAACCACAGGATAACCAGTTCCACCAGCGAATAGCGCCGGCCAAAGGTGAACACCACCAGAAAGCCGGCCGCCACGGCCAACACCGCGAAGGCGATCCGGATGGGGATGGAGGTGGGTGAATCCAGGTCCGGCAACAGTCCACCGATGACGCCGAGCACGAAATAACCGATGACCGCCTGATGGGGAAACTGGCCGGTCATCACCAGCACCGTGGCGGCCAGCCCGCTGACCGCCGCCGCCCCCATCAGGTGGGTGTTGAAATCCGCCATCCTAGCCCTGCAACAGCAGATTGCGCAGGTCGATGATCGCGGCGTTGGCGCGGGAGATATAGGAGGCCATGATCAGCGAGTGATTGGCCATCGGCCCGAAACCGGTGCCGTTGAGAATCATCGGACTCCAGATGAAGCTCTGGGTGTTCTCCAGTTCGCGGATGATCTGCTTGAGCGAGACCAGGGCGTTCTTGTTGGCGAGCACGTCGTTGAAATCCACTTCCAGCGCCTTGAGCGTATGCACCAGCGCCCAGGTGTAGCCGCGCGCCTCGAAGAACACGTCGTCGATCTTGAGCCACGGCGTCTTGACCTGGGACTGGGCGGGGGTTGGCGTGGACTGACGGGCATTGGGATCGCCGGCCAGATCCACATTAAAGCGGGCTTGGCCAACACCGGCCGCCAGCCGTTGCGCCAAGCTACCCAGTCGTTTTTCGACCACTTGCAGGTAGACGCTCAGGTTGTCGGCGCGGGTGAAGAATTGGCCATCGAAGGCTTTCTCGTCGGCCAAGCGATTGAGATAGCGGTACAGCGCTTCGACCCCCTTGCGGTATTCCGACTCGGAGGACGGCAGAATCCAGGAATTGGAGTCGTAGTTGAACTGCGGATCGGCAACCTGCAAATCCTTGTCCTCGATGGATTGGGTCTGGGAGCGACTGAAATCGTTGCGCATGGCGCGGACCAGATCCCGCAGTTCGGTCAACGCCCCGTATTCCCAGTTCGGAATGTTGTCCAGATAGACTCCCGGCGGCGTAATGTCGTTGCTGAGGTAGCCCCCCGGCTTGTCCAACAGGGTTTCCGCGATATGGATGGCGGCGATGGTGGTGACGTAGCCCGGCACCAGTTTTTGCTGCTTTCCCTTGGCCGTTTCCCGCGCATACTCGTGCACGTCGAATTCGCCGGGGGAGCGCGACCAGATAAAGCCAAGCACAATGAAGACGATAACGTAAGTCACCAGAAACAGGCCGAGAGTCCACCACAGGCCCTTTTCCTTCCAGGTACGCGGGTTGTAAAGCGTGGCGACCTGGGTCACTTTCGCGCCCAGTTTGGGTTTGGTGGAGGATACGGATTCTTGAGCGTCCATGGGCATTCCTTAAGCTTTTGGGTAGGTTGCCGATCTCACAACTGGCGGATACGCGTCAGTTGCTCTTCCAGCTTGGTGACGGTGATTTGGAGTTCCGCCACGCGGGCGCGTTCCTTGGCGACGATCTCCGCCGGCGCGCGTCCCGTGAAATTGGGGTTGTCCAGCTTGGCTGCAAGCCGTTCTCCTTCTTGGCGATGTTTGGCGATTTCCTTGCCCAGGCGCGCGATTTCCGCATCCACATCGATCAGCCCGCTCATCGGGATCAGCACCTTCATCCCGCCGACCAAGGCGGTCGCGGATTCCGGCGCCGAATCTTCCTCGTCCAGCCAGGCGATGGAGTTCAGCCGACCCAGCGTCGTCAAGGCCCGACGCTGCCGCTCCAGCCGCGCATGATCCTCATCCGAGCCGTGCTGCAGCAGCACGGGCAACAGCTTGCCGGGTGCGATGTTCATTTCGGCGCGAATGCGGCGCACGCCCAGCAGGAATTGTTGCAGCCATTCGATGTCAGCCACCGCTGGCGTATCCACCCGCGCCTTGTCGGCCTCGGGGTAAGGTTGGAGCATGATGGAAATCCCCCCGCCCTCGGTACCTCCCTTTGCCAAAGGGGGGCTGGGGGGGATTTTCCCGGCCAGCGGCGCGACCCGCTGCCAGATTTCCTCGGTGATGAAGGGCATCAGCGGATGCAGCAACCGTAGCAGGGTTTCCAGCACTTGAACGAGCGTCCGCCGCGTCCCGCGCTGAGCGGCTTCCGAACTGGCGGAATCGGTCAGCACCGGCTTCGACAGCTCCAGATACCAGTCGCAAAACTCGTTCCAAGTGAATTCGTAGATCGCCTGAGCCATCTGGTCGAACCGGTAATCCTGAATGGCCGCGTTCACCTCGCTGACGGCGCCTTGCAGGCGGGACAGAATCCAGCGGTCAGCCTGACTGAGTTCGATTTCGCCGCCGCTCAGTCCGGTATCCTTCCCTTCGGTGTTCATCAAGACATAGCGGGCGGCGTTCCACAGCTTGTTGCAGAAGTTGCGGTAGCCCTCGACCCGGCCCATGTCGAACACGATGTCGCGCCCCGTCGTCGCCAAGGCGGCGAAGGTGAACCGCAGAGCATCCGTGCCATGGGCGCGAATGCCGGCGGGAAACTGCTTGCGGGTGGCTTTCTCGATGCCCGCCGCCATTTGCGGCTGCATCAGTCCGGTGGTGCGCTTGGCGACCAGTTCCTCCAGTCCCACGCCGTCAATCAAATCCAGCGGGTCCAGGACGTTGCCCTTGGATTTGGACATCTTCTGGCCATCCTGGTCGCGCACCAGGCCGTGGATGTAAACCTCGCGGAACGGCACGTCGCCCATGAACTTCAGGCCCATCATGATCATCCGGGCTACCCAGAAGAAAATGATGTCGAAGCCGGTCACCAGCACGCTGGTCGGATAGAAGGTCCTGAGCGCCTCGGTTTGCTCCGGCCAGCCCAGCGTGGAAAACGGCCACAGCGCGGAGGAAAACCACGTATCCAGCACGTCGGGGTCCTGGGTCAGCGCCACCTCGGGACCGAGTCGATGTTTCGCCCGGACTTCCGCCTCGCCGCGGCCGACGTAGACCTGGCCTTGGGGATCGTACCAGGCCGGAATCCGGTGGCCCCACCAGATTTGTCGGCTGATGCACCAGTCCTCGATCCGGTTCATCCAGTCGAAATAGGTCTTTTCCCAGTTCTCCGGGATGAATTTGATCTTGCCGGTCTTGACGGCGGCGATGGACGGACCCGCCAGCGGTCCGGTCTTGACGTACCACTGATCGGTCAGGAACGGTTCGATGACCGCGTGACTGCGGTCGCCACGCGGAACCATGAGCTTATGCGGCCTGATGTCCTCCATCAGCCCCAGTTCCTCCAGATCGGCGACCACGCGCTTGCGGGCCTCGAAGCGATCCAGGCCGCGATAGGCTTCCGGGCCGTTGTCGTTGATCCTGGCGTCGGGGGTGAAAATATTGAGCAGCGGCAGCTTGTGGCGCTGACCGACAGCGTAGTCGTTGAAATCGTGGGCCGGCGTGATCTTGACGCAGCCGGTGCCGAAGGTCGGATCGACGTATTCGTCGGCGATAATCGGGATATTGCGGCCGGTCAGCGGCAAGGCCACGTGCAGGCCGATCAAGTTCCTATATCGCTCGTCGGTGGGATGCACGGCGACGGCGGTATCGCCCAGCATGGTTTCCGGCCGGGTGGTGGCCACGATCAGATCACCGCCGCCCTCGGCCAGCGGATAGCGGATATGCCACATGAAACCGTTTTCCTCGGCGCTGACCACTTCCAGGTCCGACACGGCGGTATGCAGCACCGGGTCCCAGTTCACCAGCCGCTGGCCGCGATAGATCAATCCCTCTTCGTACAGGCGCACGAACACTTCCCGCACCGCCGCCGACAGCCCCTCGTCCATGGTGAAGCGTTCCCGCGCCCAGTCCACCGACGCGCCCATCCGCCGCAACTGGCGGGTGATGGTGCCGCCGGATTCCGCCTTCCACGCCCATACCCGCTCGATGAACGCCTCGCGCCCCAGATCGTGGCGGGTCTTGCCTTCGCCGGCCAGTTGCCGCTCCACCACCATCTGGGTCGCGATGCCGGCGTGATCGGTGCCCGGCTGCCACAGCGCGTTGCAGCCCTTCATCCGGTAATAGCGGGTCAGCGCGTCCATGATCATGTCCTGGAAGGCATGGCCCATGTGCAGGGTGCCGGTCACGTTCGGCGGCGGGATCATGATGCAGTAGGGCTCGCCCTGGCCGCCGGGAGCGAAATAGCCCCGCTCCTCCCAAAAGGCGTACCAGCGGGATTCGATGGCGTGCGGTTCGTAAGTCTTGTCCATGGCGTTCGTCGGAATGGAGGAGGATCGGCGGGCGCGGCAGGCGTATATCGCGTGGTGTTTCGCACCGGGCGGAAAGTATAACCCAGCTTGCCAACACCGGAAGACGAGGCTTCGCCAGCGACGAAAAACCCGCCTCGCGGCGGGTTTTAAGGTTCGAATCACCGGGCTGGCGGCAGCCCTTAGCTTCTCTTGTTTTTAAAGCCAGGCCCGGATTGGGCAGGCTTGGCGGGCGCCGGCTTCACAGCAACCGCCAGTTGCTGAACAAACTCCGCCTCCACTTCCTGGCCAACCTTGAAGCGGGTGATATCGAAGTCAGCCGGTACTTTCACCAGGACTGTTCTGACCGCGCCCCGAACAAGGACTTGGCGCTTCTGCTTGTTGACCGAGATGATGTTCGCCGTTATCCGGGTGGTGTCGCGCACCACACCCGCTGGCAACTGACCCGGCTGGGCGCGGCCCGCGCTAACGGCATCCGTCCTTGTGGAGATGCCGGTGCCAACCTTGCCCGTTAGATATATGGCCAGATCCTGCTGGTAAGTCACCACCACCCGGTCGCCTACCTTGACCTGCGGCAGGTTGCGAACTTCATCGCTCACCTTGACCGTGAAAGCCTGGCCCTGCTGATCCTTGAGCGTGACTTCGCGCGTCTGGAGATCAATCGCCTGTACTGTTGCGGTGGCGGTTATCGTTTCACGGCTACTCAGATCGGGAGCCGGGGCCGGTTGCGACGCAACCGTAGCTTTATCTGCCTTCATCGACGCCTTGTCCGGTGCGGTCGCGCAGCCCGCCATCAGCAGCGGACCCAGCACGCTCAAGGCAATCAACATACGTTTTTTCATTACGACTTTCTCCTTGGTAACTGCGGATGGTTCAGGATGAAAGAGCCGGTTCGGTAGCCGCCGGCATCGAAAGAACTTACGGGGTTTGCATCCACCAAGCCTTGCCGGCGGTTCTAGGGCAGGATGTGGAGATTGACGACATAGCGCTCGGTCACCGAGGCGTCGCCTTCCCAGAATCGCCAGTACTTGAACTTGAGCGCGATCTCGCCGGGTTGGCTGACGGTGAAAGCGAAGGCGCGCTGGCCACGCACCCCGATGGATCCGACCTCGGGCGGGGCGTAGTCGGTGCTACCCAGCGCCAACAATCGGCGGTCGGTCTCGTCAATAGCCCAAGTGTAACCGGTCGTGGGATTCTCCGGCAACCGCACGATCAGACGCTCGCCCACCTGGAGTTCGGCGGTCCGATTGTTGTCGGCGAGGGTGAGGATCATCGCTCCATTTTCACGGACACCGGCGGGAGGGGGCGGCGGCGGATCGCCCTTGGCGGCGCAACCGGCCGCAAGCAGCGCGGCCAGCGCCAGCATGGCCAGACGGACGGGAAATGACGGGAGGTTGCCAATAATGGACATGGGGCTTGGCGCTTGCGGGATGGAGGTGGACGGTCGAGCGCCGGGGCAATGGCGCGAATGGATTTCGAACCGTGACAGTTCGAGTCGAGTTTAGCAATCCCCGCGTCACCTGGACACTACGCCCAACGCGGTGGGACATTTCCAGCGTTTTCAGCATGAAAGTCGCCGCCGGAACCGCGGCGATCACCGCGCGGATCACGAGGATCGATGAACCGTTTTCCACCGGTAAAACCGATACCGACTACCACGCCATGGGTTCAAACCGTGCCTTGCCTAGCACAAGACCCCGTGGCGATGCTATAGTTTTTGCCCTGTTATTGTTCAAGAATCCCGCATGACCCGCAAACTGTACATCAAGACCCACGGCTGCCAGATGAACGAATACGATTCCGCCCGGATGGCGGACGGTCTGCGCGCGGCCTGCGGTCTGGAACGCACCGACGATCCCGCCCAGGCGGACGTGTTGCTGCTCAACACCTGCTCCATCCGCGAAAAGGCTCAGGAAAAGGTCTTTTCCCAACTGGGCGTCTGGAAAGCCCTGAAAGCGCAGCGGCCTGGACTGGTGATCGGCGTTGGCGGCTGTGTCGCCAGCCAGGAAGGTGAAACCCTGCGCGAACGCGCCCCCCAAGTCGATCTGGTCTTCGGCCCGCAAACCCTGCATCGGCTGCCGGAAATGCTGGCGGCGGTATGGGCCGGCCGGCAGCCCATCGTGGACGTGTCCTTCCCCGAGATCGAAAAATTCGACCGGCTGCCGGAACCACGCGCCGAGGGTCCCACCGCTTTCGTGTCCATCATGGAAGGCTGCGACAAATACTGCACCTTCTGCGTGGTGCCCTACACCCGCGGCAACGAAGTCAGCCGGCCGTTCGAGGCCGTGCTGACCGAAGTCAAGACGTTGGCCAGGCAAGGCGTGCGCGAGGTCAACCTGCTCGGCCAGAACGTCAACGCCTACCGGGGACCGATGGACGACGGCGAAACCGCCGATCTGGCTCTGCTGATCGAGCACGTCGCCGCCGTTCCGGGCGTGGACCGCATCCGCTACACCACCTCGCATCCGGTGGAATTCTCCGACCGGCTGATCGAGGTCTACGGCCGCGTGCCGCAACTGGTCAGCCACCTGCATCTGCCGGTGCAAAGCGGCTCGGATCGCATCCTGGCGCTGATGAAGCGTGGCCACACGGCGCTGGAATACAAGGCCAAGGTCCGC
Source organism: Candidatus Contendibacter sp. (assembly GCA_029624765.1). GTDB lineage: Bacteria > Pseudomonadota > Gammaproteobacteria > Competibacterales > Competibacteraceae > Contendibacter. The sequence goes on along the minus strand of JARSSO010000059.1, from coordinate 45,047 downwards.
AAGCTGCGCGCCATCCGACCCGATATCAGTTTGTCCTCGGATTTCATCGTCGGTTTTCCCGGCGAAACCGCGCGGGATTTCGAAGCGACCATGACGCTGATCGACGAGATCGGCTTCGACCAGAGCTTCAGCTTTCTTTACAGCCCCCGGCCCGGCACGCCCGCCGCCAGCCTCCCCGATCCCACGCCACTGACGGTCAAGAAGGAGCGATTGGCTCGGTTGCAGACGCGCGTCGAGGAGAGCGCGCACGCCATCGGCCGCAAGATGATCGGCGCCACGCAGCGGGTACTGGTCGATAAACCCTCGCGCAAGGACAGCCGGCAACTGGCTGGCCGCACCGAGAACAACCGGGTGGTCAACTTCGACGGTCCCGCCCGCCTGATCGGCCAGTTCGCCGAGGTCGTCATCACCGAGGCGCTGCCTAACTCCCTGCGCGGCCGGCTGGTCGCCCGCCCGGAACCGCCGGCCTTGCAACAAGCCAGTTGATGAGCGCGCCCGCCTCCCCCGCCTTGACTCCCAACGCCTCACCGAAATTCCAGGATTTGCTGCTGGAACCCGCCGACAACGCCCGGCTGGCGGCGTTGTGCGGGAATCTGGACGAGCATCTGCGCCAGATCGAACGCCGGCTGGGCGTCGAAATCAACAATCGCGGCCATCAGTTCCGGGTGATCGGCGAATCGCACGCGGTCGCGGTCGCGGTCGCGGTGCTGGAGGCGCTGTACCGGACCACCCAGGACGAAAGCCTGACCCCGGCGCAAGTCCATCTGTTCTTGCAGGAAGCCGGCGCCGACGCCCTGGTCGAGGAGGAGCCGGAAACTGGCGAGATCCTCATTCGCACCCGGCGCGGACTGATTCGCGGGCGCGGCCCCAACCAGCAGCGTTATCTGTGGAACATCCAGCACCACGATCTCAATTTCGGGGTCGGTCCCGCCGGCACCGGCAAAACCTACCTGGCGGTGGCCTGCGCGGTGGACGCGCTGGAAAGCAACGCGGCGCGGCGGCTGGTGCTGGTGCGGCCGGCGGTGGAAGCCGGTGAGCGCTTGGGCTTCCTGCCCGGCGACATGGCCCAGAAAATCGATCCCTATCTCCGTCCGCTCTACGATGCCTTGTACGAGATGCTGGGCTTCGAGCGAGTCGCCAAGCTGATCGAGCGCAACATCATCGAGGTCGCGCCGCTGGCGTTCATGCGCGGCAGGAGCCTTAACGATTCCTTCATCATCCTCGACGAGGCCCAGAACACCACGGTGGAGCAGATGAAGATGTTCCTGACCCGCATCGGTTTCGGCTCGACGGCGGTGGTCACCGGCGACGTGACGCAGGTGGATCTGCCGCGCAATGTCCAATCCGGCTTGCGCCAGGTCTTGCAAGTCCTCAAGGACGTGGAGGGCATCAGCATGACCTTCTTCAACGCCCGCGACGTGGTGCGGCATCCGCTCGTGCAGCGAATCGTCAACGCCTACGCCCGCTACGAACAGGACAACCCCTCATGACCCTGGACCTGGACCTGCAAATCGCACTGGACCTGCCCGGATTGCCCGCCGAATCCGACTTCCGCCGCTGGACCGAGGCGGCGCTGGTCAGAGCAGGTCACGCCAAAGCCGCCGAGCTGACCATCCGCGTGGTCAACGAAGCCGAAAGCGCCGCGCTCAACGAAACCTACCGCCATAAGCCGGGGCCGACCAACGTGCTGTCCTTCCCGTTCGCGGCCCCGCCGGAGATCGAGAGCGCCCTGCTGGGCGACATCGTGATCTGCGCGCCGGTGGTGCTGCGCGAGGCCGTCGTCCAGGGCAAAACCCCGGAGGCGCACTGGGCGCACCTGGTCGCCCATGGCGTTCTGCACCTGCTGGGCTATGATCATGACGAAGCCCATGCCGAGGCCATGGAATCCTTGGAGATCCGCATCCTGGCCGCGCTGGGCTACCCCGATCCCTATGGAGATCCGCGCGACCGATGAGCGAAGAACGAGCCGAACCCAGCCATAAACCCTCGTGGCTGGAACGTTTGGGCCTGGCCCTGATGGGCGAACCCAAGGACCGGGACGAATTGATGGAATTGCTGCGCGACGCCCGGCAACGGGAACTGCTGGATACCGACGCCCTGGCGATGATGGAAGGCGTCATGCAGGTGTCGGAGACTCAGGTGCGCGATGTCATGATCCCGCGCGCCCAGATGATGGTGCTGGAACGCGACTGGAGCCTGGAGCGCCTCATCGCCGAAATCGTCGAATCGGGCCATTCCCGCTTTCCGGTGATCGACGCGAGCAAGGACAATGTCATCGGCATCCTGATCGTCAAGGACCTGCTGGCCCACGCCTTCGACCCGCGCGAGGATTTCGATCTGCGCGCCCTGCTGCGACCGGCCAAGTTCATCCCCGAAAGCAAGCGCCTCAACGTCCTGCTGAAGGAATTTCGCGGCAACCGCCTGCACATGGCCATCGTGGTGGACGAATACGGCGGCGTGGCCGGCCTGATCACCATCGAGGACGTTCTGGAGGAAATCGTCGGCGAGATCGACGACGAGCACGATACCGACGACGGCGCGTTCATCCGGCCGCAGGACGAGGCCTTCCTCATCAAGGCGCTTACCCCGGTCGAGGATTTCAATGCGTATTTCAAGGCCGACCTGAGCGACGACCGGGCCGACACCGTCGGCGGACTGGTGATGATGGAACTGGGCCGGTTGCCCAAGGGCGGCGAAACCGTGGACCTGGGTCCATTCCGGTTCCAGGTGCTGCGCGCCGACAACCGGCGGATTCACCTGCTGGAAATGATTCCGCGCCCCAGCCAGGAAGCGGAACCGCCCGCCGACCAGCCGGAAGGTTGATGGTCGTGGGCAAGCAGGAAACGATTCCCCGCGAGCGCACCGAGACCATTCGCCGGGAACTGGCCAATTGTCTCGACGGCCGTGAAATCCCGGCGAGCGCACTTTCGAAGATGGTTCGCAAACCGGAACGGGAAATCCACGATCATCTCGAACAGATGCGGTTGTCCGGTCTTTTGCGGATCACCCCCGCGCGATGCGCCCGTTGCGGTTATACGTTCGACTCGCGCCAGAGGACGAAAAAGCCGGGCAAATGTCCAAAGTGCAAGGGCACGTTCATCGAGGAGCCCTTGTTTGTACTGAAGTCGTCGTAGGATCGCGGCGATGCTGATTCCAAGACAAAGTCCGTCCCAACGGCGAGCGAACCTCTTTCACGCCCGCATGTCCCTGGGTTCCTGGCCCCCCTCATTTTGGAGAACGGTATTTTGAACGTGGTCGTCAAACCCCGGTACTCCAAGGATCGGAACATCGCCGATTTCATCGAGTGGGAGAATCAGCAAGGCGCCCGCCACGAACTTTTGAACGGCGAAGTCATCGCCATGACGGGCGGCACCGTCGCCCACGCCGGATTGATCGTATCGCTTTCGGCGCGGCTGTTCGTTCATTTGCAGGGAACCCCCTGCCGCGTGTTCGCCTCCGATCTGAAGGTTCAAGCCGCCGAGAATGTCTTTTATCCTGATGTGGTAGTCAGTTGTGACGCCCAGGAAAACGACGGCGTGCTGTGCCAAAACCCCAAGCTCATCATCGAGGTTCTGTCCAGCTCCACGTCCCGCAGGGATCGTCATGAGAAGCGCCTGGCCTATCAACGGATCGCCAGTTTGGAAGAATACGTGCTGGTTTCGCAGGAAGCGAAGCATGTCGAGGTTTATCGACGCGAGGACCAGTGGCAGGCTTCCGTGTTTATCGGCGGCGTGCTGGAGTTGCAATCGGTAAATTTCGTGTTGGCCATCGACGAGCTTTACAGCAGCCTCGACTGAACTTGCGTGCTTCCTCCACTCCGTACTCGCCATCCCCTGGTCGCCGATCCGCTGGCCTTCGCCGCCGGTGCCCTTCTGCCGCTCGCTTTCGCGCCGTTCGGCATCTGGCCGCTGGCGATTTTGTTACCAGCCGTCCTGTTGTGGAGCTGGGACGGCGCCACGCCGCGCCGCGCTGCCATTCGCGGCGGGCTGTTCGGATTGGGCCTGTACGGTTTCGGCATCCCCTGGATCTTCATCAGCCTGCACGATTACGGCAACGCTCCAGCGCCGTTCGCCGCCTTGGCGACGTTCATCATGGTGCTGGCGATGGCGCTGTATCCGGCCGCGCTCGGCGGATTGATCGCCCGCTGGGGGCCGCCGCCGGGACCAGCGCGCTGGCTGCTGGTCTTTCCGGCGCTGTGGACCCTGCTGGACTGGGTGCGAAGCTGGCTGCTCAGCGGCTTTCCCTGGCTGGCCATCGGTTACAGCCAGATTGATGCGCCACTCGGTCAACTCGCACCTTACGCGGGCGTGTTCGGGGTCGGCTGGGCGGTGCTGTTGAGTTCCGGTCTGCTTCGGACCCTGTTCGGTCGCGGGGATTGGCGGGCGCGACTGGGCGGGCTCGGACTGCTGGCAGCCTTGTGGCTGGGGGCGTGGGGGCTGGGGCGGGTCGATTGGGTCGAACCGGCGGGAGCGCCGCTGCGGGTGGCCATCGTGCAAGGCAACGTCACCCAGGACCGCAAGTGGGACCCGGACGTCCTGGACGAGACCCTGACCCGCTACGTCCAGTTGAGCCTGCCCGAGCAGAACCGGAGCGCGGTGATCGTCTGGCCGGAGACCGCGATCCCGGCCTTGCTGGACGAGGTGCGTCCCTTCGTCGCCGCGCTGGCCGGGGCGGCCCGGCAGGCGGGAGTGGATTATGTCACCGGCATTCCGACCGGATCGCGGGAAACCGGCGTTTTTCACAACAGCATCATCGGCCTCGGCCGCTCGCCGGGGCTGTACCACAAGCGCCGGTTGTTGCCGTTTGGCGAATATTTGCCCCTGCGTGGATTTTTCCTGTTCTTCCGCGACTGGGTCGACATCCCGATGGCCGATTTCACGCCGGGCGGCCGGGAGCAACCGCTGTTTCGCGCCGGCGGCCAGCCGGTCGGACTGTCCATCTGCTTCGAGGCGGTGTTCGGCGAAGAAATCCGGCGGGCGTTGCCCGACGCCACCTGGCTGATCAACCTCAGCAACGACGCCTGGTTCAAGGATTCCGCCGCCCCGCATCAGCATTTGCAGATCGCCCGAATGCGCGCCATGGAAGTAGCTCGCTACCTGGCCCGGGCCACCAACACCGGTGTCTCGGCGATTGTCGACGAACGCGGCCGGATTCAAACGCGCGGCCCGCAGTTTCAGGCCGAAGTGATTCGCGGCGCGGTCCAGCCCTTGCGCGGGTCGACGCCCTATGCCCGGTTCGGGGATTGGCCGGCGGTGGCGATGGTGATAGGGTTGCTCATCCTGGGATTGTTCCTGGGCCGACGCGCCCAAACGACCACGGCATGAACCAAGACTCGATCCAACCGCGTTCCGCGCCGCGCGCCCGGTCTCCCTGGCTCGTTGGCCGGCCATGGCCGGAGCTGGCGCAAACCTGGAATCGCCACTGGCCCGGCTGGATCGGGTTGCTGGGCGGTGGCCTGCTGTTGCTCGCCTCCTGCGCCACCGCGCCACCGCGCAACGTCAACGACGCCTGCGCCATTTTCGCCGAATACGGCGACTGGCTGCCCGCCGCCAAGGCCGCCAGCCAACGCTGGGGCGTGCCGCTGCCGGTGCTGCTGGCGATCATGCACCAGGAATCGGCCTTCCAAGCCGACGCCCAGCCCCCGCGCCGCTGGTATCTCGGTTTCATTCCCGGTTCGCGCCCCTCGTCCGCCTATGGCTACAGCCAGGCGCTGGACGGCACCTGGGAACGCTACATCGCCGCCACCGGCAACCGGGGCGCCGACCGCGACGAGTTCGGCGACGCGGTCGACTTCATCGGCTGGTACGTCAACGAAACCGCCCAGCGCAACCGGATTCCCAAGAGCGACGCCTACAACCAGTATCTGGCCTATCACGAGGGGCAGGAGGGATTCGCCAAGGGGACTTACCAGCAAAAACCCTGGTTGGTGCAGCGAGCGCGGCGGGTGCGCCAGCAGGCCGACCGCTACCGCGCGCAACTGAGCCGCTGCGAGCCGCGCCTGATCGCCGGATACCCCCTCTTTTCACCCGCCGGGGCATCCCGCCATGCGTGACGAGGATCGGGACGACGAAGACCGCCACGATCCGGCAACGCTCCCACCGCCCAGCAAAAGCCAGCGCAAGCGGGAGGCCACCGCATTGCGGGAGCTGGGCGAGCGCGTGGTCAGCCTCACTCCGGCGCAATTGCGTCGCGTCCCGCTGCCGGACGAATTGTTCGCGGCGGTGCGGGTGGCGCAAGGCATTGCGCAACGCGGCGGGCGCAAGCGCCAGTTGCAATACATCGGCAAGCTGATGCGCCAGTTGGACGAGGCGGAAACGGAGGCGATCCGCGCCGCCCTGACCACCCTGCTGCCGGGCGGGCGCCTTTGACCGAACCCCACTTGCGTCATCGCCCCTTCTGGAGTTTTCCCTGACTCATCCACCCCTGTCCTGGCTGCTGGTTCTCGGCGCGCTGATGGCGTTCGCGCCCATGTCCATCGACATGTATCTGCCCGGCCTGCCAACCATCGCCGCCGAGTTCGGCGTGGAAACCGCAGCGGCGCAATACACCTTGGCCAGCTTTTTCATCGGCCTGGCGCTGGGGCAAGCAGTTCACGGTCCACTGGCCGACCGCTACGGACGCAAGCCGCCGCTGTATGCCGGGCTGATGCTGTACACCATCGCCTCCGTCGGCTGCGCGCTCGCCTCCGACATCGTCACGCTGACGGCGCTGCGCTTCGCCCAGGCGGTGGGCGGCTGCGCCGGGTTGGTGATCGCCCGCGCGGTGGTGCGCGACTGTTTCGACGCGCATACCTCGGCGCGGGTGTTCTCCCTGCTGATGCTGGTGATGGGGCTGGCGCCGATTCTGGCGCCGCTGGCCGGCGGCTGGATTTTGACACTGGCGGGCTGGCGCGTGATTTTCGCGGTGCTGGCGCTGTTTGGACTGACTTGCCTGGTCGCCGCCTGGCGTTGCCTGCCGGAAACCCGCCCGGCGGACACCGTCGCCAGCGCCAGCGTGGGCGCGGCGCTGCGGGTTTACCTTGACCTGATGCGCGACGGACGCTTCATGGGCTACGTCCTGAGCGGCGGACTGGCCCATGCCGGCATGTTCGCCTACATCACCGGTTCCCCACATGTGTTCATCGAGGTGTACGGCGTACCGGCGCAAAACTTTGGCTGGCTGTTCGGCCTCAACGCGCTGGGCTTGATCGCCAGTTCCCAGATCAATCGCCGGCTGTTGCTGCACCGTTCGGCCGACGCGATCCTGCGGCGGGCGAACCGTTCGACGGCGCTGCTGGGGCTGGGGCTGCTGGCGGTCGCCGCCAGCGGCTGGGGAGGATTGCCCATGTTGTTGGTCCCGCTGTTCGGCTACAGTGTCAGCCTCGGTTTCACCGCGCCGAACGCCATGGCCAACGCCCTGGCCCGTCAGGGGATGCGGGCCGGCAGCGCCTCCGCCCTGATCGGCGCCCTGCATTTCGGCGTCGCCACGGTTTCGAGTACCCTGGTCGGGCTGATCGGCCACGGTTCGGCGCTGCCCATGGCGACGGTCATCGCCGGTTGCGGATTGCTGGCCTATGGCGCGCACCGCACCCTGGTCGGCGACGGAACGGGCTGAAATCCCGGCCAACGGTGCTTCCATGTCTCCCCGTCATCGCCGCGCCCTGACCCTCAGCATCGGCCTGGCCGCCCTGCTGTATCTCGCCTTCGTACTGCTGGCCGACCGCGCGGCGGTGCTGGCGGCGCTGCGTCGGGTCGGCTCGCCGGTGCTGACGGCGATTTTCGCGTTGTCGCTGTTGAACTACCTGCTCCGATTCTGGCGGTGGCGGGGCTATATCGCCGCGTTCGGCCATGTTCTGCCGTGGCGGCGGCATTTTCTCTATTACCTGGCGGGCTTTACCCTGACCGTGACGCCCGGCAAGGCCGGCGAGGCGGTGCGGTCGCTCTATCTGCGCGGGCACGGCGTGAGCTATGCCCAGAGCCTGGCGGCGCTGTTCGCGGAGCGGCTGCTGGACGTGCTGGCGATGAGCCTGTTGGCGTTGCTGATTCTGCTGGTCCGACCCGATTACGCCTGGCTGGTGGCGATAGCCTGGGCGTCGGTGCTGATGCTGGGCTGGCTGGTAACCCGTCCCTGGTTGCCCGACCGGTTGCGGGGCTGGGGGAACGGCCATCGTTACGGTCATCCGCTCGACCGGCTGGCGCGCTTGCTCGATGCGGCGGCGGTGCTGCTGCGACCGGGCTACTTTCTGTTCGGGCTGGGGCTGGGCGTGCTGTCCTGGGGGCTGGAGGGATTCTCCTTGTATCTGATCGCTCGCGCCATCGGCGTCGAACTTAGCCTCGCGGCCGGCATCGGCATCTACGCCATCGCGGTGCTGGCCGGAGCCCTGTCGTTTCTGCCCGGCGGCCTGGGGGGAACCGAGGCGGTGATGGGGGGGCTTCTGGTCGCCTTCGGTGCGGACGGCGCGGTGGCGGTCGCCATCACCTTGCTGTGTCGGATCGCGACGCTGTGGTTCGCGGTCGTCCTGGGCGGGGTGGCGGTGGCGATGCTGAGCCTCGATGGCCAGCGAACGGACGATCTTGGGAAGGATTGACAAACCAAGACAATGCCAAACCTGTTCCCGCAATCCGGGAATATTTTGACGCCCGTGATTCTCTCGCCGGGCAAGTCACACCGCCTCCGTAATATATCGAGGTGGGGTGATGGCCAATTCCCGCCACTGGCCGGGCGCCAGCCCCGCCAGCGTCCAGTCGCCGATCCGGCAGCGGATCAGGCGCAGGGTCGGATGGCCGACGGCGGCGGTCATCCGCCGAACCTGGCGGTTGCGGCCCTCGCGCAAGGTGAGTTCCAGCCAGGCGGTGGGAATCGCCGCCCGATACCGAATCGGCGGATCGCGCGGCCACAGACCGGCCGGTTCCGCGATGCGCCGGACGATGGCGGGCAGGGTGAGGCCATCGTTCAGCGCAACGCCCTGGCGCAACCGCTCCAGGTCCGCCGAGTCGGGAATACCCTCCACCTGCGCCCAGTAGGTCTTGGGTCGCCGGTGGCGCGGGTGACTGAGACGGGCCTGCAACCTGCCGTCGTCGGTCAGCGCCAGCAGACCCTCGCTATCCCGGTCCAGTCGACCGGCGACGTACACGCCGGGAATGGCGAGATACGCCGCCAGCGTCGGCCGGCCGCCGACGTCGGTGAACTGGCTGAGCACGCCATAAGGCTTGTTGAACAGGATCAGCCGCGCCATTCAGAACAGCTTGCCCAGCATCAGGTACAGCGAGGCGTTGGTATCGTCGGCCGCTCTGTTTTCGGCGATTCCAACGCCCAGGTAGAGCGGCCCCAGAGGAGTATCGGCGCCCAGGAACAGGCTGCCGGCCGGGATCAGCGAATCGAAGGTCACGTCGTCGAGATCGTTCCAGGCTCCGCCAAACTCCAGCGAACCGCCAGCATAGAACGGAATGGTGAACGCGGCCGAGGCGTTGTCCAGGCGGTACATGTAGATCAGTTCCCCCAAGGCGATGTATTCGCCGGATATTTGGCCGGACTGATAACCCGACAGGTTCAGGAAACCGCCCAGCACGAACAGATTCTGGGGGCCGGGATCCCCCGAGAGCGTTCCAGCCAGCCGGACGCGCGGGATGAGGGTGGACTTGCCCCAGGTGTAGGGTTTGAGGGCATCCAGGCTGAGGATTTGGATATCCTGATCGGCGCCCAGCGCGGTCAGCGCGCTTTGGTAGCGGAGACTGGCGAGATAGCCCGAGGTCGGGAAGTTGAGACTGTCGAGCGTGTCCGCCGCCCAGCGGATCGAGTAACCGCTGTCGTTGAAATCGCCCTCGGAACAGAGGAGCCGGACATCGTGACTTTGCTCCGAAACCGGGGCCTTGCGACAGATCGAGTAGTCTTCGGGGAAGGAATACGATTGGCCAATGCGTAGATCGTTGCTGCCGGTCTTGTAATGCAATCCCAATGACAGTCGCCCCCAGTGTTTCAGGTTGCGCCCCACTTCCACGCCCGCCTGAAACTGACGCACCCGGAACCGGTTGCTGGCGCTTTGCGCCTGGAAACCGCCTTGAATGTCGAGGTCGTACTGCTCGTAACTCAGATAGGGATCGATGAAATATTCCTGGGCCGCGTTGAGGGGCTGGTAAAAATCGGTCTCCAGATCGATGTTGCCGCCGATCTGGATGAAATTGCGCCATTCCCCGCCCAGGGAATTGAGTTGCGTCATGGTGTAGGCGGCGCTGGCGTTGAACAGAGAATCCCCTTTCATGTTGGCGCCGAGGAAAAGTCCGAAATTGAGGGTGTTGGTGCCGATGTCCTGTTGCGCGGCCTCGACGATCAGCCCGGTTTTACCGTCTTCCTCGACCAGCGAGTAGTCGACCTGCTGGAAATCACCCATGCCGTAAATGATGTTGAGATTGCGCTTGAGTTTTTGCGGATCGAGCCGCTCGCCCGGCTTGATCCGCAGTTGCTCCTCAATGACCTGGTTGGACAGTCGGGTATTGTTCTTGATCCGGATGAAGTCGATGACGGGCTGGTCGGTTCCGGGCAATTCCGGCCGCGCGGCCAGATAGGCTTGATAAGCAGCCGGCGCTATCGACAACCGGCTCAGCTCGCCGCGCTTGTCCTGAGCGGCGGCATAACCGACCCCGACCGCCTCCTGGGAACGGTCGAAGTCGACGCTGGAAATGTCCTTCAAGTCCGGGGTGATCAGAATGTCCTTGCGCCCCAGGGTCTTGATCTGTTCCTGGGCGTTGCGCACGGTCAGGATGGTGGTGAGCTGCTCGGTGATGGACAACACCGAATTCAGCTCGCTGGCGGGCGCCAGCGGGGCGCCCACGTCCACGGCGATGACGACGTCCGGACGGCAGAGCTGCCGGGCCACGTCCACCGGTACATTGTCCGACACGCCGCCATCCACCAGCAGCTTGCCATCCAGTTCGACCGGCGTCAGCGCGCTGGGGATGGACATGCTGGCGCGCATGGCCTTGGCCAGCACGCCCGATTTCAACACCACCGGCTTGCCGGTGGCCAGGTCGGTCGCCACGGCCCGGTAGGGAACCCTCAGTTTGTCGAAGTCGCGAACCTGAGCGGCCGGCAATGACAGTTCCTGCAACAGCAACAACAAGTTCTGCCCCTGTAACAGACCTTTGGGTAACCGCACCTGGCCATCCTTGACGCCGACTCCCTTGTCGGTCAGGAGAACGCGCTGCTCCTGCTTGGTGCGAAACGGCAGATCGGCGCGCGGCGGACCATCGGTGAACGCCGCCGGCCAGTCGATCCGTTGCACGGCCTCGCTCATCTGTTCGGGCGTCATGCCGGATGCGTACAACCCGCCGATGATCGACCCCATGCTGGTGCCGGCGACGCAGTCGACCGGCACGCGCAATTCCTCCAGCATCTTCAGTACGCCGACATGGGCGATGCCGCGCGCGCCACCGCCGCCCAGCACCAGGCCGACGCGGGGGCGGCCGCCCGACGCGGCGTCGGCGGCGCCGGCGACCGGCGAACCGGCCAGGACGAGCAGGGACAGAGCAAGAAACAGGCTGGATAACAGGCGCGGGCGGTGGTTATACATGGGATGGGACCGAAGGTGGTTGTCCGTGGGAACATTCAGTATTCAGCGGCAATTCAGAAAGTTTATGCCAGGATGGCCGGCAAGACAGAACAGCCGATACGGTAGGGTGGTTTCATGAGCGACAAACAATCCGAACCCGAAGCCTTGCCCGGCGACTTGGCGGCCGCGGATATTGAAGTACGCGACCGGCGGACGTTTTTGCTGAGCTTGGGCAAATGGTCGAAGGCGGTCATCGGTGGCGCCTTGCTGGGCGGGGCGCTGGTTCCCGGATTGGAAGCCAAGGCATGGAGCGGCGGCCCAGGCGGCGGCGCTGGCGTTTGGTACAACTCCGGTCGCGGCTGGGGCGGGTGGGTCGAAGGCCCGTGGAACTGGTACAACCGACCGCGCTGGTACAACCGTCCACGCTGGCGCGACTACGACTGGTACGACCGACCGTGGCAGAACCGGCCCTGGTACAACGGCGGGGGCTGGTACAACGGCTGGTACAACCGCTGACCCTACCATGAACGACTGGATCCATGAGGTTTCCACGGAACGGGTCGCGGTTCACCAGGGCCAACGGCTGATCGTTCGCGCCCGTGAGCCGGCGGCGCTGCCGGCCACCCTGACGGATGAGCAACTTGAGCGCGTCGTTGGTGTGCGACTGTTGTCCCTGGCCGCCGATTCCGAGCCGTTGCACGGTTGGGCGCCGGGGTTGCCGGTGGACTTGGTCATGGTCGATCCCGGCGCCGAGTTTCCCCTGTTGTATCGGCACGTCGAATTGCTCGATCACCATCCGGTCCGGGTGATCGTCCCGGTGCGGCCCGGCTTCGCCAAGGCGGTCAAGGTCGCGGTTTCCCTCAATTTCGCGGTATGGCTGGAACCGGGTCAGCCCGAACCGGCGCTGGTCGAGGAACTGGTCGAGGTCATGGCGTTCTATCTGCGCCAGCCGACCGTCGCTCAGCCGGTCGAATTTTTTCACAGCGCGCTACTGGGTTTCTATCACGACGATCCAACGCCCTTGTGGAGGGTGCTGGATACGGATCCGCAGTCTCTACGGATCGTCGACGACGACGGCGCGGAATCGCTGCCGGGCCGATTGGCGGGCGTTGCGGCCACGGTGGCGACCGATGCCGATCTCGGCGAATGGATCGCCCGACTGCTGGCCACGGCGGACGAGTGCCAAAGCTGCGAATTTCTGGCGAGTTGCGGCGGCTATTTCAAATGGCCGCGCCGCGATTATGCCTGCGTCGGCGTGAAGCGGCTGTTCGGTCTGTTGCGGGAGGCCGCCGCCGAATTGCATCGCGATCTCGATTCGGCTCCAGCCTGACGAAAGCGGTTCCCGCCGGGACTGCGCCCGGCGGGGCGTCGTTTTGGGGTTAGTAGCGGTACCGCTGTTGCTGATTGCGGCCGTAGATGTTGCCGACCACCGCGCCGGCCGCGCCGCCGATGAGTGCGCCGGTTCCGGCGCTGCCGCCGCTCAACCCACCGATGGCCGCGCCGCCCAGCGCGCCGATGGCCGCGCCGCTCAAGGTGCTCTGCTCGGTGGGCGTCATATTGGTACAGCCGACGCTGAGGGCGAGAGCTGAAATCGCAACCAAGTAACTGATCTTCATCATGATATGTCCCCTTACTTCGCTTTGGCCGGACCGGTTTTTGGCGCGACCATCTGGAACCAGATCACTTCGATGATCGGCCGCTGTTGCTTGTCAAGATTGGTCTTATAGTAGGTATCCACGGTTTCCACGATCTGGGGCACGGTCATGCCGTCCAGGGCCTTGACCAGCTTGGGGACGATGGTACGGTGCTTGGGGCTGGGGCCAGTCAACTGGTATTCGATCATCGCCATGTTCAAGATGCCAAGTATGTAGGCCCGCCTCTCGGTATCGGTGGCTTTTGACCAGTGCTCGCCGGTGGGTATCCGCCATTCCTGCTTGGCCGGCGTCGCGGATTGGGCCGGTGGGGATTCGGCGGGCTTGGTGGCGGGCGGCGTGGATTCGGCGGCCTGGATCGTGGACCAGCCGGTCAGACCGGCGACCAGACCAAGCGAGCACAGCGTTGTCGCGAAACGACGTTTTGTCGGCATGAAGATCCTCCTTGGAGGGTGGGTTCGGATAAAGAAGTCCTGCTACGGGCTGACTGGAGCCGCCTTGCGTTCCTGCCAGCGATTATAAATCCAGGCTCCGACGAAATAGACGACGACCACGCCCAAACCCAGCCACGCCAGCAGGGGCGCGAGATTGGAAAAGGCCACATTGACGACTCCACCCATCAGGATGAAGACGGCGACCACGCACAACCGCCAGTCGTAGTAGAGACCGGCGAGGAAGGCGCTCAGGGCGATGGTGTAGGTCATCATGAAGCTGCCCTGCCGGTCGTCGATCAAGTCGATGATGTTGTTATGGCCGGCGGAGACCATGTAGAGCAGAAACGCCAAGGCAAGCACCGCGCCCCAATGCAGAACCTGACGCGCAATCAGCAGAAGTCGGGATTTCAGGGTCGGTTCGACGTTGTTCCACTGGGTGACGATGCAGATCAGGCCAAAAATCGGGATCAGCCAGTGCCAATACCAGCGGCTGGTATCCAGGTCGTAGGTGGTGTAGACGGCGCCGATCCAGGCTAGAACGATCATGAGGTAAAAACCGATGTCCTTCGGGCGGAACAGTCGCCGCCACAGGCTGGGCCGGGCGGCGGCTGGTTCGGAAGCTGGAACCAGTTCGAGTTCGGGCATGACGGTTTCCTTGGGTGGGATTCAAGTCAGATTCAAGTCAAGGGTTAGGCGATGTCCTTATTAGAGCATACCCCGCCGATAAAGCGCGCGGCGGCGGCCAGCACCGGTTCCCGCGCCTGGTGGTGGGGGACATGGCCACAGGCGGGCAGCCACAAAACTTCGGCGGGCCCGGAAACGCCGGCGGCGATGGCGTCGACCTGGGCGCGGGTGGCGTACTCGTCGTCCGCGCCCTGGATGATCAGCGTGGGGCAAACGACACAAGGCAACTCCGCTTCGACGTTCCAATGACGGCGCGTGGGTCGCAGCCAGGTGTCGCTCCAGCCCCGAAACAGGGTTTCGGTGCTGGCGCCGTGATGGCGCCGCAATCCATCTCGTACCGGGCCCTGCTCGTAGGCGGCGACAGCCCGATGGATGCCGTCCAGACAGACTTCCTCGATCAAGACATGCGCCGCCTCGCTGATCACGGCGCGGACCCGTTCCGGATAGGCAGCGGCGAACAGCAGAGCGATGGAAGCGCCATCGCTGTGGCCGAACAGAACCGGCGGCTCGACGATGTCGCACGCCGCCAGCACCTCGGGCAAGCTGTCGCGCGCCTCGCGTTCCAGATAATCGTCGGGGCGCGGCTCGGTCAGGGGTTCGGAGCACCCGAAGCCCCAGCGCTCGTACACCAGCCCCGGCAGGCCGGTTCGGGCGCACAGTTCCACCGGAAAGTGGCGCCACTGCCCGATGCTGCCCAGGCCCTCGTGCAAAAAGACCAGGGTGGGGCCGGCGGCGGGCTGGGAAGGTAGCAGGCGTTCGGCGCGCAGGCGCCGGCCAGCGGCGCGAAGATCGAAACGGTGGCGATGCAAGGACGCGGTCATGGGGTTCAGGCGATGCGTTGTTCCTGAAGCAGGGCCAGCAGGATATCCAGCCGTTCCCAGGGCGCGGTCATTTCCAGCAGCGCCTGGCGGACGTGCAATGGCAGGGGCAGGATTTCCGCCAGCCGGTTGCCGACCCACGCGGCGTTCTCCCAGTCCGGGGCGAGAAATCGGGCGTGGCGTTTCGGCTCTCCGTTTTCCATGGCTTCCAGCAGGTCGCGCAGGACGCGCGCCAGCGGTTCGTGACTGGGGAGGGGCGGTTGCGCCGGATCGTCCGGCAACCCAAACACCTGACCCAGCAACAGATGGTCGGGTTGAATCCGGTGAGCGACCACCCGCAGGCGTTGCACGCCCAGGCAGGTGATGCCGAGCAGCCCATCGTCGGTCTGGTCGAAGTCCACGATCCGGGCCAGGGTGCCGACCGGGTGGATGCTGACCGGTTGGTCGCCCGCTTCGTTTCCTTCGTGAATGGTCACCACGCCGAAACCGCCGTCGGTTCTCATGCAGCGGCTGACCATGTCCAGATAGCGGGTTTCGAAAATCCGCAGGGGGAGAATCCCGCCGGGGAACAGCACGGTCTTGAGCGGGAACAGCGGCAGTTCCTGAAGGGCCGTCGCGCTCATGGACTCACCTCGCTTCCGGTTCCTGGCCCCAGCGCGGCAGCAGCGCATGGGGAATTTCCAGTTGGTCGAGAATTCGGGCGACGATGAAATCCACCAGTTCCGCGACCGTGGCGGGCCGGTAATAAAAACCGGGGTTGGCCGGCAGGATCACCGCGCCGGCGCGGGCCAGTCTGAGCATATTTTCCAGATGAATCACCGAGAGCGGAGTTTCCCGCACCGCCAGAATCAGCTTGCGCTTTTCCTTGAGCGTCACGTCGGCGGCCCGCTCGAGCAAGTTGTCGCTGTTGCCGTTGGCGATGGCGGCCAGCGCCCCGGTGGTGCAGGGACAGACCACCATCGCCCGCGCCAGGGCCGAGCCGCTGGCTGGCGGCGCGGTCCATTCGTCCTGACCGTAAACCCGCAATTGCTCCGGGTCACAACGGTAATATTCGGTCAAGGCTTGCTGGATGTCACGCGGCCGGCCCGGCAATCGCAGCTCGGTCTCCATGTGGATGACGATCCGGGCGGCCTTCGAAAGCAGCAGTTGCACCGGCTGGCCAGCTTCCAGCAGGCATTGCAACAGCCGCAGACCGTAATCGGCCCCGGACGCGCCGGTCATGCCGAGGATGGTGGGGCGGGCAGCGGTCATGGCGTTGGGCCAGCAAGGTGAAAGCGCGCGATCTACCAGTCGATGCCAGGGAGCACGAGGATTTTCGGGCGATGCGGCGGTTGCGCCAGAAAGCGGCCGCCCGCGTCGGCGCGATACCCCTGTGGCGGGTTTTCATACCATACCACGAATGACGCCGGGTAGCCCCAGACGAACGCTTGAAGCTTCGCCACCTGTCAGTTCCTTGTCACCTCGGGGGCGGGATAGAAGGACAGCAAGGGTTGTTGAATTTGGAGTTGTCTTCAAAACACCCGCGGACCGCGCTTGAATCAAGACAAGGCGCTGCGGGCGAGTTTTCTTAGGACTTTCGCTCAGGCGGGTTGGTAAATGGGAATACGCGGATTTCAGAGCTCATTGCGCGGATAATCGCTCCATAAGTTGTGCTTCACTTGGTAAATTGTTTGCCCAAGCTTCTTAGCGATGACCTTGAGTGAAAACCAAGCGTGATGGTAACAGGCGAAATGATGGCGTTGTGCATGCTGTTTGCGGCATTGGCGCCTTTCAGTTCCCGTCAGTTGTTTCAGTGCTCGATGCAGTTGTTCGATCCACCAACGCACCTTTTCAGTCCTGTGCGGCAATCATAGATAACCAAGATGCAATACAAAGACTTACGTGATTTCATCGTTCAACTGGAATATCTCGGCGAATTGAAGCGGGTGCGCGCCGCCGTCGATCCCAGGCTGGAGATGACCGAAATTTGCGACCGGGTGTTGCGCGCTGGCGGACCAGCGATCCTGTTCGAGAACCCCAAGGGTCACGCCATTCCGGTTCTGGGTAACCTGTTCGGCACGCCGCGCCGGGTGGCGCTGGGCATGGGGGCGGATGACGTGGACGCGCTGCGCGAGGTGGGCAAGCTGCTGGCGTTCCTGAAGGAGCCCGAACCGCCCAAGGGCTTGCGCGACGCCTGGGAGAAACTTCCGGTTTTCAAGAAGGTGCTGGACATGGCGCCGAAAAAGGTGAGCCGGCCGCCGTGCCAGGAACGGATCATCGAAGGATCGGAAGTCGATCTGGCCCGGTTGCCGGTGCAATTCTGCTGGCCGGAGGACGCCGGACCCCTCATCACCTGGGGTCTGGTGGTCACGCGCGGGCCGAACAAGCCGCGTCAGAATCTCGGCATCTACCGCCAACAAGTGATCGGTCGGAACCAGGTCATCATGCGCTGGCTGGCGCAGCGGGGCGGCGCACTGGATTTCCGCGAGTGGCAACAGGCCCGGCCCGGCGAACCGTTTCCCATCGCCGTGGCGCTGGGCGCCGATCCGGCGACGATTCTCGCCGCCGTGACTCCAGTGCCAGACACCTTGTCGGAATATGCCTTCGCCGGGTTGCTGCGCGGGTCGCGAACCGAACTGGCCCAGTGCCTGGGCAATGAACTGCAAGTGCCGGCCTCGGCCGAATTCGTGCTGGAAGGTCATATCGCGCCCGGCGAAACCGCGCTGGAAGGGCCGTTTGGCGACCATACCGGCTACTACAACGAAGTGGACCGCTTTCCGGTGTTCACCATCGAGCGGATCACCCACCGCGAGAATCCCGTTTATCACAGCACCTACACCGGCCGGCCGCCGGACGAGCCGGCCATTCTCGGCGTGGCGCTGAACGAGGTGTTCGTGCCGATCCTGCAAAAGCAGTTTCCCGAGATCGTGGATTTTTACCTGCCGCCGGAGGGCTGTTCCTATCGGCTGGCGGTGGTGTCGATGCGCAAGCAGTATCCGGGACACGCCAAGCGGGTGATGCTGGGCGTCTGGTCGTTCCTGCGCCAGTTCATGTACACCAAGTTCGTGATCGTGGTGGACGAGGACGTGAATACCCGCGACTGGAAGGACGTGATCTGGGCGATGACGACGCGCATGGACCCGGCGCGGGATACGGTGATGATCGAGAACACGCCGATTGATTATCTCGACTTTGCCTCGCCGGTGTCCGGCCTTGGCTCCAAGATCGGCTTCGACGCCACCAACAAATGGCCCGGCGAGACCACGCGGGAATGGGGTCGACCGATCGCGATGAGCGCGGCGGTGAAGGCGCGGGTCGATAAGCTGTGGGGGGAGTTGGGGTTGTGATGTGGTTTGCCGATCTTTTGAGGTATTTTTTCGAGCCGCTCGCGCACCACGACGGCGTGGAAGGTTGGTTCATCCTGGTGGGCCAGGCCCCGGAAGAGACGGTGGAACAGGCGGTCGCATGGAAGGCGCGGGCGGAAGGTCTGGATCCCGACGCCGTGAAAGGTGCGCTGGTGCTGGGCTATCCGGACACCGACCGGGTACGGGATTGGCCGCGATGGTTCGAGTGGCGCAGGCCAGGCCATGAGGGGTCGCTGCGACAGTTGCGTGGTTACCGGCGAGCCCAGATCGAGCGGGCTGGTATCCCGGCCGGCCCCAATTAGCGATTGAATGAGCTTCCCTGATCGACAGTTCGCCCCAGCCGGTGGTGTGGGTCGATGAACCGAATTCGGGTGCTCGATGCACCAGGAGCGCACTCCCCCCTTGGCCGCCCGTTGGGTTGCCGACAACCCCCAGCAATTCTCGTTTTAAATCTTGGTGGGATTATTGGCGGGCTGGTTCAAAAAACTGACCTGTTTCAGTTGGTTTGTGGAAATGAACTTACTCCATCAAGCCAAAATGAGAATTGCCGAACTCGCGCGAGGCGGAAACACCGCCGCGCCCTAGATGAGCAAGCGCTCCACCCGGCGACCGTGGACCAGATGTTCCTCGACAATCTCATCCAGGTCGGTCCGGTCCACATACGTGTACCAGGTCTCCTCGGGGTAGATCACGATGACCGGCCCCTCGGCGCAGCGGTCCAGGCAGCCGGCGGTGTTGATCCGCACCTTATGCGGGATCGCCGATCCCAGTTGCTTGACCCGTTGCTTGACGTAATCGCGAGCTTCCTGGGCGCCGCACTGCTGGCAGCACTGCGAGCCGTCCGATCGCAGGTTGGTGCAAAAGAAGACATGATGGCGATAATAGGACACTTCCACTCCTCATCCCGGTTTTGGGCGTTCGCTGATGACCACTCGTAACTATACCTCCCTTGACGCGCTGTTGATCAACCTGGACCAGGCGGTTCGCACCCTGTTCGGCCATTCGGCCGGGACCGGCCGCTCAAGTCCCGCCGCCGCCGCGCCGCCGGCCGAATTGCCGCCGCGCGAACAACGCCGGGCGGCGCGGCTGATGCGAGTCAACCACACGGGCGAAGTTTGCGCCCAGGCGTTGTATCAGGGCCAGGCGTTGACGGCGCGGCTGGCCGAAGTGCGGGATCGGATGGAACAGGCCACCGTCGAGGAAAACGATCATCTCGCCTGGTGCGAAGCGCGTCTTCGGGAACTGGACAGCCAGCCCAGCCTGTTGAATCCGTTGTTTTATGTCGGCGCTTTCGCCATCGGTGCGCTGGCCGGCGCGGCGGGGGATCGCTGGAGTCTGGGCTTCGTCGCGGAGACCGAACGGCAAGTGGTCGAACACCTGAACGATCACTTGAAGCGCCTGCCGGCCACCGACCGGCCAAGCCGGGCCATTTTGGAGCAGATGCGGGAAGACGAGGCCCGCCACGCCACTACCGCGATGGCGGCCGGCGCGGCGCACCTGCCGTTCCCGGTGCGCGCGCTGATGAAGGGAGCGTCGAAAGTGATGACCCAGACGACCCACTGGGTTTGAGCGGTTGTACAGGCGCGCTGATACTTCGACTGCAATGAAAGAGTTAACAACCATCCTGGAACAGGGCGAGATCACCTCACGAAGTTCAAAGGTGGTCGGTTCCACGATGAAAGCCTGGCCGTAACCGTCCAGATCCCTTGGTGGTTTAGCCCCGTATCGATGGGTTTCGTTCCTCAACCCATCCTATAGCCTATTGTTTTTTCGTAGGATAGGTTGAGCGTAGCGAAGCCCATCGTAGTGCGGGACGGGAGGGGCCTGAACGGTTACCAATGCGACAGCACGTTTATCAAAACCACGGTCTACAAGGCGAGCGGCGCCGCATGACAAATTCCATTCCCCTCTGCGTCGATCTCGACGGCACCCTGCTTAATTCCGACCTGCTGCTGGAGGCCGCGTTCGCCCAATTCAAACAGGCGCCGCTCTCGGTGCGACACTGGCCGCGCTGGCTGGCGCAAGGCAAGGCCCGGCTCAAGGCGGAGATCGCCGCGCGGGTGGAACCGGACATTGCCACCCTGCCCTACAACCGGGAACTGCTGGCCTTTCTCCACGAGCAGAAAGCGGCGGGACGACCGCTGGTGCTGGTGACCGCCTCGCATCGTAAATTTGCCGACCCGATCGCGGCGCATCTCGGCCTGTTCGGCGAGGTGCTGGCGACCGACGGCGACCACAATCTGGCCGGCCCGCGCAAGGCCGAAACTCTGGTGGAACGTTACGGCGAGGGCGGCTTCGACTACGCCGGCAACGCCGCCTTGGACCTGGCCGTCTGGGGCCACGCCCGTCGCGCCCTGGTGGTCAACGCCAAGCCGCAACTGGCCGACCAGGCCCGCGCGGTCTGCGAGGTGGAGCGGGTTTTCGCACCAGACACAGCGTCATGGCGATCCTGGAGCAGGGCGCTGCGCCTGCATCAGTGGCTCAAGAACGTGCTGATCTTCGTGCCACTGGTCGCCGGCCACGTCTGGAATCAGCCCGACACGCTGCTGCTGGCGCTGCTGGCCTTTCTCAGCTTCGGGCTGTGCGCTTCCAGCGTCTACCTGCTCAACGACCTGCTGGACCTGAGCGCCGACCGCCGCCATCCGCGCAAATGCCGCCGCCCCTTCGCCGCTGGTCAACTCCCCATCGGCCAAGGCACCGCCGCTATTCCACTACTGCTGATCGCCGCCTTTGGCCTGAGCCTGCCCATCAATCCGCCCTGGTTCAGCGCCGTGCTGGCGACCTACTACCTTTTCACCCTCGCCTATTCGCTGCGGCTCAAGCGCACCCTGATGCTCGATGTCGTGGTGCTGGCCGGGCTGTACACCCTGCGGATCATCGCTGGCGCGGCGGCGGCGAACATCGAACCCTCGTTCTGGCTGCTGGCGTTTTCGATGTTCCTGTTCCTGAGCCTGGCGCTGGTCAAGCGTTACGCCGAACTGTGGACCCTGCGCGAGCAGGGCGATCTTAACGCCAGCGGGCGGGGTTACCATGTGGATGATCTGGCTCTCCTGCAAAATCTTGGGGGGGCCGCCGGCTACCTGGCGGTGCTGGTGCTGGCGCTGTACATCAACAGCGAAACCAGCCGCGCGCTGTACGGTCAGCCGATGGTGATCTGGCTGCTCTGCCCGGTGCTGCTGTACTGGATCAGCCGGGTCTGGCTGATTACCCATCGCGGCGAGATGCACGACGACCCGATCATCTTCGCCCTGACCGATACCCACAGCCGTTACGTGTTGCTGGCCTGCGCGCTCATTCTCTTGGGCGCGATGCCCAAGTGAGCATCACCATGTCCACCACCGCGCCGGGCAGTTGGGGCCGTTACCCGCCCTCCAGGCCGCGCCAGATTTTGCCTTGCCGCGACATTCAAACCCTCGCCCTGCCAGCGGAACCGCAATCCTGCCTGCCGTTCGGCAACGGCCGAAGCTACGGCGATGTCTGCCTGAACGACGGTGGCGCGCTGTTGCTGACGCGGGGATTGGATCGTTTCATCGCCTTCGATCCGGCAACCGGCATCTTGCGGGCGGAGGCCGGCGTGCTGCTGGCGGATATTCTGGCGTTGATCGTACCGCGGGGCTGGTTCCTGTCGGTCACCCCCGGCACCCAGTTTGTCACCCTGGGCGGAGCCATCGCCAATGACGTACACGGCAAGAACCACCACCTCGCCGGCAGCTTCGGCTGTCACACGCGCGCCTTCGAGTTGCTGCGTTCCGATGGCGAGCGCCTGACCTGTACCCCAGAGCGCAATGCCGACTGGTTCCGGGCCACGGTCGGCGGTTTGGGGCTGACCGGACTCATCACCTGGGTCGAAATCCAGTTGCAACGCATCGCCAATCCCTGGATCGTGGCCGAGAACAGGCGCTTCGCCAACCTGGACCAGTTCCTCGCGCTCAATGCCGACTACGAGGCGCGCTATCCCTATACCGTGTCCTGGATTGACTGTGCCGCCCGTGGTCGGGCGCTGGGCCGGGGTATTTACATGGCGGGAATGCACGCGCCGCCCGGCCTGATGAAACCACCGCCGCCGGAACGCCGGGCGTTGACCGTGCCGTTCGTGCCGCCGGTCTCGCTGGTCAACAACCTCAGCGTGCGCTGGTTCAATCGGCTTTACTACCATCTGCCGCGCCCGGCGCGCGGACTGACGCCCTATCAACCGTTCTTCTACCCGCTGGACAACCTGCTGGAATGGAACCGGCTATACGGACGACGGGGTTTTTTCCAGTATCAGTGCGTCATTCCGCCCGCCGCCGCCCGCGAAGCCCTGCGGGAAATGCTGGCCCGCATCGCCGCCAGCGGTCAGGGTTCCATGCTGGCGGTGCTCAAGCGTTTCGGCGACCAGACTTCGGGCGGCTTGTTATCCTTCCCTCGACCCGGCTTCACCCTGGCGCTGGATTTTCCCAATCTTGGAGCCAGAACGTTCGCGCTGCTGGAAAGCCTTGACGAAGTGACCCGACAGGCCGGCGGCGCGGTCTATCCGGCCAAGGACGCCCGGATGAGCGGCGACAGTTTCCGCCGGTATTTCCCGCGATGGGCGGAGTTCAGCCGCTTCATCGATCCCCGGTTTTCCTCCAGCTTCTGGCGGCGGGTGATGGGGAATTGACCAACCTTTCAATGCAAGGCCGACAACATGCGCAACATCTTGATCATCGGCGCCACTTCCGCCATCGCGGAAGCGACCGCCCGCCGTTTCGCCGCTGGCGGCGCCCGCTTCCACCTGGTCGGGCGCAATGCCGAACGGCTTGCCGCCATCGCCCGCGATCTGGAAATCCGCTCCGGTCAGCCGGTCGTGAGTGAAAGCCTGGACCTCGACCACCTGGAGCAGCACCCGGCCCTGCTGGAGCGGGCCGAACAAGCCCTCGGCGGCATCGACGTGGCGTTGATCGCCCACGGAACGCTGCCCGACCAGAATGCCTGCCAGCAATCGGTCGAGAAAACCCTGGCGGCGATTCACACCAACGCGCTGAGCGTAATCAGCCTGGCGACCCTGCTGGCCAATGCGTTCGAGCGGCGCGGGCGCGGAACCTTGATTGTCATCGGTTCGGTGGCCGGCGACCGGGGCCGGCAGAGCAACTACGTCTATGGCGCGGCCAAGGGCATGGTTGGCCTGTTCCTGCAAGGGCTACGCAACCGGCTCAGCGGCAAGGGCGTTCAGGTCATTACGATCAAGCCGGGGTTCGTGGACACGCCGATGACCGCCGCGTTCGAGAAGAAGGGCCTGTTGTGGGCGCAACCCGACCGGATCGCCCAAGGCATCGTCGCCGCCGTCGAACGTGGCCGCGACGAGGTCTATCTACCCTGGTTCTGGCGCTGGATCATGCGGGTGATCCTGCATATCCCGGAACGGCTGTTCAAACGGCTGAAACTCTGACCGGATCAAGCCGATCGTCGGCGTAAACTGGGCAGCAGCCACAACCACGTCAGCAACTGCCCGACCAGCGCCAGTCCGAACGCCAGTCGATAGCCGGACTCCGCGTACCCCCCGCCCGCCGCCGGCCAGCGGTTGATGATTGCGCCCATGCCCCACTGGCCGGTGAACGCCACCGCGAACAGCAGCAAATTTAGAGCGGTGTTCACCCGACCCGCCAGCGCCGCTGGAAACGCCTGGGTCAGGATGGCGTAGTTCAGCGTTCCGGCGGTGCCCAGAAATCCGAACAGCACCCACAGCGACCACGACGGTTCCAGCTTCAGCAGCAACGCCAGTTGGACCAGCATGAACAGCGCCATGCCGCTCGTCGCCACCACCAGCGGCGGAATGCCGTGCCGCGACAGGCGATAGGTCACCTGGCCCATGCCGAGAAATCCCGCCACCATCGCCGCCGCCGCCCAGAACAGGCTATTGGCGGCAGTGGTTTTATCCAACCCCGTCACGTCGCGCAACCACGGACCGGCCCACAGCCCCAGAATCGCCATGAACGCCGCCTGCGACACCGCGCTGCTCGGCGCGATCCGCCAGAACACCGGGCTGCTGAAAATCTCCGCCACCCCGCGCCATTGTTCGCGCCAGCCGCTCGTCGGCGCATGATGACCCTGCTCCGGCACGGTCAGCCACAGGGCGACCGCGACCGCGACCGTCAGGGTGGCCAGGCTGGCGAAGACGCCCCGCCAGCCTAGCAGGGGCAGGATCGCTTCCACCGGCGCGGTGGCCGCCAGCGCGCCCAATCCACCCGCCGCCATCACCCAGCCATTGACGGCGGGCAGGCGCGCGGCGGGAAACCACAGGACGAACGCCTTGAAACTGGCCATCAGGCAGGCCGACACGCCCAATCCGATCAGGCCCCGGCCGATGGCCAGTTCGGTCAAGCCGTGGCTGATCGCGAACAAACCGGCTCCCGCCGCCGCGAACAGGAGCAGCGTCGCTTCCACCCGCCGTGGTCCGAATCGATCCAGCAACATGCCCAGCGGCAGTTGGAACGCGCCAAAGGTCAGGAAATAGACGCTGGTCAACAAGCCAAGATCGGTGGCATCCAGCCGCAGTTCCGTGGCGAGATAGGGTGACAGTACCGCGTTGATGGTGCGGTAGAGATAGGACAGGAAATAGCCGGCGGCAAAGGGCAGGAGGATGCGTAGCAGCAGCGCCGGCGGCAATTTTTGGGAGCGCGTTGGATTGGACATGGGACCGGCTCAGTGCCCGGTCGTCGGCGGCGCATCCAGCCGATGCGTCAGTCGATACACTTTTTCCAGCAGCCAGGTCAAACCTCGCTCTCGCCAGCGCGATTCCCCGGCCAGAGCGTCGCGGGTATGAAGCAATTCGACCTCGTGGGTCGCTTCGTACAACGCCCGCACCTCCGCCTCGTCGACCGCGAACGGCGGTCCCGGCGACACCGACTGGTCGTATTCCATGGTGACCAGCAGCATCCGCGTTTTGGGTGGCAAAATCGCGTCGAGATGGCGGGCATAGCGTTCGCGCATCGCCGGCGGCAACGCGATCAGCGCGGCGCGGTCGTAAACCCCGGCGCAATCGGCGACGTGGCGCGGCTCCAGGGCAAAAAAATCGCCGAGCAAAATACGGACCTCGTCGACCTCCCAAACCTCGAACGCCCCGTCCCGCCCACGACATGGTGACAGCTCGTTCTCGGCGAAAAAGGCCTCGACCGCCAGTGGGCTCAGTTCCACGCCGGTCACGGGATGACCTTCCCCCGCCAGCCACAACAGGTCGAGGCTTTTGCCGCACAGCGGGACAAACACCCGCTGACCGGCGGGCGATTCCAGACGATCCCAGAACCGTTTGAGATGAACGTTGACGTCGTGTTGGTGAAAGCCGATTTCAGCCCGTTCCCAGCGTTCGTGCCAGAAGCTCGGTTGCATATATCGTTACCCTGGTTACTATCGCCACGCCTCTGAAAATCAAGCCCAGCGCCAGCCCCGCCACCGCCAATCCGCGTCCATGGCCGCCAGCGCCCCGATCCAGCCGGATTCCGGCTCCAGGTTCAATACGCTCCATTCGCGTCCCTGTCCATCCCGCACACTCGCGCGCTTGTCCGGATCGACGTCCGGGCGGCAACATACCTCAAAGGTTCGCAAGCCACTGGCCAAACCGCCGCCAAGCGCCTTGGCGATGGCTTCCTTGCGGGTCCAGCAGGCGAAAAACGCGGACTGAAGCCGTTCGGCCGGCAATGCCCGGAACGCTGCCCACTCGCGCGGCGCGCACACTCTTTCGATGATCGCGGCATGGTTCACGCTTCGATCCAGCCGTTCCAAATCGACGCCGACCTCGCGGTGGGCCACGGCATATAGTACCCGGTCGCTACTGTGCGAAAGATTGAAATGTAATTCGGCTCCAATGTCCGCGCCGGCCAATGCCGGCTTGCCGTGCGCGCCCGGTTCGATGCGCAGCGCTGCCGCTGACCGATCCAGATAACGACCCAGCAACTCCCGCAACAAGCCGCGTCCGGCGATAAAGCGGTCCCGGTGCTCGGAAAAGCGAAACCGCGCCGCCCGTTCCCGCTCGTCGACCGTCAACGTGGCCGCCAGAGCAGGCAACGGTAGCGGTGGCCGGTCCAGCGTCGCCAACCACAAGTGAACCTCGTCGGCCGCCAGTTCGGGATGGCTAGAAGCTTTATGAAAACCGATTTCTTGCGCCATGGTCGTCATTTGGCTTTTTAATGTGTGGCGCCAAGGGACAAAAGTCCCAGGCTCAGCCGGGTTGAACATTTTCTATAATCGGGTTGAATATATCCTATAGTTCCATTTCAGGTTGCTCGAAACCGCGCGACTCCGCCGATCCCAAGCACATGCCACGCCATCCAAGCCAACCACCGTTTCCCGGTCCTCCATGCGCTATCGATCATCCCTGATCCCCGATGGGCTGGAAACCGGTTGATCCGTCAACCCGATAGCCTTTACCCACGCAATCCTCAACCATCCGACGGGCATCACGCCGAGGAGCCGAAGTATGGAGATCATCAAAACCGACGTTGCCATCGTGGGCGCGGGAGGGGCGGGGCTGCGCGCCGCCATCGCGCTCGCCGAAGCCGATCCAAAGCTACGCATTGCATTGATTTCAAAAGTCTATCCGATGCGCAGCCATACCTGCGCGGCCGAAGGCGGCGCCGCCGGCGTCATCAAGTCCGACGATAGCCTCGACCTGCACTTCAACGACACCGTCGGCGGCGGCGACTGGCTGTGCGACCAGAACGCGGTCGAATACTTCATCAACGAGGCGCCCAAGGAGTTGATGCAACTGGAGCACTGGGGCTGCCCCTGGAGCCGCGAGCCGGACGGCTCGGTGGCGGTGCGGCCGTTCGGCGGGATGAAGATCAAGCGCACCTGGTTCGCCGCCGACAAGTCCGGTTTCCACATCCTCCACACCCTGTTTCAAACCTCGCTCAAGTATCCGAGCATCCAACGCTTCGACGAGTATTACGCCATCGACTTGCTGGTGGACGACGGGCGCTGTCAGGGTCTCACCGCGCTGGAAATCCGCAGCGGCGAGATCAAGCAGTTCCAGGCCAAGTCCGTCATCATCGCCGCCGGTGGCGCCGGCAAGATGTTTCCGTTCACCACCAACGGCGCGATCAAGACCGGCGACGGCATGGCCCTGGCCTATCGCGCCGGGGTGCCGCTCAAGGACATGGAGTTCGTTCAGTACCATCCTACCGGCCTGCCGAACAACGGCATTCTGCTGACGGAAGGCTGTCGCGGCGAGGGCGGCATTCTGGTCAACAAGGACGGGCGCCGCTACTTGCAGGATTACGGCATGGGACCGGAAACTCCGGTGGGTCAGCCGGTGCTCAAGACGATGGAGCTGGGCCCGCGCGACCGGCTGAGCCAATCGTTCTGGCACGAGCAACGCAAGGGCAATACGGTTTCGACGCCCTGGGGCGAGTGCGTGTTGCTGGACATGCGCCATCTGGGCGAGAAAAAGATCAACGAACGCCTGCCGCTGGTGCGCGATCTGTGCATCAGCTATCTGGGCATGGACCCGGTCAAGGAACCGATCCCGATCCGTCCGGTGGTGCACTACTGCATGGGTGGCATCCATACCGACATCCAGGCCGCGACGCCGGTGCCGGGCCTGTTCGCGGCGGGCGAATGCGCCTGCGTCAGCATCAACGGCGCCAACCGGCTGGGTTCCAACTCCCTGACCGAGCTTCTGGTGTTCGGGCGGCGGGCGGCGATGAGCGCCATCGAACATCTCCAATCCGGCCTGTCCGCCAGCAACGACACCGCGCTGTCCGCCCAGGCCAAGGCGTCGGAGGACCGCATCCGCGCCCTGTTCGAACGGAACACGGGCACGGAAACCGTCGCCGGGTTGCGCAAGGAGATGATGCACACCATGGAAGAAAACGCCGGGATCTACCGCACCGGCGAAGAATTGCAACGAGCCTGTGAGAAGATTGCCGAATTGCGCGGACGCTACGCGAATCTGGCGCTGACCGACAAGAGCAAGGTCTTCAACACCGACCTGATGCAGGCGCTGGAGCTGGGTTCGATGCTCGACTGCGCCGAGACGGTCGCGGTCGGCGCGCGGGATCGCAAGGAATCGCGCGGGGCGCACCAGCGGCTCGACTTCACCGCGCGGGATGATCAGAACTTCCTCAAGCACACCCTGGCCTACTATCATCCCAAGGAGCCGCCGCGCATCGAATACCTTGATGTCGTCATCACCAAGTCGCAACCCGGTGTCCGTGATTACTCAGGAGCCAAGAAATGAGCGAAGAACGCCAAATCCAATTGGAGGTGCTCCGCTACAACCCGGAGACCGATAGCCAGCCCCGGTATCAGACCTATACCGTGCCCTGCGTGAACGAGTGGGTCGTGCTGGACGCCCTGAACTACGTCAAGGA
The DNA here is from genome assembly GCA_029624765.1 of Candidatus Contendibacter sp. Classification (GTDB taxonomy): domain Bacteria; phylum Pseudomonadota; class Gammaproteobacteria; order Competibacterales; family Competibacteraceae; genus Contendibacter. Next base: position 16,266 of record JARSSO010000059.1, on the reverse strand, counting down.
AAACCTGGACCCGACCCTGAGCTATCGCTGGTCCTGCCACATGGCGGTCTGCGGCAGTTGCGGCTACATGATCAACGGCGAACCCAAGCTCGGCTGCAAGGCGTTCATCCACGAGTACGGCGATCACATCCGGGTCGAGCCGCTGGCGAATTTCCCCATCGAGCGGGACCTGGTCACGGTGGTCGAAGATTTCATCGCCAAACTGGCCAGCGTCAAGCCGTACCTGATTCCCAAGGAAGACAAGCCGATCAGCGCCGGCGAGTTCAGGCAGACGCCGGCGGAACTGAAGAAGTACAAGCAATACACGCTGTGCATCAACTGCATGTTGTGCTACGCCGCCTGTCCGCAATACGGCCTGGTGCCGGAGTTTCTCGGCCCAGCGGCCATTTCCATGGCCCATCGCTACAACCAGGATTCCCGCGACGGCGGCCGGGATCAGCGTCAGGAGGTGATCGCCACCGACGAGGGCGTGTGGGAATGCTCGTTCGTGGGGGCCTGCTCCGAGGTTTGTCCCAAGCATGTCGATCCCGCCGGCGCGCTGCAACAGGTCAAGGTCGCGAGCACCATCGACTGGTACAAAGAACACTTGATGCCATGGGTGAAGAAATGAGCCGCAAACCTTATATCCGTGAAGTTTCCAAAACCTCCTGGTTTCTAAGCCAGCCGCGCTACAAGCGCTACATGGCCCGCGAGGTGACCTGCATTTTCATCTTCGCCTTTACCTTTCTGCTCATCTGCGCGCTGGGCAGTCTGGGCAAAGGACCCGAAGCCTTTCAGTCGTTTTTGCACGCGTTGCGCAGCCCGCTGGGCGTGCTGCTCAATCTGGCGGCCCTGGTCGCGGCGATTTACCACAGCATGTCGTGGTTCGATGTGACGCCGCAGGCCATGCCCATCCAGCGGGGTGAAGAGTTCGTGCCGGGCAATGTCATCGTTGGCGCCCACTACGGAGCCTGGGCGGTGGTCTCGCTGATCATTCTGATCTGGGGAATCTAATCATGGCCAAGTCCAACAAACCGATTTTCTGGGGATTGTTCGCCGCCGGCGGCACGGTCACCGCGTTCGTGACCCCGGTCCTCGTGCTGCTCACGCTGTTCGCCGCGATGGGATTCTCGCCGGATTTGTTCACTTACGAACACCTGCGCGCCTTCGCCCACAACTGGCTGGGCAAGCTGGTGATTTTCGGCGTGATCCTGGTGTCGCTGTGGCATGCCGCGCACCGGCTGCGGGTCACCGTTCACGATTTCGGCGTCCGCGCCGACGCAGTGGTCGCCTATGTCGTGTATGGAATCGCGGGTCTGGGCACGCTCATGACGTTCGTTTACCTGCTGCGAATCTGAGGGAGAACTCCCCGATCCCCGGCTGTTTCATTCCTTACCTTCACCCCCTCTCCCCGGTGGGAGCGGGGGTGTTTCCATCCAGGCTCCAAGGAAGCTTTCGCAATGAGTTCCCAACCTGCCCGACCCACGGCCGCACGGGTTCAGTCCCCATCGTCGGATCAAGGCATGGATTTGCCGTCCGTGCTTGCCACCGCCGAAGGCGCGGCCCAGATCGAGGCTGGTCGAGAGGGAAGCGATGCCGCGACACCGGTTCCTCTCCCCGCCTATCTTCAGCAAACCTACTGGTGGGCCTATCTGCACCCGGCCGCGGTGCGCATCTTCGAGCGGCAATGGCTGGTCAACCTGATTTTGTGGGGCAATTTCGCCCAACTGCGGGATCTGGCCCTGGACGAGATCGGCCGTTCCATTCCAGGCTCGGTGCTTCAAGTGGCGTGCGTCTACGGAAATTTCACCGAACGACTGGTCGAGCGGCTGGAACCGGCGGGGCGGCTGGACGTGGTGGACGTCGCCCAGGTCCAGTTGGAAAATCTGAAGAAAAAGCTGGGGGGCTCGTCGCGCGTCGGGTTGCATCATCAGGATTCGACCGATCTGCGCTTCGCGGACGCCAGCTATGATTGCGTCGTCCTGTTTTTCCTGCTGCACGAGCAGCCGGAAGACGCACGCGCGCTGACCATCGCTCAGGCGTTGCGAGTGGTCAAACCGGGCGGCAAGGTGGTTTTCGTGGATTATCATCGCCCGAGTTGGCTCAATCCGTTCCGCTACGTGATGACGGCCATCCTAAAAACCCTGGAACCGTTTGCCATGGACTTGTGGCGCAAGGAAATTTCGGACTGGCTGCCCGACCAGGGGCGGTCGCTGAAGATCGAAAAGGAGACCTTTTTCGGCGGGCTTTATCAGAAGGTGGTCGTGACCCGACCCGAGGAACGATTGGGGTTGAAAATTCGGTAGCCCGGCGGGCCAAGCTGGGAGGATAATAGCCCCACTCCCTACCCAACGGAGGCCAACCGCAATGAACATCGTCCCGAATGTTGGTTCGACCGACAAAATCATCCGCCTGGCGGTCGGCGCCCTGCTGATTCTGCTGGCGCTGTTTGGAGTTATCGGCTGGTGGGGTTGGATCGGCGTCGTCCCCATCGCCACCGCGCTGATGAACTGGTGCCCGGCCTATACCCTGCTGGGTATCAAGACTTGCCCCTCCACCTCTAATCCACCCGACGCGTAGCCGCTCCCGCGCAAGGATTCATGACAAGGGCCTCGCCCAGGGCGACGACCACATCCTGCGGATCATTGGGTCGCGCCTGGATAGCAACGCGGGATCAGGGTCTGGACGCCGTCCACCCGGTTGGTGGCGTGGCGCGGCCGGATCAGGACGTTGCGGGCGAGGCCAAGCCACCACCCAGCTGGTGGGCGACTGCGTCGCGATGAGCCAGCCCCCTTCTGCTCCCGGTAGTGATTCAATACAGTTTGGATTCGCCCGGCGGACGGGTCTTGAACCGCTTGTAAATCCACAAGTATTGGGCCGGCAGGGTCCGAACCGCCGCTTCCACGCCCCGATTCAGGGCCGCCACCGAGGTTTCCAGCGTCGCGGCGGCGGTCACCTCCGGCAATGCCCACAGATGCAGCACGTAACCCCGGCCACGCGGTAGGCGTTCGGCCCAGGTCAGAAACACCGGGACGCCGGTTTTCAACGCCAGCCGCGACACCAGGGTCATGGTGCTGGCGGCGATACCGAAAAACGGCGCGAACACGCTGCTTTCAAGACCAGGGTCCTGATCGGGGAGGATGCCGAGAATCTCGCCGTGGCGCAGGGCGGTCAACAAGGCGCGCACGCCGCGGGCGTCGGTGGCGACCACCTGGCCGCCGAGCCGGCCACGTCCCCGCACGCTGAGTTCGTCCAGTCCCAACCGGCTGGGACGGTAGAGGATGGTCAGCGGATAACGGCTGGAATAGTACAGGCCCGCCATCTCCCAGGCTCCCAGGTGCGGGGTGAGCAGGATCGCCCCCCGTTTGCGCCGCGCGGCCTCGGCCAGCGCCTCCTCGCCCGCCGCCGCGCCTTGCGCCAGCGCCAGCACCCGCGCGCCGGGCCACAGCCACAGCGGCCCCAGTTCCAGCACCAGCTTGCCGGTTTCCACCAGATTGTCCCGCAGCAGCCGAACGCGGGCGGCGACCGCCATTTCGGGAAACGCCAGGGCCAGATTGCGGGCGGCGACGCGCCGCATGGGGTTGGGAATCCGCCCTAACAGCCAACCCAGCGCCGCGCCGCTGGCGTGCGCGACCGGCAGCGACAACCGGGCGGTCAGGCGCAGCAGGCCGGTCAGCAACGCCCGCCGGTTCATGGCCCGAACTCAAGTTCTCCGGAATAATCCCGCGCCAGCACGGCCCGCGCCGATTCCCGTTGCGCGGCGGGAACCTGGAGTTCGATGCCGTCGGCGACCAGCCCCAGTGGCAACAGCGAACGATCCGCCAGCCGGCAGGCGATGCCTTCCACCCGCAGGCGGCCACGGACGATCTCCGCCGCCGCCGCCGTGTCGAACACGGCCAGAGTGACCCAGGACTCGCTCATTGCACCGGATTGTCCGGTTCGACTTCAAGTTTGAAATCCGGCTTGGGCGGATTGCCGTCGTAGACCAGATTGCGGCGCAGTTGCAAGTAGGCGCTGCGCTGGAACGAGTAGGGTTCGATTTGATCCTCGGCCAGGGCCCGCTCGATTCGCAGCAAACCGGACCGTCGGTTCACCAAATCCAGCCCCCACAACCCCCAGGCGACCGCATCGGAATCCGTCGCCCAGGTAATGGGATTGGTGAAGAAATTGCCGATCAGGCCCACGGTGTCGCGCGCCGTGCTCGGTCCCAGCAGGGGCAGCACCAGGTAGTAGCCCTCGCCAATCCCCCAAACTCCCAGGGTCTGGCCGAAGTCCTCGTTGTGCTTGGGCAACTCCATCCGGCTGGCGACATCGAACAGGCCCACCACGCCGAAGGTGGTATTGAACACGATGCGACTGCTGTCCATCGCGGCCTGATGCAGCTTGAATTGCAGCAAGTCGTTGACCAGAACCACCACGTCGTTCAAGTTGCTGAAAAAATTGCCGATGCTGGTCGTCACCGGCTCGGGCAGCACGCGCCGATACACCTTGGCGACCGGTTTGAAAACGGCTTTGTCCACCGCGTCGTTGAACGCAAACATGGCGCGGTTGTAGCTTTCCAGCGGGTCGGCATCGTCGTCCGAAAGTTCTTGGGTCGACGCGCAGCCGACCAGCAAGGCGAGGGCGGCGATCGTCGGAAGGCAGCGGCGAAACATGTGCGTGATCTCATGTGGGTGGCAGCGCGAATACGCCATGCAATCTTACCCCAACCGCCGCGCTGAACGGGCCATCAGCTTCTCCCGCGCAGCAGCAGCAGTTGAGCGACCAGGATCAGGATCAAGGTCGCCCCAAGCATCATCGCGCACAGGGCGTTGATTTCCGGGGTCACGCCCAGCCGCGCCATCGAATAGATCTTCAGCGGCAGGATTTCGAAGGTCGGGCCGGTGACGAAGAAACTGACCATCACATCGTCCATGGACAACGTGAAGCTCAACAGCCAGCCGGCTGCCACCGCTGGCATCAACAGCGGCAGGACGATGCGGCGCACGGTCTGAAACTCGGTCGCGCCCAGGTCCTTGGCGGCTTCGAGCAAGTGCCGGTCGAAGCCACTGATCCGGCTCAGCACCGTCACCACCACGAACGGGATGTTGAACGTGATGTGCGCCAGCAACAGGGTCCAGAATCCCAGCGGCAGGCTCAGGCTGGCGAACAGGATCAACAGCGCGATGCCCATGACGATGTCCGGCGTCATCATCAGCACGAAGATCAGCCCCTGAAGCAGCGGCTTGCCGAAAAATTCGTAGCGGTACAGCGCCACCGCCGCCAGCGCGCCGATCCCGGTCGCCACGGTCGCCGACAGCGCGGCGATCAGGACCGAATTCAGCGCCGCCTGGAGCAGGTCGGGATCGTCGAGCAGGTTCCGGTACCACGTCCAGGTCACGCCGCGCCATTCCAGCGAGTACTTGGCGTCGTTGAAGGAATAGACGATCAGCACCAGGATCGGCAGATACAGAAAGCCGTAGATCAGCACCAGGTAGGCGATCTGGATGGCGCCGCGCGGCTTCACGGCAATGCTCCCTGGTTGGCGCGACGGGCGCTGAGGTAATAGGCCCATAGCAAGAGTCCCATGAGCACGGTGAGCAGGACGCTGGCCGCCGCGCCGAACGGCCAGTCGCGGGCGGACAGGAACTGGTCGCGGATCAGATTGCCGACCAGCATCGCCCTGGCCCCGCCCAGCAGATCGGCGACGTAGAACATGCCCAGCCCCGGCAGGAAGGTCAACAGGCAACCCGCGACGATCCCCGGCAGGGTCAGCGGCAGGATGATCCGCCGGAAGATGGTGACTCGGCCGGCGCCAAGGTCACGGGCCGCCTCGATCAAGCGGCGATCCAGCTTTTCCAGCACGGCGTACAGCGGCAGGATCATGAACGGCAGCAGGGCGTAGAGCATTCCCGCGATCACCGCCGGTTCGGTGTAGAGCAATTCCAGCGGCTCGGCGATCCATCCCAGGTCCAGCAGGAGCTGATTCAGCCAGCCGTTGGTCTGGAGGAGGATGACCATGGCGTAGGTTCGCACCAGCGAACTGGTCCAGAACGGAACGATCACCAGCAACAATAAAAGGGGCCGCCAGCGCGCCGGCATTCGGGTCAGCAGGTAGGCGAACGGATAACCCAGCAACAGGCACAGCAGCGTGGTCGCCGCCGCCAGCCATAGCGAATCCAGCAGCACGCCCAGATAGAGCGGGTCGAACAGCCGCCGGTAATTATCCGGGGTAAAAACAAGCGCGACAAACTCATCGCCGCCCCGTTCGAGAACACTGGCGACCACCACCAGCAGGTTCGGCAACAAGGTAAAGGCGATCAGCCAAAATCCGATGACGCCGACGGCGGCGAACTTGAACGGCTCCTTGACTTTCATGGCGCAAGATCGCCTCTCGCCTCATTCCTCATGGGGCAGGATCGTCTCCCAGTCATGCACCCAGTCCACGAACACCCGCTCGCCCTCGCGAAAATCCAGATTCATCAGAGCCTGGTCGTCCTCGTTGAAAAACTGGGTGGTGGACAACGCATCGCCGCTGTCCAGGCGAAGGGCCAGGTCCACCGTGCTGCCTTTATAGATCACTTCCTCGACCATCGCCGGGAACAAGGCGGCGCGTTCCTCGGCGCTACCCTCCCATTCGCGCCAGATGCGCACGTCTTCCGGGCGGATCAGCAGGTTGACCCGGTCGCCGATTCCAAAGACACGGGACGATTTGAGATTGACCACCCGGTCGTGCAGGCGGATGTCGTAGCGGGGCGGGGCGGCGACCACCACCCGGCCAGGCAGGTTGTTGATCTCGCCGACGAAGCGGGCGACGAACAGATTTTCGGGCGCTTCGTAAATCTGGCGGGGCGTGCCGAATTGCTCGATCCGGCCGGCGTTCATCACCGCCACGCGGTCGGACATGGACAGCGCCTCTTCCTGGTCGTGGGTCACGAAGATGAAGGTGATCCCCAGCCGGCGCTGCAACTGCTTGAGTTCGAGTTGCATCGCCTTGCGGAGCTTGTAATCCAGGGCGCTCAGCGGTTCGTCCAGCAACAACACCCGCGGCCGGTTGACCACCGCCCGGGCCATCGCCACCCGCTGTTGCTGGCCGCCGGACAATTGTCCTGGCCGGCGCCCGGCCAAGTCTTCGAGCTTGACCATCCGCAGCGCCTCCATGACCTGATCGCGCAGCGCCTCGCCCCGAATCCGTTTCAGCCGGGGACCGAACGCGACGTTCTCGAACACGGTCAAATGGGGAAACAGTGCATAGCTCTGAAAGACGGTGTTGACCTGCCGCTGTTCGGGTGGCAGGGTCCGCATGTCCTGGCCACCGATCAAGATTTCCCCGCCATCGGCCGGCTCGAACCCCGCCAGCAGCCGCAGGATCGTGGTCTTGCCGCACCCGGATGGTCCCAGCAGGGTCAGAAACTCCCCCGCGCGGACTTGCAAATTGACGTTGCGCAGCACCGGATGGGCCGCGTAGGCCTTGGAAACATTCCGCAGTTCGATCACCCACTCGTTCATAAGACCCTGCGTTCGCGGTCGTGGCAACGGACCTGGACGGATGAAGAGGCTGTCATAAGGATAACCGCCCCGCGCGCGAAGCCCCCATCCTGGCGCACGGCTATAATATCGAAAATCCCTTCCATCCTTCCCGACCGTGAAGAAAGGATCGCTCATGCATCCCTCCCACTCCAGAGACCCTTTGCAGTGCCTGGACCAGCTCAACCGGATCGGCATCGCGTTGTCCCGGGAGCAGGATACTCCAAGGTTGCTGGAAACCATCCTGACGGCGGCCAAAAGCCTGCTGAACGCCGACGGCGGCACCTTGTACCGGCTTGACGAGGACCGTCGGCACCTTCACTTTGAGGTACTGCGCAACGACTCGCTCCAGCTTCATCGAGGCGGGACCTCCAACGCACCCATCCCCTTCCCGCCGATTCCCCTGTACGACGCGGCCGGCCAACCCAACAACAATATGGTGGTCACCTACGCCGTGCTGCACGATACGACGGTCGTGATCGACGATGCTTACGCGGATCAGGCATTCGATTTTTCCGGCACGCGCCGTTTCGACCAGAAGACCGGCTATCGCTCCCGTTCCTTCCTGACCGTGCCGATGAAGAATCACGAGGGCCGGATCATCGGCGTATTCCAGCTCATCAACGCCCTCGATCCGGAAACCGGACAGGTACGCACCTTCTCGCCGGCCGACCGGCAACTGGCGGAATCGCTGGCGTCCCAAGCGGCCATCGCTCTGACCAACCATCAGTTGATCACCCAGCTCCAAAACCTGTTCGAAGGATTGATCGAACTGATCAACACCGCCATCGACCATAAATCCCCCTACACCGGCGCGCACTGCCAGCGGGTGCCGATCCTGACCATGATGATCGCCGAGGCGGCCCGCCGCTCCGAGCGGGGGCGGCTCAAGGATTTTCGCCCCACGCCCGAGGAACTGTACGAAATCAAAATTGCCGGCCTGTTGCACGACTGCGGCAAGATCACCACGCCGGTGCATGTGGTGGACAAGGCGACCAAGCTGGAAACCCTGTTCGACCGCATCGCCCTGGTCGACACTCGCTTCGAGGTGCTCAAGCGCGATACCGAGATCGCATTCCTGAACGACAGGCTGGCGGCGCTGGAACGTGGCGACGCGGCGGCGATTCCGGCGCTGGAACAGTGTTTTCGGCAACGGCTGGCCGAGTTGGACAGCGACCGGGAACACCTGCGCCGCTGCAACACCGGCGGCGAGTTCATGCAACCTGAAGCTCAGGAGCGGGTTCGGCGCATCGCCGCCTACCGCTGGGTCGGGCCGGACGGACAAGAGAGTGATTTTCTGTCCGAGGACGAGGCGCGCAATCTCTGCATCGCCAAGGGTACCTTGAACCCGGACGAACGCGCCGTCATCGAGGAACACGTCGCGCTGACCCTGCGAATGCTGACCACCCTTCCCTGGCCCAACACGCTGCGCAACGTACCCGAATACGCCGGTTGCCATCACGAACAACTCGACGGCCGGGGCTATCATCGTGGCCTGGGTGAAGCGCAACTGCCCACGCCCGCCCGGATCATCTGCCTGGCCGACGTGTTCGAGGCCCTGACCGCCAGCGACCGCCCCTACAAGGCGGGCAAGCCGCTGAGCGAAGTGCTGCACATTCTCGGCCACATGGTTCGGGACCGTCGGATCGATCCCGATCTGTTCGATGTCTTCGTCCGCGACGGCGTCTGGCTCGATTACGCGCGACAGTACCTGCGGCCCGAGCAGATCGACGCGGTGGACCTGAGCCGGATCCCCGGTTACGTCCACTGACAACCCGCGATCGGCGACAATCGGCCCATGGCATCCCAGGATGCTCGCGCCATTCGACGCCATCCCCTGGAGTTGCTTCGAATGGGTAAAGTCACGTGCTCCTTCTTCCACGCCTGCGTGCTGCTCGGTGGCCTGTCATGGCTGGCGCCCCCGTCGGCGGCGGCGGCCAAGCCCGATGCCGAGGAATTCGTCGCACCGCTGGGGACAATGACCGCGCCCAGCCTGTTACGGCGCGGTTCCGGCCCGGCGCGCGCCGTCAAGGATGCGACAACCGGGGAAACGGCGTTCCACGCCAAGACCGCTCAAGACGCCATTGCCGCCGCGATTGGACATCACGTTGCCGGCTGCTGGCCAATCCGCTTCGGCGACGCCGGTTTTGGTTGGGTGGCGACCGGGGCAGCCGACCCCGCGACCACCTCCTCTCCGGACACGGTCCAGCACATCCAAGCCGGGGCGCGGTTCAAGGCGTTCGTGGATGCGCGAACCCGGTTGAAGGAATGCTTGCGGGCGCTTTCGCCGGAAGCCCGGCGGCGCATGACCGGGAAGCTGGAACAAAACGACGCCATCCGGCTGGCGCTGACCAATCTGGCCGCCAACGATCAGGAACGTTACGAGCAGGCGCTCGACATTCTGGGGCGCGGCTTCGTCGCCTACGCGGTCGAGGACGATCCGGCCAGCCATGTAATCCGCGTCCATCTGGTCGCCACCCCCAAAACCGCCGCCCGGCTGACACGGCCCACCGCCAGCGCCATGGAAGCCGCGTCGCTGCGGGAAGGTCTCCGGCAGACCCAGACCGAAGTCGCAAACGGGTTGGTTCCGTCGGTCGGCAACCGGCTGATCGTGGTCAACGCCACCGGCGAACTGGCGCTGGTCGGCTACGCCATCCATCCGTTCGGGGCGCCGTTGGAGTCCGGGACTCTGGACTTGGCCCACCACGCCGCCGAGCAAATCGCCATCAGCCACGCCACCAAGGCGTTCCTGGGGCTGGCCGTCGGGGACGACGCCGGCTGGCAAGGCGGGCTGGACGAGGCCGACCGAGCTCAAATTCGCGCCGCCGCCAGCGGTTACGACGACACCGAACCGAGCGCGCGCCGGTTTGGGCAAATCCGTGATCTTGTTTTGAGCGCGGTCAAGGAGGATTCCGGCTTGCATGCCTTGCGTGAGGGCCGGTTGCCGCCAGCGGCGACGATCAAGCGCTTCGGTGGCCAGGATACGATCGCCGTGATGGTCATCTATGCGCCGTCCATCCGGAAGCATGGGATCGCCCCGCCGGCTCCGCCCACCACGCCAGCGACCGAACCCGCCATGCCCGCCGCTCCGGCGACGCCGGCCCTGCCCGCCGCTCCGGCGCCAATGGAATCGGGTTAGCGCTGGCAGCCTGGACAGTAGTACGTCGCCCGCTGGCCCACCCGGCAGCGTTGGATCGACCGACCGCAAGCGGCGCAGGGCAATCCATGACGATCATAGACGCGCAGGGACTGTTGAAAATATCCCGGTTCGCCGTCGCCGCCGATGAAATCCCGCAAGGTTGTGCCGCCCTGGCGAATCGCCTCGGCCAGAATCTCTCGAATCGCCACCGCCAGCCGGTCGCATTCCGCCTCGGTAAGCCGGCCCGCCGGTCGCAACGGATTGATTCCAGAAGCGAACAGCGCTTCATTGGCGTAGATGTTGCCCACCCCAACCACAACATGGTTATCCATGATGAAGGTCTTGGCGGCTGAAATACGGTCCTGCCCCCGCTGGCGCAGATAGGCTCCGGAAAAAGCGGCGTCGAACGGCTCCGGTCCCAGCGCCTGGAGTAACGGGTGCTGTTCCGGCGGCTCCTTGGTCCACAGCAACGCGCCGAATCGGCGGCTGTCGTTGAACCGCAGGCATCGGCCGCTGGCCAGCGTCAGATCCGCGTGATCATGCTTTCGGAGCGGCGTGTCGGCGGACAGAAGGCGCAACCGTCCCGTCATGCCGAGATGCAGGATCGCGGTCCCGGCGTCGGTACGCAGCAGCAGGTATTTGGCCCGGCGCTCGACCCGTCGGATGGTTTGCCCCGGCAGTTGCGTCGACAACTCCTCCGGCACCGGCCACCGCAAGCGGGGTTGCCGCACCACCACCCCGGTCACGACCTGGCCGGTCAGATGCGGCGCGAGGCCACGGCGGACGGTTTCGACTTCGGGCAGTTCGGGCATCAGTCGCGCGTTGGAGCATTCAAAATCGCAGATTCGATGGGCGCGGCCAGAAAACCCGCGGCGGCGCTGGTCAATAGCGGATACCATCGATCGGGACACAGATGGACGGTTCCGCCGATCCGTAGATAACGCTGGCCATCGGTCGGAGCGGTGTCGCCGAAGTGGATTTCCCGCTCGTTCAGCCACAACCGCAAGCGGGGCGGATCGAGCCGCAGCCGGGGCAAATTCAGTTGGGCGACCGCATAGCTCGGCGCGCAACGCATCTTGGCCAGTTGCGGAATCGGGCGAATCAGCACCGGGTTGGCAAGTCCACGTTCCGGCACCGTCATCCACCATTGTCCCTCGCGCTGCTCGAACGCCAGCCGATCCTGCCCGGATCGCTCGACCGCGATGTGATCGATGCGCTCGGGGGTCAGATCCAGAAGTGGTGGAAGCGCCGGCGGCGGTTCCCGACCGGGTTCCAACAACGCCAATACCGCCAGTGCGCTGGCTAAACCCAACAATCCTAGATTGATCCCATAACGCCGCGTCAGGGCATCCACCATCACCACCGTCGCCGTCGAAACCAGATCAACCAACCACAGATCAATAGCATCCCCGGCAACCCGACCAGGAATGTCGCCGCGATCAACGCCAGCGCGCCTTCCGACAGATTCAGATCCGGGTCGGGCGTCGTCCGGGGCGCAATGAGAATCGGAGGTTCGTCCAAGGTCAGCCAATTGAAAATATTCAAGCCCAGTTCCAGATTGGCGCCGTTGCCGAGATAGGTGTTGGAGAGAAAGTCGCCGTCGCCGATGACGACGACCCGCTGTCGGTGGACGGCGGGTGGGTTGAGGTCCGGGGTCAAGCCGGGCCGGGGGCGGACCAGCGCCACGCCCACGGTCAGGGGTCCGGGCCGTTCGGCGCGGTCGGGATCGAATCGCAATGGACCATCGAGCGGACCGGTCTCGGTCCAACTCCGGGACTGACTTTCCAGCAGCGCCGTGACCGTCCAGCCGGCATCAGATCGAACATTCATCGCCGCCGCCATCGGCAGCAACGCGGGGGCCCGCAACGTTTCGGTGATGGGATGCGGGCCATAATCGGCGATGGGAACAAAAGCGGGATTTTTAATGCCCAGACTGGGCGCGTCCGCGTCCACCACCACGCCGGGCCATCGGGCGATACCCAGCGCCGCCGCCAGCGGTTGCAGATTGGAGGGATCGTCCGGCTCCAACAGCCACAGCAGATGGCCGCCCTGTCGTACATACCCCACAATCGCCTCGACCACGTCGGGCGACAGCGGCAATTGCGGTCCGGCGATGACCAGCGCGGCGGCTTCGACGGGCACACGCCCCTTCGCCGCCAAATCAAGCGGGCGCGGCCGAATCCCGATCTTCTCCAACTCCCGGCCGAATGCTCCAAGATCATGGTTGGCGATGCCCAGCGGTTTGCGCTCGCCATGGCCATCGAGAAACAGCACGACTTGTTCTTGCGGACGACTCAGGCGCTGCAAAGCTTGCGTCAGGGACTGTTCGCCGAGTTGCTGGAGTTTTGCGCCACGCCCGCGATATTCCACATACAACTCGCTCTCCTGGGTAATGCCCAGTTCGCGCGTCCGGTCCGGCGTCAGATCAGGATTGGCGAAGCGCAAGGTCAGGTCGGGCTTATGGCGTTGATAGCGGCCGATCAACCGGGCAATGGCATCGCGCGGGGCCGATTGCTCGCGAACATAGGCGGTGACCCGAATCGGCCCGTCCATGCGGGCCAACAGGGTCTGGCTGGCCGCCGACAGGGTGTTACGACCGTTCGCGGTCCAGTCGGCCTGCATCGGATAACGGGTGCTGAGCCAGGCCAGCAGGCCGATCACCAGCCCGAATAGCAGCGTGAACAACTGGTTTTGCAACCATAGCCGCCGCCGCGGGGAGGGATCGAGCCGCATGGATCAACCTCGTAGCCGGAGATTGTCGAGCCGGCGGATGGTCAACCCCAGGAACGCCACGCTGAACAACAAGTAATAGGCTACATCCTCGCTCCGTGCCAAACCGAGCAACAAGGCATCGTTGTGTCGCGGTAGCGACAGATAGCCGAACAAGGCGTTGCCTGCTCCCTGACCAGCCCCCAAGTCCACGATCCAGAACGCCAGCAGCAATCCAAAAGTCGCGGTCGCCGCCACCATCGGCTGCGCGGTAAGCGACGACAGGTACAGGCCGGCGGCGGCGCAACTGGCGGCGAGCAAGCCCAGCCCCAACAACCCGGCCAGCAGTTTGCCGCCGTCGAGCGCCGCCCCCGCCATCAACGCCAGCGGCATCAGCGCCATCAACGCGACCGCGCTCAGGAGAAACACCAGCACACCGAGATACTTGCCCAGGACGATCTGGGTCGCGCTCACCGGCGCGGACAACAGGAGGTCGAGCGTGCCGGTGCGTTGCTCTTCGCTGAACAATCGCATGGTCAACAAGGGGGTCAACAACAACAACCCCCAGGCGGCCACCCGAAATAGCGGCGCAACCACCAGATCGGTCACGCCAGGCGCATGTTCCAGCGCGGCCAGCCGTCCCCGCGTGTTTTGAAAGTCGTTAACCAGGATGATGAAGACCCAGGCCAGCAGCGCCTCGTTAACCGCCAGCAGCGTCCAGGCCAGGGGCGACAGAAACAGGCGGCGCAATTCGTGGGTCGCGATCACCCCAATCATTCGGCGGTCCCCCGTCCCAGCGTCAATTCGACAAAAATCCGCTCCAGGCTGGCCTGTTCCGGCGTCAGTTCCCACAACTCCCAACCATCAGCGCGGGCCTGATCGAGCACTGCCTGGGTGGGCGCGGCACCGGCATGATGAAGCCGAAACCGACCGCCGCCCAAACTTTCAACCTGTGTAACCGCTGGCAATCGCGCCAGTTCCGCCACCAGCGGCGGCGCGTTCAACCCAATGCGCAGGCAAGCGGATTGCCGTTGTTGTTGCAATTCGGCCAGCGCGCCCGCGAATACCAATCGCCCGGCCCGCATGATCTGAACGTGACTACAAGTCGCCTGAACTTCCGAAAGCAAATGCGTGGACAAAATCACACCGCGCTCCCGCCCCAGCTCGCAAATCAGGGCGCGGATCTCCCCAGCCTGGATCGGGTCGAGGCCCACCGTTGGTTCATCCAGGATCAGCACCGGTGGATCGTGCAACAATGCCTGAGCAATACCGACCCGTTGCCGGTAGCCCTTGGACAGATTACCGGTCAACCGACGGCCAACGTTCGTCAGGCCACACTGTTCCTTGACCCGCGCCATGGCCTGCCGGCTGGCCGCGCGGTCAAGCCGGTGCAGACCGGCGCTGTAATGCAACTGTTCGTCCACCGTCAATTCCCGATAAAGCGGCGGCTGTTCGGGCAGATAACCGATGGCTTGCTTGGCTGGTCGCGGCTGGTCCAGCAGATCGGTCCCGTTGATCAGAATGCGCCCGGCATCTGGTGCCAGGACACCGGCCAGCATCCGCATGGTGGTGGATTTGCCCGCGCCGTTGAGTCCGAGAAAACCTAGAATCTGGGCACGCTCCAAGGTAAAGCTGACTGCGTCAACCGCCTGGGTCTGGCCATAGCGGCGGCTCAACCCCTCCACCGCCACCACTGCCTCGCCAGTCATGGCACTTTTAACGGGCATTGGCGTTCGAAGGGCGATAGGGTGAAAATGATCATAGACCGACGATACCCCCGCTGATCATCAATGAAGCGACCATCATGAAAAACCCTTCCAATCATTCCGAACTATCCGATCAAGACCATGCCGAGGGTCTGCATATCAATGAAACCGAAGAACCTCTGATCCACTGGTTGCATGTGGTTATCCGCTTCTGCGTGCGGGTGCTGGCCGTGCTGATGACGCTGGTGATCATGTGGAGCGTTGCCGATGTAGCTTGGGTCCTTTATCAGCGCGCGGCCACCTCACCCATTTGGGTGCTGAATGTCGATGATATTCTGGTCTCGTTTGGCGCCTTCATGGCCACCCTGATCGCCATCGAAATCTTCCTCAACATTGTATTGTACCTGCGCGACGACGTGCTGCATGTCAAACTGGTGCTGGCCACGGCACTGATGGCGATCGCCCGCAAGGTCATCGTGCTGGACTATAAAACCGTGGAGTCGGAGCAAATTCTGGCAACGGCGGCCGTCGTCTTCGCGCTCAGCATCGGCTATTGGCTGGTTGTGAAGAAAACCAACTGATTTCTGATTTCCGAAAGCATAAAGCCAATAACCCGCCAGCAGGCGGGTTATTGGCTTTATTATCGAGCGAAAATCGACGCGGGCGCTTATTTGATCTTGGCTTCCTTGTAGAGAACATGCTTGCGCACGACCGGGTCGAATTTTTTCATTTCCAATTTCTCGGGCGTCGTGCGCTTGTTCTTGGTCGTGGTGTAGAAATGCCCCGTACCAGCCGTGGAGACCAGCTTAATTTTGTCGCGCATGGCAATCGCTCCTTAAAATTTCTCACCTCGTTCCCGCAATTCAGCGAGAACGGCGTCGATCCCCTTTTTATCGATGATCCGCATTCCGTGGCAGGACACCCGCAAACTCACGAAACGCCGTTCGCTTTCAACCCAAAACCGATGCACATGCAGGTTTGGCAGAAAACGACGGCGGGTCCTGTTGTTGGCATGGGATACGTTGTTTCCAGTGATGGGGCGCTTCCCCGTCACCTGACAAACTCTGGACATCGGATCGGTCTCCAACCGGCCATGACCGGACTCATGACGCTTGCGGGCTTACAACAAATTTTCCCACAAACGCTAACCTCCCCCGCTTGGGGGAGTTGGGGTTAGGAAGCCTGGCGATGACCTACTTTAGCATGAGTAGCTCTCACACGATCATC
>JARSSO010000058.1 GCA_029624765.1 Candidatus Contendibacter sp. | reverse complement strand
CCGAGCGATGGGAATAAGTAACGTATGAGAAACACCGCTTAAGTTGGCGCATATGAGTGGACACCCTGGGACGTTGGATGGCGCACTACGTTGCCGAACTGATCCATTACGCGGACAATGCGACGCCGGATGGTCGAGAACAGGCTCGATCAGCATGTGCCCAAGCCATTCTGGATCTCTGGAAACATCGGCACTCGATCACCATGCACCGGAAACCGCTGGCTTCGTTTCAATCAACTCTGGATTTCCTGAATGCCTTAGCCAACCATACATATCGAATCCAGGAACCTGACCTGGAGAATGAGGAAAACCCCTGGTTGAGTGTTGCGGCCCGCATCGATTGTGTATCTGGCTCTCTGCTGCGATTCTGTTTGATGCAAGCCATCAAAAAAGCGGCGGCGAGCGAGACGGAGTGGCTCGAATCGACAGTGCAAATACAGCTTGATGATGACACCGACTCAAAGTTGATCCGTATTTTGCTCGCAACCCGATCAGAACCGACTTGCGGATCGCAGCAAGCACGACAGGACTTGGAGGAATTCGCCGTACTTGCCTGTGAGATCAAGCAACTATTGACGGAAGCCGAATAGAAAAAACGGCGCCCGATCTTTCGAGCGCCGTTCCTCGATCACTATCCCTTGAATCCGCTCAATCCATCGCCTCGTACAGCGGCAGGGTCAGGAACTCAGGATAATCTGCCGACAGAGACATTTTCTCGAAGATGCCGGCGGCCTGATCGTAGGTGGCGGTATCCTCGCCCTGAGCCGTCACGGTCGCCTTGACCTTGGCCAGCTCCTCGGGAATGAGGCTATGAACCAACTCGGCGGTGACCTTGCGGCCGTCGTCCAGCGTGCCCTTGGGACTGACCACCCACTGCCAGACCTGCGAGCGGGAAATTTCGGCGGTGGCGGCGTCTTCCATCAGGTTGTGGATCGGCACGCAGCCGTTGCCCGCCAACCAGGATCCCAGGTAGTGAATGCCGACATTGATGTTGTTGCGCAGGCCGGTTTCGGTGATGGGCTGTTCGGGCTGGAAGTTCAGGAAATCCTTGGCGGCGAACGTTTCGTCGCGCTGCTTCTCCCACTGATTCGGCTTGTCGCCCAGCACCTTGACGAATTCCTCGTGGGCGATGGGCACCAGACCGGGATGGGCCACCCAGCCGCCGTCGAAACCGTCCCGGGCGTCGCGGGTCTTGTCGTGGCGAATGCCGGCCAGCGCCTTTTCGTTGGCTTCCGGGTCGTTCTTGATCGGAATCAGCGCCGACATGCCCCCCATGGCCGGGGCGCCGCGCTTGTGGCAAACCTTGACCAGATGCAGGGCGTAGGAACGCATGAACGGCACTTCCATGGTGATCGCGCCGCGATTGGCCAGACAGAATTCCTTGTTCTTCTTGAACTTCTTGATGCAGCTAAAGATGTAGTCCCAGCGCCCGGCGTTCAGGCCGGCGGAGTGCTCGCGCAGTTCGTACAGAATCTCTTCCATCTCGAAGGTGGCGAGGATGGTCTCGATCAGCACCGTCGCCTTGATGGTTCCCTGGGGAAGGCCCAGTTCGTTTTGCGCCATTACGAAAATGTCGTTCCACAACCGCGCTTCCAGATGGCTCTCCATCTTCGGCAGGTAGTAGAACGGGCCGGCGCCCCGGGCAATCTGCTCCTTGGCGTTGTGGAAGAACACCAGGCCAAAATCGAAGATGCCGCCGGACACGCGCTGGCCGTCCACCAAAACGTGCTTTTCGTCCAAGTGCCAGCCACGCGGGCGAATTTGCAAGGTGGCGATCTGATCGTTCAGCTTGTACTCCTTGCCCACCTCGTTGACGTAGCTGATGTTGCGGCGAATGGCGTCGACCAGATTCACCTGGCCCTGAATCTGGTTGTACCAGTTGGGGCTGTTGGAATCCTCGAAGTCGGTCATGTAGGAATCGGCGCCAGAGTTGTAGGCGTTGATGATCATCTTGCGTTCGACCGGACCGGTGATTTCGGTGCGGCGGCGTTCCAGCGCCTTCGGCAGCGGCGCGATTTTCCAGTCGCCTTCGCGGATATGCTTGGTTTCCGGCAGGAAATCGGGCATCTCGCCCGCGTCGATCCGGGCTTGGCGTTCGATGCGCTTCTTCAGCAATTCCTGACGGCGCGGCTCGAAGGCCCGGTGCAATTTGGCGACCAGAGCTAGCGCGTCATGGGTCAGAATCTCGTCGAAACGGGGATGGAGAGGGGCGTTCACTTGCACGCCAGCAGGCAGATTGAGGCTCACGGCTGCTCCTTGGATGGGGGTTCGTTCGAAATCGGCGGGAATGATTTTAGCGGTTTCCAATGGCAAAAACCCGGAGGGAAACTCCCTCCGGGCAATGGGATGGCTGGCCAATTCCGCCGTTCGCGCCGCTAGCGGCGGACGGCGGGCGAGGCGCTCATTAGTGGAATTGTTCTTCTTCCGTGGAACCGGTCAGCGCGGTCACCGAAGACACGCCGCCCTGAATGACGGTGGTCACGTCGTCGAAGTAGCCGGTGCCCACTTCCTGCTGGTGGCTGACGAAGGTGTAACCACGGTCGCGGGCGGCGAATTCGGGTTCCTGGACCTTCTCGACGTAGGCGGACATGCCGCGCTTCACGTAGTCCTGCGCCAGATCGAACATGTGGTACCACATGTTGTGGATGCCGGCCAGGGTGATGAACTGGTACTTGTAGCCCATCGCGCCCAGCTCGCGCTGGAACTTGGCAATGGTGGCGTCGTCCAGGTTCTTCTTCCAGTTGAAGGACGGCGAGCAGTTGTAGGCCAGCATCTTGCCGGGGAACTGGTTTTGGATGGCGTCGGCGAACTTCTTGGCGAAGTCGAGATCGGGGGTGCCGGTCTCGCACCAGACCATGTCGGCGTAGGGCGCGTAGGCCAGACCGCGCGAAATCGCCTGCCCCAGGCCCTTCTTGGTCTTGTAGAAGCCTTCTACGGTCCGCTCGCCGGTCAGGAACGGCTTGTCGTTGTCGTCGCAGTCGCTGGTCAGCAGGTCGGCCGCCTCGGCGTCGGTCCGGGCCAGCAAGATGGTCGGCACGCCGTAGACATCGGCCGCCAGGCGGGCGGCGATCAGCTTCTGGACGGCTTCCTGGGACGGCACCAGCACCTTGCCGCCCATGTGGCCGCACTTCTTGACCGAGGCCAACTGGTCCTCGAAGTGGACGCCTGCCGCGCCGGCGCGGATCATGCACTTCATTAGTTCGTGGGCGTTCAGCACGCCGCCGAACCCGGCTTCGGCGTCGCCCACAATGGGCAGGAAATAGTCGATGAAATCCTTGTGGCCCGGCCCGATGCCACGGGCGCATTGAATCTCGTCGGCGCGCTTGAAGGTGTTATTGATGCGGGCGACCACCGCCGGCACCGAATCAACCGGATACAGCGACTGGTCGGGATACATCGACATGTAGGTATTGTTGTCGGCGGCGACCTGCCAGCCGGACAGGTAGATGGCCTTGACGCCGGCCTTGGCCTGTTGCATCGCCTGACCGCCGGTCAGCGCGCCCAGGCAATTGACGTAAGGCGTGGTGGTGATCAGTTCCCACAGTTTGTCGGCACCCCGCTGCGCCAGGCTGTACTCGACTGGAATGTTGCCGCGCAGCCGCACGACATCCTCGGCGGTGTAGCCGCGCTTGATGCCTTTCCAGCGGGGATTCTCAGCCCAGTCTTTTTTCAGTTGTTCAACGCTTAGAAACGCCATTTTTTCTATCCTCTTGGAGGTTTACGGGGTTGTGCTCGAAACCCGATCGGTACGACCATCGAAAGCCCTTGCGTGTTTTCGCATCGTCCTTTAAAGAAGGGCGCATCGAAAATTCTGGCTATCTTAATGTGGCTATGCGGCATAGCACAAGATGGCGACGACAACCCATCCATGCGCCAAATCGCCACGCTCGTTCCACTCGGCAGGAAATCTCGCCATGACGCAACATTTCACCGAAGTTCCAGACTTGATCGCCGACATCGGCGGCACCAACGCCCGCTTTGCCCTCGCCACCCCGGACGGTCGCATTCAGTCGGAACGGGTGCTGAGCGGCGCCGATTACCCGGATTTGATCCAGGCCGCCGCCGCCTATCTGGGCGGGATTTCTGGCCCACATCCGCGCCGCGCCGCCGTCGCGGTCGCCACGCCGGTGACCGGCGACTGGATTCAGTTCACCAACAGTCATTGGTCGTTTTCCAGAAAGGCGGCGGAACAGGCGCTGGGACTGGAACAGTTGCTGATTCTCAACGATTTCACCGCGCTGGCGCTGGCCTTGCCGCTGCTGGGTCCCGACGAACGCCGGTCGGTGGGTGGAGGAACGGCGGTGGCGGAAGCGCCCATCGGTCTGATCGGACCCGGCACCGGTCTGGGCGTATCGGGCCTGGTGTGGTCGGGCAGCCATTGGATTCCGCTCCAGACCGAGGGCGGTCACGTCACGTTTTCCCCCTCCAACGAACGGGAGTGGGCAATCGGTCAAATCCTGCGGCGCCAATTCGGCCATGTTTCACCCGAGCGGTTTCTGTCGGGGCCGGGGCTGGTCAATCTGTACACCGCGCTGGCGGAATTGGAAGGCTGGCCGGCGGAAGGACTGGTGCCCGCCGAGATCACCGAACGGGCGCTGGCCGAAAACTGCCGACACTGCGCCGAAGTCGTGGGGATGTTCTGCGGAATGCTGGGTACGGCGGCGGGCAACCTGGCCCTCACCCTCGGCGCGCGGGGCGGGGTTTACATCGGCGGCGGCATCGTGCCGCGACTGGGGGAATTTTTCGACCGGTCGACGTTCCGCGCCCGGTTCGAGGCCAAGGGCCGGTTCAACGCTTACCTGGCGGCGATTCCGACCTGGGTGATCACCGCCGACCATCCCGCCTTGCGCGGAGCGGCGGCGGCGCTGGATTGAGCGCATTCGTCGCATCGATTCTGTTGGGTTACGCGCTGTGCGCTAACCCAACCTACAACTACAACATTGGACTGGTTCGAGCACATTCGTAGGTTGGGTTAGGCCGTAGGCCGTAACCCAACATTTGATTCTATTAGGTTACATACTGTACGCTAACCCAACCTACAAACCTGGATTCTCTGGATTGCCATCATGGCCAAGCTCTTTATCTCCCATAGCTCGCAGGATGACGGTTTCGTGCGCGACCTCCGCGCGGCGCTCGCCGATCACGGCCAAGACGGTTGGATCGACTCGCGCGAGCTGCGCGGCGGTGATCCGCTTTGGCTGGAGATCAAGAAAGCCATCGACGCCGCGTTGGCCTACGCGGTCGTGGTCAGCCCGGATGCGCTGCAATCGAGATGGGTCGGCAAAGAACTCCGCCATGCGCTTCTGGTGCGGGAACAGCGCGGCAAGGAGCAGTTTCCAGTCATTCCGCTTTCGCTGAACGGCACCAAGCTCGGCGTGTTGGAAGAATTCTTCGGCGAGGAGCCGGTTTACATCCCCGTGAGCAGCGACGCGGGCGGCGTCGAAGCGGCGATGAACGCGATCCTCGTCGCGCTGGGCAAGCGGCTCTCCGCCGACGTGGCGCCCACGCCGCAGCCCCAGGCTGAACCGCTGGAGGAACTGGTCCTCGAACTCACCGACCTGAAGTTTCGAGAGAAAGATGGCGGCCGCGCTTCCGCCCGCGCCCGGCTGGTCTACGAACCCGCCACGCCGGGCCAGCGCGGCCCTACCAGTGAAAAAAATTGGCGGCTCGTTGCCCCCATCGGCCC
Organism: Candidatus Contendibacter sp.; assembly: GCA_029624765.1. Classification (GTDB taxonomy): domain Bacteria; phylum Pseudomonadota; class Gammaproteobacteria; order Competibacterales; family Competibacteraceae; genus Contendibacter. The sequence goes on along the minus strand of JARSSO010000058.1, from coordinate 37,373 downwards.
GTTTGAGGCAGAGGACTTGCGCTGGTATCTGGAGAAATACGCCATCTGGCCGAGCCACTACTTCCGGGATCGGGCGCGGCAGGTCGAAGCGGACCTGGTGGAATGGGGCAAGCGCTTGCACGAAGCAGCGATGCCGTTGGCCCATACCGCCAACGTCATGCGGGACTGGGCGAAGATCAGCGACCGCGCTGGACGGCGTTTCTCCGTCTACATGAACGACACGCCCGAAGAGGGCGCATCCGAAACCGACGAACGGGCCACAAAGGAGGTGGCCACGATCCTCCTCGGCCTGCCCTGGGAGCTTTTACACGATAGCAAGGCGTTTCTGTTCCAAGGCGCCAAGCCCACCCGCGTTCGCCGTCGGCTGCCAAGTACCGAGGGCTTCGACGTGCCGGTGGTCGCTACACCCATCCGCATCCTGCTGGTGACCGCGCGACCCGAAGACAACGCCTGCGGCTACATCGACCACCGCGCCAGCGCCTTGCCGCTGGTCGAGGCGATGGAAACCTTGCCCGGTTTGGTCAAGATTCACGTTCTCGATCCGCCCACGCTGCCGGCCTTGGGCGAGGAACTGGACCGCGCCCGCGAGCAAAAGCGGCCTTATCACGTCGTTCACTTCGACGGTCACGGCGTCTACGACCGTCGCGTCGGTCTCGGTGGGCTGTGCTTCGAACATCCGCAGGACACCGCCAAGCTCGGAAAGCGCCGGCACGCGACCGTTTTCACCAACGAACTCGGCCCGCTGCTGCGCGACCACCGCATCCCGCTGGTGTTTCTGGAAGCCTGCCAGACCGCGCAGGCCGAACAGGCGTCCGAATCCGTCGCCTCCGAGCTGCTGAAGGTTGGCGTCGCCTCCGTGGTGGCCATGAGCCACAGCGTGCTGGTCGAGACCGCGCGCCGCTTCGTCGCGGCGTTTTACCGGGCGCTGGCCGATGGCAAGCGGGTGGGCGACGCCATGCTGGCCGGCCAGCGCGCGTTGAAGGACGACACGTTTCGCGGGCACATCTTTGGCGCGGGCGAATTCCGGCTGGAGGATTGGTTCGTGCCGGTGCTGTTTCAGGAGAAGGACGACCCGCAGCTCTTCAAAATGGTGCCCGCCAAGCAGACCGTGGCGGATTTCAAAAAGCAACTTGCGGCCCGGCTCGGCGAGTTACCGAAGGAACCGAAGACCGGCTTCGTCGGGCGCAGTCGGGAACTGCTGGCTTTGCAACGTCTTCTTTTCTCCCCTCTCCCCTTGGGAGAGGGGTCGGGGGTGAGGGGGGCTCGCTACGCCGTGGTGCGCGGCCAGGGCGGCGAAGGCAAGACCGCGCTCGCCGCCGAGTTCGCCCGCTGGCTAGTGCGCTCCCAGCAGATGCGCCGCGCCGCGTTCGTCTCGGTCGAGACGCACGGCCATGTCCAGGCGGTGCTCGATGCCCTGGGTCGCCAATTGGTCGGAGAAAAGTATTCCGTCGCCACCTTTCCCAACCTGGAACAAGCGATCCTGCCGGTCGAACGCGCGCTGGTCGAACAGCCGACCCTGCTGGTAGTGGACAACATGGAAAGCGTTTTGCTACCGCCGTTTCTGGCCGAGGACACGCCCGAGGCGCTCAACGAGGACCTGCGCGGCGAACTGGACGCCATCCTGAAGCTCTGCGCGCGGCTGAATGGCCAGGGCGACACCCGGATCGTCTTCACCAGCCGCGAGCCGCTGCCCGCGCCGTTCGATGCCGAACGGAACCGGCGGGAACTGCACCAACTCGCCCGCGAGGACGCGGTGAAGCTGGTCGAGCGGGTACTGAACGCCGATTCCATCCAGAACCCTCTCCCTCTGGGAGAGGTCACTCTTCAGAACCCTCTCCCTCTGGGAGAGGGCAGGGTGAGGGAATTAGACGCCGCCCGCGACGAGATCGAGCAGCTCGTGGACGCCGTTCATTGCCACGCCCGCACCCTGGCGCTGCTGGCTCCGGCATTGCGGGCGCGCGGCGTCGCGGCCACTCGCGAATCGCTGGTCGAGTTGATGGCGGAGATGGAGCAGCGATTCCCCGGCAGCCGGGAACAGTCCGTTTTCGCCAGCGTCGGGTTGTCCCTGCAACGCCTGTCGGCGGTGAACCGGGAGCGGGCGCGCGTGCTGGCGGTGTTTCACGGCGGGGTCCATCCGAGCGTGCTCGCAAACATGATGCAGTGGGAGCAGGCAGACGCATTTTCGCTGGCGAACGAATTGATTGAGACCGGGCTGGCGACGCCGAACCGCTACAACCATCTCACGCTCAATCCCGCGCTCTGTCCCTACCTGCGCGGGCGGCTGGACGCGGCGGAGCGCGAGGCGCTGACGACCCGCTGGGTCGAGGCGATGCGCGGGTATGTCGGGTTCCTCGTGCAGCAGTGCAACCAGAACGCCGAACTCGCGGCGACGCTGACGGGGCTGGAGCTGCCGAATCTGTTTGCGCTGCTCGACCGGGTGCAGCGCGCGGGCGACGCAGAGGCGACCATCGATCTGGCTACTTCGCTCTACCGCTTGCTGCAAAATGCCGGCAAGCCCCGGCTGCTGGCGCGGGTGGGGCAGGTGAGCGATGCTGCGGCGGCGGCGCTGGGTGATGCCTGGAATCACGCGCGGTTCGAGGCGGCGCGGACCCGCATCGAGCAGCAGCTTGCCGGCGGGCGGTTGCAGGAGGCGCTGGACGGCGCGCAAGCGTTGCTCCAGCACGCCCGGACGGCGGGCGAGCAGGCGTATCCCGGCGCCGATTACGATCTGGTGATGGCCTGCTGGCTCCTGGCCCGGGTGTTGAAAACGGCCGGCGGCTCGGAGCCGGCCTTGCCGCTGCTGGACGAGGCTCGCCAACGCTTCGAGGCCGTCGCGAGGGAACGTGCCAGCCAAGCTGCGGAAGGGATGGCGTCCGCCTGCCTCGCGGAACAAGGCGACTGTCTTCTCTTCCTGGGTCGGCTCGATGAAGCGGCGGCGGCCTACGAAGAGGTCATCCGCCGCGCCGAGCAACGCGGTGACGACCGGGAGGTCGCCGTCGGCAAAGGCCAGTTGGGGACCGTCCGCCTGGATCAGCGCCGCTACCCGGAGGCGCTGGCGGCGTATGCCGAAGCGCGCGAACGGTTCACGCAGTTGGGCGAACCGAGCAGCGTCGCTACGAGCTGGCATCAGACCGGCATGGTGTATCAGGGAGCGGGACAGCCGGACGCGGCGGAGGATGCCTACCGGAAATCGCTCGCGATTAAGGTGCGGCTCGGCGATGTCGCCGAGCAGGCGGGTACGCTCCTGCAACTGGGGAACCTGTATCTCCAAGTCATCGGTCGCCCGGAGGAAGCCGCAGCCTTCTACCGGCAAGCGTTGGACAAGTACGTCGAGATCGGCGATACGGCGGACGAAGGTCTCGCGAGGAGCAATCTCGGCGAAACCCTGCGCAAGCTCCGCCGCCTGGACGAAGCGCGACAGGAAATCTGCCGGGCAATCGAATGCAAAGCGCCGTTCGGCCACGCGACCGAGCCGTGGACAGCTTGGGGCATCCTCGCCAATATCGAGACGGACGCCGGCAATCCCCCCGCCGCTGCGGAGGCGAGAGCCAAGGCCATCGCCTGCTACCTTGCCTACCGCCGCGACGGCGGCGAGAACCACAGTGGAGCGGGTCGCCTTTGCTTCGCCCTGACCCAAAAACTCCGTGCGGGCGACTCGGCTGGAGCTGCGTCACTCCTTCACGACAACGCTGCAACCTACAAAACAGCAAGTTGGCAAGCGGCCATCCGCGCCCTCCAAGCCATCGTCGCCGGCAGCCGCGACCGCGCCCTCGCCGACGCGCCGGATTTGCACTACACAATGGCCGCCGAAATCCTGTTCCTGATCGAAACGCTGGAAAAGCGCGGGTAGCGGAGAGGGCATGATGACGACGTTAAGCAGCCCGCATGATCGGTTTTTCAAGGCGGTGTTCGGGCGCACCGAAGTCGCGGCGGAGTTCCTGGCGCGCTACCTGCCCCCGGCGGTGGCGGCGGCGCTGGATTGGGCCACGCTGCGCCCCGCCAAAGACGCTTTTCTGGACCCGGAACTGACGCAACATCCGGCCGATCTGCTGTACGAAGTCGATTTTCCCGGCGGCGGCACCGGCTATGTCCACGTCCTGTTCGAGCACAAGAGCTACGTCGAGTCGCGGATCAACCTGGACCTGCTGCGATATCGGGTGCGGATCTGGGAGCAATGCCTGAACGCCGGCCATACCGGCCGGTTGCCGGCGATCATCCCAGTGGTGGTCTATCACGGCGCGAAGGCGTGGCGGCTCAGCCGGCGGTTTGCCGACGACGTGGCCGACGTGCCGGCGCTGCGGGAGTGCATCCCGGATTGCGTCTACTACCTGATCGATCTGAGTGGCTATCGGGACGAAGAATTGCAGGGCGCGGTCCTGTTGCAGACCGCGCTGCTGACCCTGAAATACATCTTCCGCGACGATTTGCGGGAGCGGTTGCCGGAGATTTTCGGGCTACTGCGAGAGTTGGAGCAGAGTTCGAGCGGGCTGGATTACGTGATCACGCTGCTGCGCTACCTGGCCCAGGGGCCGAGTACGGAGCGACTGAACGCCGACGAATTGCGCCGGTTGGCGACGACGGTCTTGAGTGGTGGAGGTGAAACGATGACGACGATTGCAGAGCAGTGGGTACAAGAGGGCATCGAGAAGGGGATCGTGAAAGGCATCGAGAAGGGCATCGAGAAGGGTATCGAGAAGGGCATCCCGGTAGGCGAATCGCTACTGTTGAAGCGGCAATTGACCCGCCGGTTCGGGCCGGTGCCGGGCTGGGTGGAGGCGAAGCTGGCGGGAGCGGAGCCGGCCCAGTTGGAAGTGTGGGGGGAACGGGTGCTGGACGCGCCCTCGTTGGAGGGGGTGTTTGCTCAACCATGACCCAAGCTCTTCAGCCAACACCCCCCTTTGGCAAAGGGGGGAATGCCCGACGAATCCTCACTCGGCATACAACTCGTTGACCTTGGCGGCCATGATGAAATCGTTTTCGTGCAGGCCGCCGATCTTGTGGGTGTAGAACAGCACGTTGGCATAGCCCCAGCCGAACGTGATGTCGGGATGGTGCCCTTCCTGTTCGGCGAGGTCGCCCACCCGGTTGACGAACGCCAGAGCGGCGACGAAGTTCCTGAACTCGAATCGCCGTTCGATCCGAGTACCGTTCTCCAGCAATTGCCAGCCGGGCGCTTGCGGCAACAGGGCCTCGGCTTCGTTCGAAGTCAACGGAGGAATACCGCCCCAACAGGGCGTGCAGGTCTTCTGGGACAGGTTCATCGCGCACCTCGCGGGTCTGGTTGCATCGGCCATCGCGCCTGCCTTGTTTAGAGGGATTCGGATTCGGAAAAATCCGCCGGGACAGGCGCGTTCGCCTATACTCCTCGTCCAAATACCGAACCAAAAAGGGGGAATCCATCGATGCGAGCGATTTCGATTCTGGTTCTCGGCGCGGCGCTGGCCGCCGGTCCCGCCCTGGCGCGACAGCAACCCGATGTCCCGCCCGAAGTCGTCGCCAGCCGACACGTGGCGCAAACGTTTGGAACCCTGCTCAAAGACACCCTGCAACAAGCCATCCAGAGCGGCGGCCCGGTCAACGGCATCGCGGTCTGCCACGAGAAGGCCGGCCAAATCGCCGCCGAACTGGGCCAGAAACAGGGAATGCTGGTCGGACGGACCAGCCTCAAGCTCCGCAACCCCGCCAACGCCCCCGACAACTGGGAACTGGCCGTGCTCAAGCAGTTCGAGGCGCGCAAGGCCCAGGGCGAGCCGGCCGACAAGCTGGAATTCTTCGCGGTGATCGACGACGACCAGGGCCAGCAAACCTTCCGCTACATGAAGGCCATTCCCACCGCCTCGCTCTGCCTGAGCTGCCACGGCGCGAACACCGACCCGGCCGTGGACGCCAAGCTTAAGGAACTTTACCCGAACGACCAGGCGCGCGGCTTCAGGGAAGGCGATCTGCGCGGCGCGTTCACGCTCGCCAAACCCCTACAGTGAGGACATCGCTATGGACTGGGACGCACGCCTGACCGTCGCCGCCGTCATCGAGCGGGACGGCCGGTTTCTGCTCGTGGAGGAATACGCCGATGGCGACGAACTGGTCTACAACCAGCCCGCCGGCCATCTGGACGAACACGAAACGCTGGCGGCGGCGGCGATTCGGGAAACCCTGGAGGAAACCGCCTGGGAAATCCAGGTGGACGCCATCGTCGGCCTGTACTACTGGACCCATCCCCAGGGCCACACCTTCGTCCGCACCTGCTTCGCCGGGCGGGCCTTGCACCACCATCCCGACCAGCCGCTGGACCACGGCATCGAGCGCGCCCTGTGGCTGAGCCGGGACGAAATCGCCGCGCTGGGACCGAAACTGCGCAGCCCGATGGTGCTGCGCTGCATCGACGACTACCTGGCCGGCCAGCGCTACCCGCTCGATCTGTTCAGCTACTTGTAGCCGTCTTTTGCTGAGTCACCACCTTCAAGGTCTTGGCGGTGACTCTCGCCTGCTCGCGCTCGAACCGGGGCAAGGGAATCATCCCCATGCCGTAAAAGTAACCGGCCGTACCTATGGCATCCTCGGAAGTCAATTCGTCAAGGTACTCCTTGAAGCCTGGAATGAGAGCGACATGCGGCTTTTTCACAAATACCAGAATCGGAAACACCAAGTCGTTCATGTCGGCGGCAACGCTGGTGAAGGACGTGTAGATATTGTCCAGGGATACGTTCTTCAGACCTTCCCTGACGACCATCGTCAGCGGTATCAGACCCAGGCTATTCGGATTGTTTTTCAAATCTTGCGCGGCGACTTGAGGGAGTGTGTATTCGGCATAGGCGCTATCCTTGCGAACACTCTTACACACCGCTTCAAATTGCTTGGGATCGCTCTTTTCCAAGGCTTTAAAGGAATCGACCTGTCTGCAACCCGGCAGCACGATACCCGCCACGAACGATTGGTAAAGACCGATTTTCGGTTCTGGCGCCACAATCTGAATCTTGAGACTCGGTAGTGCGGGATTGATTTCCTTCCAGTCCTTATAGGGATTAGGAATCAGCTTGGTGCCGTCCTTTGGATCGGGGACATTCTTGGCCATGGCCAAAAACAGCTCCTTTCGACTGATTTGGTTCAAACGACCATCCTGTGCCTGCGCGGTAACCAAAGCATCATTACCCAGTTTGATTTCCACGATTTCATTGACGCCGTTCTTATTGCACAATTCGATCTCGGCGGGTCGCATCTGGCGCGTGGCAGTATTGATGCTGGGCGTATCGGCTCCAGTCCCTGCGCAAAATAGACTAAAACCGATGCTTGAATCATTATAAAGAATTTGGGGAGGCTTGTATTGGGGAAGCTTACCGACCAATTTCTCCCCAGCTTTGATCATCAAGGGAATGGGGTTGAACCCACCGGCAACCGTGACATGGTCAGGAGGAGTTTCAGAATGAGCAATGGAGATCGCCATCGTCAAACAGCCGGTTAAGAATGCTTTTTTACAATACATAGTCGCCTCTCAAGGCCGATGAATGCAAAAATTACCGCGATAAATATAATCCTATCCTTCAAGGATTCCAGCAAACAAGTATTAACAAATGTTAAAATATGGATTGAAAATTGTTAATAAATGTAAAAATGACAACCCAATTCCCAGGCAGGGTAAGCCGAGAAATGGAATACGGGGGTGTGACACGCAATTTTGACATCGTGGGGATAACGTAACGAAGGAATGGCCATTGAGCTCCGTGGCTCCGCGCGGGCGCCAGCCAACCCGTCCGCGCGTTCCGCCGGGGTGGATCACTTTTTCACGCGGCGACTTACCATAAACGTCGCGCTGCCTTCCACGACGACCGTATCCCCCACCGTGCAGACCGTATCCATGATCACCCGTCGCCGCTCCATGTTGATCTCCTGGATGGTGCAGGTGGCGGTGACGGTGTCGCCGATCCGCACCGGGGCCTTGAAGCGCAGTTGCTGGTCCACGTAGATCGCTCCCGGTCCCGGCAGGCGGGTGCCCGCCACGCAGGAAATCAGCCCGGCGCAAAACATGCCGTGGGCAATGCGGGTCTTGAACTGGGTCCGCGCGGCGAACACCTCGTTGCAATGCACGGGGTTGTAGTCGCCGGTCAACCCGGCGAACATGACCACGTCGGTCTCGGTCACGGTCTTGGCGTGGGAGGCGCTCATGCCGACCGCGAGGTCCTCGAGATAATAGCCATGGATGCTGTCGTTATAGCCTTCGTGGGTGGAATACATGCGCTTCTCCGGTCAGGGTGGTGCTCGCTCACGGCGCATAGCCTGCATGACTGAGCGAAACGGTGGGAAATCGCGGCCTCGGTTTCCGCCGACAGCCAATAAATCCATTGCATCAGTGGGGGGGACTAAATACCATAGTTCATCAGGGTTTAGCGCCACTCTCCAACACAAGCCATCTCAAAGCGAAGGTGAACGATGAAAATTCTAGTCGCCGTAAAACGGGTCGTTGACTACAACGTCAAGGTTCGGGCGAAAGCGGACGGTACCGGCGTGGAAACCGCCAACGTCAAGATGTCCATGAACCCGTTCGACGAAATCGCCGTGGAAGAAGCCGTCCGTCTGCAAGAAGCGGGCAAGGCGAAGGAAATCGTGGCGGTATCGCTGGGGGTGGCCGCCTGCCAGGACACGATCCGCACCGCGCTGGCGATGGGCGCCGACCGGGGCATTCTGGTGGAAACCGACGCCGAGCTGCAACCGCTGGCGGTCGCCAAGCTGCTCAAGGCCGTGGTTGAGAAGGAAAAACCCGATCTGGTGATTCTCGGCAAGCAGGCCATCGACGACGACGCCAATCAGACCGGCCAGATGCTGGCCGCCCTGCTGGGCTGGCCGCAGGGCACCTTCGCCTCCAAGGTCGACATCGACGCCGGCGCGATCAACGTCACCCGCGAAATCGACGGCGGCCTGGAAACCGTGGCGCTCAAGTCGCCGGCGGTGGTTACCACCGATCTGCGCCTGAACGAGCCGCGCTTCGTCAAGCTGCCCAACATCATGAAAGCCAAGAAGAAACCGCTGGACGTGCTGAAACCGGCGGACCTGGGCGTGGACGTGGCGCCGCGACTGATCACCCTGAAGGTGCAGGAACCGCCCAAGCGCCAGGCCGGCATCAAGGTCGACACCGTCGCCGCCCTGGTGGACAAGCTCCGCAACGAAGCGCACGTCATCTAACGCCCGCGAGACCCGAACCATGAGCATCCTGGTCATTGCCGAACACGACAACGCCGTTCTCAAGGCGGCCACCCTCAACACCATCACCGCCGCCACCCAACTGGGCAGCGACATCGCCATCCTGGTGGCCGGCCACGGTTGCGGCGCGGTCGCCGAGGCCGCCGCCAAGGTCGTCGGCGTCAAGAAGGTGCTGCTGGCCGACGCCCCCTACTATGCCCACCAGCTCGCCGAAAACGTGGCGGCCCTGGTGGTCGGCCTGGCCGGCGGCTATACCCACATCCTGGCTCCCGCCACCGCCGCCGGCAAGAACATGCTGCCGCGCGTCGCCGCCCTGCTCGACGTGGCGCAGATTTCGGACATCGTCAAGGTGGAGAGCGTCAACACCTTCGTGCGGCCGATTTACGCCGGCAACGTGCTGGCCACCGTGCAATCCAAGGACCCGGTCAAGGTCATCACCGTGCGCGGCACCGCCTTCCCCGCCGCCACCGCCACCGGCGGCTTCGCCGTGGTCGAAACCGTCGCCCCGGCGGCCGACGCCGGCGTTTCCAGCTTCGTCGGCCAGCAGTTGACCAAGTCCGACCGGCCGGAACTGACCGCCGCCCGCACCATCGTCTCCGGCGGTCGCGGCATGGGCAACGGCGAGAATTTCAAGCTGCTGGAGGACGTGGCCGACAAGCTCGGCGCGGCGGTGGGCGCCTCCCGCGCCGCCGTGGACGCCGGCTTCGTGCCCAACGACTACCAGGTCGGCCAGACCGGCAAGGTGGTCGCGCCCGATCTCTACATCGCCGTCGGCATTTCCGGCGCCATCCAGCACCTGGCCGGCATGAAGGACAGCAAGGTCATCGTCGCCATCAACAAGGACGAGGAGGCCCCGATCTTCCAGGTCGCCGATTACGGCCTGGTGGCCGATCTGTTCGCCGCCGTGCCCGAAATGTCCAAGGAACTGGACAAGCTGAAAGCCGCCTGAGCGCGCCCGTCGATCCCGCGCCGCCACCCAGGCGGCGCCCGGTTTTCCAATCCCGCGTCGCAATTCCGAATTCGAACATCAGGAGGCGTTCATGACCGCCTATACCGCTCCAACCCGCGACATGCAGTTTGTGATCAACGACTTGGCCGGGATGGCCGAGGTCGCCGCCTTGCCGGCGTTCGCCGAGCAGGACGTCGGCCCCGAACTGGTGGAAGCCGTGTTGGAGGAAGCCGCCAAGCTGGCTTCCGAGGTGCTGGCTCCGCTCAACCACTCCGGAGACGTGCAGGGCGTCAAGATCGGCCCCCAGGGCGTCATCCCCGCCGACGGCTTCGCCAGGGCCTACCGGAAATTCGTCGAGGGCGGCTGGAACGGGATCGGCTGCTCCACCGAGCACGGCGGCCAGGGCTTGCCGGAATTGATCAACACCGCCACCCAGGAAATGTGGAATTCCGCCAACATGTCCTTCGCGCTGTGCCCGCTGTTGAACGCCGGCGCGATCGAAGCCATCAGCCGGGTCGGTTCCGAGCAACAGAAGGCGCTGTACCTGCCGAAAATGGTCAGCGGCGAATGGACCGGCACCATGAACCTGACCGAGTCGCAGGCCGGCTCCGATCTGTCGGCGGTGCGCACCCGCGCCGTGCCCGAGAATGATCATTACCGAATCTTCGGCCAGAAGATCTTCATCACCTGGGGCGAGCACGACATGACCGAGAACACCATTCACCTGGTGCTGGCCCGCACCCCGGACGCGCCGGAAGGCGTCCGGGGCATCTCGCTGTTCATCGTGCCGAAGTTTCTGGTCAACCCGGACGGCTCGCTGGGGGCGCGCAACGACGTGCACGCGGTATCCATCGAACACAAGATGGGCATTCACGCCAGCCCGACCTGCGTGATGGCCTTCGGCGACAAGGACGGCGCCGTCGGCTATCTGGTCGGCGCGGAAAACAAGGGCCTGGCCTACATGTTCATCATGATGAACGAGGCGCGCTTCAAGGTCGGTCTGCAAGGACTGGCCATCGGCGAGCGCGCCTATCAGGCCGCCCGCGAGTACGCCAAGGACCGGGTGCAGGGCCGGCCGGTCGGAGTCAAGAGCGGCGACCGGGTGACCATCATCCATCATCCCGACGTGCGGCGGATGCTGATGAGCATGAAGGCCCTGAACGAGGCGATGCGAGGTCTGGCCTACGTGGTGGCGATGAACATGGACCTGGCCCGCCACCATCCCGACCCCGCGACCCGCCAGCGCCACCAGGCGCGGGTGGATCTGCTGATTCCGGTGGTCAAGGGCTGGTCGAGCGAGATCGGCATCGAGGTCGCCTCACTGGGGGTGCAAGCTCACGGCGGCATGGGCTACATCGAGGAAACCGGCACCTGCCAGCACCTGCGCGATTCCCGCATCACCACCATCTACGAAGGGACCACCGGCATTCAGGCCGCCGATCTGGCCGGCCGCAAGCTGAACATGGACCAGGGCGCCGCGATGGGGGCGCTGATCGCCGAAATCGGGGCCACCGTGGAAGCGCTGGGCCGAGGCGTCGGCGACGACCTGGCCGCGATTCGCGCCGGGTTGGCCGAGGGCGTCCAGGCGCTGGCCGAAGCCACCGACTGGATGCTGGGCGCCTCCAACCCCGCCGACGCCATGGCGGTGTCGGTCGATTACATGATGCTGGCCGGCTTCGTCTGCGGCGGCTGGCAGATGGCCCGCGCGGCGCTGGTAGCCCAAGGCAAGCTGATGCACCACGATAAGCTGAGGGTCGGCGACGATCCGCTGTTTCTTGAAGCCAAGCTGATCACCGCCCGCTTCTACGCCGAGCACATCCTGCCCAAGGCCGGCGCCTTGTTGCGCTCGGTCCGCAGCGGCGGCGTCTCGATCCTGGCGCTGGCCGAGGAGCAGTTCTAGCACCGGCGCCCGACCTTGCGTCTTCCCCGTTTCCCACAGGTAATCCGGTCATGACTGAACTGAACGCCCGCGAGTCCGAAATCACCCGCGCCAGTCTCCTGAACCGCACCATGCAGAATCTGCGGGAAGCCTGGCGCGATGTCGCCGACTGGGGCGGCGGCCTGTTGCCCGCCGCCCCGGGTCCCCACCTGCCGGAAAAGGACATCGACGGTCTCAGGGCCCAGATGCGCAACTGCCTGGAAGGACGCGGCGGCGAGGTTTCGGCCCGCGCCCGCGCCGCCCAGTTGGGCCGCATCTATCTGGCGCTGAACGCCAGGGGTCGCAAGCGGTTCTTGCAAATCCTCGCTACCGAGTTCGACATCGACCGCAAGGCGGTGGACCGGGCAGTGGCAAAACTTCAGCAGGCCGGGGACGACGCCGAGGAGCGGGCCAAGGCGGAACGGACGTTGCGCCAGGCGTTGCAACCGCCCCGGCTGCGGTTGCTGACCCAGCTCAACGCCCTGCCGGAGGGCTTTCACTTTTTGGTGGACCTGCGCGCGGAACTGTTGAACTGGCGCAAGGACGATCCAGCGCTGGCGGCATTGGAGCGGGATCTGTTGTCGCTGCTGACTTCCTGGTTCGATGTCGGCTTTCTGGAACTGCGGCGGATCACCTGGGATTCGCCGGCCTCGCTGCTGGAAAAGCTGTTCGCCTACGAGGCCGTGCATCCGATCAAGGACTGGGAGGATCTGAAGAACCGGCTCAGCGCCGACCGGCGCTGTTTCGCCTTTTTCCACCCGCGCATGGCCGACGAACCGCTGATCATCGTCCAGGTGGCGATGGTCCACGGCATCGCCGACAACGTGCAGACCCTGTTGGACGAATCCGCGCCGGTACTGGACCCGGCCGAAGCCGACACCGCCATTTTCTATTCCATCTCCAACGCCCAGGAAGGGTTGGGCGGCATCAGCTTCGGCAATTTCCTGATCAAGCGGGTGGTGGACGAGTTGGCCGTCGAGTTCAAGAACCTCAAGACCTTCGCCACCCTGTCGCCGATTCCCGGCTTCCGCGCCTGGCTGGACCGCAAGCTTGGCGAACCGGGCAAGGACGTGGAAGCGGAATTGCTAACCCCCACCGACCACAAGGCGCTGGCGGTCACGGCCAGGACCAGCGACGAACCGGCCTCGCTCAAGACCGTGTTGCAGACCCCGAATTGGTCCCGGAAACCGGAACTGGCCAAGGCGCTGAAGCAGATCTTGCCCCGGTTGTGCGCTAGCTATCTGGCCAAGGAGAAGCGCGAGGGGGGCATCGCCTACGACCGGGTGGCCCATTTCCACCTTTCCAACGGCGCGCGGATCGAGCGGCTGAATTGGCTGGCCGACACCTCGGAAAACGGTTTGCGCCAGTCGGCCGGGCTGATGGTGAACTATCTGTACAAACTCAACGAGATCGAGACCAATCACGAAGCCTATCGCGGCGAGGGCAAGGTGATGACTTCGTCGGCGATTCGAGGGTTGTTGAAAACCTGAGCATCCATGTCCGCCCTACCCCAACAACAGTCTGTAGATACGGTCGCACCGTCAAGGAGTAACGATGAAAACGAAAATACCCCCCGTAAGACCTTGTTCCGACTGGCTCCGTTATACCTTACCCTGAGCCTGACCGCCTTCGACACCGCCAACGCCGCCACCCGCCCGGATTTTTACGCAGTCTTCAACCCCGCCACCGCCGAAATGCAGGGCCAGATGATCGGCTTCTTCAATAGCAAAGGCGCGGAACTGGAAATTCTGTATCACCCGGTTATCGCGGACTAACCGGTTTCCAGCCAAATGACGGGAGTCCCCCTGACCAAAGGGGGGAACGCTCGAAAAATCATTGGGCTTTCAGGACTCCACCCGGTCCGTTCCCGACGGAGGGTAAGTCGCCATTCCCCGCGTCGGGCGGGGATGGCGTTTGGCATTTTCCTTCCACGGCGCCAAGCCAGCCTGTCACCAGCCGTAGTCTCAATCTGGCTAACGCGGTCGCGGTGGCGGCCCGTCAGGTGGCCGGCAAAAGACCAGACCCCTCCTCGTTTTCCCCAACCCCCTGGGTCTTACACCAGGCTCGCCACATCGAGCGATACAAGGCTTCCAGATTGCGGGTCAAGCGCGCCCCATCCATGAGCGGAGAAGCTCGCACCCGCTCCCGCAAACCTCCCCGGAGCGCCGCGAGTCGGGCCGGATTGTTGGTCAGGCGTTGCACGATCTCCACATAGTCCTGGGGGGTAGCCGCGATCAATTCCGCAAGATCCAGATTGGACAGCAGACTGACTCCACCTCGGGCGACGGAGTGATCGCCGGCCAGAGTGACCAGCGGCACGCCCATGACCAGGGTCTCGATGGAAGTCGTGCCCCCGTTATAGGGAAAGGGATCGAGCGCGAGATCAACGGCGCTGATGGACGCTAGATAGTCGCGATACGGCAGCCGCGGCATGAATTCGAGGCGTTCGGGCGCCACGCCCAGGCGATTCAGGATTGAAACAACCCGGTCCTCCGCGCGACCGGGGAGCACAGCGGCGAGGCGTAGGCGCGCTTGTGGAATGACGTTTAACACTTCCGCCCAAAGCTCCAACACCCGGTCATTGAGCTTGGGCGGATTGTTGAACGACCCCAGGATCGGATAACCGTTGCCCAACATGGGCAACTCGCCGACCGGAGGCAGATCAACATGGGGCGCGAAGCACCATTGACAATCGGGCAAGCGCGCCAGTTGTTCGGTGTGGAAACACTCAGTCAGACCGGGTGGATCGGTGTAGGTATCGCAGATCCGATAATCCATGGTCGCCAGGCCGGTCGTCCCCAGGTAGCCCAGCCAGGTAACCTGCACCGGCGCCGGCTTGCGCGCGAACAATTGCAAGCGATGAAAATCGGTATGGCCGGACAAATCAACCAGGATATCGATGCCCAGCTTGCGCATGAGCTGTGCCGCGTCCGCATCGGATATGCTCCCAATTGGATACCACTGATCGACCAGTCCCTTGATCTGTTCGGTGACAGCGTCAGTCTCGTGGTGATTATAAAACCCATAAATCTTGAAGCTGGAGCGATCATGGCAAACGAAAAAGGGTTTGACGAAGCGAGAGACCGGATGCATCCGAAAATCGCCAGAAACGTAGCCCACTTTTAATGGACGGTCTGGATCAGGAACATTGGCGAACTGCAAATTTTCTGGATAGAACCTGGCACAGAACCTGCTCACGTAATCAAGGTGAGCGGCGAACAGTTCCGCCATCGAGTAATCGGGCCGAAAGTTCATGAGGAAGAGCTTCAGGCCAGCCGCATTCTCATGATCATGCTGCAAGTGTAAAGTCTGCTCTAACTGCGCCATCGCCTCTGCCGTAAAACCCAACCTGCCCAACGCATCGCCCAGCATGAAGTGACCAAGCGCACTGTCCGGTAGACGGGATAACGCCTCCTCAAGGTGTTCCAGACCTTCGTCTGGTCGCTTGAGCGCCACCAGCAGTTGTCCCAGATTCAGGTGTGCGCCTGGAAAGCCGGGCTCCACCTCCAACGCCCGGCGATAGGCCTGTTCCGCTTCGGTCCGGCGCTGTAGCTCCTCCAGCGCGCACCCCAGGCCAACCAGGGCGTCAGCGGAATCCGGCATTGACTGAACCGCTTGGGCGTAGTGCTCAGCCGCGTTCCGATAGTCTCTCCGGTAGAGATACAGTCTACCAAGGTTGACATGGGCTGAGCCGTAACCGGGTTTTAGCCGCAGTGCCGTGCGATAGCTGGCCGCCGCGGCCTCAGGCTGCTCCTGCGCGGCCTGCGCATTGCCAAGATTCACATAACCCCTCGCGAAATCAGGACAAAGCTTGAGCGCCGCCCGATACTGCGCCTCGGCCGCCGCCAGTTGGCCGGCATCTTCCAGGACGTTGCCTTCCCCAATCAGTCGTTCGGCTTCAGCCTGATTATCCGCGGCCGCATCCGGCTTGAGGCGGGCATTCTTTGTTTCGGCCGCACTGCGGCGGCCAAACCACCGATTCCACAATTGTTTCATGCAGTTCGTGCTCCTGATGCCGATCATTTTGATACACTGATCAGCAACTCGCTAGGCTGATTGGGGGAATCCTATTCATGTTGCTGCGCTGGTTTGACAGTCGCGAGGCGGTCGCGCTCGCCAAAATCGTAGTTGAAGAACTCCACACGAAATTTCCGCCGGGAAGCGTTTTGGATCTGGGGAAATTGACCCGGCCAAAGGACTTAAAGAAGTTTGAGCAGATTCTGGAACGAATCTTCGCCTTCGCCAAGGAAAAGCAACTCAATTTCTACATCAAGTCCCGCTTTCTCAATACCCTGATGTGGGAACTGAAAGATCGTGGCTACAGCGAAACTTTCGTCAAGCGGTTGATCGAGACCATCACGCTTCGACTCTGACCACATGGTGGCAAAGTGGCTTTCCGGGCGTGTTGAGCAGGCCGGCGGCGACTCAGAACCGTAGGATGCCGCGAACGAAGGGAACCGCATCGGTCGCGATGGATGCGGTTCGCGCCTCGCCGCATCCCACGGCGTCTCCACCACCTATCAATTAGAAAAATCAGCAGGTTCGCTTGTTGGAAGGCAGCATTAAGCGTTTGATTGACCGTTACGGAAAATCCGCTGAAATGTCCTGAACCCATCCGCTGTTCCAACGGCTTGCGCTTGACCTAATATGAAAAGGCAGGCGGCGCCAACGATCCAGAATCCAGGGCGCGGTCCAACCGAGGGGGATGGAATGGCGAAAAAAGCAGGGGTGATCGCGACGGCGCTGTTCGCCGTCGCGCTGGCCGGAACGATTGGCTATTCGGTGATCGAACGGAGCCAGTCGCAACGGCCTGTCCAGCAGGAAATTCAGCGGGAACTCCAGACCCAAACGCTCAAGGGATTCGTCTCGGTCGACGTCGAACCCTTCCTCAAGGACGCGCGGGTGCAAAAAATCCTGGCCGATCACCATCTCCGCATCGAGATTGCCCGGATCGGTTCGCGGGAGATGGCGGCCAAGGTCCAGGCCGCGCCCGCCGGTCCCCATTTTTTCCTGGCCGCCGGCGTGCTGGCGGCGCGGATGATCACCGACGCCGCCACGCGGATCAACCTCCCGACGGTCCTTTACTCGCCGTTCTATTCGCCCCTGGTAATCGCATCGTGGGAACCGGTGGCCCAAATCCTGGTGAACAACGGCGCCGCCGCCAAGGCTGGCGACCGGGTCTACGACCTGGACCTGGCCAGGATCACCGATTTCATGCTCGAAAGGAAACGCTGGAAGGATTTGCCGGGGCACGAGAGCTACGACGTTTCGCGCAGCATCCTGATCGCCACCACCGATCCGCGCACTTCCAATTCCGGCGCTCTGTATCTGGCGCTCACCAGCCACGCCCTGAACGGTTACGAAGTGGTGACCGACCGGGAAACCGCGCGGCGGCTGGCGGGCCGGATCGCCGAATTGTTCAAGCGGCAGGGCTTCCAGGAAAACTACGTCAACACCGTCTTCGAGGATTATCTGTCCATCGGCATGGGCAAGGTGCCGCTCGTCTTTCTTTACGAATATCAGATCGTCGCGCACGCCATGGCGAAGCGGCCGATTCCCCCCGACGCGGTGTTGCTCTACCCCAAACCCACGCTGTTCAGCAAGGAAGTGTTCGTGGCGCTGACCGAACCCGCCAAGGCGCTCGGCGAACTGCTATCCACCCACCCTGAACTGCAGAAGATCGCGGTCGAATACGGCTTTCGCGGCGCGGATTCGGCGTTGTTCAAGGAGGCGGTCGGGCGGGCGGGCTTTTCAGTGAAGGAACGGGTAGTCGACATCGTCGATCCACCGTCCGGGGAAATCATGGCGGAAATGATCGACGTGGTGGCGGCGGCGATGCGGTAACGCGGAGAACGAGTGATGAACGAGGCATTGAAAGCAATGGCGAAAGTGGCGGTCCAGGTCCGGATGGCCCTGGCGTTCTTGCTGGCCATGGTCGGGTTGGGGCTGGCGGCCTGCGACAACGCGCCCGCGCCGAGTGGAAACGGCAAGGCCGCGCCCGATTCGGCAGCCTTCTCCATCCTGGCGACTTCCGATCTGCGGGACGCCGAGGCCCTGGCCGGCATGATCCAACGGGCGACCGGCGTCAAGACGCGGTTCGTCTTCGGCGGCACCATGGAAAGCGCCGACAAGGTCATCAACGGCAAGGCGGACGCGGACGCGGCCTGGTTCGCCAACGCCAAATACGTGCTTTCCGACCCGGCCGGGCAGGCGCGGGTCAAGATGCAGGAAAAAATCATGCTCTCGCCGCTGGTGATCGGCGTCTCCCGGTCCGACGCCCAGCGCCTCGGCTGGACCGGCGACGCCAAGGTCACCTGGAAAGCCGTCGCCGAAGCCGCCCAGTCCGGCCGGTTGCGCTACGCCATGAGCAATCCAGCCTCGTCGAATCAGGGCTTCATGGCGCTGATGGGCGTGGCGGCGGCGTTCGCCGACAAACCCGAGGCCCTGACCCTGGCCGACGTGCGCAAGGACCGGGTTCGCGAGTTTCTGGCCGGCTACAAGCTGGTCGGTGACAATTCCACCTATCTGTCGGAACGGTTCATCGAGAAGCAGGGCGCGGAGATCAACGCCTTCATCAACTACGAATCCTGGCTGCTGTCCTTGAACCAGAGTGGCAAGCTGCGCGAGCCGCTGGCGCTGATCTACCCGCACGAAGGCGTGGCCACCGCCGATTATCCGCTGCTCCTGCTCAACGACGCCAAGCGGGCCGATTACGTCAAGATCGTGGACTACCTGAAGGGCGCGGAAGCGCAGCGCTGGCTGGCGGAAAAAACCTTGCGCCGTCCGCTCAATCCCGAGATCGCCCGGCAAACCGCCAGCCTGTTCCCCAGCGGCCGGCTGCTGGTGGAACTGCCCTTCACCGCCGACCGGGCGGTCGCCGACGCCCTGCTCGACGCCTACATGAATCAGTTTCGGACCCCGATCGCCTCGGTGTTCGTGCTGGACGTCAGCGGCTCAATGAAGGAAGCGGGCCGCCGGCAGGGTCTCGTCGAATCCCTGCGTTTTCTGGCTGGCGGCGACGACTCGATCACCGGCCGGCTGGCGCGGCTGGCCAGTCGGGAGCGAGTGATCATGCTACCCTTCTCCACCACCGTTTTGCCGACGCAGCGGTTCGACATTCCGGCGGACGATCAGGCCAAGGTCCAAACCTTCGCCCAAATCCGCCGCTACGCCGACGGGCTCCGGATGGAAGGCCGCACCCGGCTGTACGACGCCGCGCTCGCGGCGCTGAAACTCCTCGCCGACGAAAAAACCGAAAGTCCAGGGTATCTGTATTCGGTGGTGCTATTCACCGATGGCCAATCGAACGAGGGGCTGGACCTGGCCGGCTTCAAACAGGCGTACCGTCAATTGCCGACGCTGGCGCGGAGTATCCCGGTCTTCGCCATTCTGTACGGCGAGGGCAACGTCGGGGAACTGGAAGAAGTCGCCGCATTGACGCGCGGCAAGACCTTCGATGCCCGCAAGGTTCGGCTGCCGACCGTGTTCCGGGAAATCCGGGCCTACCAATGAAGCGCGGCGGCCGGGCCGAAGCCCTGACGGATTTTCTGTCCTCGCCCGCCAATCTGACGGGCCTGGGGCTGGCGTCGCTGGCGCTGCTGGCCCGGCTGACCGGCATCATCGACGCCTTCTGGCTGTTGATCGTGGCCGGCAGCTACGGGCTGGGCTGGCAAATCGGCCGGCTGGCGGTGTCCCACGACCGAAATCGACGGGAACACCGGGAGGCGCGGGCCGGCGGGGCGGCGCGCATCGCGGTCGAACGGGAGGATATCGACGAAAGCCTCAACCGGGTGATGCGGATGGTCACCGAGAATCGCGGCGGCCTGTTCGATTCCGCGCTGCAACGCGCGGTTACCGAACTGTGCGCGCGGATTCGGAGCCTGATCGAACGGATGGAAGCATCCGCCGGCTTCATCTCGACCGAGGACGCCCACGGCGCCCGGCGGATCGCCCTCGATTACCTGCCCGGTTTGATCGAAAGCTTCATGGCGATTCCCAGGGAGTTCGCGGCGAAGAAGGCGCTGACCGACGGCAAAACCGCCCGCGAACTGCTACACGAAAACCTGGCGGTGCTCCAGCGCAAGGCGGCTGAAATGTCAGACGATCTGGCGGCCCAGGACGCCCGTTCGTTCTTGAATCACGCCAGATTCCTCCAGAACCAGTTTGAACAATCGCCCAACCTGATCCAGGCTTCGGAGCCGAAACCGGAAGACGGCAACGCGGCGGGCAACCGGTTGCAACCAACGTCGGCGCCGAGCGGCGGAACCGGGAATGGGGACAAAGTGCGGCAAGAAGACTCGCGGCATGAAAACCGATAGCCTGTTTTATCGGCTGTTCCAGGACTGGCCGGAGCTGGTGCTGGAACTGGCGGAGCTGGATCCCTCCTGGAAGGGCTATGCGCTGCGCGCCGAAGAGATCAAGCAAACGGCGTTCCGGCTGGATGGCGTGCTGACACCGCCGGAGGATCGACCGAACTGGCCGCTGGTGTTCATTGAAACTCAGTTTCAGCCCGATCCGGACTTTCACGCCCGCTGGTTTTCGGAATTGTTCCTGTATCTGTACCGGCGACCGCCGCGTCGGGCGTGGCGCGCGGTGGCGCTGTTTCCCAACCGGGCGGCGGAAGGAACGGTGGAATTGGCCTACGAGATGCAATTAGCCCATCCCTGGGTCAAACGGGTGTATCTGGAAGAGGCGCTGGGTCAGCCAGCGCCATCGCGAGGCATCCGGATGCTGGGATTGATGCTGGCTCCGCCAGCGGCGGTGGTGGCCGAAGCCCAGGCGTTGCTGGCGGAGCCGGCGGCGGACGGTCCTCCCAGCGGCCCGGCGCTGGTGGATTGGGTGGAAACTCTGCTGGTATACAAGCTGCCGCGCCTGTCGCGGGAGGAGATTCGAAAGATGTTGAACCTATTGAACGTCGAATTGAAAGAGACTCGCTTTTATCAGGAGGTGTTCGCCGAGGGCTTGGAGGAAGGTCGCCAGGAAGGCCGCCAGGAAGGCCGCCAGGAAGGCCGCCAGGAAGGCCGCCAGGAAGGCCAACGCGCGGAACGCCTCCGCATCGCCCAAAACCTGCTGGACGTCATCGCCGACGACCGGCTGCTGGCCGAGAAAACGGACCTGGGCGAAGCGGAAGTGCGCGAGCTGCGGGAGAAGCGCCGTTCGTCGATGCGACGCGCCGACCAAGGAGATCCGCGTTAGGCGGCCCGTCTGCGCAAGCAATTTTCGACGGATGACTTCATACTTGCCCCATTTCGCCAACTCACTGATCGAAGCGCATGGCCCAATACATCTACACCATGAACCGCGTGGGCAAGGTCGTACCACCCAAGCGGGAGATTCTCAAGGATATTTCCCTGTCGTTCTTCCCCGGCGCCAAGATCGGCGTACTGGGACTTAACGGCTCCGGCAAATCCACCCTGCTGCGGATCATGGCCGGCGTGGACAGCGACATCCTCGGCGACGCCCGTCCCCAGCCCGGCATTCATATCGGCTTCCTGTCGCAGGAACCGCAACTCGATCCCGCCAAGGACGTGCGCGGCAACGTCGAGGAAGCGGTCGCGCCCATCAAGAAAGCGTTGACGCGACTGGACGAGGTGTACGCGGCCTACGCCGACCCCGAGGCCGATTTCGAGAAACTGGCCGCCGAGCAGGCCGACCTCGAAGCGTATTTGCAGGCCACCGACGGCCATCGTCTCGACCACACCCTGGACGTCGCCGCCGATGCCCTGCGGCTGCCGCCGTGGGACGCCGAGGTCGCCACCCTGTCCGGCGGCGAGAAGCGGCGGGTGGCGCTGTGCCGGCTGCTGCTGTCGAAACCCGACATGCTGCTGCTGGACGAGCCGACCAACCATCTCGACGCCGAATCCGTCGCCTGGCTGGAACGTTTCCTCCAGGATTATCCCGGCACCGTGGTCGCCGTGACCCACGACCGCTACTTCCTCGATAACGTCGCCGGCTGGATTCTGGAGCTGGATCGCGGGCGCGGCATCCCGTGGGAAGGCAACTACTCCTCCTGGCTGGAGCAGAAGGAGAAGCGGCTGGAAATCGAGGAGCGGCAGGAAACCGCCCATATCAAGGCGATGAAGGCGGAACTGGAATGGGTGCGCGCCAACCCCAAGGGTCGCCACGCCAAGAGCAAAGCCCGCGTCGCCCGGTTTGAGGAACTGGAATCGCAGGAATTCCAGAAGCGCAGCGAAACCCAGGAACTGTACATTCCACCCGGACCGCGTCTGGGCGAACTGGTGGTCGAAGCCACGAACCTGCGCAAGGGCTTCGGCGACCGGCTGCTGATCGACAACCTCGATTTCAAGCTGCCCAAGGGTGGCATCGTCGGGGTAATCGGTCCCAACGGCGCCGGCAAGACCACCCTGTTCCGGATGCTGGTCGGTCAGGAACGGCCCGACGGCGGGACGCTGCGGATCGGCGACACCGTCAAGCTGGCCCATGTAGACCAGTCGCGCGACAGCCTCGCCCCCGACAAGACGGTCTGGCAGGAAATTTCCGACGGGCTGGACCTCATCGCCGTCGGCAACTACCAGATCAACTCGCGGGCCTATGTGGGCCGCTTCAATTTCAAGGGGCCGGACCAGCAGAAGTTCGTCAAGGACCTGTCCGGCGGCGAACGCAACCGGGTTCATCTCGCCAAGCTGCTCAAAAGCGGCGGCAACGTGCTGCTGCTGGACGAGCCGACCAACGATCTGGACGTGGAAACGCTGCGGGCGCTGGAGGAAGCGCTGCTGGCCTTCGCAGGTTGCGCGGTGATCATTTCCCACGACCGCTGGTTCCTGGACCGCATCGCCACCCACATCCTGGCCTTTGAGGGCGATTCGCAAGTGGTCTGGTTCGAGGGCAATTACGCCGACTACGAAGCCGACCGCAAGCGGCGGCTGGGCGTGGAGGCCGATCAGCCGCATCGGATCAAATACCGGAAACTGGCCTGATCGACCCAAAGACTACCGCAACGGCCCGCCCGAACGGGCGGCGTCGCCCAACCCCCAGGGCAATCGCACTACGCTTTTTCCTAATATTTATCAATTAGTTGTAGGGAATAAGCATGCCGTATCAGCAGACTAATATCCAGTTGGATCAATGCGTTATGTTGACATAGCGCGATTGCCCTGGCCCAACCCCCGCCACGCCGTCAGCCAGGCCAGCGCGCCCAGCGCCGCCGCCAGATCGTACATCGCGGTCGGCCCCAGGCCCGCCCACAGATAGCCGGCGGCCAGACTGCCCACCGCGTTGCCCGCGCCGAAGCTCAGGCTGCTATACAGCGCCTGGCCGCGCCCCTGGAGCGCGCCGGGGAAAAACTGGTGAACCAGGTGCATGGACACGGCGTGAAACGCGCCGAAGCTGAAGGCGTGCAGGGTTTGGGCGAACCAGAGAATCGGCAACTCGCGGGCGAAATGGCCGATCAACAGCCAGCGCAACGTCGCCAGCGCCAGCGCCGCCAGCAGCAACCGCCGCGGCCCGAACCGCGGCAGCCAGCGCGGCATCAGCAGGAACAGGCCCACTTCCGCCGCCACGCCCAGGCCCCACATCAGGCCGATGAACTCGCGCGAATAACCACAGGTTTCCAGATACAGCGAGAAAAAGCCGTAATACGGCCCGTGGGCGGCCTGATGGAGAAAACAGGCGACGAAGAAGGCGATCACCGCCGGCTGGCGCAGGACCTGGCCGAGCGGCGGCGCGGCGTGGCCGAGTGGCGCCGTCGGTGATTCCGCGACCAGCAGGCTGTTCAGCCACAGCACGGCGAACAGCCCCCACAACAGCGCCGGGACCAGGCCGACGCCCCAATCCCGGACCAGGAAACCCACGCCGACCGCCGCGCCGATGAAGCCCACCGATCCCCACAGCCGAACCCGACTATAACGATGAACGTGCTCGCCCAGGTGATTGAGGGTGACCGCCTCGAACTGCGGCAGGGCCGCGTTCCAGAAAAAGCTGAACAGCAGCATCACCAGCGCCAGCCCCAGGTACGAACCGCCCGCCGCGTACACTCCCCCGAAACTCAGCGCCGCCGCCAGACAGGCCCAGCGGACGACCCGCATCCGCCGGCCGCTCCGGTCGGCCAGCCAGCCCCACAGGCTGGGCGCCACCAGCTTGGTCGCCTGCGGAATCGCCATCAACTCGCCGATCCGGGCCGGCTCGAACCCCAACGCCCGCAGATACAAACCCCAGTACGGCAACAGCACGCCCAGGGTGGCGAAATAAAACAGATAGAAACCCGACAGGCGCAGGTACAGGCGCGGAGTCAGCACGAGCTGGCGCGTTCCTGGCGCGGACCGCTCAGCCGCCATCCTCGCCCGGCGCGGCGCCGGCAATGACCGGCGTGGCGACGCGCACATCCATATTCTGGGCGCGGTGGCGCAAGGCGTGATCGATCAACACCAGCGCCAGCATCGCCTCGGCGATGGGGGTGGCGCGGATGCCGACGCAGGGATCGTGACGGCCCTTGGTCGCCACCTCCACCGGCTCGCCATGGACATCGATAGTCCGCCCCGGCAGGCGAATGCTGGAGGTCGGTTTCAGGGCGATGCTGGCGACGATATCCTGGCCGGTGGAAATGCCGCCCAGCACCCCGCCGGCGTGATTGCTCAAAAATCCCCCTGGCGTCAATTCATCCCGATGTTCGGTGCCGCGCTGCTCCACGCAGGCGAAACCGGCGCCGATCTCCACGCCCTTGACCGCGTTGATACCCATCAGGGCGTGAGCGATGTCGGCATCCAGTCGGTCGAACACCGGCTCGCCCCAACCCACCGGCGCTCCGCTGGCCACCACCGTCACCCGCGCGCCGATGGAATCGCCGGACTTGCGCAGCGCATCCATGAACCGCTCCAACTCGGCCACCTGATCGGGGTCCGGGCAAAAAAACGGGTTGTTGTCGACTTCTTCCCAAACCACTCTGGCCGGTCGAATCGGGCCAAGCTGGGCCAGGTAGCCCCGCACCCGAACCCCGTAGCGTTCCCCCAGATACTTCTTGGCGATGGCGCCGGCCGCCACCCGCAGCGCGGTTTCCCGCGCCGAGGCGCGGCCGCCGCCCCGGTAATCGCGTAGCCCGTATTTATGATGATACGTGTAATCGGCATGGCCGGGCCGGAACCGGTCCATGATCGCGCCGTAATCCTTGGAACGCTGATCCACATTCTCAATCAGCAACCCAATCGGCGCGCCCGTGGTGCGACCCTCGAACACCCCGGACAGGATGCGAACCGCGTCCGGCTCGCGGCGCTGGGTGGTATGACGGCTCTGACCCGGCCGGCGGCGGTCCAGATCGCGTTGCAAATCCGCTTCGGTGAGGGCCAGGCCCGGCGGACAACCGTCCACGATCGCGCCCAGCGCCGGGCCATGGCTCTCGCCGAAGGTGGTCACGGTGAACAACTTGCCAAATGTATTGCCAGACATGCTGAAAGAATCCCAGGTTTGGGCGGCGGCGGGACGCCGCGCGGTTCATGATCGATTGGATGGCACGGGAATTGCTGAATTCCAGGTTATAGCGCCTTTTGCCGGAACCCCGCCGATTACCTACACTACACCGGTATATCATACCCCGACGACGATCCGGCGCCGTGTCCACCTTAGCCGTCCCGCCCAGGGACGCCACCCAGCGCGGCGCGACGGCGCCCGACGCGGGAATCCACGCGCCGCCGGATCGCGGCCACCGCCCTTAGGTTAGGGAATTCGAACATGCATATTCCAGGCTATCGGATCGAACGCGAACTTGGCCAAGGCGGCATGGCGATCGTCTATCTCGCCGTGCAAGAGTCGCTGCACCGCCATGTCGCGCTGAAGGTCATCAAACCCGTTCTCACCACCGACGAGGAGTTCGCGCAGCGCTTCCTGCGGGAAGGCCGCATCATCGCCCAACTCAGCGACCCGTACATCGTCACCGTCTACGATATCGCCTCGCACGAAGGCACTTACTACCTGTCCATGGAGTATCTGCCCGGCGATACCCTGCAACACCGCATCCGCGACGGTCTGCCGCTCGACGAAAGCCTGGCCATCGCCAAGGCCATCGCCAGCGCCCTGCATTACGCCCACCATCGCGGCATCATCCACCGCGACATCAAGCCGCAAAACATCCTGTTCCGCGAAAACGGCTGCCCGGTGCTCACCGACTTCGGCATCGCCAAAACCCTCGGCAGCAGCACGATCATGACCCGCACCGGCCTGTCCCTCGGCACGCCGCGCTACATGAGCCCGGAACAGATCCGCGGCCAGGCGGTGGACGCCCGCTCCGATCTGTACAGTTTCGGCGTGCTGTTCTACGAAATGCTCACCGGCAACGCGCCCTATACCGCCGAGGACAGTTTCGCCCTGGCGATGATGCACGTGACCGCGCCGGTTCCCGAGCTGCCGCCGAGGTTGTACCGCTTTCAGCCGATCATCAACAAGCTGCTGGACAAGGATCCCAACCGGCGGTTCCAAACCGGTCAGGCGTTCATCGCCGCCCTCGATCATCCC
This sequence comes from Candidatus Contendibacter sp., assembly GCA_029624765.1. Lineage (GTDB taxonomy): Bacteria > Pseudomonadota > Gammaproteobacteria > Competibacterales > Competibacteraceae > Contendibacter. The sequence goes on along the minus strand of JARSSO010000058.1, from coordinate 10,854 downwards.
GAAGCTCTGCCGACCGCTCCGCTCGATATCGCCGACCTGACCCGAGCAGCCCCCATTCCCACCGATGCGACCGGCCAGCCGCCGCGCCGGTTCGGCTGGAAAACCGGCGCGCTGGCGGCGGCGCTGGCCACGCTGGCGCTGGCGGGCGGCGGGTATTTCTACTGGTCCCAGGAACCACCGAAACCGATTTCGCCCGTCGTCGTCACGCCGCCCGTCACGCCCACGCCGCCCCCCGTCGACGTCGCCGCCCAGCAACGCGCCGAAGCCGACCAGCTCCTCGCCCAGGCCCGCCAGCGCCAGCGGGAAGGCGCGTTGGAAGACAGCCGCGCCTTGATCGAGCAGGCTTCGCGACTCGCGCCCGATCATGCCGATTTGCCGGCCCTGCGCGAGGAGGTCAACCGGCAACTTGAGGCTGCCCGGATTCAGCGGGCTCAGGAGGAACAGCGGTTGCAGGCCGAACTGCGGGCCGAGCAGTTTCTGGAACAAGCCCAACGCGCCCGGCAGGAAGGCGCGCTGGAGCAGAGTCTGACGCAGATCGAAGAGGGCTTGCGGGCCATGCCCGGCCATCCCGCCCTGCTGGCTCTCAAGCGCGAGGTGCGGGAGCAACAGACCAGGCGCCAAGCTCAGGACATGGCGGCCCGCCAGGAGGAACAGCGCAAGGCCGAACAGGCTCGCCTGCGCGCCGAGGCCGAACAGCGCCGCGCCCAAGCCGACGAATTTCTGGCCCGGGCGCTGGACGCGCAGCGCGAACGCGCTTACGAAACCAGTCTGCTGCACATCGAGCAGGGTCTGCAACAGGTTCCCGACCACGGACGGCTGCTGACGTTGCGCGACCAGGTCCGCAAGCAACTGCGCGAGGCCAAGGCGCCACCCCAGCCGGTTCAGCCGCCGACCGAACCGGTGGACCGGATCGCCGTCCGACTGCGGGAATGCGCCGCGCACTTGCAAGCCAACCGGCTGGCCAGCGGCAAGGGTGGCAACGCCGCCGACTGCTATGGCGACGTCCTCCAGCGCGATCCCGGCAACGCCGAGGCGCGCGCCGGGATGGAGCGAATCGCCGACCGCTACGCCGACCTGGCGGCCGACGCCATGCGCCGGGGCGACGTCAAGGCGGCGAAAAACTCCCTCGACCGACTGGAACGGCTGAATCGAAACGATTCCCGGCTGGCCGGCTTGCGCGAGCAACTGGCCCAGGCGCAAAAACCGGTCAGCCCGCCGCCCCGGGCCACCGAGCCGGAACCGGAACCGTTGCCCAGCACTCGGGTGACTGCGGCGGAGCCCCCCCCGAAACCGGAAGCGAAACCGGAAGCGAAACCGGAAGCGAAGCCACCCATCGACCTGGTTTCGGTTCCGCAATCCACCGAACCCGTTCCAGAGTCACGATCCACCGCGCCGGAACCCGAAACCCGAGTGGTCGCTCAGGATCGCTTCACCCGACTGTCCCGGACCGAAACCAGGGAAGGGGTCAGCTTGCAGATAACGACCGCGCCGCAGGGCATTCTTGAAGAGCGCCCGCCGGAACCCGGCGCCGCGACCGCGCCGCGCACCGCCGAACAAGCCTGGGCGGCGGTTAAGAACAGCAATGACCCGGCCGAAATCCAGCAGTTTTTGACGAGTTATCCCAAAAGCCGGCAAGCCTCGGCGGCCCAAGCCAAACTGAAGCAGTTGCAAAAGCAACCCGCCTTGCCGGCCCGGCTCTTCGTTCGCGCCGACCAGGAAGAGGCCGAGGTGCTGATCAACGGCCGGAACGTCGGCACGACGCCGCTGGAGGTGGAGCTGAAACCCGGTTCCTACAAGGTCCGGGTCAGCCTGGAAGGCCACGCCGACTGGAACGGGCAGGTGAACCTAAGCGCCGGCGACGAAAGCACGCTTACGGCAACCCTGGCGCCCAGGCGGACGGAGGTTGCCGCCGTCAAGCCCACCGCCCGGCCGCCGGAGCCGAAACCGGAGCCGGAACCGGAACCGGAACCGCCTCGCCCCCGCGCGGCGGAAAGTCAGTCGACCCAGGCCGCCCCGTCCGCCTCGCCCGGCTGTCTACGCGGCAACTGCCAAAATGGCGAAGGCGTCTACCGCCATCCGGACGGCAGCGAGTATTCCGGAGAATTCCGTAACGCCAAGATGCATGGCCAAGGCACTTACGTGTATGCCAGCCGCGGCGAGAAATACGCCGGCGAATGGCGCAACAACGTGATCGACGGCCAGGGCACTTACTACTACCGCAGCGGCAACCGCTATCAGGGCGAATGGCGCAACGGCCGCAAGCACGGTCAGGGCACTTATCTCTATGCCAACGGCGACAAGTACGTCGGCGATTTCGCCAGCGATCAGCCCAACGGCCAGGGCATTTACTACTACCGCAACGGCGACCGCTACGAGGGCGAATGGCGCAATGGCCGCAAGGACGGTCAGGGCGTGCTGTACGAAAACGGCCAGAGGATCGTCGGCGAGTGGCAAGACGACCGGAAAGTGCGGGTAACGGTGGAAAAATAAGCGGGTAAAACGAAAGCGGAGGCTCGACCGGGCGCCAAGCCTCCGCCTCCCAACCTCAACAATCCACTTTCAATCCCCCGATACCTTGCTTGAAAGGGTGTTCTCGGGGGACCGCTTTTTTAACGAGGGGACCAGGGATGATGAATCGCGCGGCGCAACACACCCGGCCAGCCATACGGAACGAAATCCGCGCCATTCTCCTCCAGGCATCGGACCGAGTACATTTGAGTACCTTTGATCGGGGCGTCTCCACCATAACCGCCGCAATAGCTACCCCCGCTCGCGCTGACGCAAGACGCCGCGCCACGATAGGGACAGCTATGCTTATCCACCGGCATCAGTCCTTCGCTTCCATAGCGCCTGGCCTTCACCGGTCGAGTGATTTCGTTTTTCATTCGAAGATTCCTCACTTTGATGGTCAGTGGCGCCGCCTCTCCCCTGGCGCCCATTTTGTTGATTTTTTATGATGTTATAGGCTTAACCCCTACTCGGGAACAGTTAATATCAAGTTTTGGAATTTTGAAGTAAATAGGGGATTTCTCGGAATCGATCATGGTTTTCCCTAGCATGAAACAGCGGGTCAGGCTGACCGGATTACTAACCGCCGCTGGTGTTCTGGCTGGTCTGGCCACGCTGACCAGCTTCGCCGGTCAATTCTGGTGGGGATTCGAACTCACCACCCATTTCCGGGCGCAATACGCGCTTGCGCTCGGCGGACTCGCCCCGATTCTGCTGGCGCTGCGCCAATGGCGCTGGGCGGCGCTACTGGGGGCGTTCGCTCTGCTCAATCTGGCGTTCCTGGTCCCGGCCTTTTGGGAAGACGATCCAGCAACGCCCGCCACCGCCGAGAATCGCCCCTCCCTGCGCGCCCTGCTCGCCAACGTGCACGCGGAGAACCGCGATTTCCACCGCATTCGAGATCTGATCGCCACCACCGATCCCGACATCGTCGTGCTGCTGGAAGCGACGCCGTGGCTGCTCGACCGGTTGCGCGATCTGGACCAACGCTATCCGCATCGTCTAGCCGAACCCCGCGACGACTTGTTCGGCATCGCTCTGTTCAGTCGCCATCCTCTTGCCCAGGGCCAGATCGTCCGCTTCGACGACCCGGCGAGTCCGCCCGCCATCGTGGCGACGTTCATCGCCGCCGCGCGCCCGTTCACCCTCGTTGGCGCTCATCTGTGGCCACCGGTCAGCGCCGATCTGGCCGAGGGCCGCAACCGGCAATTGCGCGGGCTGGCCGCTCGGGTTCGCCAGAACCAAACTCCTTCGCTGGTGCTCGGCGATCTCAACCTCTCGCCCTGGTCGCCCTGGTTTGCCCGGTTGCTGGCCGATTCCGGCTTGCGCGACAGTCGGCGCGGACGGGGCATCCAACCGTCCTGGCCCGCCGGCTGGCCGCTCTTGTGGATCCCCATCGACCATGCCCTTTTTTCCGAGGGTATCCGGATCCGGCATCGGGAAATCGGCCCGGCCATCGGTTCCGATCATTATCCGGTCATTGTCGACTTCCAGGTTTCCGACCCATAATCGGCAAGCCAATCTCATCACTCGTTGGAGACCACCCCCCATGCTCTTCCTCCGATCCTCCGACCCGGAACCCGACGCCGAGAGATCCGCGGTCCCCGACGGTTCTCGACGCGCGTTCCTCGCCCGGCTGGCGGCCCTGGTCACCACCGCCGGTCTCGGCTTCGCCCCGAAATCCGAGGCGGCGGACGGAGGATGGTGGGACGAACCTCCCCCGTTGACTTCCCCGAAATGGCCGACGCGCCCGCCTCAGTCCTGGAACCGCCCACCACCCCGCTACCGACGCCCACCGCCTTCCACCTGGGATCAGCCTCCGGGGCGCTCCTGGGATCCCTCGCCACCACAATCCTGGATCCAACCCTGGACCGCCGCCGACCTGAACACCGCCGTTGAACATTACGTGGCGCACTTGCGCCAAACGGGCCGGCTGGCGGGTAACGAACGCACCGCCTGGCTGGTTTACGACTTCACCAGTCGGCGCTTCCTGGTCACCATCAACGCCGGCCTGCCGTACCAAAGCGCCAGCATGATCAAGCCCTTCATCGCCCTGGCGTTCTTCCAAAAGGTTCAGGAGGGCCAACTCGACTATACGCCCTTCCACCGGCAGCGGATGGAGGCGATGATTCAGCACAGCGACAATCGGGCCACCAACTATTTCATCGAGCTATTGAACCGGACCAGTAGCCGTTCCGGCCCCGCCGAGGCGGAACATACCCTCAAGCGGCGTCATCCCGGCCTGTTCCGCCAAACCCGGATCGTCGAGTACATTCCCAGCGGTGGTCGCACCTACCGCAACCGGGCGTCCGCCTTCGATTACCATCGCTTCCTGCAGGCGCTCTGGTACGACCAACTACCCTACTCCGCCGAACTGCGGCGCTTGATGTACCTGCCGAACCGCGACCGCGTCTACACCGGCGCAACCGGCGTGCCGCGCGGGACGGCGGTCATCGACAAGACCGGCACCACCGCCCGGTTGTGCGGCAACATGGGCATCCTGGTCGCCCGCGGCCGCGACGGCCGCAACTATCCCTACACCTTCATCGGCATCATCGAAAAGGCCCGGCCGACCCAAAGCTACATGGCCTGGCAAGCGGCGCGCGGCAACGTCATCCGGGACGTGTCCAGCATCGTGTACCGTCACCTGCGCCAAATGTACGATCTGGTTTGATCCCAACCGCCGCGCACCGCGCGAGGACGCTCCACCCATGCCTTACGATTTCGATCACGCGCCCGACCGGCGCGACGCCGACAGCCTGAAATGGCAACGCTACGGCAGCGCCCTGCCGCTGTGGGTGGCCGACATGGATTTCGTCTCGCCGGAACCGGTGCTGGCGGCGTTGCGCGAACGGGTCGCGCACGGCGTTTTCGGTTACGGCGCACCGCCGGAAGCGTTGACGGAAACGATTTGCGCGAGGATGCACGCCCTGTATCGCTGGACGGTCGCGCCGGAGCAGATCGTCCATCTGCCGGGCCTGGTGTCCGGCCTGAACGTGGCGTGCCGGGCGATCGGCGAACCGGGCGACGCCGTGCTGGTGCAAACCCCGGTTTACCCGCCGTTTCTAACCGCGCCCGGTCATCAGGATCGGGAGCTGGTCACCGCCGAACTGACGGCGGAAACACGCGACGGGCGGTTGTACTACGGCTTCGACGACGCGGCGTTCGAAGCAGCCATCGGCCCGCGCGCCCGGCTGTTTATCCTCTGCCATCCACACAATCCGGTCGGCCGGGCGTTCGGCGCGGCGGAACTGCAGCGGCTGGCGACGTTGTGCGAACGTCACGACCTGACGATCTGCTCGGACGAGATCCACTGCGATTTGCTGCTGGACGGGCGACGGCATGTCCCGCTGGCCACGCTGGGGCCGGAAATCGCCCAACGCTGCATCACCCTGATGGCGCCCAGCAAGACCTTCAACATCGCCGGTCTGGGCGCCAGCTTCGCCATCGTCCAGAATCCCGAGCTGCGACGGCAATTCAAACGGGCGATGCGCGGCATCGTGCCGGACGCGAACATTCTCGGCCTGGGCGCCGCGTTGGCTGCCTATCGACACGGCGACGACTGGCTGCGGGAATTGCTGGTTTACCTGACCGCCAACCGGGATTATGTGGTCGAGTACGTCGCTCGTCATCTGCCGGGCGTTCGCGTCACGGTTCCGGAAGCAACCTACCTGGCCTGGCTCGATTGCCGGGACGCCGGCCTGTCCAACCCCCACGAGTTTTTCCTGAAGAAAGCCGACGTGGCCATGAACGACGGCGCGAACTTCGGCCCAGGCGGTAATGGCTTCGTCCGACTGAACTTTGGCTGCCCGCGCGCCCTGCTGGCGGAAGGGCTGGAACGAATGCGCGCGGCGTTGGCGGAGCGGTAAGCGCGACCACCACCGCGCGAAACGCCCGCCAAATGAACCCAACGAATTGACAACGCTTACAGATCGTAGCCCCGCTCGTCGTGCAGGGCGATGTCCAGGCCGCCGATTTCCTCTTCCCGCCCGACCCGCAAGCCGACCAGGGCGTTCACCAGTTTGAGCACGACGAAGGTCACGGCCGCCGTGTAGGCCACCGTGGCGATCACCGCCACGAACTGCACGCCCAGTTGCTGGCCCATGCCGGTAATCCCTGGACCGAAGCCCTGGCCCTTGAACACGCCAAGCTCGGTGGAGGCAAACACGCCCGCCGCCAGGGTTCCCAGCATCCCCCCCACGCCATGCACTGGAAACACGTCCAGGGAATCGTCCACCTTCAGCACCCGCTTGAGGAACTGGGTGGCGTTGAAACAGGCGACCCCCGCGACCGCGCCGATGACCACCGCGCCGGCCGGCCCCACGTAGCCTGAAGCGGGCGTGATGGTGCCCAGCCCCGCCACCATCCCGGTCACGATGCCGAGCACGCTCGGCTTGCCGAAGCGCACCCATTCCATCGTCATCCACGCCAGCGACCCGGCGGCGGCGGACAGATGCGTCGCCATCATCGCCATGCCGGCGTTGCCGTCGGCGGCCAGCGCGCTGCCGGCGTTGAAACCGAACCAGCCCACCCACAACATGCCGGCTCCGGTCACCACCATGGTCATGTTGTGAGGCGGCATGGCGGTGGTCGGAAAGCCGTGGCGTCCACCCAACACCAGCGCCGCCACCAACGCCGCCACGCCAGCGGTGACATGCACCACCAGTCCTCCGGCAAAATCCAGCACGCCCATCTGGCCCAGCCAGCCCCCGCCCCAGACCCAATGCGCGACCGGCGCGTACACCAGGGTCAACCACAGGGCGCTGAACAACAGCATGGCGGAAAATTTCATCCGCTCGGCGAAGGCGCCGACCACCAGCGCCGGGGTGATGACGGCGAAGGTCAGTTGGAACATGGAGAACACGGTTTCCGGGATGTCGCCGGTCAGGGAATTTTCCTCGACCCCGGCCATGAACAGCTTGTCGAAACCGCCGATCCAGGGGCTGCCGGTCCCGAACGCGAGGCTGTAGGCGTAAACGAACCATAGCAGCGACACCAGACAGGTAATGGCGAAACACTGCATGAGGACCGAGAGCACGTTCTTGGTCCGCACCAGTCCGCCGTAGAACAACGACAGGCCCGGCAAGGTCATGAACAAGACCAGCGCCGTCGCGGTAAGAATCCAGGCCGTATTGCCGGGGTTGGGCGACGGAGCGTCCCCCGCCCATGCCGCTCCGGATGCCCATAACGCCAAAAAGCCGGGAAAGAGGATTGTCAAGGTCCGTTTATGGTTGTGGTTCATGATGCCTGTCTCTGATCGTTCGCGTGGTCAGGGACGCGCGCCCCATTTCGGGTCATCGTCCGTTCGGTGATGGATTAAAACCGACAAAGACAGGCAAATTCGAAGCCATCCCGTTAAAACAAACAAGATCAAATTCTTAAATCACACCCTATCCCAAGTTGCCCCATCCTTCGCACCAATTGCGCTCATCCAGGACGCGGAATGCCCCTAAACAGGGCAATTATTCCAGGCTGATCCAGACCCGCTTCGCCTACGCCCGCACCTCGGGCATCAGCGCGAAGGCCCGCAACAGGGCGCCGACCAGTAGCGGTTTGCGCAGAATGCGCTTGTGGTCACCCTTCCAGAGTTGCAGGCGCCCCGCGCCGACCGCGAGCAGGATGCGCGACAGCTCGAAGCCCTGCCCCAGCCATTCGATCCAGTTCGCCGAGCTGGCGCGCAAGTCCCAGTCCAGTTCCCGACCATCGTAACCGCCGGCCTGTTCGGCGACGCCGCGCATCACCACCAGCAAGCCGCGCGGCGTGGGCTGGTCCAGGAAACCATACCCGACCGCCGCGCTGAACCGTTGCCGGGCCAGTTCCCGGACCATGTCCTGTTCCGCGTTCCACAACCGCGCGTACTCGCGCATCCACGCCTCGGAAAACACCTCGGTCATCGGCTTGCCCTCATCGCCCCGGATTTGCCCGGCGTTTCTCATCCGACCCAGGGACGATCACGAAAATAAACCAGCAGCAGACCGCCAAACACGATCCGATACCAGGCAAACGGGGCGAAGCTGTTCTGGCCGACGTAGGCCAGCAGGAATCGCACCACCGTCAACCCGCCCAGGAACGCCGCGACGAATCCCACCGCGAACATCGGGACATCCGCCAAGGTCAGTTGATGCCATTCCTTATAAAGACTGTAAAAGGTCGCGGCGAACATGGTGGGAATCGCCAGAAAAAACGAAAACTCGGTCGCGGCGAACCGCGACATTCCGCTCAGCATTCCGCCCATGATGGTCGCGCCCGACCGCGACACGCCCGGAAACAGCGCCACGCTTTGAGCGACGCCGACCCAGACCGCGTCTTTCCAGCTCATCTCGTCCACCGCCGACACCCGGCCGGTCCGGGCGAAGCGCTCGATCAGCAAAATGGCGACGCCGCCCAACACCAGCGCCATGGCCACGCTGACCGGGTTGAACAAATGTTGGGTAATGTACTTGTGGAACAGGAATCCCAGGGCCGCCGCCGGCGTGAAGGCAATCGCCAGGTTCAGCACCAACCGCTGCGCCTTGGGATCCCAATCCAGGTTGATGGCGATGTCGAGCAATCGCTCCCGGTAGATCCAGACCACGGCCAGAATCGCCCCCAATTGAATGAAAATCTCGAAGGTCTCGGCGCGCGGCCCGGTGAAGGCCAGGAAATCCCCCACAATGATCAGATGACCCGTGCTGGAAACCGGCAGGAATTCCGAGGCCGCTTCCACCAAACCGAGTATCAGCGCCTTAAGAATCAATAAAATATCCAAGGGTGCTCCTTTGTCATCGCGGTCGGCAAGGCGGAGCATTCTAGCGGACTATGGCCCAAACCCACTACGTTGCGCCTCGCGGTCCTCGGCGCCCGTCAATTTTCAGTTGAACTTTTAGGTGATTTGAATCGAGAAGGTGACGGGACAGGGAGAACGGTTCGGTAGCTTGCGGCGGAGATGGAACGAGGGTTGCGGAAAACCCACCCGACCCCGCACGAGATAGTGGCGACGAAATTGGCCCTGGCGATGGGGGCGATGATCGAGGCGCTCATCTCGGATACGGCCAAGTCAGCGCACGGCTTCCTGTACGACCACCAGGGCCGACTCCTGGGCGAATACGACGGCGCCCTGAACCCGCTGCGGGAATACGTCTATCTTGACGACCTCCTAGTGGGTATCATTCGGACCCAGGACGGCGTGCACACCCCCTACCCGGTCCACGCCGACCATCTGGGCACGCCGCGCGCGGTCACCGATCCGATCCGCCAGGTCGATCTCTGGCGCTGGTCCCTGACCGGTAGCGCCTTTGGCGAGCACCCGCCGCAGTCCGATCCCGACGGCGACGGGCAGGCCTTCACCCTCAACCTGCGTTTTCCCGGCCAGTATTACGACGCGGAATCTGGGCTGCATTACAACTATTTTAGGGATTACGATCCGCAGACGGGGAGGTATATTCAGAGCGATCCGATTGGACTGGAGAGGGGATTAATACGTATGCGTATGTCGGCGGGAATCCCCTTCGATACACTGATCCTCAAGGTTTATCTAATCCCGCATTACTGTTAGGAGGTCCACCTGGGTGGGTTATTTTCGGTGGGAGCGCAGCCATCATTTGCCTATCTGGCGGCTGTTCAGCCATGGGAGAAGCACTTAAAAATTGGTGGGGTGAGGATAGTGATGACGGCCCAATGGAGATGGCTAAAGGTGGGAAACAGAATATTGATAATGAATACACTAGAGAAGTAAAAAATCTAGGTTCTGATTGTCAAAATCCATGCGAATATTTACGCCGTAAATATAATAATGAAACTGATTCAAAGGAACGATTAAAAATTAAAGCCGCCATGAAGTATTTTAACTGTGATGGTAAAGACAGGTATAAATAACATGCCTTGGTTTACAGCAAGCTTAATAACTGTGATTGAAGTTATAAACCAATCACAAGAAAGAATCCCTGTTTTTGAAGATTTTTTTTTAATCGAAGCAGATGATAGAGAAAAAGCGATCCATGAGGCAGAATATATTGGTCAACAGCAAGCCGCTCTGGATGACGGGATTTGCCTAGATGGGAAACCCGCAAAGCGCATCTTTCTTGGTGTTAGAAAGATACGCTCTATCTATAACCCTGCTCCTTATGATATTGACTCTGATAGACCAGTACATGGGACTGAGCTAACTCACTCGTATTTTGAAGCAAAAGATTTAATAGATGCGATACGTTTGGCCAAAGGAGAATCGGTCAATATATCATATATCGATGATAATGATGCAGAGCCTGTAGGCGAGCCCGTGGGACAGATTAGCGCAGCGCCCTCCGCCGCAGCCGGAAATCCCCCCGCCAAATAGAAAGCCGCCGCGCGCGGCTTTTTTGTTGTGCA
>JARSSO010000057.1 GCA_029624765.1 Candidatus Contendibacter sp. | reverse complement strand
GAATGGAAAAGGGAATGGAAAAGGGAATGGAAAAGGGAATGGAAAAGGGAATGGAGGAAGGCGCGCATCGCAAAGCCCTGGCGGTGGCCGAGGCGCTCCTGGCGATGAATTTTTCCCCGGAGCAGGTGGCCGCCATCACCCAATTGCCCCTGGCCGAGATTTCCAGAAAATCATAGGGGTCACCGTCCACCCTCCACCCAGGCCTTCCCTCGCAAGGAGAAGGGCGCTTTGTCGAGCGGTCGTCAAAAAGCTAAATATTACAATCCCTTCCACGGGAAGTTTGGTAATCAGTTCGATCAAGACTCCTCCACCCGATCCCCCTTGCCCTTGGAGACCCCCGTGGAAAAAGTGTGGCTGAAACGCTATCCACCCAACGTACCGGCGGAGATCAACCCCGACCAATACGCCTCGCTGGCCGAGGCGTTCGAGCAAAGCTGCCGCCGGTTCGGCCCACGCCTGGCCTTCGCCAACATGGGCTACGGTATGACCTATGAGGAACTGGAGGAGAAAAGCCGGGACTTCGCGGCCTGGCTGCAACAGGATTTGGGACTGGAGAAAGGCGAACGGGTGGCCATCATGCTGCCCAACCTGCTGCAATACCCGGTCGCGCTGTTCGGCGTGCTGCGCGCTGGTTTGGTCGTGGTCAACGTCAACCCGCTCTACACCCCGCGCGAACTGGAACATCAACTGAAGGATTCCGGGGCCAAGGCCATCCTCATCCTCGCCAACTTCGCCCATGTCCTGGCCGAGGTGATCCACAACACCGAGATCAAGCAGGCCATCGTCACCGAGATCGGCGACCTGCTGCCGTTCTGGAAGGCCAAGGTGATCAACCTGGTGGTCAAGCACATCAAGAAGATGGTGCCCCATTACCACCTGCCCGGCGCCATCGGGTTCAACGAAACCCTGGCGCTCGGCGGCCGCCGGCCTTGGCAACCAGTCACGCTGACCGGCGAGGACCTGGCCTTCCTGCAATACACCGGCGGCACCACCGGCCTGTCGAAGGGGGCGATGCTGACTCACCGTAACCTGCTGGCCAACATGCAACAGATTTCCGCCTGGGTCGGCCCGGCCATCCGCGACGGCGAGGAAATCGTCGTCACCGCCCTGCCGCTGTATCACATCTTCTGCCTGACGGTGAACTGCCTATGCTTCGTCCGGCACGGCGGGCTGAACCTGCTGATCACCAATCCCCGCGACATTGCGCTGTTTGTCGAGGAACTTCGGCCGTGGAAGTTCACCGTGATCACCGGCGTCAACACCCTGTTCAACGCCCTGGTCAACCACGACAAGTTCCCCCGGCTGGACTTTTCGGCGCTCCGGCTCGCGGTCGGCGGCGGCGCGGCGGTGCAAAAGGCGGTGGCCGAACGGTGGCGGGTGCTGACCGGAACGCCGATCCTGGAAGGTTACGGGCTGACCGAAGCCTCGCCGGTAGTCTGCGTCAACCCGGTGGACATCGCCGGCTTCACCGGCAGCATCGGCTTGCCGATGCCATCAACCGACGTGCAACTGTGCGACGAGGAGGGTAACGAGGTGCCGCTGGGCGAACGGGGCGAGTTGCGCGCGCGTGGCCCGCAGGTGATGCGCGGCTACTGGCAGCGGCCCGAGGACACCGCCCGCGCGATCCGCGACGGCTGGCTGCTGACCGGCGACGTGGCCACGGTGGACGAACAGGGGTTTTTCCGCATCGTGGATCGCAAGAAGGACTTGATCCTGGTATCCGGCTTCAACGTCTTCCCCAACGAGATCGAGCAGGTGGTGATCGGCTGCGAGGGCGTGCTGGAAGTCGCCTGCATCGGCGTGCCGGACGACAAGAGCGGCGAGGCGGTCAAGGTGTTCGTGGTGCCCAAGCCGGGCGTGGCACTGACCGCCGAGACGATCCTGGCCCACTGCCGCGCCCAACTCACCGGCTACAAGATGCCCCGGCACGTCGAATTCCGCGACAGCCTGCCCAAGTCGAACGTCGGCAAGATCCTGCGCCGCGAACTGCGCTGAACCGGCGCGGGGATAGTGGAGAGAGAGGATTTCTTCCTTGCCCGAAAGCCTAAACGCGGTCATGAGCGAAACCCTGAAAGCCCGCCACGCGGCGCGGCTGATGGAACAGTTGCAACGCAGCCAGGCGTTTCACACCGACGGCACCGACGGGATCGAACGGGAATTGAGCCTGCTGCGGCGCTGGCAGTCGGCGCGACTGACCCGGACCCACGCCGACCTGCTGCGCAGTCCGCTGTACCGGCCGGCGGCGGAGTTTTTTCTGGACGAACTCTACGGCGACCGGGACCTGGGCCAACTGGAGCGCGACCTGGCCCGCATCGTGCCGATGATGACCCGCATCCTGCCGGCGGCCGTGCTGCATACCGCCGGGCTGGCGCTGGAACTCAACGCTCTCTCGCACGAACTCGATGCCCAGATGACCCGAATCCTGATCGCGGAGCTTGGGCCACGCGGCGCGGAACTGGACGAGGCCGCCTACGTCGCCGCCTACCGGCGCTGCGCCGGTTACGAGCAGCGCGATCATCAGCTTGACCTGACCGAGCGGCTGGGCCGGGATTTGCAAGCCATTGTGCCCAGGCGCGTCATTTACGCGGCGCTGAAGCTGGCCCGGACCCCGGCGCGGCTGGCCGGGTTGGGGGAACTGCACCGGTTTCTGGAAGCCGGCTTTCACGCCTTCCGCCACATGGGCGCGGACGCGGGAACCTTCGTGACCACCATCATCGACCGCGAGCGCGCCATTCTGGAACGCATTCGCGCCGGTCATCCCCGACCGCTGGCGCTGGACGAAGCGGCGGGGGGTTAGGCCGGATTCGATTCCTGGAACATCTCGTCCAGATAACGGTGAACCTCCTGCTCCAGCCGCTGTTTCAGCGGCACCAGCAGAAACCCGAGCCGCACGTTGATCCGAACCTTGTCCGGTTCCAGGGCGATATGGCCGCTAACCCCGGAGCGTTCGAAATGCAGCGCGTCGCCCTGCCAGTGATAGGCGATGTCGTAGCGCTCGGCCAGTTGCGCGGCGAGGGTTTCCGCCGCCTGGCGGGCCTGATCGAGGGTCAGCGAATGGTCGCGGTGAACGACGATGTGGGACATGACTTCAGTGCCTCGGTGCCTCGGTGTCTCGGTGTCTCGGTGTCTCGGTGTCTCGGTGTCTTACGGCGGTAAATCCGCCAGCGACCGCGCCAGCAGCAAATACCAGTCGCCGATCTCGCGCAGCGTGCCGATGCCCACCAAATCCATGTGATCCCAGCCGGCCAGCGTGCCCCGATGGTTCCAGACCCCGCGTCGCGGCGGGCCGTCGCCGGATACGATCCGGTCGGGCGAATCCAGGGTCGGTCCGGCCATGGAGCGGGTGTTGACCAGGCCATCGTTTTCCCACCAACCGGCGTCGATCACCACATGGCCCGGTTCGTCGCGGGTGTAGGCGCCAATGAAGACGGCGCTGGCCCAGAGCTGCGGCAGCATGGTCGGCAGCGGAATCTGCTGGTCGAAGGGCCAGACCGGCACGGTCGCCACCGCCCCCCAGGAGAAATAATACACCTCCGGCTGAGCCGGGAATTGCCGATTCAATTCCCGCGCGCCGTCGGGGTTGAGGTCCCAGGCGCTGATGTCGCGCGATTGCCAGATCGGGCTGCGCTCGACCCGCCGAAAATAGTCGGCGAGCGTCTCGCCCGGCGCGCGCCGCAATCCCCATTGATCCAGCTTGAAATCGTAAGGCAATTCGTCGGGTTGGACGCCGGCCAGCGCGGCAAGGCCCAGCAACGACGCGCGAACGAAGGGCAGCAGGTGGTCGATGCCGAGCGCGAAGCTGGTGCCATCGTGGGGCGCGGCGAGGGTGGTGACGCTGTGGACCCAGGCATGGCCGCCCGCGAACAGCGGCGACCGGTCGGCGGTGGGCGTAGCGGCGATTTCCGCCAACGCGCCCCGCGCCAGCAACGCCGTCAGCACCCGAACCGTCTGGCCCCCCTGGCTGTGGCCGATCAGGTGAATCTTGCGAACCTGCTCGTGCCCATCCACCGTCCCCCACGCCGGATACAGGCCAGGAAAGGTGCGACCGTGGCGGGCATGACCGTGAGCGGCGGCGTGGGCCTGGCCGTAATCCACCGTGCCACCCTTGAGGTAGGCGTAAAGCTCGCAGGCCCGGTCCCAGTTGCTGGCGAACGGGCCGACCACGCCGGTATAGGTCCGATAACCAGCCCGGTTCAGCGTCTCCTGCAAATCCCCGAAGCCGCCCCAGTACTTGAAGCCGAGCACTTCGTCCCGGCCCCAGCCCATGAAGCCGTGGACCAGCACCAGGGGGTAGTCGTTGCCGGCGCGGGCCAGAGCGGCCGCCAGCGCCAACGCCAGCAGGAGCGCGAGACGCAATGGGTTCGGGAAACGCATCGAGGCGGCTTAACAGTGGCTGGAATCGCTGGGAGTTTAGCGCCGCCGGGCCAGGACGCCTTGATGGAACTGGCGTTTCCGCCGTGTTCTCACCTGGCTCCCACGTTCACCTGGCTCCCACGCTCCAGCGTCGCGGGCCGCTGGAACGGCCCAAACGGTATTCCCACGCTGGAGCGTGGGAACGAGAATACGAGCTGGCGTTCCCGCCGCGTCCGCCTAGCCGCGCGCCTCCCGTTCCCCCCGCTCCGCCATGGTCAGCAGCGGCTTGAGCAAGTCCAGCGGCACCGGAAATACCACGGTGGTGTTGTTCTGGATGCCGATGTCGTTGAGCGTCTGCAAATAGCGCAGTTGCAGGGCCTGCGGTTGGGAGGCGATGATCTCGGCGGCCTGGCGAATCCGCTCGGCGGCCTGGAACTCGCCCTCGGCGTTGATGATCTTGGCCCGTCGCTCGCGCTCGGCCTCGGCCTGGCGGGCAATGGCGCGGATCATGCTCTCGTCCAAATCCACCCGCTTGATCTCCACGTTGGAGACCTTGATGCCCCATATATCGGTCTCGCTGTCCAGAATACCTTGAATATCCCGGTTCAATTCGTCCCGCCCGGCCAGCATCTCGTCCAGTTCGTGCTGGCCCAGCACCGACCGCAACGTGGTTTGCGCCAACTGGCTGGTGGCCATGTAGTAATCCTCGACCTGAATGATGGCTCGCTGCGGTTCGATCACCCGAAAGTAGATCACCGCGTCGACCTTGACCGAGACGTTGTCGCGGGAGATCACGTCCTGGCTGGGCACGTCCATGACGATGGTGCGCAAATCCACCCGCTTCATTTGCTGGATCACCGGGACCACGATGATCAATCCCGGCCCCATGACCGCCTGGAAGCGGCCCAGAAAGAACACCACGCCGCGTTCGTATTCGTACAATACCTTGATGGAAGCGAGCGCCAGCGCCAGCACGAGCAACAGCGCGATAACAATCGGATTGAAGAACATCATGGCGATTCCTCCTTATTAAAATCCAGGGGTTGCACCAACAAGGTTAATCCTTCCCGCCCGGTCACGCGCACCGGTTCCCCCGGCCGCAGCGGCCGGGGCGCGCGGGCGAGCCAGGATTCGCTATGCACCCGGACCCGGCCGGGGTCGTCGGCCATGACCGCGCCGGTCGCGCCCAGCAGTTCCTCCGCGCCGCTGACCACCGGCCGGGCACGCTGGCGGATCAACAGCGTCGCCAGACCGATCAGCAGTACGACGCTGGCCAGGGCGAAACCGAGAATCAGGGCGAGCGGGATTTCATAGCCGGGACCGGTCTCGTCCCACAGCAGCAGCGAACCGGCGACGAAGGCGGCGACGCCGCCGAGGCCCAGTGCGCCGAAGCTGGGCATGAACGCCTCGGCGATCATGAACGCCAACCCCAGCAGCAACAGTGCCAGCCCAGCGGCGTTGACCGGCATGACCTGAAAAGCGAACAGCGCCAGCAACAGGCAGATGCCGCCCAGCACGCCCGGCGCGGCCATGCCGGGATGGGCCAGTTCGAACACCAATCCGTATACCCCGACCAGCAGCAGGATGTAGGCGGTCATGGGATGGGCAATCATCCCCAGCAATTGGGTGCGCCAGTCGGGTTGGAGGGTTTCGACCGTCAAGCCCTGGGTCGCCAGCGTTGAGTTGCCGCCGACCGTGGCCACTGGCCGACCGTCGGCCTGGCGCAGCAGATCGGGAAGGTCAGCGGCGATCAGCTCGATCACACCCTGTTGCAGCGCGTCCCGGGCGCTGAGACTGGCGGCCTCGGTGACGGCTTTCTCCGCCCACTCGGCGTTGCGCCCGCGCAGTTGGGCCAGGGCACGGAGGTAGGCGCGGGCGTTGTTGATCAGTTTGCGTTCCATGGCGTCGGCGGGCGCGGGGGTGGGCGCTGATGGAGCGGCGGAAGGTTCACCGGATTTCGGCGTGGTCGGTTCCTTGACCGGTTCACGCGGCGATGGGGTCGGCAGCGGCAGACCGCCAAGCTGAACCGGGGTGGCCGCCCCGAGATTGGTGGCCGGGGCCATGGCGGCGAGGTGGCAGGCATAGAGGATATAGACACCGGCGCTGGCAGCGCGGGCGCCGTCCGGGGCGACGTAGCCGATCACCGGCACCGGCGAGGCCAGGATCGCCTGGATGATGTCGCGCATCGAGCTGTCCAGCCCGCCGGGGGTGTCCAGCTTGAGGATCGCGACAGCGGCGCTACGTTCCCGCGCCTGCGTCAGCCCGCGCAGGATGAAATCGCGGCTGGCCGGGTCGATGGTGCCATGCACTTCCAGCGTCAGTGCCAGACCAGGCGTGGACATGGCCGCCGCTGCGTTCCCGCCCAACACCGCCAGCGTTCCCGCCAAGATCAGCGCCGCCAGAATGCGCATGTCGGAATCCCCGCGAGGGTTATGAACCTACCTTGATTGTAGCCCCGTTCCGTCGTCCTGCCTGGATGGCGTGGCTTATCTTAAAAATGCCTCATTATAATTACATTTAAAGGTTTTCAGGCGCGATGGCGTGGATAAAAAAAGCTCGTCTTTTCCGCTGGTTGAAACAGAAAGTAACAGTTGCATCTTTAAATTTTTTGATTATAAATATCGAGTAGCATTGTGGAGTATTGAGAGAATGCAAAAATGCCAAACATGCAATCAGGTGAAATGATGAAAGCGAAACAGGTTCTGATAGCAACCTTTGCGGCTGCTGTTCTAAGTGTGGCTGGTTGTAATGCGACGGTGCCCACAGTTGGTGGCTCTACTGAGAGCCGAGTTGTTGCTACCCAGTCCGCACATGAAGGAGGAAACGTTATCAAGAAGTGTGGGAAGCCGATGGGTACGGCAGTTCTTCTTTATGCTACTGGTGATGACCCTTATGGAATTTCTCAATCAATGGCAATCCATCGCCAGATGATGAGCCAAATATATGGTTTTAGTGATCCTATACCGATGATGAAAGTCATCATGCAGGAATCACGCTGCTTCAAGCTCCTGCATTCGCAAGCCAAAAATCGCGCCGATTATATCATTGAAATCGATATGTCAATTCCAGAGCAGGCGACGTCTGCTATGGGGGGTGGCTTGGCTAGCGTTGGCAGCATGTTTGGCGTCGGAGGCATGATCGCTGGAGCGATCGCAGGTAGCGTTCAGAAAAATGAAGCACAGGTGATTCTTAACGTAACAAGGAGAAAAACAAATGAGCTGACGGTTTTTACCGGGGAAAGCTCTTCAATTAACCTAAGTGGTGGCGTCGGTGCTCTTGGACTAACGTCCGCTAGTTTTAGTGGCATTGCAAAAAGTCCAAGAGGGGAAACAGCTATTGCGGCAATGGTGCATGCGCACAACCAACTTGCTGAACGTGGCACCTATTAAGGCAACAGCACGTAGGCGGGTTAACGTAGCGTGACCAGCCCTTACAACGCTGTTGTGCAATTAAGCCAAATCAAGTCTATTAACCACAGGGAACAGGACACATAGGTTTACCATGAAAACAGTTCATTTTATTAGGTTTGCTGTATATATCGCATTTTCTGTTATCTTACTAAAATATGATATTGCTATTGCTGACGGCGACGTTGTGATGGAATTGGAGGAGCCAGCTAGCGGCAGCACTTATTCAGGAGTATCTAATGTGCGTGGGTGGGCGGTAGCACCTAAACCTATTCAAAGAATAGAGCTTTACATTGACCGTGTATTTAAAACAAATATTCCGATAGGTGGTATACGTACTGATGTAGGTGCAGCTTATCCTGCATATCCTGATTCTATGCAATCAGGGTTTTCCATGGCAATGAACTATTCCGAGTTGGGTGCTGGGCAGCATACTATGACGATCCGTGCGATTGATAATTATGGCGGTGCGCACGATGTTGGTGTTAATTTTAATGTTACGCGGTTTGATAATCCATTCATGCGTGATCCGGCAGAGGTAGGACTTTATAGTGCTAGTGTTTCAAAAGAAAACAGTACGATAGTAATTAAAGGCATCGTTGCAGATGGTAAAAGTTATGATATTCGCTTGAATTGGAAACCTGCTATACAAGGGTTTGTAATTTCCCAAATTACTCCACAATCTGGAGGTGGTGTAAGTAGTAGTGTCCCAGGATTAGGTGTTAGTGCAGAGTGGAAGGGTGTTGTATTTACACCTCGATCACTCGTTAATGAGACTGTTTCTTACCAAGGAGCACAATTTTGTTGGCTTAATATTGAAATTCAGAATAAGACCCAAAAATGTATGGGCGTCAACCCAATTTATCGCCTTTATGATCATGCTTTTGATCATTATGGCGGTTACACTACAGTTTCACATCCAATTATAATGGTACCTCCTGGTTTATGGAATGCATCTGCACGAGTCGACCGTGTACCCAACTGTAATGGAATTTATCGAGTCGAGCTTGATGATTTACTGGTAACAGAGTTTCCTGTCAAAGATATTCCTTGCTCTTTTAGCGATTAATGGTTCGGACAGTTTTTGGTTACATTTAGTCAGTAGGGTACGCACTGCGTACCATCATTTCCCGCGCTAGGAAAAGGTACGTTATGCGTACCCTACTTGGCTGCGCCATCATCTGCTTTCAATGATCACTTGATAAAGGGGTATCTTTATGAATGCACAGACCCCTGTTAAGCAAAACCAAGAACAGACTTTGATCAAAATCCTGCGCAATTTACCGCCCTCTAAAGCAGAGGAACTAATTGATTTTGCACGCTTTCTAGAAGCAAAAATTCTTACTGAAAGATTAGTCCAAGAAGAAGACGCGGCTGAAGTTAAAGCCGATAATGATCGGTGGGATGCACTGCTTGCAACCGATGAAGCACAAACGTTACTTGAACGCCTAGCAGAAGAAGCATTGATTGAGCATCAACTAGGCAAGACAAAGCCAATGATATTCAGCGATGAGGGGCGGATCATGCCAGGATGAAATCAATAACGACTTCACAATTTTGGAAACTCTATGATCAATTACCCGAAGACGTGAAAAGACGGGCAGATGGCGCCTATGAGTTATGGCAAATAAACCCCCATGCGCATGGTCTATATTTCAAGAGAGCAGGAAAGAAAAAGCCAATTTATTCAGTTCGTATCGACACGGGTTACCGGGCGCTTTGCATACTTCAGGGGGATGCCGTTCTATGGTTTTGGGTTGGCGCCCATGACGAATATGAACGAATATGAAGCACCTATAACACGTAGCACGTAGACGCTGTTAGCGCGATGTAACCCGCCGAATCCGGCTTTCCCACTACGGTTCTCCAGCTCCTCGCACGGCTACGCCGCCAGCCTCCACAAGACACCAGGGCAATCGCGCCCATTGTATTCCCCCGCGCCGCGCCGTATATCCTGAGCCGTTCCCGGTCAGGAGTGACAGCGATGCCCACCTTCTCTTCACGGTCTCTGTTCAATCCCGCCTCCATCGCGCTGATCGGCGCCAGCGAGCGGCCCGGCTCCATCGGCGCGGCGTTGACCCGCAATCTGTTGGCTGGCGGGTTCAAGGGTGAACTGTTCCTGGTCAACCGCCACCATGCGCGCGTGCAAAACATGCCAGCCCGCCAGCACCTGGCCGATCTGCCCCGCGCCCCGGAACTGGCGGTCATCGCCACGCCGCCGCCGACCGTGCCCGAACTGCTGACCACGCTGGGCCGACACGGCGCGCGCATCACCTTGATCGCCACCGCCGCCGGCTCCCGCGACGAGGCGCGGATTTGGCGCGACGTGGCCCGTTCGCAAGGCTTGCGCTTGCTGGGGCCGGGCAGTTGCGGCGTCATCGCGCCACGCTGGGGTCTGAACGCCTCGCTCAGTCCGGTTTTTCCTCGCCCCGGTCATCTGGCCCTGATCGCGCCCGAGGGGTCGGTGCTGACACCGATCCTGGAATGGGCCACCGCCCAGGACATCGGCTTCTCCAGCATCGTCGCCCTGGGCGATGGCGATGATCTGAACTACGACGAAGTGCTGGACGGATTGAGCCACGATCCCGACACTCGCGCCATTCTGCTGGTGCTGGAAACGCTCTCCTCGTCCTTGCCGACAGAGGTGGCGACCGCCCGCCCGTTCCTGTCGGCGGCACGGGCGGCGGCGCAGATCAAGCCGGTGCTGGCGGTGCGTCTCGGTCGGGGTGGCGATGCGTTCTCCCGCCAGACCGACGCCATTTACGACGCCGCGTTCCGGCGGGTGGGGATCTTACGGGTCCAGTCGCTGCGGGAACTGTTGTGGACCGCCGAAACCCTGGAACTTGATTCGCCAGTCACCGGCGACCGGCTGGCGATTTTCGGCAATGGCCGGGGACTGGGCCTGCTGGCGGCCGATGCGCTACTGGCCGAAGGAGGTCGGCTGGCCCGATGGAGTTCCGCGACCCAGGCGGCTCTGGCGGACCTTCTACCTCCCGGCGTTGCGCCCACCAACCCTCTCGATTTGGGCATGGACGCCGATCCCGCCCGGTTCGCCGCCGCCGTGACCCTTCTGCTGCGGGACACGGAAATCGATGGTCTGCTGGCCTTGCACGCGCCCAGCGCGCTGAACTCGGCCACCGATGCCGCCAACGCGGTGATCGAGGCCCTTGTCCACTCTCCCCCCGGCGCGCGTGCCGGCGTGCTGGCCTGCTGGCTGGGCGCCGACAGCGTCCGCGAGGCCCGGCGCCGGTTCCAGACTCAGGGCATTCCCAGTTACGACACTCCCAACGACGCAATCCATGCTTTCATGCACCGCTGGCGTCATCGGCGCCACCAGCTCGCATTGATGGAAACACCACCGGATCTACCGGAATTGTTCGGCGCCGATCTCGCCACCGGGCGACAACTGATCCAAACCGCGCTGGCCGAGGGTCGGGACCAGTTGACCACGGCGGAAACCCGGACCCTTCTGGCCGCCCATGGCATCGTACTGGCGTCGAACGAAGGGACTTCCGCGTCCCCTGTTCCACCTGGATCGCCGGCATGGTCCATTCGCCTGGTCCATGATCCGGCCTTCGGCCCCGTGTTGCGGTTTGGGCCAAGCGAAACGGCGGCGTCTTCCGACGAATACGTCATCGCCTTGCCGCCACTCAATCCGGTGCTGGCACGGGAAGCGCTTCGGCACGGCCGGATCGGGCAACGCCCACAAGACATCGGCGTTACCGAACATGCGTTGAATGATTTTGCCCTGATGCTGGTCAAGGTCGCGCAACTGATCGCCGATCTGGGTGAAGTCGTCGAACTGGAGTTGGAACCCATTTTCACCGTAGCCGACCGTGTCGTGGTCGGCGGCGCGCGGATCGGCGTCGCGACCTTCGCGGGACCGGCCCATCGGCGGCTGGCGATCCGGCCCTATCCGCGCGAACTGGAGGAGACCGTACCGCTGCCGGACGGCGGCGCCCTGTTGATCCGACCAGTGCGCCCGGAAGACGAACCAGCCTTCGTCGCCGGTTTCGCCCGGCTGTCGCCGGAGGAAGTTCGGATGCGCTTCATGCATACCGTCAAGGAATTGACCCACGCCGACATGGCTCGACTGACCCAGATCGACTACGACCGGGAAATGGCGCTGGGCGTGTTGCGACAACGGCCGGGACAAGCGCCGGAAGGTTGCGGCGTGGCCCGGCTGGTCGGCGACCCAGACCGGGAAGGCGCCGAGTTCGCCATCATTCTGACGCAGGACGCCGTGGGCATGGGGTTGAGCAGCCTGCTGTTGCGCCGGTTGATCAGTTACGCCCGCGATCAGGGCATCCACGAGTTGTTCGGGGAAATCCTGGCCGAGAACCAGCCGATGCTGGCGCTGTGCCGGGCGATGGGCTTCACCATCAAGTCCTGCCCGGAGGATCACGGGGTGATGATCGCCACCCTGCGGCTGACCTGAATCAGTCGCGCGGCGCGGCGGGTTCCGCCTCCATCCACGCCCGAAACCGGGTCAGCAACCATAAACCCGGCACGGTGGACGCCATGCAGAACAGGAAGAACCCTTCCCAGCCCAGCCACTCGGCCAGATAGCCGGTCGGCGTGTTGACGATGACCCGGGGAATGCCCATCAGGCTGCTGAGCAAAGCATATTGGGTGGCAGTGAATTTCTTGTTGGTCAACGTGGCCATGAACGCCACGTAAGCCGTGGTCGCCATGCCGCTGAACAGGTTCTCACTGGACACCGCCAGCGCCAGTCCCGGCAGGCTGTGGCCGAGTCGGGCCAGAATGACGAAACCGACCAACCCGATGGCCTGTAACACGCCAAACAGCCACAGCGCCCGGTACAGGCCCAGCCGCAACATCAGCACCCCGCCGAGCAGCCCGCCGATCACCGTCGCCCAGAACCCGAACAGTTTGACGACGGCGCCGATCTCGGTCTTGGTGAATTCCAGGTCCAGATAAAACGGCGTGGTCATCTGGCTGGCCATCATCTCGCCGACTTTGTACAGCAGCACGAACAACAGGATCAGCACGGCGTCCTGGCGCGAAAAATACTCCACGAACGGCTGCACCACGGCGTCGCGCAGGGTGCGGGGCGTCCCCATCGGCACGTCCGGCTCGACGCAGAGCAGGGTCGTGACCAGCCCCGGCAGCATCGCCGCCGCCATCGCCCCGTACACCGCCTGAAACGGGATGAAATCGGCCAGAATCAGCCCGCCGCCGGAGGACAGCAATAGCCCGATCCGGTAGCCGTTGACGTAGAGCGAAGCGCCCAGCCCTTGCTCGTCGTCGGCCAGCGACTCGCGCCGGTAGGCGTCGATCACGATATCTTGCGAAGCGGAGAAAAACGCGACCAGGAACGCCGCCAGCGTCACCCCCGGCAGACTCCGCGCGGGGTCGGTCAGGCCCAGACCCGCAATCGCCGCGATCAGCGTGATTTGAATCAGCAGCAACCAGCCGCGCCGCCGGCCCATGCCGGTGATCGGCGCAAAGCGGTCCAGCAGCGGCGCCCACAAAAATTTCAACGTGTACGGCAACCCCACCAGCGCGAACAGGCCGATGGTGCCGAGGTCCACGCCCGCTTCCTTCAGCCAGGCTTGGAGCACCGATCCGGTGGCCAACAGCAGCGGCAGGCCGGAGGAAAAACCCATCAGCAGGGCGGTCAGCATCCGGCCGCTGAAGAAAATCCGCAGGATGTCGCGGCCCGAACGGCGAGAGGCATCGGAAGGCACGGTCATCGATCATTCAGCCAAAGTGGTCATAACCCAATCGCTCCAGATGAAAGGCGGAACCATCGGCGCGAACCAGTCGCAAGTCGGGCTCCGCCGTGATGACGCCGATACGATTGCAGCGACATTCCCAGCCCGCCGCCACATTCTCCAGCGCCGCCACCCGTTCTGGGGGAACGGTAAAGCACAACTCGTAGTCATCGCCGCCCGTCAAGGCGGTCACGAGGGCAGCGTCCGGGTCCAGGCTGGTCCGCAACGCCGACGACAGCGACAAGCGGTCTACTTCCAGCCGCGCGCCAACGCCGCTCCGCTCCAGAATGTGGCCAAGGTCCTGCGCCAGCCCGTCGGAAATGTCGATGGCGGCGCTGGCGACGCCGCGCAAGGCCACGCCCTCGGCCAGACGCGGTTCCGGCCGTTCCAACCGGTGCTGGACATAAGCCTGGCTTTCGGGGACGACCGCCGCCCTGCCATACGCCGCCGCCAGCGCCAGACCCGCGTCGCCCGGCGTGCCGGTGACGTAGACGCCATCGCCCGGCCGGGCGCCGTCGCGACGCAGCGCCAGACCCGGCGGGACAAAACCGTGCGCCTGGATGGTGATCACCGTGGTCGGCCCATGGGTGGTATCGCCGCCGACCAGTTGCACGCCGTAACGATCCACCAGCGCGAACAGGCCCCGGCAAAACCGTTCCAGCCAATCCTCGTCCGCTTTGGGCAGGGTCAGCGCCAGCGTCGCCCAGGCCGGCGTCGCGCCCATCGCCGCCAGATCACTCAGATTCACCGCCAGCGCCTTGTGGCCGAGACCTTCCGGGTCGGCATGGACGAAGAAATGCACGTCCGCCACCAGGGTATCCATCGTCACCACCAATTGCTGGCCGGGGGGTGGAACCAATAACGCGCAGTCGTCGCCGATGCCCAGCGCCACATCGAGCCGGCGCGGGCCGTGAGCGGCGAAATAGCGGTCGATCAGGGAAAATTCAGACGTGGGCATGAGGAAGGCGGGAAATTCGCTGGCGTCGGGTCCGCGTTCAGGGATGCTGCAGGTCGCGCCGGGCGGTGGAAATGGTCACGGTGAAGCCGGCGATGACGTCGCTCACGGTCATCAACACGATCAGGAAGAAGGTCATGTTGGCCATTTGTGGCATGACCAATAGCTCGATCAGGGCGATGATGAACACCACCAGCGACAGAACATGGTTGAGAATCGCGCCGGTTGAACTGCTGGTGGCGCGGTAAATCTCGACGCACAGCAAGAACAGACCGATCACCAGCAACAGGTCGCCGCCCCGAAACGGCAGCGTCGCCCTGGACAGCAGCGGCAAGTCAAACAACACCGAATCCAGCCAGCCCGGCGCGACCCTGGCCAACAGGGTGTAGGCGGCAACGACAATCGCAAGCAACGGAAAACTGGCCATCCTCTTCCTCTCTCCTGGTTGAAGTCGCGGCATTCTACCGGAGATGGCTCCATCCCCCTAACCGCCCAGACTCGCCGCCAGCGCGGTCAGGAACTGGCGCCGGTCGCCGCGCCAGCGCAGCGGTTCGCCCACCCAGGCGTCGCAGAAGAACGGAACCGGCAACCAGTCGCCCTTGGGCAATACCTTGCCCAGCCCGTGCAGGCGAACCGGGTAAATGGGCAAGTTCGGTACTTGTTGAACCAGCCAGACGATGCCGGTCTTGAGCTTACCCAGCCGTTCCGGTTCGCCGCGGGTGCCTTCCGGGAAGAAGATCACGATGTCGCCGGCCGCCAGCGCGTCCCGCACCGGTCCCAGCACGTCGGCGTGCGAACAGCCGCCGCCTGCCGTCACTGGAATGATCCCGATCACGCGGGTAGCGAACCACGCCCGCCAGCGATTGCTGAGAAAATAATCCGCTGAAGCCACGGGTCGTAGCCGGGGCAACAACCACAATGGCAATAGCGCCATCAAGACCAGCGCATCGAGATGACTGTTGTGGTTGGCGACGATCAGGGCGGGACCAGCGGCGGGCAGGCGGTCGCGGCGGCGCACGTTGACCCCAACCGCCAGCAGCAGGAACGGCTTGACGATCAGCAGGAAAAACAACCAGCGCAACGCGGCGTAGCCCATGGCCATGCTCAGAAGTAGTAGTAGCGGGTGAAATGGAAGAACAGCGGCGCGGTGTAGGTCAGGCTGTCGACCCGGTCGAGAATGCCGCCGTGGCCCGGCAGCAGATTGCCGCTGTCCTTGATGCCGAGATCGCGCTTCAGCGCCGACAGGCTCAAATCGCCGAAGAAACCGGCCACCGCGATCAGCGCCCCGGCCAGCAGGCTATCGAGGACGGAAAACGGCGTCAGCCACGGCGCCAGCAACGCCGCCAGCGGCACGGTGGTCAACACCCCGCCGACGAAGCCCTCCACCGTCTTGTTCGGGCTGACCGTGGGTGAAATCTTGTGCTTCCCCAACAGCTTGCCCCAACAATACTGCGCCACGTCGTTCAACTCGGTCAGCAGCAACAGGAACAGCACCAGACCCGGCCCGCTGACTTGCGGATACTCTCCTTCCGGCAACACCAGCAGATAGGCCAGATGACTCAGGCTGAACACCATACTCATCAAGCCCCAGTGCAGCGTGCCGGCGGCGCGCAAATAACCTTGGGTCTCCCCGCTCAGCACCATCGCGACCGGCAGCAGCAAAAACAGGTAAACCGGGATGAAGATGATGAACATCCCGTACCATTCGATCCCAATCCAGAAGTACTGCACCGGGATGCTCAGATAGGCCCAGAACAGGACCCGGCGGTCGGTCTGGCGAGTGGGAATCAAGGTCAGGTATTCCTTGAGGGCCAGGAAGCTGACCAGGCCGAAAAACACCAGAGCGGCGGCGCGGCTGAACGCCAGCGCCAGCGAACACAGCGCCACGATCAGCCACCAACTGCGAATCCGTTGGCGCAGTTCGCTCTCGGGCGCGGGCGCCAACCACCACACCACGGCGGTCGCCAGCGCCAGCAGCGCCCATACCCCACCCAGAATCATCATCACCGGCGATGTCAACGCGATGGACATGGCGCGATCTCCCGTAACGCGGCGCGCAATCGGTTAAAACAGGTCAGCATCAGCAAGCCGTTGGCAACCCACAGGGTAACCGCCAGCCAGAAACCGGTCGGCACGCCGCAACCCAGCAGCACAGCAATTCCGCCGAGCAACAGGGCGCGGTCGCTTTTGCCCAAGGGTCCATCGTAGCGGCGGTGGGCGCCGATTTGCACCGCGACCACGCCGCAAAATTCGCTGAGCAACGCCAACCATACCAACGCCGCCACCGGCGCAACCGGCACGCCGGGAATCAGAACCAGCGGCAGATACAGGGCGGCGTCGGCCAGCACGTCGCCCAGTTCGTTCAAAATCGCGCCCAGCGGAGTCGGTTGCTGAAACTCACGGGCCAGCATTCCGTCGAGAGCATTCAACGCCATGCGCAGGAACAATACCGGTGGCAACAGCAACAGCGTCGTCGGCGTTGGCCACAGGGTCATGATCCCGGCTGCGGCGACCGCCAGCGCCAGCGCGGCGACCGTGACCTGATTGGCGCTGACGCCTCGACCGTGCAACCCGCGCGCGACCGGACGCAGCCCGTTCTGAAAACGGGGCTTGAGATCGTACAGGGTGATCATGCGACCTCCCGCGCCGCTTGGGCAGCGGCGAGCGTGACCCATGAACTTGGCGCAACGACAATGCCAGGGCGGGCCACGCGCACCCGTTCGAGTGCTTCCTGAAAGGAGCGAGCGCGTCCCGTAACCGCCAGCCAGTGCGCCGCGATGCACGCGCTACGGGAATAACCGAGGGCGCAATGAATCAACACGAACCTGCCTTGCCGAACCGCCGTTTCGATATCGACCGCCGCGTCACGCAGGGCGCAAGGTGGCGGACCGGTCAAGTCCATGATCTGTAGATTGACATAATCACCCGCACGCAGAGAACTGGCCTCATCGAAATCCCCGGTAAGATCGAGGGTCAGAAGCCGGGGATGGGCGGCAGCGAAGGCTTCAGCTTCCCGGTCGTCGAGCCGCGCGCCGATGAATACTTCCGGCGCGACTTCGGCGAGCGGGGCGGCCATATTGCGTCGATACCGCCGCCATGACAGGTATTGACCGACCAGATAGGGTCCCAACACCAGCTTGGCCGCCAGGGACAGTCGCCCGCCCTCTTTTCGGAACACGACCGGACCCAGACCGGCGTAGGCCGCCGCGACAATCCCCAGGGAAACCGCCGGCCAAAGGAACAGCAGCCAAAACCCGCCTTGCAGGGCCAGGGCAAGACTGAGCACCGCCCCGGCCAGATAGCGCCCGGCCAGCCGAATCCCGCCCATCGGCCGATAAGTGACGGTCTTGCCGTTAGAATCGGCCACCGGATCGGGAAACAGCCAGAACGCGATCACGCCGACCAAAATCCCGGTCGGCAGGTCGATGACATGATGCTGCCAGGTGGTCAGGGTGGACGCGAAGATCAGGACAAACCAGCCGTGCAGCAACCAGCGCGACGTTCCGCGCGTGTATTTGGCGTAGAGATACCACATGATCATGCCCAGACTGATGTGCAGGGAAGGCGCCTGGTTGAAGGGTTGATCGAAGCCGTACAGCGCCTGGAACAAGGTTCCGAACGTCCCTTCAACTTCAGGCCGGGGAAAGGCGAACCGGAGCGGAAAGAGCAGGAAACCCACGGCGGACAGCAGCACGGCGGTAACGATGCGCCAGGCGTGCCGATCCAGCTCCGGGCGGGTGCGACACAACAGCACCGAGAACGCATAAAACAGGTCGAGTGACCAGTAGGGGATGATGGTCCAGGGCAACACTGGAATCCGGCGCTCCCACTCGAAAAAGAAACTGTCCACTTCAGGACGCAGCCCGGTCAGCGCGTTGCACGCACCGTAAACCAGAAAAAACCCTGGTCCAAGCACGCACAGCATCCAGGCGATCCCCGCCCGCCAGGGGCGCGGCTCGGCAATTTCGATCTTGCGCTTAGCCATGGCCAGTCTTCTCCCGCCGTCGGGCCAGCGAAACCGTGAAAATCCCCCAGGGATCGGTCTCCTGCGCGATCTTTTCAAAGCCGGCCTCGGCGACCAGTTGATCCATTTCCTGCTGGGTCCGGCGCCGCATGATCCACGGCGCACCGCCCCGATGACTGGTCAACGTCCGGGCGATCAACTCGATCTGCGGATGCCAGGGTTGACCGGTATAGAGCAGATAGCCGCTGGGAACCACCGCTTCGGCCAGACCCGCCAGGGACGCGCGCACCGGTCCATTTTCTGGAAACAACTCGTACAGACCCGAAACGATGCCAATGGTGGCGGTTCGGGGCAACGTGGACAGGCTGGCCGGATCGAAGGCGTCGCCCTGCTCGAAAGCGAAACGCTCCGCCAGACCATATTCGGCGATCAGACGCCGCCCGGCCGCCACGTTGCTGTCGCTGAAATCCCGCAGCAGGCCAGTGGCGGGAATATCGGGATGCTCGCGCACCGCATCCAGCACGTAGCGACCGTGACCGGCGGCGATGTCGACGATGTGAACCGGTCGGCCCGCCGCGCGCAGATCGGCCATGGCCCGGCGCAACAGTTTTTCCAGATGCGTCTTGCGCAGGCGGATACCGCGCCAGCCGATGGCGTTCAGGTAATTTTGATCGATCATCCTGCCCAGGGCAGTCAAGCCCTTGGGTTGGTTGCGATAGACGTAATCCAGTGTCGCGCCCGAGTCGAAGCCGGTTTGCACACCGAGCTTCAACCCCCGACTCAACCGGGCGCCGATGGCGCGCAGCCCGAACCGGCTTAAGGCGTACCGGATGCCCTTGAAGGAAAAGGGAAACGGTGGATTGGCCAGGGCCTCGTATTCTCGCTGGGTGGGACTGTTGCGATCCGCCTCCAGCAACGAAGGTTCGCGCCGGGGCTGGGCGAAGGCGTCCAGGATGAAGCGGCGCGCGGCGCCCAGCGGCAAATGGTTGTCCTTCTCATTGAAGGTATCGTGGAAAAAGCCCGGATAGACGTGCATCTCCTTCACGGGCGAACCCAGCCGCTCGAAGAACCGGCGCTGGACCTCCTGGTCCACCACCCAGTCCGCCCCGGAGGTCAGAACCAGGGTCGGCGCGGTGATCGCCGCCGCGTCCTCCACCAGCTTGCGGCCGGCGTCGAACAAATCCACCAGCAGATTGACCGCGATGCAACGGGTAATCAGCGGATCGGCGTCGTAGCTTTCGATCTTCGCTGGATCGTGGGTCAGCAGCTTGGCCTTGACGTAGCTGTTGACGAAGGCTTTCGGCTTGAATTTCAGCAGCAGGCGCAGGGCCGGAATCGCGAAGGGGACGTACAGCCGCACCCGCAACGCCGGACTGCCCAGCACCAGGGCGCGAATTTTTGGTGCGTAATCGTGAACCCAGTTCGCTACCAGCACGCTGCCGACGCTGTGCGCGAGCACGGCGATGTTCTCCATCGAGATACCGTAGTGCCGGGAAACGTGGCTGACGAAGCTGTCCACATCCCGCGTCAGCACGCCGAGATGCTCCGCGTAACCGCGCTCGCCGGGACTGCGGCCGTGACCTCGCGCATCCCAGGCAAACAGCGCGAAATCGGGCAAATCGAGCTTGTCCACTACATCCTGCCAGCGACCGGAATGCTCGTGGCCGCGATGGAACAGGATGATCGCCTGGTTCATGTTCCGTTCGGGCAACCATGCCCGATAGAACAGTTCGGCGCCATCCCAACTTCGAAAAGTATGTTCGCTAGCCTGACGGTTCGGTTTCATCGCGTATCCTCTTCTCTGTGCTTTACCTTGTCCTCATCAAGCATCGTGCCAAATCGCCATTTCGATTCTAACCTTCTGTTTATATTTGTGAAGCGACTGGCAACCACAACGGTGACCGATTTGGAGGAAGACATTTCATGTCGGTTGGAACTACATTGATGGCTGGCCCTCACCGATGAAAACACCCAATGGCTGGCAATAAACTGCATCTCGACCCGGACGACCGGTCCTTCCTGGCCGCCGCCTCGGCGCTGGTCATGGCCAATCCGTTCGAGGTGACCCGCCAGCAAATCGCGGCCCTGGTCCCCGCCTCGGCGCTGGCGGCGATTGGCGACAGTCATCCAATGAATGCCCTGTTGCCATCGCTAGCCCAGCGGCTCGACCGGCTGACTCAGCGCCACGCCGGCAGCCTGGCCCAATACGCCGGCGAGGAGCGGCAATGGCTGGCCGACGCCTGGCTGTTTCGCGATTACCATCGATTCGTGCCCGAACTGGATCGGTTGATCGAGCAGGAGTTGGCGCATCCCGGCCAGCCGGCGACGGTCCCGTTCGCCGCCGAGGCGTTGACGCTGCTGCGGGAACAGGGCTTCGGCGCGGCGGAGGCGGTCCGCTACTTCGGCCTGTTTTACCAACTGCGCCGCGCCTACACCTTCATCGACCGCGCGCTGATCGGCGCCAGCCCCTGCATGAGCCTGTTGCGGCGGGCGCTGTGGAACAACGTGTTCGGCCGCGACATGCGGGTCTACGAGCGCTATCTGTGGAATCGCATGGAGGATTTTTCCACCCTCCTGCTGGGCGAGACCGGCAGCGGCAAGGGCGCGGCGGCGGCGGCCATCGGCCGGTCGGTGTACATCCCCTTCGATCCCGCCGGCAACCGCTTTCGCCACGGTTTCACCGACACCTTCATCGCCATCAATCTGGTCGAGTTTCCGGAAAGCCTGATCGAATCGGAACTGTTCGGGCATCGCAAGGGCGCGTTCACCGGAGCGGTGGAGGATCATCAGGGCGTGTTCGCCCGCTGTGGTCCCTGCGGCTCGCTGTTCCTCGACGAGATCGGCGACGCCAGTCTCTGGGTGCAAATCAAGCTGTTGCGGGTATTGCAGGAGCGCGCGTTCACCCCGGTTGGCAGCCACAAACCGCAACGCTTTTCCGGACGGGTCATCGCCGCCACCCATCAATCCCTGGCGGAACTGCGCCGGCAGGGCAAATTCCGCGAGGACTTCTTCTACCGGCTGTGTTCCGATGTCATCACCGTGCCGCCGCTGCGCCAACGCCTGGCCGAAACCCCGGCGGAGCTGGATTTGCTGGCGCAGGCGCTGGTGACGCGCCTGCTCGGGGCAGCCAGTCCCGAAGCGGACGAACTGGTGCTGACCGCGTTGCGGCGCGACCTGCCGGCGGATTACGCCTGGCCGGGCAACGTGCGGGAACTGGAACAAGCCGTCCGGCGGATCTTGCTCACCGGCCGCTATGGAAGCGAATCGGCGGCGGGGTCGGCGGAAGCCAACTTCTGGCGCCAGGCGCAAGCCGGAACGCTGGATGCGCGTGGCCTGCTGGCGCATTACTGCGCTTTCCTCCACCAGCGTTGCGGCAACTACGAGGAAGTCGCCCGGCGCACCGGGCTGGACCGGCGAACGGTGCGGAAGTATCTGCAAGCCGCCGGGTCGCGAAGCGAGGAACCGAACGTCTAGTCAACCGGCGCGACGGGTCGGCGGCGCCAGCGAACTGTCGTGTCCGGCCCGTCGATAGACCGTGCCGGTAAAGATCGCCAGCAGGGCCGGCCCACTGCGCACCTCCACCCGATAGACCGCCGTGCGTCGCCCCAGGTGAACCTCGGTCGCCAGCGCCTCCACTTCCGCGCCGGCCTGACTCGCTTGCAAATACTCCATATGCGCGACCAGCGCGACCGCCAGGGTTCCGTGCGAATTGGACGCCAGCGCGAAGGCGGCGTCGGCCACCGAGTACAGAAAGCCACCGTGCGCCGAGCCCCAACTGTTGAGAAACTCGGGCCGGATGACGCCCCAGACCCGCGCCTGACCGGGCGCCGGCGCCTCGGCTTGCAGGCCGAGCGTGACCATGAACGGATCCAACGTGGTTACCATGCAAGATACCCTCACCTCTACCCTTCTCCCCCCGGTGGGCGAAAAACGCCCATCGGCTTCCCGACACTACCCTTTTTCCATCTCCACCATCAAGGCCTGTCGAACTTGGGCGTAGTGACGGTCCACCTCCTCCAGCAAGGCGGTGACGCCTTCCAGACGCCGATCCCGCCCCCGTTGTTCCAGTTCCGTGCACAAGGCCGCCAATTGAGTCGCCCCCAGATTGGCGCTGCTCGACTTGAAACCATGGGCCGCCTGGCGCAACGTCTCGCTGTCTCCGGCGGCGACCGCATCCCGCAGCCGCTGGAGCAACGCGGGCGAACCGTCCAGGTAGAGGCTGACGATCCGGCGCAACAGACTGGGCTGGCCGGGCCGCCGCAACTCGCGGATTTGCGTCAGGGCGCGTTGGTCCAGCGGCGGCGGCGAATCGGACGGCGCGGTCGCCGCATCCGGAATCGATGGCCGAGGCGGCGCGGCGGGCGGGGTGGCGGCCGGATCGCCGACGGCCGGCAACCAGCGATCCAGAATCGCCACCAGTTGGGACCGTTCGAATGGCTTGCTCAGATAGTCGTCCATCCCCGCCGCCAGACATTGCTCCCGTATTCCCTTGACGATGTTCGCGGTCAGGGCGACGATCGGCGTCCGTCGACGGCCAAGGGCGTCTTCCCGCTGCCGCCAGGCCGTGGTGGCGGCCCAACCGTCCAGCACGGGCATTTGGCAGTCCATCAGAACCAGGTCATAGGGCTCCTTCTCCAAAGCAGCCAACGCTTCGGCTCCATCGTTCACGGCCCTGCTCCGACAGCCCAGATTCGCGAGCATGGCCAGCGCCACTTCCTGGTTGACGAGATTGTCCTCGGCGACCAGTACCCGCGCGTTGAAATGAACTTGCCGGTCGCGCGGCGGAATGAGTCGGGACGTGGGATCGGCGGCTGGCCGCGCCAGTCGGCACAGGGCGTCGTGAAGTTCGGCCTGGCGCACCGGCTTTTGCAGGTAGCGGTCGATTCTGACCGCGACGTGGGAGCCGACATCGCCCAGGCTCCCCAACGTCAACATCAACAACCTCAGCGTTTTCAGCGCGGGGTCGGCGCGAACCTGCCGGGCCAGCTCGATCCCATCCATCACGGGCATGTGCCGGTCGAGGATCGCCAGCGCAAAGGCTTCCCCGGCGGCGGCGGCCTGACGCAGGGTGGCGAGCGCCTCCGTCCCGCTCGCCGCGCCGACCGCGCGCATGCCCCAGCCGTCCAATTGGCGACGGAGAATCTCGCGCTGGGTGGCGTTGTCGTCCACCACCAACACGCGCAGGCTTCGCAATTCGGCGCTGGGCAGCCAGGCCGGACGCGAACCCGTTTCGGAGCGAGGCAACGCGAGCGTGAACCAGAAGGTCGAACCAGCCCCCGGCGTGCTCTCGACGCCCATTTCGCCCCCCATCAATTGCACCAGTCGCTTGGAAATGGCCAATCCCAGGCCAGTCCCGCCATAATGGCGGGTGGTGGAACCGTCCGCCTGGGTAAATGATTCGAAGATCCTGGCCTGGGCCGCCGGCGCAATCCCGATCCCCGTATCCTTCACCTCGATCCGCAGCCGCGCCGTTTGGGTGTCCTGATCGCGCCACCGCAGCCGAACCACCACCTCGCCCCGCTCGGTGAACTTGACGGCATTGCCTGCCAGGTTCATCAGGATTTGGCGCAACCGCGCCGGATCGCCTTGCAGCAGATCGTCTGGCGGGGCGTCCGCCAGATCGACCGCCAGTTCCAAACCCTTGCGGTGCGCCCGCTCGGCCAGCAGCATGGCGGTTTCCTCGACCAGTTCCCGCGGATTGAAGCCCACGTTTTCCAGTTCCAGCCGGCCCGCCTCGATCTTGGAAAAATCCAGAACGTCGTCGATGACCGTCCGCAACGCCTGACCCGAACGCTGGATGGTGTCGGTAAACCGCCGCTGCTGGGCGTCCAGCATCGTCCCTCGCAGCAATTCCGCCATCCCCAGGATGCCGTTCAGCGGGGTGCGGATTTCGTGGCTCATGGTGGCCAGAAACTGCGATTTGGCCCGATTCGCCGCTTCGGCCGTCGCCTTGGACTCGGTCAGCTCCCGGTTATGCTGGACCAGGCGTTCGGTCAGCGTTTCCAGAACCTGAACCGTGGCGGCGACCTCGTCCCGGCTCACGGCCGGAATGGACGCGCCGGTGACTTCGATCGCCGTCTGCTCGGCTTGCGCGCGCAGACGGCGCAACGGCCGCAGAACCCAGCGCACGACCAGAGCGCCGAACAAGATGCTTCCGACCAGAATCAGCGCCCCGTATACGGCCGAATCCTGTAAGCTCCTGTCCAGCAACCGATAGGCCGAGGCGCTGTCCAGTTCGACCAGGATCACGAAGGCCTCGTCGATAATCAGTATCGGCAGATAGACGCGGGTTTTGCGCGCGGTGATATCCTCGCGGTAGATGGGGATCTTCTTTTCAAAAGCCTCGGTCACGGCCCGGGAGGTCAGACCCTGGTCGAACGCGGAGCTTGAAGCCAGCGTTCGACCGGCTCGCGACAGCAGTCCAAGGTTCGCGCCCACCTCACGGCTCAGGGTCTTGAAAAAATCCTCGTCCAGACGCTGGCCGACGCTCAGGGCGCCGACGATTCCGTTCCCCACCCGCAAGGGCTCGATGGCGCGAATCTCGATACCTTGCGGGACGACGGCGCTGACCACGCCGCCGACGCCGGTCAAGGCCTCGTGGATCCCCCACGCCGAGTCGCGATCGCCCCGCCGGGCCGGTTCCCAGGACCGATAGACCACGATTCCACGCTCATCGACCACCTTGAACAAATCCATCTTGGACAGGTTGCCAATTCGGTCGAAAATCGCCGCGATCGCGGCGGCGCGGTCCGGCTCCTCGCGCAAGAGCGCGGACGACAAGGCGCTCTCTTCCGCCAACACTCGCGCCAACCGTTGAAGTTGGGTGCTCTGTTGCGCGATCAAATTTTTAATGACCTGGCCGATGGTGTCGATCTTGTCGATCTCGCGCGCGCGCACCATCGTTTCCAGCAGGCCGCTCGTTACGTAGTGGGCGCCCCCTTGCGAAAGCGCCACCAGGAGCGCGAACACCAGGACCAGCGTCATGCAGGTGCCAAAACAGAACTTCATCGACCAGGCGCTCCGTCGCGCAAGGTTTGGATTCCCACCGGGAGACGTGGCTTGTCGGTCAATGGCTATCGGCTTCCGGCGGCGTGGGGAAGAATTCCGTGCTCACGCAGGATGCGCGCGCCGGCGGGAGAGCGGACAAACGCAAGGAAAGCCTTGCCCGCTGGCGTCAGGGCGTCCGGCTTGTGGATCAACCCAGGCTCCAACCAGAGCGGATAGCTCCCCTTCTCCAGATTTTCCAAGGTCGGTTCGACGCCATCGAGCGCCAAGGGGATCACTTGGGTGGCGCAAGCGCCGAGCGCCGAGCGATTGAGAAAGCCGAGGCTGGTCGGAAATCGGTCCAGCAACGCGACCAATTCCGGGTCGAGATGCACGACCTTGATGTTACCGCCGAACACGATGGTTTCGAACGGTTTGATGACACGGCTGATCGCTTGCCTGGACGCATCGGTCGTCTCGCGTCCGACTGCCCGGATGGGGGCGGGGCCGCCGCCCAGTTCGCTCCAGTCGGTCAGCTTGCCGCTGAAGACGTCCACCGCCCGCGCTGACGTAATCCCGCGGACCGTGACGCCCGCCCCCGCCACGAAGGCCACCGGGTCACGCCCAAGCGCGACGTAGACGATGCCTTTGCCGCGCTCGTCGTCCTTGAGCGGGCGGCCCACCCGCCCAAGGCTGGCGGTTCCCGCCTCGATGTCGCGCAGCGCGCCGGCGGTTCCTATCGACGACGGGATGGTTACGGTGTGCTGGCTCTGTTGCCGGTTGAACGCCTTGGCGAGTTGCGTCAAGACATATTCCGGATTGCCGCTGCCGGGAATGCTCAATTCCTCGGCGAACGCGGCGCCCATCAGCGTCAAGGCTGTCAACCATGCGAAAACAATTCGAGGCCACATGCTGATTTTCCTTGGTGTCGATGTTGCCCGCCGCAAGTAAACACTGAGCGGAACTTAGGGGTCATTTGTGTATATTATCATACACTGATTTGTCTCAAATATCTTCAGGCTCCGCGAAACAAGCGGGATCACGAAGCCAGCCAACGCGGAGACCGGGGCGGGGACAGTGGCTTTGAGTTCCAACCTTCATCACTTTCACCCGGAGTTTTCCCATGGCCGACGCCATCTGCTTGGGCGAACTGTTGATCGATTTTGTTCCCACCGTGACCGGCGCCGGTCTGATCGACGCGCCGGCGTTGGTCAAGGCGCCGGGCGGCGCCCCCGGCAACGTGGCCGTCGGGCTGGCGCGGCTTGGCGTTTCCAGCGCGTTCATGGGCAAGGTCGGCGACGACGCCTTCGGGCATTTCCTGGCCGACACCCTGACCGAGGCAGGCGTGGATGTTGGCCCGCTGCGCTTTTCGACCGAGGCGCGCACCGCGCTGGCGTTCGTCTCGCTGCGGGCGGACGGCGAGCGGGAGTTCATGTTTTACCGCCACCCCAGCGCCGACATGCTGTTCGACCCCCGAGACGTGGATGTCGATGCGATCCAGCGCGCCAGGCTGTTGCACTTCGGTTCGATCAGCCTGATCGGCGAACCGTCGCGCGGAGCGACCTTGCACGCGGTCGATACCGCCCGCGCCGCCGGTTGCCTGATTTCCTACGATCCCAACCTGCGGCTGCCGCTGTGGCCGGACCCGGCCGCCGCGCGGGAGGGGATGTTGCTGGGTTTGAGCAAGGCGCACGTCATCAAGTTGAGCGACGACGAAAGCGAGTTTCTGACCGGAATCGGCGACCCGGAAGCCGCCGGTCGAGCGCTCTGGCGCGACGGCTTGAAGCTGATGGTGGTCACGCGGGGCCGCGCGGGCTGTCTCTACTTTACCCCGGAATTTTCTGGCGAGGTGGAAAGTTTCCCGGTCGAGGCGGTGGACGCGACCGGCGCGGGCGACGGCTTCATGGCTGGCTTGCTGCAAGGCTTGCTCGCCGAGCCGGCCACGTTCCGAAACGAAGCGAGTTTGCGCGAACTGTGCCGCTTCGCCAACGCGGTCGGGGCGATCACGACCCTGGAACGGGGGGCGATTCCGGCATTGCCCGACCGTGGGCGAGTACGGGATTTCTTGCAGAGAGTTCGCGCCCCATGTCCTTTCTGAATTCGTTTGCCGAACCGCTCCAGGTCGTGACCGTCGCGCTCAATCCGGCGCTGGACCAGACCATCGAAATCGCCGGCCTGCGCCTCGGCGCCGTCAATCGCGCCCAGCGGATGCAAATCGACGCCGGCGGCAAGGCGGTCAACGTCGCCTCCTGCCTGTCGGACTTTGGCGTGAGCGTCGCCGTCACCGGCCAGATCGGCCGCGACAACGCCGCGCCGTTCGAGCAGCTATTCGAGCGCAAGAACATCGCCAACCACTGTTGCTATCTGGACAGTCCGACCCGGATCAACACCAAGCTGGTCGATACGGCCAGCGGTGAAACCACCGACCTCAACATGCCAGGCCCCGAGTTTTCGTCGGCGGCCGCGACCGAGTTGCTGGAACGGGTGTCGCAACGCCTGGATTCGCTGGTCCAGCACGTCCACTGGGTGGTGCTGTCCGGCAGCCTGCCGCCGGGGATGCCCGAGGACGCCTACGCCACCATCACCCGACGGGTGCAAGCAGCGGGCGGCGCGGTTCTGCTCGACACCAGCGGCGCGCCGCTGCGAGCGGCGCTGGCGGCCGGTCCCAACATCGTCAAGCCGAACCGGCACGAACTGGCCGAACTGGTCGGTCGGCCGCTCGACACGCTGGACGCCCTGGTCGCCACCGGGCGGGAATTGTTGCACGGTTCGCCCGCGCCCGACCTGGTCGTGGTGTCGCTGGGCGAAGACGGGGCCTTGTTCCTCACCCGCGAGCAGGCGTTGCGCGCCCCGTCGGCGCGGGTGAACGTCCGCGGCACGGTCGGGGCCGGCGACGCCATGGTGGCGGGCCTGGTCGCCGCCCAACTGGAAAACCTGTCGCTGGCCGACACCGCCCGGCTGGCGACCGCCTTCGCCGCCGCCAAGCTGACCCGGCTCGGCCCGCATCTGCCGCGCCCCGCCGAGGTCCGCGCGCTCGCTCAACGCATCAACCTGTCAGCCGTCGACTGAACGTCCCCGTCATCGTTGTTCCTGAAGCGACCGGCCGAGGCCAGGGCGGAGGAATCGCGGACCCGACGGGCGTCGCCGACGCCGAGCCAACGCGCGTGAAGCCGGGCGAGCCGCTCCCAAACCCAGCCGCCGGGTATTTCCCGACCCCACAGGACGTAATCGAGCGTGTTCTCGTTGCTTAGCGAGAGGTCGAGGGCGCCGCGCGCCGCGCGGCGCCCAATCAGCAACAGGCGGTCGCCAGCCTGGATCGACGTGTGCCGATGCGGCAGCATGACGGTGGAATCGTCGGTTCGCGCCAAATACAACACGCGGCATTCCAGTTCGCGGGAACGGTCGTGCGGGTCGAGCAGCAAATCGCCCAGCGGCGCCGAAAGACCGGCGGACGCCGACAACAGGCGCAGAAGCGCCGGAGCCTGATCCCCATCCACGCGCACGCTCCACACCGTGGGCGCTTCCCAGCCGAAGCGATCGGTCAACTGGTCCAGCAGGGTGCTGGCCCAGGCTTCGCCGCGCTGCTTGATCTCGGCCAGGAATGGAACCAGCAAAGGCGTGGTCAGGATCGCCAGGCACTCCCGGGCCACGATCTGGCTCGGCACGACCGTGAAATCGGACTCGAAAGCGTTGAACAGGGCTTGATTGGCTTGCAGATTTTGCCGCAGGACCACGAACAGGTTCGGGTTCAACTCCCGCGCCGTGACCACGATGGACAGGTTGTTCACGTCGTCGTTGGTGCAGGCGACGACGCCGACGGCCTGCTCGATGCCGGCCGCCAACAAAGCCGGCACGCAGGCGCCGTCGCCGCGCACCCACCGTCCGCCGCCATCCACCGGCGGCGCGTGGTCGATGATCGTCACCCGAACTCCTTCCTGCTCCAGGATCGAGACCATGACCTTGCCGAACCGGCCATGGCCGCACAGCACCCAACGGCCGCGCGGCGGGTCGCGGTGAGGCGCGACCAGGGCGCCGGGAACGCCGGTCAGCCACTCCAGCAGGTGATAAGCCGCCGGCGCATGCAGAGCCAAGGCCAGGTAGCGGCCGAATTTGTCGAAAGGGTTGATGATGTGGCGGGTACCGAAGGAAG
The DNA here is from genome assembly GCA_029624765.1 of Candidatus Contendibacter sp. Taxonomy (GTDB): domain Bacteria; phylum Pseudomonadota; class Gammaproteobacteria; order Competibacterales; family Competibacteraceae; genus Contendibacter. Next base: position 13,658 of record JARSSO010000057.1, on the reverse strand, counting down.
CCATGTTGTTGGCGGTTTCGACCGTCTCGGCACGACACAGTGTCGGCAAACCCGGCGTCAGCAACCGGGCGGCGATGGCGATGGCCAGGTTGGCGCCATCGTCGTTGGTCAGGGCGATGACGCCCCGGCAACAGCGGTGGGTCAGGCCGGCCAGCTTCAGCACCTCCGGTTGCCGGGCATCGGCCGCCAGCGCCGGTATATCGACCGAATGACCGTGCAGGTCGAGCTGGCTGACCCGGCTTTCGTCGATTTCGACCACCACGGCCCGCAACCCGAGCTGATCGAGCGCGCGGCAGATCAGTTGCCCGGTTTCGCCGTAGCCGCACACCAGGTAGAACGGTTCCCGCAGGTGGTGGACTTTTTGGCCGAAGCGTTGCAGGCGCACGGCGTTGCGAAAGTTCTGGTCCTGCAACAGCGCCAGCAGCGTACCGATCGAGTAGGCCCAGCCGATCACCGACAAGTAGATGCAGAAGATCACCCACAGCCGTTGCGCGTCGGAGAACGCATAGGGAATCTCGCCGAAGCCGATGGTGGTCGCGGTGTAGCTGATGAAGTAGAAAGCGTGAAACAGGCTCAGCCGCGCCGGCTGGCCGTTGGCGTCGACACCGGGGATCGCGGTCAGCCCGGCGACCGAGACGGCGTAGATCAGGATCAGCGTGATCAGCGGCGCCCGCATCCGCCGCAACGCCAGGAAGAAAGTGCTTTCGTAGGCGGCCGGATTCATCGTTTTTGCATGATCGTTTCGGCGATCAGGATGACTACCGACACCACGTTGGCGAACAGGGCGCCGCCGGAGAGCGACACCACCTTGGCGGTGATTTCGGGCGTCATGCCAGCGCCCGCCACATGGACGCTGTACCCCCACACCAGCGCCGCCGCCATCAGTTGCAGGTCGGCGACCAGGCTGGTGGACAGGTGGATCGCGCCGATGTGGGTGCGGTCGCCGAACTTCAGCACGGTCGCGATCAGGTTGACCACGATGGCGGCGAACAACTCGTAGACATCGTGGTGGATGGGATTGTCCAGGTCGCCGATGAAAAAGCCGAAATTCAGGGTGGCGGCCAGAACGATGAAGAAACCGAAAATGACTTTTTCGAGATTCATGGCGGCGGGCGTTCCGTTGGTTTTATGGTTTTGCGAACGGGAAGAGGAGAAGAGCCGGCAATCGGACGTTCCAACATCCGACTGGATCGAGCGACTGACATTGTACAACACTTGGAAGAGAAGGGTTTTAGGCGACCCTGGGGTATCGCCGCAGGGCCAAATCCTCCAAGCCCCCTTTTGCAAAGGTGGGCTCCCGTCACGCGATAGGCAGGACTACCTGGAATTCATCAGGATGATGGGTCACGGCGCATCGGCGCCGAACGGATTTAACAGGCCGATGCCGCAGCCCTCAAAATCGCGGGTGTTGCGGGTGACCAGTGTCAGTTGATGCACCTGCGCGGTGGCGGCGATGAGCATGTCGGCCTGGTCGCGAACGATGCCGCGCACCGAAAATTGCCCCCGCAACGCGCCCGCGCAACGCGCGATGGTCTCAGTAACGGGAAAAACCAGGCATTGCTCGGCAATACGCGCTTCAAAGCCATCAATCAGACGGCGGTTGGCCTTGCGGGTCAGCCCGTAAATGGCTTCTTCCACCGTGACGGCGGAAATACCCACCATGGGTTGTCCCGCCGCCCACATCAAAACGCCCCGGTTTGGCGCCGGGCGTAATAACTCACTAAGAATATTGGTATCAATCAGGTAGTTCATCAAGTATTTCTAAAAAGGAGTTGGGGCGATCCCGGCGTTCGGGAACGGGCAGCGGGTTTTCGTCGCCGGCGGCCAACACGCGCAGTTCGGCGAACGCTTCGCCCAACGTCTTCGCGCCCTGGCGCTCCCGCCACTGGTTGAAGGCGTTGAATGCTTCCGCGTCAATAACGGCGGCAACCAAGCGGCTTCGATGGTAGATCAATTGCGGTTCGGTGGCGGCTTGCTTGACCACCTGGGAAAATCGTTGCTTGGCTTGGGCGATATTCCAGGACATGGCGGGTTCTCCTATCCATTGTGGATATCAATCATGGACACCAATTTTCATAAAAAAACCGGCGGGATTCGCCGGCTTTTTTCCAAACTGACCCGGCTGCTTCAGCCGGCGCGGCTCAGGCGTATTGCTGGGCCACGAAATCCCAGTTGACCAGATTCCAGAACGCCTCGACGTACTTGGGCCGCAGGTTGCGGTAATCGATGTAATAGGCGTGCTCCCATACGTCGCAGGTCAGCAGGGCCTTCTTGCCGGCGGTCGCCGGCGTGCCGGCGTTGGACGTGCTCATCAATTCGACCGAGCCGTCGGGATTCTTGACCAGCCAGCCCCAGCCCGAGCCGAAGGTGCCGACCGCGCACTTGGTGAACTCCTCCTTGAACGCCGCGAACGAGCCGAACTTCTGGTTGATCGCCGCCGCCAGCGCCCCGCCCGGCTCGCCGCCGCCGTTGGGTTTCAGGCAGTTCCAATAGAAGGTGTGGTTCCACACCTGGGCGGCGTTGTTGAAAATGCCGCCGGAAGACTTCAACACGATCTCTTCGAGCGACAGATTCTCGAATTCCGTGCCCTTGATCAGATTGTTCAGGTTGGTGACGTAGGCCTGATGGTGCTTGCCGTAGTGATACTCGAGGGTCTCCGCCGAGATATGCGGTTCCAGGGCGTTCCTGGCGTAGGGCAGTTCGGGCAGTTGGTGAACCATGCGTCGTCTCTCCATGGAAATTTCGGTGGTGGGTAAGCGCCCGTTTGGAGTCCCGTGGCGGCTTCAAGTTTCGTGGCCATCCCGGGGCCGGGCGCGAAAGCCGGGCTAGTCTAGACGCCGGTTCCAACCGATGCAACGCGGGGCTTGGCGGGTGCGGGTGTGCTATTCTTGCCGCCGACTCCGCGCGGAACCGCCCCAAGGCCGCGCCCCCGTTTCAGACTTTGGAGACCTCGCCTCATGAACCCGCGCAAGTTTCTGATTCCCGTACTCCTCGCCGCCCTGGCCACCACCGGCTGCGCTAGCCTGGGCGGTGGTTCCGGCGGCGACAACGCCACCAGCGCCGCCAGCGGGCGCGGCGGCCCCACGGTCAGTGATTCCGAAATCACCGCCGGCGTCAAGGATGCCTTCAAGCAGGACCCCGAACTCGCCACCGCCAGCATCACGGTCACGGTGGAAAAGGGCGTGGTCAGCCTGAGCGGCAACACGCCCAATGTCCAGGCTTATCTGCGGGCGGGTTCCCTGGCCCGCAACGTGCCCGGCGTGCGCCCGCCGGTCAACGTCTCCAATCTCCAGTATCCGCGCTAACCCGACCCTTCCTTCGTTTCCGCGACGACAAAACGCTATGTGTGGCATTGGCGGCGAACTGCGCCTTGACGGCGGTAAACCCGATCTGGCCCTGATGGGGCGGATGCTGCGGCAACTGGCCCGGCGTGGCCCCGACCACGAAGGCGTCTGGTCCGATGGCCCCCTGCTCTTTGGCCATCGCCGGTTGTCGGTCATCGACCTGAGCGACCGTTCCAACCAGCCGATGGTCGATCCCAACCTGGGGCTGGCGCTGGTGTTCAACGGCGCGATCTACAACTACCGGGAACTGCGGCGCGAGCTGTTGGCCAAGGGCTACCGCTTCTTCTCCGACGGCGACACCGAAGTCATCCTCAAGGCCTACGCCGAATGGGGCGAACGCTGCGTCGAGCATCTAATCGGCATGTTCGCCTTCGCCCTCTGGAATCTGCGCGAGCGCAGTCTGTTCCTGGCCCGCGACCGGCTGGGCATCAAACCGCTGTACTACAGCCAGGCGCCGGGTGTCTTCCGCTTCGCGTCCAACAGCCAGGCATTGCTGGAAGCGCCGGACGTGGATACCGCCATCGACCCGGTCGCCCTGCACCATCAACTGACGCTGCACGCGGTTATCCCCGCGCCGCGCACGATCCTGCGCGGCATCCGCAAGCTGGCGCCCGCCACCACGCTGACGATTGACGCGCGCGGCAACGCGCGCGACCGCGTCTACTGGACCGTGCGAGCCCTGCGTCCGGCGACTCCGCGCGATGAAGTCGAATGGATCGAGGCGGTTCACGCCGCGCTGCGGCTCGCGGTGCGGCGGCGGCTGGACGTGGCCGACGTGCCGGTGGGCGTCTTGTTGTCCGGCGGGCTGGATTCCAGCCTGCTGGTGGCGCTGCTGGCCGAATCGGGCGTCCGCGATTTGCGAACCTTCTCGGTCGGCTTCGAGGATCAGCCCGAGGAAAAGGGCAGCGAGTTCGAATACTCCGATCCGGTGGCCGCCCGCTATCAGACCCGTCACCAAAAGTATCTGATTCCCAACGACCAGGTGCTCCAGCGGTTGCCGGAAGCGGTGACCTGCATGGCCGAGCCGATGGTCGGGCAGGACGCGGTGGCGTTCTTCCTGCTGGCCGAGCGGGTTTCCCAGGCGGTCAAGGTGGTGCAGAGCGGCCAGGGCGCCGACGAGGTATTCGGCGGCTATTTCTGGTATCCGCGCATGGCCGCCGCGACGGGCAGCGACCTGGAGCGGTTCCGACAGCATTATTTCGACCGCGATCACGCGGAATTTCTGGAAACGGTCGCGCCGGCCTGGCATGGCCCCGATCACACCGCGCAATTCGTCGCCGAACGGCTGGCGGAACCCGACGCCGAGGAATACCTCGACCGGGTCCTGCGGCTGGACGTGACCACCCTGATCGTCGACGACCCGGTCAAGCGGGTCGACAACATGACGATGGCCTGGGGACTGGAAGCGCGGGTGCCGTTCCTGGATCACGAACTGGTGGAACTGGCGATGCAGTTGCCGCCGGCCCTGAAGATCGGCGGCGACGGCAAGTACGTGTTGAAGAAAATCGCCCGCGGCCTGTTGCCCAACGCGGTGATCGACCGGCCCAAGGGCTATTTCCCGGTGCCGGCGCTCAAGTTCGTGCGCGGCGAATTCTTGGCGTTCATGCGCGACATCGTCAACTCGCGCGCCTGCCGGGAACGCGGTCTGTTTCAGCGGGCGTACCTGGACCGGCTCCTGGCCGCCCCGGAAGCGCATCTGACCCGTCTGCTGGGCAGCAAGCTGTGGCACGCGGCGCTGCTGGAATTGTGGCTGCAATTGAACGTGGACCCCGGCGCGCGGGTCAATGCCTGAGTCTTCATCCACGCGAGGTTAACCGATGGACGTTTTGGAACGCATCAAAGAGCAGGTCGAAACCAATCCGGTGGTGATCTACATGAAAGGCACTCCGGAAGCGCCGCGCTGCGGCTTCTCGCACCGCGCCTCCCAGGCGCTCGCCGCCACCGGCCTGCCGTTCGCCTACGTGAACGTGCTGGAAGACCCGGAAATCTTCGACAACCTGCCCCGCTACGCCGACTGGCCGACCTTCCCGCAGATTTACGTCAACGGCGAATTGATCGGCGGCTGCGACATCACCCTCGAACTTTACCAGAGCGGCGAATTGCAAAAGCTGATGGAAGCCGCCGTCAAGCCCGCCGACGCCTGATTGCCCGACCTTCCCGTCGCCCGGCCCTCGCCGGGTTTTTTTACCTCTAATTTGGGACATATTAATCTATAATTTAAACATCTATAATGACTGTAAGGTTATGAGGAGGAGGTCCATGTTTACCTAAAATCAGGAGGCACTGTCATGAAGAGCCTGTCCCTGGCTGTGATTGCAGCCTTTACCTTTATCATCGGTTCCATGCCGGCTTACGCCGACAACAAGCTCCCGACCCTGGATGGCAAGGCGCCGTTGGTCATCGGCCATCGGGGCGCTTCCGGCTATCTTCCAGAACACACCCTCGCCGCTTACCAAATGGCGATCAATGCTGGCGCCGATTTCATAGAACCCGATCTGGTGTCCACCAAGGACGGCGTACTGATCGTCCGTCACGAGGTCAATATCACCGAGACCACCGATGTGGCCGACCATCCCGAATTCGCCGCGCGCAAGACCAAGAAAACCATCGACAACATCCAGGAGGAAGGTTGGTTCGCCGACGACTTCACCCTGTCGGAAATCAAGACCCTGTACGCCAAGCAGCGCCTAACCTTCCGCAACCAGTCCTACAACCAGCAATTCCGGGTGCCGACCTTCCAGGAAGTGATCGACCTGGCGAAACAGGAAGCGAAGCGCCAACATCGCACTATCGGCGTATATCCGGAAACCAAGCATCCGACTTATCACAAATCGGTCAGCCTGCCACTGGAAGACACTCTGCTCAAGGTGCTGAACAACAATGGCTGGAACAATCGGATGGCGCCGGTGTTCATTCAGTCGTTCGAGGTCGGCAATCTCAAGGAATTGCGCCAAAAAACCCAGGTCCGGCTGATTCAGTTGGTGGACGGAGACGACGTGGCCTTGGACGGCTCCATCATCCCGGCCCAGCCCTATGACTGGGTCGTCGCTGGAGATCCGCGCAAGTCCGATTATCTGGTCACCAAACGGGGTCTTGCGGAAATCGCCCAGTACGCGGACGGCGTCGGTCCCTGGAAACGTTACATCGTCAGTGTAAAGGGCGTGGACGCGAATGGAGATGGCAAAGCCGACGACAGCAACAAAGATGGCATGGTGAACGATGCCGACAAAACCCGCCTGGCACCCACCAGCGTGATCGCCGACGCCCATGCCACAGGGCTCCTGGTCCATGCCTGGACCTTTCGCAATGAGGACCGCTATCTCTCGGCGGACTACCAGGATGATCCCCTTGAGGAGTATAAGCAATTCTTCTGCCTGGGAGTCGACGGTGTGTTCTCCGATTTTCCAGACACGGCGGTCACCGGGCGTTCCATCGTGACCCTGACCTCAAACGCTTGTCGGTAGCGCCAGATCGACATCACAAAAAAACCCATGGGCCGAAGGACTAACCCGTCCTACGATTTCAAACCACCCTGGCGCCACGCGCTGCTGGCTCAAGGCGCCGTCCTTGGCCGGATCGATCCACCAGGTGTCCAGTTGCACCCCGTGCAGCGGCGTTATCCCCGGATAGCCAAACTTGTCCCAGAAGGCGATTCGGTCGTAAGGAATATGCCAGTGCGGGACGACCAGGAAATTCCACTGGAGCGCCCGGTCCAGCGCCCGCGTCCGGGTCACCAGGCTGGCGCGGTCGGGCGCGGCGATCAGTCGATCCACCAGCTTGTCCACGGCGGGATTCTTCAGACCGACCAGAACGTCGAAATCGAAATCGCGCAGCCGGTTTTCGTACTGGGCCGAATCCACCAGGCGCACGCTCATCTCGATGCCCAGCCGCTCCAGGTTGCGGGCAAACGGCAGCGCGATCCGCTCCCAGGTCGGTTCGGCGATCAGCAGGGATGTAGGTTGGGTTAGCGCGCGGCGCGTAACCCAACCTACAAATCCACAAACCGGACGTAGTGACGCTGACCGCTGGACCGTTGCGGGTGGTCCCCGTGCGCAGCCTGACAATTCCCGTGATCGCCAAGCTCAACACCCGCTGTACGTCGGTGGAGGTGAGGAGCTGAACGTACTCTTCCTCGCTCAACCCGGCTTGTTGACCGAGTTGAGCGAGCGGGATGGCCTGGAGGAAATCGAGCGCGTTCCAACCCTGCGCCGTGCTGGGACCTTCTTCCGGCGCGATGGGGGATTCCGCCGCCCACGCCGCGAACAGGCCGAGACCACGATAGGGACGCCATGCGCCAGCGCCGTTTCAAACTCTCTCCGACACCAGGCGCTTTGCTCGTAACCGTCGGCGCGGATCGCCACCAGGACGCTGTTCGCCGCCGCCGCTTCGATGGTTTCCGACCAGTCCTCGCCGGATTGGATGTCGTCCGCGTCGTACCAGTTTTTCAGTTCCGGCACTTCCTGGATCAAGGAACGCAGGGAATGCGCCAGGAACAGGCCGTCGGCCTTGGCGTGGCTGATGAACAGCGTCAGCTTGTTCCTGTTCGGCTCCGCGCCGAGCAGCAAGCGGGCGCGGTGCAGAGCGAGCAGCGCCAGGGTATGCGGGCGAAGGCGACGCTCGCCCAAGACCGAACTTTCCGGCGCCTGTCGTTCCCGCAGGCGACCCGGCAGCTTGTCCTGCGCCGCCTCGAAGGTGGCGAAACACAGGGCGTTTCGCGTGTCCTGATCGGCCTTCCTGGGCAAAGTCAGGGCCAGGATATTCAGCGATTCACCCCATGCCGGATCATCGACCATCTTCTCGGTCACGAGGATGACGAACAGCGCGCGCTTGCTGATCTCGGACGCCCGCCGCTCGAACTCCGCCGGATCGCTATAAGCGGCGCAACTCACATAAGTCCAGGGGTCGGGTTCGGTGGCGAACCACGGCGCGTCCGTCTCGGGCGCGGGAATTTCGAAGGCTTGTCGCAAGGCCTTGACTCGCGCCGCCGCGGTCGGGTCGGCGACATGGTGCAAGACAACCACGTTGAACAGCGGCTGAGTCATCGCAACTCCAAATTCGGAAACGATTCATCCACCTTGGCGTCCCAGGTAAAACGATACAGTCGCGCGGCCGCGCCCAGGCTGGGTTCCGGGCGGTGACGATATCGGCGTCGCTCCGCCTCGTCGAGCCAGCGCGAGAGTTGGTCCGGGCTGTCGGTCCATTTACCCAAGATGGCGTATTCGTTCTGAACCAAGTCGTGCAGACGCACCGGAATGTTTTCGGGATCGTAGTAGGGCCGGGAAAAATCCTCGTGCGAGGGAAGGATGATGCCGACGATGCCGGCACCGGGGCCGTCATCCCGCGCCTCGGTACTTAGCTCGATCTCGCGATCCACCCATTGGCTCAGCCGGGTTCGCGGGCCGATCAGGACCAGGAGGTGCATGGTCTGGAGGATCGCCTCTTGCAACCGACGCTGGAATTCTTCTTTGCAGCGGATGCGCGCCCGGCATCAGCGGCCCGATCCGCCGCCACTGCGCGTAGCCGGTGCGCGGCCACAGCCAGCCCTGATCCACCAGAGGTAACAAGCCGGCCCGCATCAGCGACGATTTGCCGCAGCCGCTGTTACCGTTGATCTCCAGCCAGCGCACCGGCGGGAAACCCTGGCGGGCATCAAAACAGGCCAGCGCATCCAGGGTTTCCTTCTGCCGGCCAAAAAACACGATGGCAACATGCCGCCGCGTCAGCCGACTTTGAATTCCCTCAGCCGCGCCGCCGCCAGTTGGCGAACACGCCCAGCACGCCCAGTCCAAGGAACAGCGGCAAGGTCCACTCCGGGATGCTCAGGCCCAACAGGGACCAGTCCACCTTGGCGCATTCGCCCGAACCAGTCAGCACCTCGCGGATGGTTTCGCTCAGCGGCAGGGTTTCCAGCAGGTAATCCAGTCCCGGTCCGCAACGCGGCGCCTGCTCCGGCGGCAGATGTTGCAACCAGACATGCCGGCCGGCGATGCCGGCGCCGATGGCCGCGACCAGCCCAATCAGCACGCCGTACACCCGCGCCCCCCGCTTGTCGGGGTTGTGAACGGCCGCCAGCAAGAACGCCACGCCCAAGGCGAACAAGGCCAACCGCTGAAAGATGCACAGCGGACACGGCTCCAGCCCCAGGTAAAACTGCGCGTACCAGGCAAAGCCCAACCCCCCCGCGCACGCCAGAAAAAACAGGGTATTCAGCAACCGCCGGTTTGACGATCCGAATCGACCCGGCGTGAAATCGTCGATCACTTGCAAGTCTCGCATGGCGCTCCCGATGAAAGTTTTTGTTGCAATCAGCCCGGCGGGCTCGCGCGATCCGAATGGCCCAGGGACCGTTCCGGCGCGACCCTGTCGCGCACGCGCTGCTTCAACTCCCTGGCTTCCGGAAACCGTCCTTCCTGGCGGCGCGACCAGATCAATTCCTCGCCGACCCGAACCTCGAACACCCCGCCAGTCCCCGGTTGCAGCGCCACTTCGCCCAATTCCTCCTCGAAGGTGGTCAGCAGTTCCTGCGCCAACCAGGCGGCCCGCAGCAGCCAGCGGCATTGCGTGCAATAGAGGATGCTGACCCGAGGTTTAGGTTCCATGCGTTCTCCCGTCAAAGCTGGTCAAGATAGGCCACGCCGCCCAATTGCCGCATCTGTCGTTCGATCCAACGCTGGCGCTTGAGGACGTAAGCCGAGGGCCGATCCACCCGGTAGCGCAGCGGATTGGGCAACACCGCCGCCAGCCGCGCCGCCTCATCGAAGGTCAGGCGCGCGGCCGGTTTGTGGAAAAACCGCCGGCTGGCCGCTTCCACGCCAAAGGTGTATTCCCCAAACTCGGCGATGTTCAGATAGACTTCCAGAATCCGCTGCTTGGGCCACAGCAACTCCAGCAACACAGTGAACCAGGCTTCCAGCCCCTTGCGGATCAACCCGCCCCCCGGCCACAGGAACAGATTCTTAGCCACCTGCTGGCTGAGGGTGCTGGCCCCACGCAAGGGCTTGCCCTCGTCCTGGTCCTCCAGCGCGTTCCGGATCTCCACCAAATCGAAGCCGAAATGGTCGGGAAACCGCTGATCCTCGGCGGCGATCACCGCCAGCGCCGCATGGGGCGAAATCGTCGCCATCGGCGTCCAGTCATACCGAAGCGCCGCACCCTCCCCCGCCCACAGCGCGCTCAACCAACCCTGCGCGATGAAACTGGAGGCCGGTGGCGGAATCCAGCGCAGCGCCAGCACCACCGCCGCCGATCCGACCGCGAACAGCCACGCCGCCATCCAGACGCCCCGGGCGAGCCGGGACAGCAATCGCCGTTTCGCCGGCGGCAAGCGGTTGGCCACGGCTCGCCCCCGCCCGACCCAGCCGCGCAGCCGTTGCTTCAGCCTCAGAAAATGCCCCACGCCACCCCCGACGCCATGGTTTCGCCCAGTTCCTCGCAATGTTGCAAAACCTCGGCGTTCAGTTCGCCCCGGGCGATGATCGGTTCGCATACTGGCTTGAGTGGGTAGCCGCGGGCGATGCGCTCGATGCTGGACAGCGCGCCGCGACCGTCGTTACCCGCGCTGATGAACACGGCGTAGGGCAAGCCGTCGACCTTGCCCTGCGCCGGATAATAGGTGCGATCCAGAAAGTTCTTCAATGCCCCGGACATGTAGCCGAAATTCTCCGGCGTGCCCAGCAGCAGGCCGTGCGCCCATAGCAGATCGTCCAGGCCGGCGCGCAGGGCCATCCGCAGCCGCGTTTCGACTTCGGCCACGCGCCGCGCGCCGCGCAGCACCGCCGTCGCCATGGCTCGGGTATGGCCGGTTTGGGAGTGATAGACGATCAGCAGATGGCGCGGCGCGCGCAGGGTGTGATTCAAAGTGATGCAACAACGACCTGACTGGTTCCCGCGGCTTCTTTTTCGATCCCTTGCCAATAGGCCTCCCACTCCCGGTTCGCCCGGTTCAGCCGGAGCGCCAACATCGTTTCGATATGGTCGGGTAACCACCAGGCACCGGGCAGTTTGAGCCGTTCTTGGATAATGTAACGGTGGGCGCTTTCGATTTCCCCCGACCCCATCGGGAGGTCGCGCTGGATCGCGCCTTGATAATCCAGTTGATCCAAGCGGTTATGGAGATAGCGAGCACAGGCGGTCACCGGGTCGTCCTCATTGGCGCTGACGAACGGGGCCAACGCGTCCAGCACGCCGGCGCCTGGTTCGCCTTCAGTCGCTCTTGTTGCACGTTCAGCCACGCTCGCGGATGATCGGGGGCACAGACCGGGGTCGCCGCGCCCAGATACTCACACCCATGGAAGAAATCGACCCAATAACTCCCCTGGGTCCCGCATTGCGGATCCACTTGGTTCGCAACTTGGTTCGCAATCCAGGGTGCGCCATCGCCCTCACGGCATGGAGTTGACTCCCCGGACCGAACCCCGCTTTCGCCGCACACCGCCCCCATTGCCGTCCGCTTTCCTCAAACCCGCCAGCACAATTCCCCGCGAACACCGGGGTGACACTGCCTTTCGGATGGACGAGATTGAGGCGCACTTCTTTCCAGCTCAAACACTTGCCCTTGCGGTGGTCCGCAGTCTCCGGCGACGGCTCCACCACCGGCACCATCGAGCCATCCAGCGCGCCGATGAAGATTACCCCCGCCGTCGTCCCGGGTTCGATCACCCGCGCGACCTCTTGAGCGTAGATCCCGGCGGCATGCTGTTCGGTCGTCCGTTGCATCGTGCTCACCGGCATCGTAATTCCGTAGTGCTCCCGCAACTTGGCCGGCACCTGCCCAAACGCATGATCAGCCCCAAAATCGGTCATCATCCGTGGCAGCGGCAGCGAACTCCCCCAGCAACCAACTTCCGCCACGGCGCTAAACGGCCGCTCAATGCCCATCCCGTTCCGCCAAGGCGGTTCGATCACCTCGATCGCACCAAAGGTGGTGTGCCAGTAGAGTTTTTTTCCGCCCGGCCGCCAGTCCGGCTCCGCGTGGGCCAACGCCATCTCCACCCCACGTCCGCCCACGCGGTCAGCGCTTCATTCCCCATCTGGCGCAGCTCGTCGATCACCCACCGTTCCGCCGCATCGGCTTTGGCACAGTCGCCCGCCGCATTCTCGACCACCGCTAACAGGCTTTCCATCCGGGCCCGCAAGCGCGGATGACAATTCAGGCGCTCCAACAACACCCGGTCGCGGTCAGTGGTGAGCATGGGAATCTCCTTGGACGGTATCAGTAGACAATACGGCATTAGAGTATATCCGGCACAAAAGATGCTTAATCTCAATAATTTGGTAGGCTGTAGGCAAGGCAATCACTTTGGAGAGGACGTTATGGCCTACCACGAAATTTCCGATGGTTTTTGGAACCGAGTGGAACCCTTGTTGGAGCCTTTCAAGCGGAAAAAGTCGGGGGGCAGCCCGCCCCTGGATTTCCGGCGCCTCTTGAACGGTGTTTTCTACCTCCTCAAGACGGGCTGTCAGTGGGGCTATCTACCCCCCTGTTATGGTTCCAAAAGTGCGGTTCACGAGCACTTCCAGCGGTGGGCGCATGCCGGGGTGTTTGTCGAAATTTTCCGTTTATCTATTGAAGAATATCAAGAGTTGAACGGGATTGAATGGGAATGGCAGGCCATGGACGGGGCGTTGATGCAAGCTCCCGTGCGAGGTCAACCCGTCTGCCTCGAAGACGAGGCTCTGGGGCGCAACCCGACGGATCGGGGCCGGAGTGGGAGCAAAACTCATCTCCATGTCGACCAACAGGGCATACCGCTGGGGGTCACCCTGACCGGCGCCAACGTGCATGATAGCCGGTTGATCTCCCCGACCTTGGCCACGGATATCCTCTTGCGGCCCGATCCGACGCCCGATCAGCCGCGGCACCTGTGCTTGGACAAGGGGTATGACTACCCCCGGGTCGAGCAAGAGGTGAAAGAACACGCCTATATTCCCCACATTCGCCGCATCGGTGAGGAAAAAATCGCGGCTGGGGAAAAAACCCATCCGGCCCGCCGTTGGGTCGTCGAACGAACCATCGCTTGGATCAAAGGCTTTCGGGCGATTCGGACTCGCTACTTTTGTCAGGCACGAAATTACTTGGCGATGATTCATTTGGCCTGCGCCCTGATTGTCTCCAGAAAGCTGGAGACCGTTTGAAAAGCAAATATTGTGCCGGATATCCTCTTATGCAGTCCGCATCACTTTGAATCACACCCCCTGGATCAGGGCAATCGCGCTATGGGGTAGCTGGGCTGGGCTGGCCGAAGAGCAGACGCAACCGGTAGTCATCGTTGAGGGCGGCCCGGAGTTTGCGGCGCCGGAGGCTATCGCGTACCG